>NZ_JBXWMK010000039.1:0-1369 GCF_059609785.1 Ruegeria sp. YTSC003 | reverse complement strand
GACATGGTGTGATCGCGGTGGTCGCTCTCCTTGGGCAAACGAGGCCTGATATTATCAGCCTCACCAATCAAAAGCCGTGAGGAGAACGACCATGAGCCATTATGTTGGTCTCGACGTTTCATTGAAAGAGGTCTCGGTTTGCGTTGTGGATGCGGAAGGCACGGTCTTGCATCGCGCGTCTATTCCGACCGAACCAGATACCATTGCGGAATACATTTCGCGGAGAGCCCCCGATGTGGAGCGCGTCGTGCATGAAAGCGGGATAATGGCCACTTGGCTGACGCGTGAACTTGCGCGCCGAGCTGTGCCGATCACCTGTATCGACGCGCGCATGGCGCATAAGGCTCTGTCGGCGCGCCTCAACAAGTCAGACAAGGCAGACGCGGAAGGGTTGGCACAGTTGGCGCGGACCGGCTGGTTCACCGAGGTCCACATTCGCAGTGAAGCGTCGGACCGCGTGCGAGCACTGGTTGCAGCGCGGGAGAGATTGATCCGCATGCGCAAGGATCTTGAAGCTCATATCCGGGGCGTCCTGAAGACTTTCGGCATCCGCATGGGGCCTGTCCTGCGCGCGCACTATCGACAAGGGTTCCGCGACCAGCTGGCCGAGGCTGGTTCTTGTGATCCAATGTTGGAGCTGCTGGCGCAAACGATGATCCCGATCCACAAAAAGCTTTGCGCCTCGGCGGAAATGCTGGGTGATGAATTGATACATGTCGCCAAACAGAACCCACTGGCGCGGCGCCTCATGACCGTGCCGGGTGTGGGGCCGCTGGTTGCGTTGAATTTCATTGCGACAATAGATGATGCAAGCCGGTTCCGCCGGTCGCGCGATGTCGGCGCGTTCCTGGGGCTGACACCAAGACGATATCAATCCGGTGAGATCGACAGAACAGGCCGCATCTCCAAGTGCGGGGATGCCGAGATGCGTCGATTGCTTGTTTCCGCCGCCACGTCCTTGATGACACAGGTCAGGCGGTTCTCAGCCCTCAAATCCTGGGCAATCCGGCTCAGTACGCGAAAAGGCTTCAAGAAGGCCGCTGTGGCCACCGCGCGCAAAATCGCGGTAATCCTCCACGCGATCTGGCGCGACGGGACAGATTTCAATTGGACAAAGGAGCCTGCAAGCTGACAACCAGAAAGCCCGCCCGAGGATAGGGTGGGTTTGGCGTCCTCCGGGACGGAGGCAGATCGATCTCGCGTAAAGCGGTCGAGGTGGCGCAACCAGCATCAACCTCGTGAATGACATTCCAGACGATCAGCCCCGGACGCCATCATGAAGCAGCATCACCTGACTTCGGAGAGAACCAAGACCCCGGCGGACAACAAATCCAACGCCCTTGACAATACCGCGATCAGAGAACCGCTT
>NZ_JBXWMK010000038.1:0-1511 GCF_059609785.1 Ruegeria sp. YTSC003 | reverse complement strand
TGTCTGACGTCAGCACCAATGGGACAGTTTAAGTAGATTTGATAAGAGAGGGTTTCTGGCTCATCGTAACCGCCAAGGAGTGGAGATGAGAAAGAAACCCGGAACCAAGCAGAGCTACGGTGAGAAGGTCGTAAAGGACATTCGCCGTGTGACCCGCAAACAGTATTCCGCAGAAGAGAAGATCAGGATCGTGCTGGACGGCCTTAAAGGCGAGGACAGCATTGCAGAGCTGTGCCGTCGTGAGGGCATCGCGCAGAGCCTGTATTACAGCTGGTCCAAGGAATTTCTGGAAGCCGGCAAGAAACGTCTGGCAGGTGACACGGCCCGTGCGGCAACTTCCGCCGAAGTGAAGGATCTGAGACGGGAAGCCCGTGATCTAAAGGAAGTTGTTGCAGAACAGGCCCTGGAACTGCGTTTGCTCAAAAAAAGCATGATCGCAGATGGGGACGACGACGAATGAGGTATCCTGCATCTGAAAAGCTGGAGATCATCCGCCTCGTCGAAGGTTCGCATCTCCCGACCAAGCGCACTTTGGAAAAGCTGGGCATCCCGAAGACCACCTTCTATCGCTGGTACGACCGGTATCTGTCGGGTGGTCCTGAGGCGCTTGAGGATCGTAGTCCCAAGCCCTCACGGGTCTGGAACCGCATTCCGCAGCCAATGCGTGAGAAGATCAAGGACCTGGCACTGAAGGAAAGTGAGCTTTCCCCGCGTGAGTTAGCTGTTCGCTTCACCGACACAGAAAAGTACTTTGTGTCAGAGGCTTCGGTCTATCGCATCCTCAAGTCCTACGATCTGATCACCAGCCCGGCTTATGTGGTTTTGTCGGCCGCAGACGAGTTCCAGGACAAGACCACACGGCCGAACCAACTCTGGCAGACCGACTTCACTTACCTGAAGGTCATCGGCTGGGGCTGGTTCTATCTCAGTACGATCCTGGACGATTACAGCCGTTACATCATCGCTTGGAAGCTTTGTACGACTATGAAGACCGAGGATGTGACCGACACGCTGGACCTGGCACTACAGGCGTCGGGCTGTGATCAGGCAACCGTGCTGCACAAACCGCGCCTGCTCAGTGATAACGGATCCAGTTATATCTCTGGTAAACTTGCTGAATGGCTGGAAGATCAGGAAATGGATCATGTCCGAGGGGCGCCATACCATCCGCAAACTCAGGGAAAGATCGAGCGCTGGCACCAGACCTTGAAGAACCGCATCTTGCTGGAAAACTACTACCTGCCCGGTGATCTCAGGCAGCAGATCGATGCTTTCGTCGATCACTACAACCACCGGCGCTACCACGAAAGCTTACAAAACCTCACGCCCGCTGATGTCTACTTCGGGCGCGGACAGACCATTCTAAAACAACGAGAGAGGATCAAACGAAAGACCATCGAAACCCGGCGCTTGCTTCACCGCAAATCCGCCGCATAATCAAACCAACCAGATGAGCCACATCCTCTCTTAGATCAGAGCGCCATCTGTCCCAAAATCCCTGACGACGGACA
>NZ_JBXWMK010000037.1:0-1623 GCF_059609785.1 Ruegeria sp. YTSC003 | reverse complement strand
TGTTTCCAGATATTCTCGAGTGTCGGCGTCCCACGAGCTGGGGTCCTCTCCATGAGCGACCACCGCGTGGAGTTCCATGAGCTTCCAGACTTCGTCCTTGGTCGCAGCAACTACTTTACCTGGGCAGGCCTCCATGCCTTCGCAATCCTTGCAGGCATATGAGTATGCAGTGTTCATCGCTTTCACCTCCGTGCGCTCGGAAAGTTGGTTAGAACTCAAGAAACGTCGGCAGCCCGTCGTCGAGTTTTATCCATGGCTGCTGATGCGAAACGAAGACATGGGCTTTTGGCTGAGTAATCGATGGGTCGTCCAACGTCACAGCAGAAAACCACGCGTCAGCGCTCCAGTCTTGGCCCTCAACTTCATTTAGGGCGGCATAGGTCAACGTCGTTCCACAGTCCCGACAAAATCCGCGGCGAATACCCGGAGTTTTCTCAATGTGTTGGATTTCGCCTTTGATAACGGCGAAGTCTTCGGCGGCTACCTTAGCCCAAGTTACAAAGGCACCGCCAAGGGCCATTTGGCATGAACGACAATGGCAATGTCCCGACCAGACAGGTGGTGTCGCGATCTGGTATCGAACCGCACCACAGTAGCATCCACCTTGAATTTTTTCCATCGTATCAAGATCTCCCGGCATGCGGCTAGGCTGACATCCGTGATGAAGCCTATACCTACTTTTCTTGGAGCTTATAAACAGATTTCGATATGAATATTGTCAAGAAAACCGATATCATGCGACTCAAATAGTCTAACAAAACATTAGAAAATCTACAGTATGGATTGGTTGCACCTTCCCCCGATGAACGCTTTGCGCGCCTTCTCAGCGGTTGCGGAAGCAGGGAGTTACACCGTCGCGGCTGAACACTTGAACGTAACCCAAGCGGCTGTCAGCCAGCAGGTGAAATCGTTGGAAAGGCATTTGGGTGTAGCTCTCGTTGCCAGACGTGGGCGCAGCATTGAATTGACAGATCCAGGCATCATTCTTGCACGTGAACTGGGTATCGGCTTTGAAATTATTGGAAGGGGTGTCGAACGACTGGCAGAACACACAGCGCAGCGCCCCGTTCAAGTGACAATGTCACCAGCATTCGCGGTGGAGTGGCTATTGCCGAGAATGGCAGAGTTTCAACGTGAACATCCAGAGATCACTTTGATGCTGAACCCAACTTCGGAACTGGTTCAGATAAGACCAGGCGGCATCGATGTCGCCATTCGGTATCACGACAGACGCATGCCGAGAAAAGAGGAGGATACTGTTCTTGTCTCCGACATGGTCGTGATCGGAGCACCTTCACTTGTGGAAGGCCAAGATCTGCGTGACCCGGCCACTCTGACAAAGCTGCCTTGGTTGCAGGAACTAGGCACCAACGAGGCGGCCGACTGGTTCACCTATCATGGGGTCGTACCTCTCGAGCCATTGACGATCAATCACATGCCGGGGAACCTGATCATGACTGCGGTTCGCCGGGGTGACGGTATCACGTATTCTGCCAGAGCTTTTTTCGAGGACGATCTGTCATCTGGCCGGATGATTGAATTGTTCTCTGAGCCTCTCTTCGGCGTCTACTACATCCAGACTCAAGCAGAATTTCAGCGCCCAGAGGCTAAGGTGTTCGTCAA
>NZ_JBXWMK010000036.1:0-1947 GCF_059609785.1 Ruegeria sp. YTSC003 | reverse complement strand
TTCGGCCAAATCCGGATCCATTCCCAGCTCGGCCGAGCTTGCGCGCACGCGGTGCACCACGTCTTCGACACGGTCCGGGATACGGGCAGGCAGGCCCTCGCCCGGCTTCAGCTCGGACGCGCGGTCAATGTAGCCTGCGCGCGCCACCAACATTTCGATCAGTTGGCGGTCCAGCTTGTCGATCTGAACCCGCAGATCCTGCATCGTTGCACAGTCTTGCGGCGGTGTCAGAGTGGGCATCGCGATCTCCTCATGGCCCGGGAAAACCCCGGACCACGAGATGTCCTATTCGGCGGCTTAGAACAAGCCCTCGATCTCACCTGCGTCATTGAGGCAGATGGTTTCCGCAGCCGGTTTGCGTGGCAGACCGGGCATGGTCATGATCTCACCGCAGACCACCACGATAAAGCCGGCACCCGCGCTCAGACGTACCTCACGCACCGGAACCGAATGGCCGGTGGGCGCGCCGCGCAAAGTGGGGTCGGTCGAGAACGAATACTGCGTCTTGGCCATGCAGACCGGCAGATTGCCATATCCGGCCTCTTCCCATTCACGCAGCTGGTTGCGGATCTTGTTGTCGGCCAGAACCTCGTCGGCGCGGTAGATGCGCTTGGCGATGGTTTCGATCTTTTCGAACAGCGGCATGTCATCGGGGTAGATCGGTGCGAAGTTGGCACTGCCGCCCTCGACGATCTCGACAACCTTCTCGGCCAGCGGCGCAGAGCCTTCCGAGCCCAGTTCCCAGTGACGCGACAGAACCGCCTCAACCCCATGCGCGGCGCAATAGTCGCTGACCGCCTGCACTTCGGCATCGGTGTCGGTGACGAAGTGGTTGATGGCAACCACAACCGGCACGCCAAAGGATTTCACGTTCTCGATGTGACGACCCAGGTTGGCACAGCCCGAGTTGACCGCATCGACGTTTTCCGCACCCAGATCGGCCTTGGCAACGCCGCCGTTCATCTTCATCGCACGCACGGTGGCAACCAGCACCACTGCAGACGGCGCGATGCCCGCCTTGCGGCACTTGATATTCATGAACTTCTCAGCACCCAGATCGGCCCCAAAGCCAGCCTCAGTCACAACGTAGTCAGCCACTTTCAAAGCAGTCTTGGTGGCAATGACCGAGTTACAGCCATGCGCGATATTCGCGAACGGGCCACCGTGGACAAAGGCTGGGTTGTTTTCCAGCGTCTGCACCAGGTTCGGCTGCATCGCGTCTTTCAGCAACACGGTCATCGCGCCTTCGGCCTTGATGTCGCGGCAGTAAACAGCAGTCTTGTCGCGGCGATAGGCCACGATGATGTCACCCAGACGCTTTTCCAGATCCTTCAGGTCGTTGGACAGGCACAGGATCGCCATGACCTCGGACGCCACGGTGATGTCAAAGCCGGTTTCGCGCGGGAAGCCGTTCGACACCCCACCCAGAGACGCCGTGATCTGACGCAGGGCGCGGTCATTCATGTCGACCACGCGACGCCATGCGACGCGGCGTACATCGATCTCGGCTTCATTGCCCCAGTAGATGTGGTTGTCGATCATCGCCGACAGCAGCGAATGCGCCGAGGTGATCGCGTGGAAATCCCCGGTGAAGTGCAGGTTCATTTCCTCCATCGGAACAACCTGCGCGTACCCGCCCCCTGCAGCGCCGCCCTTCATGCCAAAGTTCGGGCCCAGCGAGGCTTCGCGGATACAGATCATCGCATTCTTGCCAATGCGGTTCAGACCATCACCCAGACCCACGGTCGTGGTCGTCTTGCCCTCACCCGCAGGCGTCGGGTTGATCGCGGTGACCAGCACCAACTTGCCGTCTTCGCGACCCTGGACCGAGTTGATGAACTCCTGGCTGACCTTCGCTTTGTCATGGCCGTAGGGCAGCAGATCAGCAGAATCGATGCCAATCTTAGCGCCGATTTCCTGAATAGGCTTCTTCTGCGCCTCGCGCGC
>NZ_JBXWMK010000035.1:0-3018 GCF_059609785.1 Ruegeria sp. YTSC003 | reverse complement strand
TCAAACCAACCAGATGAGCCACATCCTCTCTTAGATCAGAGCGCCATCTGTCCCAAAATCCCTGACGACGGACAGCGGACAGACACGGTCGATCCTTGAAACTGACCTGGAATCCGGTGGTATCGACTCTAATCGACCGGGGATAAAGCCGAATGAGGATGGGAGTACCAGCATCTATTTTGGCCCGGAAGCCCCAGAAGGTTGGGAGAACAACTGGACGCAAACCATGCCCGGGCAAAGCTTCAACGTGATGATGCGCCTCTACGGACCGCTCGAGCCTTGGTTCGACAAGACCTGGCGTCCTGGTGATCTGGAACTGGTAGAATAAAGCGACAGCCGCGACTATCGGGCGACGCTACTTTTTGGCGTCGTCTTGCATTTTCTTCGGTGTCGGTTTTGGGCTCAAAGCGGTCGTCGGCGGCGGCGTGTCAGAATGGCGGTCTGGACAGTCTTACAAGGGAGCGTGGTGTGGGGAATGGACTTCTACCGCGGATCTGGACGTACTAGGCAACGCAAGGAGCGTGCCAACGGATCGAAGGCAAATGTTGTGATAGCACGACATGCTTCACGCCTGTCCTAAGCGGCGCTATTCTCCCGTCATAGTAACGCTGAAAGGAACCGCCCAATGTCCCTCTTCTCTAAACTCTTTGGTGGTGGTGAAAAGTCGGAGCTTGAGCCAGTCTCTTACAGAGGGTTCGAAATCTTTCCGGACCTGATGCCCGAAGGGGGCAAATACCGCCTTCTAGCCCGTATCGAAAAGACCATCGACGGAGATCGCAAGACCCATACTGTGATCCGGGCGGATGTTTTTGAGACCCGGGATCAGGGCGAAAGCTTCTGCATCGCAAAGGCGAAACAGGTGATCGACGAGCAGGGCGAACGCATTTTCGATTAAGCAAACAGACAACCTAATGTATGCGATGCAATCGACGGATGGTTCCGCAAATTAGACATCCGCCCCGATCTGGCGAAAGAACGCTAAGCAGGCCAAGCAGTCATTGAAAGTCTTAGATACCCGATACATGCAGCTGCAATCTGGGTCCCAATTTCGCCAATTTTACTGCCTGTGCTACCCTGTTGCATTTATCGTATGCAATTGGGGGCTGAAGATATGTGGAACATGGAACAGTTTGTAGCGGACTGCCGGACCGCAGTAGATCAGGACGTGTCTCACAAATCGGTGGCTGAGGTGGTGGACCGGGCGATGCGCGATCCCGCGGGCGTGACGCAAGCCTTGGGAGAGCCGACCGAAAGCGGTATCTTTCCCATTTACAAGTCAGGTGATCTGACAATCGTCAACGTCGTATGGAAGCCAGGAATGACCATAATGCCCCATAATCACGAAATGTGGGCCGTGATCGGTATTTATGGTGGCCGAGAAGATAACATTTTTTGGCGGCGCGTAGCAGATGACCCTAACGGACGCATTGAAGCGGCGGGGGCTCGAGCATTGTCGACGGGTGAATATGCTCCGCTTGGTAGGGACCTCATTCACTCGGTTACAAACCCTATCCCCAAGTTGACCGGAGCAATCCACGTGTACGGCGGGGATTTTTTTGAAGCTGAGCGAAGCGAATGGGACCCTGAAAACCTGACGGAACATGCGTATGACATGTCGAAGGTTCGCGCGTTATTCGAGGACTAGTTTGCAGTTTGACAATCTGCGTTGGCAATGCCTGAGGCATGTTCCGTCTATCCGGCAGGCTTCGCTGATTGCCGATTACTATCTGGTTGAATTGACACGGGGTGATGATCGCGGATTATGGATAGATGAGCAAATTACAACGCCCCCCGAAGCCTCGTCCACGCCCATTTCTTCCCAATCCAGACCGCTACGAGCAAATGGTCTATCGCCGTTGTGGGCAGTCTGGCATAAAGCTACCCGCGATAAGCCTTGGGCTATGGCACAACTTCGGTGGAGATACGCCACACCAGACAAAGCGCGATCTCTGCCGCACTGCTTTTGACTTGGGTATAACGCACTTTGATTTAGCAAATAACTATGGCCCACCGCCGGGATCGGCGGAAGAAGCATTCGGTGAAATTTTAAAAACTGATTTCGCAGGCTATCGGGACGAACTCATCATATCTACCAAGGCAGGGTATGATATGTGGCCGGGTCCCTATGGGGAGTGGGGATCACGAAAGTATCTTGTGGCCTCTTGTGATCAGTCGCTCAAGCGGATGGGGTTAGAATACGCAGATATCTTTTATTCCCACCGTTACGATCCAGATACCCCTCTGGAAGAAACTATGGGAGCCTTAGACTATATAGTGCGCTCTGGGCGCGCACTTTACGTCGGAATTTCAAGCTACAACTCGCAACGAACGCGCGAAGCGCTGGCCATCTTGAAAGACCTTGGCACGCCGTGCCTGATTCATCAGCCGTCGTATAACCTACTCAACCGTTGGGTTGAGCGGGACGGGCTGTTGGATACGCTTGACGAATTGAACGTGGGATCGATTGCGTTCACGCCACTTGCCCAGGGTATTTTGACATCGAAGTATCTGAACGGCATTCCCGAAGACAGTCGTGCGACCCAAGGCAAGTCTCTATTGGACGGCATGATCAACGAACGTTCATTGACGAGTGTCAGGGCTCTAAACGACATAGCGGCGTCACGCGGTCAATCATTAGCTCAGATGGCGCTTGCTTGGGTGCTGAGAGGTGACCGGATATCGACAGCCCTTATTGGCGCTTCGCGACCTGAGCAGATCGTGGATTGCGTAGGTGCGGTCCAGAATTTGGAATTTACCGAAGCGGAACTCGCTAAGATTGACGAGGTAAGCTCGGAAGAGGAAATCAATCTCTGGGCGCGATCCTCGGAAATTGAGTAAGATTGTTGACCACTGATTTTTGGTGCTAGCAGGTTCTTCTGCTTAATCGCATGGCGTTTCTGCTTTGGGCTCGAAGCAGACGTTCGGTTAATTCCGCTGAATGTCCGCCTTGCGGACCAAGCCGCCCTCAGATGGTATCGCTTGCATGTCTGCGTTACATTGGAGCGGTCGTCGCCTAGA
>NZ_JBXWMK010000034.1:0-4101 GCF_059609785.1 Ruegeria sp. YTSC003 | reverse complement strand
GCGCTGCGCCATCAGGACATTCCGCATATGCGAGACAATCTGGACGGCGTCGAAGTGACCGAGATCTTCGACCGCGCGCTGGTGGCGGTGCAGGGCCCGGCGGCGGAAAACGTTGTGGGTGATCTTTGCCCTGCCGCCCGCGACCTGAAGTTCATGGAAACCACTGAGGCCCCGATCAACGGTGTCGAGTGCCGCATCTCGCGGCTGGGCTACACCGGCGAGGACGGGTACGAGATCTCGATCCCCGAGGACAAGGCGATCGAGGTCAGCAAGGCGTTCCTGGCGCATGAGGATTGCGAAGCGGCCGGTCTGGGCGCGCGCGACAGCCTGCGGCTGGAGGCCGGCCTGTGCCTTTATGGCAATGACATCGACCAGAGCACCTCGCCGATTGAGGCCTCGTTGGCTTGGGCGATCCAGAAGCGCCGCAAGGAAGAGGGCGGTTTCCCGGGTGCCGAGCGCGTGCAGAAGGAACTGGCCGAAGGCCCCGCCAAAAAGCTGGTTGGCATCAAGCCCGAGGGCCGCGCACCAGCGCGTCAGGGTGTGGAAATCCAGTGCAGCAATGGCAATACGATCGGCCAGATCACCTCGGGCGTATTTGGCCCCACGGTCGGCGGACCGGTGGCGATGGGCTATGTGTCCAACGGCCACGGTGAGCCGGGCGAGACGGTGAACCTGATCATCCGGGGCAAGCCGCAGCCGGCGCAGATCGTGGCGCTGCCCTTCGTCAAACAGAATTACAAGCGTTGAAGTCAGGAGAGAGACAAACATGGCAACCTATTATTCCGAAGAGCATGAATGGCTGACCGTCGAAGGCGACACGGCCACTCTGGGCATCACCAAGCACGCGGCTGAACAGCTGGGCGACGTGGTGTTCGTGGAGCAGCAGGAAGCAGGCGATGAGTTTGAAAAAGGCGGTGAGATCGGCGTGATCGAATCCGTCAAGGCCGCCTCCGAGCTGTATGCCCCGGTCGATGGCGAGATCACGGAAGTGAACGAAGCGCTGGCCGACAACCCCGGCGCGCTGAACGAAGATCCCGAGGGTGAGGCCTGGATCTACAAGATCAAGATCGCGGATGCCGCGCAGCTGGAAGATCTGATGGATCTGGACGGCTACAAGGCCCTGATCGGGTAAACCCAAACGGCGGGTCCTTTCGCGGATCCGCCCCTTCATCTGGCTAAAAATATCCCCGCCGGAGGCTCCTGCCAGAGCGGCCGGGCGAGACATTCCCTGAGGAGCATGACCTATGGCCTTCAAACTGACTGATTACGAAGCCTATGACTTCGCCAACCGCCGCCATATCGGGCCCAGCCCGACGGAAATGCGCGACATGCTCAAGGTGATTGGCTTCAAGACGCTGGACCAGCTGATCGACGCCACCGTCCCGCCTGCGATCCGGCAGAAAGAGCCGCTGGACTGGGGTCCGGCGATGACCGAACGCGATGCGCTCTTTTACATGAAAGAGGTGGCGAGCAAGAACAAGGTTCTGACCTCGCTGATCGGTCAGGGGTACTATGGCACCACCACGCCGGCGCCGATCCTGCGCAACATCCTGGAAAACCCGGCCTGGTATACCGCCTATACGCCCTACCAGCCCGAGATCAGCCAGGGCCGGCTTGAGGCTCTGTTGAACTTCCAGACCATGGTCAGCGACCTGACCGGGCTGGACGTGGCCAACGCGTCCCTGCTGGACGAGGCGACTGCTGCTGCCGAAGCGATGGCGATGGCCAAGCGTGGTGGCCGGTCGAAGGCCAACAACGCGGCCTTCTTCGTGGACAAGAACTGCCACCCGCAGACCATCGCGGTGATCAAAACCCGCGCCGAGCCTCTGGGCATCGACGTGCAGGTGGCCGACCCGGACACGCTGGACGCAGGATCGGTCTTTGGCGCGATCTTCCAGTATCCCGGCACTCACGGCCATGTGCGCGACTTCACATCGGAAATCGCCGCGCTGCATGAACATAAAGCCATCGCCATCGTCGCCGCCGACATCCTGTCGCTGGCGCTGCTGAAATCTCCCGGTGAGATGGGCGCGGATATTGCCATCGGCTCGACCCAGCGCTTTGGTGTTCCGATGGGCTATGGCGGGCCGCACGCCGCTTACATGGCGACCACCGACAAGCTGAAGCGGTCCATGCCGGGCCGGATCATCGGTGTGTCCATCGATGCACGCGGCAACAAGGCTTACCGCCTGGCGCTGCAGACGCGTGAGCAGCACATTCGCCGCGAGAAGGCCAACTCGAATGTCTGCACCGCGCAGGCGCTCTTGGCGGTGATTGCCTCGATGTATGCCGTGTATCACGGCCCCGACGGCATCAAGGCCATCGCACAATCGGTGCACCGCAAGACCTCGCGCCTGGCCGCCGGTCTGGAAGAGGCAGGCTTCTCGGTCGAGCCAGAGGTGTTCTTCGACACCATCACGGTTGAGGTCGGCCACCTGCAGAATGTCGTGATGGAGGCCGCCGTGGCCCGCGGTGTGAACCTGCGCAAGGTCGGCGAGACCAAGGTCGGCATCAGCCTGGACGAACAGACCCGGCCCGAGACCATCGAGGCCGTCTGGGGTGCCTTCGGCATCGATCGCACCGATGACAGCTCAAACAAAGTCTATCGCCTGCCCGATTACGCGCTGCGTGAAAGCCCTTACCTGACCCACGAGATCTTCCACAAGAACCGGGCCGAGGCCGAGATCACGCGCTATATGCGCCGTCTGGCCGACCGCGATCTGGCGCTGGACCGGGCAATGATTCCGCTGGGGTCCTGCACCATGAAGCTGAACGCGACGATCGAGATGATCCCGGTCACCTGGCCCGAGTTCGGCAATCTGCACCCGTTCTGCCCCGAAGATCAGGCGCGGGGCTATCACGAGATGATCGACGATCTGAACGACAAGCTGTGCCAGATCACCGGCTATGACGCGATCTCGCAGCAGCCCAACTCGGGCGCGCAGGGTGAATATGCGGGCCTGCTGACCATCCGCAACTATCACGCCGCGCGGGGTGAGGCGCACCGCAATGTCTGCCTGATCCCGACCTCGGCGCATGGCACCAACCCGGCCTCGGCGCAGATGGTGGGCTATCAGGTTGTTCCGGTGCAAGCCGATGAGAACGGCAACATTGACCTGAATGACTTCCGCGCCAAGGCCGAGAAGCATTCCGATCATCTGGCCGCCTGCATGATCACCTACCCCTCGACCCATGGCGTGTTCGAGACCACCGTTCAGGAGGTCTGCCAGATCACCCATGATCACGGCGGTCAGGTCTATATCGACGGCGCCAACATGAACGCCATGGTGGGTCTCTCGCGTCCGGGTGACATTGGCGGCGACGTCAGCCACCTGAACCTGCACAAGACCTTCTGCATCCCGCATGGCGGCGGCGGTCCCGGCATGGGTCCGATCGGCGTCAAGGCGCATCTGGAGGAACACCTGCCGGGTCACCCGGAATACGGCACCGCCGTGGGTCCGGTCTCGGCCGCTCCCTTCGGCTCGCCGTCCATTCTGCCGGTCAGCTGGGCCTATGTGCTGCTGATGGGCGGCGCGGGTCTGACGCAGGCGACCAAGGTGGCGATCCTGAACGCCAACTACATCGCGGCGCGTCTGCAGGATGCCTATCCCATCCTCTACACGTCCGAGACAGGTCGGGTGGCGCATGAATGCATCCTCGACACCCGTCCGTTGGATGAGGCTGCGCATGTGACCGTTGATGACGTGGCCAAACGCCTGATCGACAGCGGCTTCCACGCGCCGACCATGTCCTGGCCAGTGGCCGGCACGCTGATGGTCGAGCCTACGGAATCGGAGCCCAAGGACGAACTGGACCGCTTCTGCGACGCCATGCTGTCCATCCGGGCCGAAGCGCAGGACATCATCGACGGCAAGATCGACGCGGAGAACAACCCGCTGAAAAACGCCCCCCACACGGTGCGCGATCTGGTCGGCGACTGGGACCGGCCCTACAGCCGCGAACAGGCCTGCTTCCCCCCAGGCTCCATGGGCGTCGACAAATACTGGTCCCCCGTAAACCGCGTCGACAACGCATATGGCGACAGAAACCTAATCTGCACATGCCCCCCAATGGACGCATACGAAGAAGCCGCTGAGTAAA
>NZ_JBXWMK010000033.1:0-4187 GCF_059609785.1 Ruegeria sp. YTSC003 | reverse complement strand
TGGAACTCCACGCGGTGGTCGCTCATGGAGAGGACCCCAGCTCGTGGGACGCCGACACTCGAGAATATCTGGAAACACTGATAAAGCCCGCGTGATCAAATAAATTAGGCCTCAAATTCCTAGGGATAATCGGCCAAAATTTTCGGCTTGGTTTGTTTAACCGCGAAGGGCAACTTTCCTCTGCAACTGGGAAATTGCTGGGCCCATTTGTGAGTATCCGGTTTGGGCTGCGGCTCACCGCCAAGGCACCTAGAAGCGCAAGGCCATCACGAACCCAAATCGGAAATGTGTGAGATCGGTTTCCATCACAAACCAACCTGCTACAGCGAAACCCTGCTCTTATTCAGGCAAACCGGCTAGTCGCAAAGACGCACAGTCTTTCTCCAGCCTTTTTCTGTCAGAGAAAAGTTGAGTTTTCGCCCAGTCCGATATGGAAAACTGAGGGCGGTATTTCATCACATTCCGTGCTTCATCGCGAGCGGCCTCAAGGTTCTCTGTCTCTACATGGACGATTACGAGGTCGAGGTGACCAAAGCCTTCAACCCTTTGACCATATTCGGTGAATGCTTTCTTGGCTTCCTCGTATTGACCGTCAAGTCGAAGGGCTAAACCCAGAACGCCTGCATACCAACCTGGATAGTGAGGGTTCAGGGTAATGGCTTGTTGTGCGACTTGGATCGCTTCATTTGCCTGGCCATTGAAAGCTAGGGTGATTGACAGTCTGGCAGCCACGTCAGCGTGGTTTGGATTTAGCGCTAGTGCCTCGTTGAACTTATCTATAGCCGAAATCAGCTTGCCATCGATTGCATCTGCAAAACCCGCAATAGCGTGAGCCTCTGGGTTATAGCTGTCTATTTCCAGAGCCCGCTGAGCGCAGTCACGAGCCTCCGCTAGCGCGGCACGCCGGTCAGCAACAAATCCATGTCGTGCTTCGACAGTGCAAATGAATCCCAAAGTACAATACGGAGCCGAGTAACCCGGGTCGAGTGCAATTGCCTGTTGTGCAAATCGGCGAGCGTCGGCCTGAGCTTCCCTAGTAATTCTGCGCGAAGCCTCCACGGCCTTTAGTTGAGCGGTCCACGCGCCTAGGTTTTTCGTGCCGGATCCTCTGAAACGAGCCATTTCTCCCGCCAAAAGTTCGACTTGTAACTCGGTTGCAATCCTAAGTGCGAGTTCATCCTGAACTTCGAATACATCTTCAATGAGGCGATCATAGCGGTCTGCCCAAATGTGCATACCGGACTTTGCATCGATTAGCTGTGCTGTGATCCTCACCCGGTTCCCGCTTTGACGGACACTTCCCTCAAGAACAAGATCGACACCCTGCTCCAGACCGACCTGTTTCACGTCAACGGAGCGACCTTTGTAGACGAATGTAGAGTTACGCGCGACGACCAGTAAATTCGGGAGTTTTGATAAAGTGGTGATGATCTCTTCGGTAATTCCATCTGCAAAAAACTCCTGATCGGGGTCAGAAGAAAGATTATCGAAAGGTAAGACGCCGATTAGCAGAGACTTTGTATGGCTAGCCGGAGTTACTCGCGGTGGGGCAGAACCTGGCGGCGACCATTGGAAAACTTCTATTGGTGACGGCGCGTTCTTAAACTGTCGCTCTCCAGCGCGATAAAATTGCTCAGCGAGGCGCTCGTCAAGGCTGCGATGGACGACATCTGAAATCAACACAGCCCCTTCGTTGGAAGCCTCTTGTAGACGTGCGGATAGATTGATGCCATCGCCGAAAATGTCATCTTCGTCGAATACGACATCTCCAAGATGCACACCCACTCGTAGTTTCAATGAGGACTGAGTTAACACCTGGCTTTGAAGATCAAGGGCGCATCGTACTGCATCAGATACCGAGTTAAACTCGACTATCCATCCATCACCCATCCTCTTAACGACATTACCGCGATGATCGCTAACCAAAGGATCAAATAACTCTCGACGTAGAACACGAAGTTCGCCGAGAGTCCTATTTTCATCTGCCTTAATCTGGCCTGAGTAGTTTACTACATCGGCCGAGAGTACTGCGGAAAGTCTGCGGTCTCCATTCATGTCTATTGGTAGCGCAAATTACGCTGCTTGGAAAAGACAACATGATTTCCTGAACGTCGCGCATGTCCTAGTGAATGGCTTGGGGCAAAACTGAAAAGCGTGACTGTGAATGTATGCTTCGGGCTGCCATCGGCCCATCCGCACACCGCAGAGAATGATTAATTCGAGCCCAGTGCGGACGCAAAGTTAGATGGGCAGACGGGCGTGGATCTCAATCGGGGCTATCAATCCGCCTTCTATGTTTCGCACCATGTTTTGGACCTTTATCGCTGTGTCGTCGCCCATGATCAGATGCAGGCCAAGATGTGGAGGACCATCCGCACGGCTTTGCGCAGCCGCCAAATCTTCAAAGAATTGTTTGGCAAACACGGTGCGGTTGATCCTATTGGTCAATTCGAAACCAACGGACTTCAAAGCCGCCTCATATGTCTCTGGTGGTGCAAGCGCACTCTGATCCGAAGTCGAAGCCCAAGGCGCTGGATAATCCATATTGCCCTCGCCGACTTGCATCACATCGTAAATCGCAAAAATACCCCCTGGTTTAAGCACACGCATTGCCTCCCGCGCGATGCCAACTTTGTCCACAATGTTCATGCCTACGTGGATCATGTAAGCATCGTCCATCGAGTCAGATTCTAACGGCAGATCAAGTACGCTGCCTTCGATGAGTTGAACCCGATCCGACATGCCCGTCCATTCTGTAAGGGCGCGTCCTGTTTCCACAAACTCGGCGGTTAAATCGATGCCGGTCACATGAGCCCCAGTGGCCGCTGCGACATAGCGGGCAGGACCACCGAGGCCACATCCAAAATCGACAACCCGACTTTGGGGCGAAAGGTCCAAAGCCTTCACAAAAGGTTCGGTCGCAAGGCGTCCGCCAATGTGAAACTCGTCAACCGGCGCCAAAGCGTCGCGAGAAATCGGTGGGGTCAAGTCCAGTGCTGCGCAACCATCAGAAATTCGCTTTAGCAAGTGACCGGAGTGGTAGTGGTGCGCGACTTCATTGGGATCAGTCATGTTGAAGCCTCCCTAACTTATGCCGCTATGGTAGACTCGGTGATCTTGAATGTCAGCTTTGTCCGCTTATCCGGATTTGAAAAGTCCAGTTGCAAATGTCTGCCTAGGGCTGACTATCTACGCCAGGCATCGTCCGCCAAAATCATCGCTCATCTCCTTCCTTCGAGGCCTTCGCTGCTTGGTAGCAGGTCCACAACCGCTCCACCTCAACGAGCGGATCGTCACTGGACCGCTTGTGTGAATTCAACTGCTGTTTCATCGCTCGACGAGATGCATCATCCTGCATGATCTGGTCCGCACGGAGCACATCGACTTTTTGAACGTATTCAACCTCTGCTTCTGCCAGCAAGCGCTCCAGTAGTCCTGACGTTGAAGAAGAATCTGAATAGATCCAACCCGCCGGGCATTGGTCGATGATGCCCAAAACCTGGCTTGCAACATCCACGGCAGGTGGAGCCGTCGAAAGGTTGATTGGGGCACGGCAACAGGTTGGCCTGACCTAATAGTTGCTGCGATCATGGCAAGCCTCTTCTTGTCATCTTCGTACCAGATCATTCGTCAGGCTCTTGAGGAACGGCACGAGGAAGCAGCGCATGAGCATAGAACAGCTGGGACAAGCTGACATTCGCTGCGGAGGGCAAACTACACAGGTATGGGCTCCACGCGGTCATTTGCAATATCGCGATGTATGTCCACTTTGCGGACTTTTCTGCCGACGCTTAAAGCCTTGCGCATAACACTCAAGCGCGGCAAAGCAGTCTTTGGTTCAGCGCTATTGGTCTATTTGGTCAGTGCCCAGCTTGGTTTGCCCGGACGAGACAGATGAAGATCGCCTCTGTTGGCTCGGGGTACCGAGGGCACCTCCGCTCGCCGGGCCGCGCAGCGGCTGAAGTAGCATTCGGTCGAGCCAGAGGTCTCGGCGTGTGCGAAACTGCTTGATGCCGATTTCCATGCTTTTGTGCCCCTTCTTGGGTTGCGCAACGTAAGTGCCTAGAAGTCGGTCCCACCACGGTAGATTAAAGCCAAAGTTCGAGTTGGTCTCGCTTGGATCGACTGAATGGTGGACTCGGTGCATGTCTGGAGTGACGACGATCCATCTGAGAATTCGATCCACC
>NZ_JBXWMK010000032.1:0-5549 GCF_059609785.1 Ruegeria sp. YTSC003 | reverse complement strand
CCAACTAGACCATTGAGTTTGGCCGCGGCGAATGAGTTTGTCATGTTTGGCCCACCAACGCTGTCAAACACTACATCGAAACCTACGCCACCAGTGTGCTCGGCAACATAGTCCTCGACTTTTTGCGTTGTGAAATCCACGGGACGCGCACCAAGTCCTTCAATCAAGGCCATCTGATCTGCACCGCGACCAGTTGCGGACACGGTTGCGCCAAGGTGGCGTGCGATTTGAACCGCGACATGACCAACCCCACCCGCGCCGCCCTGAACCAGAACAGTCTGCCCTTCGCCAACACTGGCTCTGGTCAACCCTTCGTAGGCCGTAATGCCGACAAGAGGCAGCGCGGCGGCTTCGCGCATGCTCAAAGTCTTGGGTTTGTGTGCAATCAGGCGGGCATCTGCATTGATGTACTCTGCCAGAGAGCCCGGAAGGTCCATCAAACCGCCGGCGCAACCGTATACCTCATCGCCTATGGCAAAATCTGTCACGCCATCGCCAATTGCGACGACTGTGCCAGCAAAGTCCATCCCAAGCACCGCCGGTAAGGCGGGGGACAGAGGCAAATCCTCGCCCATGCTTCGGATCATCGTGTCGACGGTGTTAACGCTGACAGCGGCCACTTTGACGACGACATGTCCAGAAGTTGCGACAAGGTCGGGCAGTTCAGTGAGTTCGAACGGTGCTTCGGGTCCGTATGAGTTAAGAACCAGTGCTTTCATTGGGATGTACCTTTTTGAAGTTTTGTATGGCGCGGCTCGCAACAACACACGCCGGAAGAGGCCATTGCGTTGGAGGGTAGCTCAGTTGATGTCCTGAACCTGCATCACAAGATCGCCCCAGTTGCGCTGGTTTTCGATGTCGTGTTCCAAACCTTGTTCATCCGCGATGGTGAACCGTTTGACCGCCGGAGTTTTGCTGGTGGCCTGATAGAGCCAATAGGCTTCGGCCTTCAGCGCCGCATCAATTGGTTTGTCGATGGATTCGTAGACCATCTGCTTGCAGGCATTGATCGACTCTGCCGGGAATTTTGCGATCCGTTTGGCCAGTGCGGTCACGTAGGGACCAATTTCATCCGGCTCCAACGCCTTGTTGATGGTGCCCAAACGCTCGGCATCATCTGCGTCATAGTCTTGCGCGCTCAGGATGATCTCAAGCGCTTTGCCAAGACCGGTTTGACGCGCCATGCGCGAGGCACCGCCGCCACAGGGCAATATGCCCATTCCGACCTCCATCTGCATGAACTTGTACTTGCCCCGCGCGGCAAAGCGCATGTCGAGTGCCAATGCCAATTCATGTCCGCCGCCGCGCGCAAACCCTTCCAGCTTTGCGATGGTTGCCTGCGGCACCTTACTGATCCGCTCGCAAACGGATTGCAGATCCAAAAGCTGCGCATCCTCGCGCGATACGGCCTCAGTCGACATGTCCTTGAGCAGTTCGGTGTCGTAGTGGCAGACCCAGATTTCCGGGTTTGCAGATTGAAAGATCACGACCTTGGTGTCGCGATCTCGCTCTAAGCGCATGGCCAGACTGTTGAGATCTGCCAGCATTTCCTGGCCCTGCACATTCACGGAGCCAAAGTTGAATGTCACTGTAGCGATACCGTTCTCAACGGCTACGTCAAAGGTTTGAAAGTTCTCGTATTTCATTAGGCATTCCTTTCTTGGGCCTCGACGCTGCACGCGTGAGGGATAAGGGAGCGTTAAAGGTGGAAGTGCGTGGCGTTTTAGCGCCGCCCGGGTCAGTTGGTCTGGTTAACCAATTCTCTGATGGTATTCATGACGTCGGCAGCGTGGCCCCTGTCGAGTGCTGCCGCGTGTGGATCTGAGAATGCCCCACTGTCATTGTCAAAATAGGCGCCCGACGCGTCAGCGAACCGCTCGCCCAATGCCGCATCAATCAGGATATCTGCGCCGATATTCATATCGTTACCAGCTAAGCCAAAACCCTCTTTCACCATCTTTGAGGCCAAAAGCGATCCAGGATTTACTGCGACCAAAACCTGCGCACCGGATAGCGATTTGGCCCATTCTCGTGTCCAGATGGTGATCGCCAACTTGCTTTGAGCATATGCTTCCATATCGGCCATCGGTAAATTGCCTCGCATGGCCTTGGTGTTTATCGGGGCCTGAGCTGCCGATGACAGGTTCACGACACGCCCGTCGACAGGAATGATCGGCAGCAGCAGCTCGGTCAGCAGATAAGGCGCAAGCGTATTCACTACAAAGCGGATGTCCTGCCCGTTCTCAAGCACAGTTTGCGGGGCTTTCAGCACACCTGCGTTGTTGATCAATACATCAAGATTGGCATGCTTAGTGCGTATTTTTTCGGCCAGTTTTCGAACCGCGCCCAGATCGCTCAGGTCTGCGGTATAGGTTTCGACATCCCCACCAACCTCGGCAGGTGCGCTCTCCAACTTGGGAACACTGCGACCATGCAACAGCACTTTGTGCCCTTCGGCGGCCAGTTTCTTTGCCGTAAGCAATCCAATGCCGTCGGTTGAACCTGTGATAAGAATAGTCTTGGTCATAGGTATTGTCCTTTAGGAAAAGTCAGGCAGCACAACGTCCGCCAGATGTTCGAGGGTGGAATCGATAGATGCTTCGTTGAACCTTAGGTTCAGCGCGACATGATTGATCCCGAGCGTTTCAATCTCGTGCAGATAGCTGCGAAGGAAGTCGGTGCCAGACTGAAACCCGAGATGGATCGGGCGCGGTGGTGCGGCGGGATCGGCAACGACATCGATATAAAGCGATTGCATGACAGGCTTGTCCGGTTGGCCCGCCCCCCGAACGCGTCGTCGGTAATCCGCGATAACCTGCCCTTGGGCGGACGCATTGCGCGGATAGGTCATCCAACCGTCGCCGTTCTGCGCCACCCAATCGGGCGATTGCTGGCTGCCACCGGTTATGAGCATCGGTAGTCGTGTGCCGTGTGGCTTTGGCAAGATGTCTATCTCGCCAGACAGTATGCCCTGAACGCATTCATGCTTGGGATAGTCCGATCCAACTGCACGGATGTAGTCAACGCTATCGCGGAAACGAGCCCCCCGGTCGTCATAGCTCTGGTTCAACGCCGGGTACTCTTCGGGACGATCACCAGACGCAACACCCATAAGCAACCGTCCACCCGAGAGCACATCTGCGGTCGCTGCTGCCTTGGCGACATGGGCGGGGTGGCGCAATGGCAAGATCACACTCGTGGTTCCAAGCGCTATCCGGTTGGTCACCGTTGCCAACGCACCCAGATAGACAAATGGATCAAAAACCTGCCCCGGATCACCGAAGCTTGGGACATTGAACGGCACGTCGCGTAGCCACAGTGCTGCAAAACCGAGTTCTTCAGCTTTCTGAGCCGCTTCCAGATGACCCCGCAGTGTCGGTTCTGCGCCGACTGCGTATGCTTCGAGTGGCAACACAAGGCCAACGCTCAGGCGCCTGGGACGAAAGACCTTGTTGTAGGCCTCGTTGATTTGGGCAAACTCAGACGGTTGCATTTTATCCAACATATCTGGTCCTCCTTTAATAGCGCACCAAAGTGCGGCTCTCGATGCTTTTGCGAATGGTGGCGACGTTTGGATCCTCGACCATATCGAGGGCGCTATGTGCAATCGAGGGCAGGCCTTGATTGTCATAGATGTTGAAAATCGCCACCTCATCCGGCGTCATCTTGGATTGGTAGATCCATTCATGCTTGGGGTTTCCCACCAGCCCCATGATCTGCCCTTTGCGGTCAGGATAGATCAGATCCAGCAGGACCCAGTCAGACGGGTCAACCGACGACGGGCGAACAAATCCAAGAGGGGCCGAATTGATCGGCTGTTCGACAGGACGCCACACATTGACGAAGGCATAGTGACCTTGCGCCCATTCCGCTGCGACCTCAGCACCCAGCAGGTCGATAAGCCGTTGTTCTGCACCATCCTTGCTGTAGTCACTGTGGACATTGCGCGCAGGGTTGCGCGTCGCACTTGGGTCATCAATCCGAACGGTATGATCAAAAATCACAACCTCGCGCGCGCCCAGCCTGTCCGAAAGCGTCGATGTCAGCTCAGTATCGTAAGTCGGTTTCCAGGCGTCGCCTGCAAAATCCCGGACCTGCGTTTTCAGCGTCGTGAATTCAACAGCATCAGACGCAAATGTAACGGAGTTGGCCGTCGCACGGGTGTCCCCTAATGCAACAGCTGTGGAGGCCAGTTCGGGGGAAACCAGGTTTCCAGCGATCCCGCCTGCATCCAGTTCAAAAGCTTGCCGGTGCGGCTTGTGTACGTGGTAGTTGACTGTGGCTGTCCGCGTCATTTGCGCCTACTTCCCATGCAGTATTGAAGCGATGAGAGGGATTTAACGCCGATCAAAACACATATAAACTGCCCATTCACGGAATGATAATTCGGGTTTGCAATATAATGGGACTTGATACTGACGCATTGCGATTGTTTGTAAGGGCCGCAGAAATGCTGAACATCAGCGCGGCAGGGCGCGCATTGGGTATGGCCCCGGCTGTATCCAGCGCAAAGCTCGCCAAGTTGGAGCAAAGCCTGGGTTCCGAACTTTTACATCGCACAACGCGAAAAGTGTCACTGTCGGTCGAAGGTGCCGATTTCCTGCCCTTCGCGCGCGAGATCATCGCGCAGGAGGAAGCTGCCCTTGCGGCTCTGGGCAAGCAAACAACTGCGATCAAGGGCACATTGCGCTTTGCCGCGCCAAGTAGCTTTGCGCAACTCTACATCGCTCCGATCCTGCCGAAGTTTCTTGACCAACACCCTGACCTCACGCTCGACTTGCGTCTGTCAGATGTGCAATTCGACCTGATCGAAGGGAGTTATGATCTTGCACTTAGGAACGCGCCACTTGTCGACACTAGCCTGAAGGGTCGTAAGCTGGCCGAGGACAGACGCATACTTTGTGCTGCGCCCCACTATCTGGACATGCACGGCAGTCCGAAAGTACCTGATGATCTAAAAAAACACCACCTGATCGCTTTCCAAAACCGCCAACTGCGGCCATTGACAGGGCCGGCAGGCGAGAACGCCGTTTTCGATCCCGCATCAGCCAAAGGTCAATTGATAATCGACGACGGTCAAAGCCAGGTCCGCGCCACGTTGGCCGGGGCTGGTATTTCCCTGAACGCGCTATGGAGCGTGCATGACCAACTGAAGTCACGCCGTTTGATACGGGTTCTTCCAAACTTTGAAGCCGCAGAGGACAATGTCTTGTGGCTGATCTATCCCAAGTCCAACGTATTGTCCCCCAAAGTGCGGGTATTCATGGACTTTCTCGTCGCAGAGATTGGCGCAAATCCCCCTTGGGAAACGTGAACTCAAATTAAGTTTAGCGCGCTGTCAGACATCCTGACGCCAATGTCGGAGACGGGCATTGAGCGGACACGCCTTGTCCAATCGCAAAAGTCTGGTTCGTCCGCAGATTTCCTGTTCGGAAAGCACGTGATTTCGCGCCTGCGGCGGATGGCAGGAATGCGGGCTGCTACCGCAGCATCCTGACCGGTTAGCCAACGGTAGAAGGGATGTGTCGCAAACTCTGGGGTCTAGTTGA
>NZ_JBXWMK010000031.1:0-5983 GCF_059609785.1 Ruegeria sp. YTSC003 | reverse complement strand
CCCCTTCACCGGCGCTGCTGAGGCGGTGCTGACGGGTCGGAGAGACGGCCGGACGGGTTGGAGAGACAGCCGGACGCATCGGAGAGACGGTGGGCATCTTAGGGAATGATTTAGGCGGGCGCGCTGATGTTATTGGCGCAACGGTCTGATTTTTGGCTCTGGGTGTTATGTTCTTTGACATTGATGGATAACTGAAGAGATATGTGGGCGGTTTGGTTCGTTTCGACGGATTGAATGTCTGTATATCGCGCTGGTAGGGCTTTGGCTCGATGATCCAGTGTCAGCTTCACTGTTTGAGTGGTTCACTGATTTCTTAGGAAATCTGTGTACATCAAACAGAAGACTTCATCAGGATTAGCCTCCTGATGAGATGTGCAGAGGTTCGAACGTCAAGGATAAGCAGCAATGCTTTTCAACTTGAGAGTTTGATCCTGGCTCAGAACGAACGCTGGCGGCAGGCTTAACACATGCAAGTCGAGCGCACCTTCGGGTGAGCGGCGGACGGGTTAGTAACGCGTGGGAACATACCCTTTGGTACGGAATAGCCTCTGGAAACGGAGAGTAATACCGTATGAGCCCTTCGGGGGAAAGATTTATCGCCAAAGGATTGGCCCGCGTTAGATTAGGTAGTTGGTGGGGTAATGGCCTACCAAGCCTACGATCTATAGCTGGTTTTAGAGGATGATCAGCAACACTGGGACTGAGACACGGCCCAGACTCCTACGGGAGGCAGCAGTGGGGAATCTTGGACAATGGGGGCAACCCTGATCCAGCCATGCCGCGTGAGTGATGAAGGCCTTAGGGTCGTAAAGCTCTTTCGCCTGTGAAGATAATGACGGTAGCAGGTAAAGAAACCCCGGCTAACTCCGTGCCAGCAGCCGCGGTAATACGGAGGGGGTTAGCGTTGTTCGGAATTACTGGGCGTAAAGCGCACGTAGGCGGACTGGAAAGTTGGGGGTGAAATCCCAGGGCTCAACCCTGGAACTGCCTCCAAAACTATCAGTCTAGAGTTCGAGAGAGGTGAGTGGAATTCCGAGTGTAGAGGTGAAATTCGTAGATATTCGGAGGAACACCAGTGGCGAAGGCGGCTCACTGGCTCGATACTGACGCTGAGGTGCGAAAGTGTGGGGAGCAAACAGGATTAGATACCCTGGTAGTCCACACCGTAAACGATGAATGCCAGTCGTCGGGTAGCATGCTATTCGGTGACACACCTAACGGATTAAGCATTCCGCCTGGGGAGTACGGTCGCAAGATTAAAACTCAAAGGAATTGACGGGGGCCCGCACAAGCGGTGGAGCATGTGGTTTAATTCGAAGCAACGCGCAGAACCTTACCAACCCTTGACATCCTAGGACCGGCCCAGAGATGGGTCTTTCACTTCGGTGACCTAGTGACAGGTGCTGCATGGCTGTCGTCAGCTCGTGTCGTGAGATGTTCGGTTAAGTCCGGCAACGAGCGCAACCCACATCCTTAGTTGCCAGCAGTTCGGCTGGGCACTCTAGGGAAACTGCCCGTGATAAGCGGGAGGAAGGTGTGGATGACGTCAAGTCCTCATGGCCCTTACGGGTTGGGCTACACACGTGCTACAATGGCAGTGACAATGGGTTAATCCCAAAAAACTGTCTCAGTTCGGATTGGGGTCTGCAACTCGACCCCATGAAGTCGGAATCGCTAGTAATCGCGTAACAGCATGACGCGGTGAATACGTTCCCGGGCCTTGTACACACCGCCCGTCACACCATGGGAGTTGGTTCTACCCGACGACGCTGCGCTAACCTTCGGGGGGCAGGCGGCCACGGTAGGATCAGCGACTGGGGTGAAGTCGTAACAAGGTAGCCGTAGGGGAACCTGCGGCTGGATCACCTCCTTTCTAAGGATGTATCTAGTTAGATTTGTTCGCAAATCTCGTGATACACTTAGCAGAAGATCAACAAACAAAGTTGATCAAACTCATGGACCGAGCCGTCCTCATATCTCTTCAGAACACATCAGGCCGACCGGCCTGTCTGGGTCGGTAGCTCAGGTGGTTAGAGCGCACGCCTGATAAGCGTGAGGTCGGAGGTTCAAGTCCTCCTCGACCCACCAACTCACTTTCGGTGAAGCCGAAAAGTGAGAGGCGGCAGTGCATTCATCTTGGATGAATGTCACGAGAGCCACTTTATGGGGCCTTAGCTCAGCTGGGAGAGCGCCTGATTTGCATTCAGGAGGTCAGGAGTTCGATCCTCCTAGGCTCCACCATTTACCTTCGATTTGACCGTTAAGCACCATTTTGGTTCTTCACCGTCCAATCGGACGTCGCTTCTTCGGAAGCTTTGACATCGTTTAGAGAGAAATCAATCAACACTGTTTGATCGTGCCGAGTGTGGCATTGATCTCGGTCGTTCTTATCTTCGGATAAGCGGCGCAGTTTGGGTCTAGCCGGCCCTGTCTGCGTATCCCGATCGAAACGAACAGAGTTGTCCAAGTCTAATATACTAACCCGAGCGACCTGCGTTGATCAGCTGCACGGCTGAGAGACCATATGGGGTTGCTCATTTGTCCTCGTCCAAGTGGCGGGGGCGGGAAATGTATGTTTTTGGTTCAGAAGAACAGATGACCTTTAGTTACCAGCTGGGTCATCGTGATTGATTTGATTACTGGCGCAGCTTCGGTTGTGTGCGGTCAAACGCACTCAAGTAGCCGAATAGGCGGTAGTGCAAATATCAAGTCTTTCTTTTTCTGGATCAAATCAAGCGCGAGAAGGGCGTTTGGTGAATGCCTTGGCAGCAAGAGGCGATGAAAGACGTGATACTCTGCGATAAGCCATGGGGAGCTGAGAATAAGCTTTGATCCATGGATTTCTGAATGGGGCAACCCACTTGAAAGCTCTCTATTGTTATCCTCTGGATGATCAATAGGTGGCTTAATCAAGTATTTATGACCTGAATACATAGGGTTATAAAGGCAAACCCGGGGAACTGAAACATCTAAGTACCCGGAGGAAAGGAAATCAATTGATACTCCCCTAGTAGCGGCGAGCGAACGGGGACCAGCCGAGCCAGATGAGTGAGAAGAACATGTTGGGAAGCATGGCCATAGCGGGTGACAGCCCCGTATTCTAAGCTCTGATGGACGTATTAAGTAGGGCGGAACACGTGAAATTCTGTCTGAAGATCGGAGGACCACCTTCGAAGGCTAAGTACTCCTTGCTGACCGATAGTGAACCAGTACCGTGAGGGAAAGGTGAAAAGCACCCCGACGAGGGGAGTGAAACAGTACCTGAAACCGAACGCCTACAATCAGTCGGAGGCTCCTTGCGAGCTGACGGCGTACCTTTTGTATAATGGGTCATCGACTTGGTCTCACGAGCAAGCTTAAGCCGTTAGGTGTAGGCGTAGCGAAAGCGAGTCTTAATAGGGCGCATGAGTTCGTGGGATCAGACCCGAAACCGAGTGATCTAGGCATGGCCAGGTTGAAGGTAAGGTAACACTTACTGGAGGACCGAACCCACATCCGTTGAAAAGGATCGGGATGAGCTGTGCCTAGGGGTGAAAGGCCAATCAAACTCGGAGATAGCTGGTTCTCTGCGAAATCTATTTAGGTAGAGCGTCATCCGAATACCCCGGGGGGTAGAGCACTGGATGGGTAATGGGGCCCCACAGGCTTACTGATCCTAACCAAACTCCGAATACCCGGGAGTACTAGATGGCAGACACACTGCGGATGCTAACGTCCGTAGTGGAGAGGGAAACAACCCTGACCTACGACTAAGGCCCCCAATTCATGGCTAAGTGGGAAAGCAGGTGGGACGACCAAAACAACCAGGAGGTTGGCTTAGAAGCAGCCATCCTTTAAAGATAGCGTAACAGCTCACTGGTCTAAATAAGTTGTCCTGCGGCGAAGATGTAACGGGGCTCAAGCCATGAGCCGAAGTCTAGGGATGCGTAAGCATCGGTAGCAGAGCGTAGTGTGACATAGTCTCATTCCTCCTTCATGCCTTCGGGCAGATTGGAGGAGAGAGGCTTTCGATGAAGCGGGCGCGTGAGCGATCCCGTGGAGAGATCACTAGTGAGAATGATGACATGAGTAGCGACAAAGAGTGTGAGAGACACTCTCGCCGAAAGTCCAAGGGTTCCTGCTTAAAGCTAATCTGAGCAGGGTAAGCCGGCCCCTAAGCCGAGGCCGAAAGGCGTAGGCGATGGGAACTAGGTTAATATTCCTAGGCCGTGGAGTGGTGACGGATCTCAGGTGTAGTTCATCCTTATCGGATTGAATGGGCTGCTGAGAGGTTCCTGGAAATAGCCCTCCTATAAGACCGTACCCTAAACCGACACAGGTGGACTGGTAGAGCATACCAAGGCGCTTGAGAGAACGATGTTGAAGGAACTCGGCAAAATACCTCCGTAAGTTCGCGAGAAGGAGGCCCGGTTCCTAGGCAACTAGGGGCTGGGGGCACAAACCAGGGGGTGGCGACTGTTTATTAAAAACACAGGGCTCTGCGAAGTCGCAAGACGACGTATAGGGTCTGACGCCTGCCCGGTGCCTGAAGGTTAAAAGGAGAGGTGAGAGCCTTGAATTGAAGCCCAGGTAAACGGCGGCCGTAACTATAACGGTCCTAAGGTAGCGAAATTCCTTGTCGGGTAAGTTCCGACCTGCACGAATGGCGTAACGACTTCCCCGCTGTCTCCAACATCGACTCAGCGAAATTGAATTGCCTGTCAAGATGCAGGCTTCCCGCGGTTAGACGGAAAGACCCCGTGCACCTTTACTACAGCTTCGCACTGGCATCAGGATTGTGATGTGCAGGATAGGTGGTAGGCTTTGAAGCAGGAACGCAAGTCCCTGTGGAGCCTCCCTTGAGATACCACCCTTCGCACTCTTGATGTCTAACCGCGGTCCGTTATCCGGATCCGGGACCCTGCGTGGCGGGTAGTTTGACTGGGGCGGTCGCCTCCTAAAGCGTAACGGAGGCGCGCGAAGGTTGGCTCAGAGCGGTCGGAAATCGCTCGTTGAGTGCAATGGCAGAAGCCAGCCTGACTGCGAGACTGACAAGTCGAGCAGAGTCGAAAGACGGCCATAGTGATCCGGTGGTCCCGAGTGGAAGGGCCATCGCTCAACGGATAAAAGGTACGCCGGGGATAACAGGCTGATACTGCCCAAGAGTCCATATCGACGGCAGTGTTTGGCACCTCGATGTCGGCTCATCTCATCCTGGGGCTGGAGCAGGTCCCAAGGGTACGGCTGTTCGCCGTTTAAAGAGGTACGTGAGCTGGGTTTAGAACGTCGTGAGACAGTTCGGTCCCTATCTGCCGTGGGTGTAGGAGACTTGAGAGGAGTTGCCCCTAGTACGAGAGGACCGGGGTGAACGATCCACTGGTGGACCAGTTGTCGTGCCAACGGCAGTGCTGGGTAGCTATGATCGGACAGGATAACCGCTGAAGGCATCTAAGCGGGAAGCCCCCCTCAAAACAAGGTCTCCCTGAGGGCCGTGGAAGACCACCACGTCAATAGGCCGGAGATGTAAGCGCAGTAATGCGTTCAGTTGACCGGTACTAATCGCCCGATAGGCTTGATTTGATCCAGTAATGGAAAGACAAATCAAAAACATACACCTCAGTAAACATGGATAACTTCGCAGCAAAACGCTGCGGTGTTGATTGACATAACTACCGAGTGGCAACGCGCATTTGCATGCAAATACGCTGCCTGCCACCCGTCGCTTTTGCTCCGCAAAAGCCGACGTGGGGATTTTCCTCGGTTTGGTGGTCATAGCGCAAGTGAAACACCCGGTCCCATCCCGAACCCGGAAGTTAAGCACTGCCGCGCCAATGGTACTTGGGCTTAAGCCCCGGGAGAGTAGGTCACCGCCAAACCTAGAAAAATCCCAAAATCTCTCTAACGATATCGCACTTATTCGACCCTGTCGCGGGATGGAGCAGCCCGGTAGCTCGTCAGGCTCATAACCTGAAGGTCGTAGGTTCAAATCCTACTCCCGCAACCA
>NZ_JBXWMK010000030.1:0-9126 GCF_059609785.1 Ruegeria sp. YTSC003 | reverse complement strand
CGGCTTTTGATTGGTGAGGCTGATAATATCAGGCCTCGTTTGCCCAAGGAGAGCGACCACCGCGATCACACCATGTCATTCGCTGCAGGCGCATGAAATGCAAGCCAAAATAGAAAAGCGGTCACTCGAGATGGATGAATGAGGCCTCAGGAGGCGTCCCGTTCGAATATGGAGCATGCTTTCTTCACACCCCACAGAACACTCAGACGTTTTTATGTTTTGCAGGGGCTCTGCCTCGCCTTCACCGTTCGTGAAAAGAAGTTGGAGCAAGTACGCTCCAAGGCGATCGGCTTCAGTTAGCGTTCAGTGATTTGGACGACAACGATGAGTGTCCGCCCGAAACCAATTCATCTATGAACTTCGAAAACAACTCACCTTGAGATCGGATCTGCAGTTTTGAATAAACATTCCTTCGGTGGATACGCACAGTGCCGGGGGAAATTTCGAGGATGCGCCCCACAGCGTCTGCGGAATGACCTTTGAGCGTGTATTCGACGACCTGGCGTTCTCTTGGTGTCAGGGCACCCTGTCCGAAATTGGTAAAAGCAAGGGCCACGCTTTGATAAAGATCATCATCTGCTACCTCGCCTTCAACAGATCCAAACCGGTTGGCAAGATCGTCCCAGTGTCTTTTGCATGTCGCCTGCACAATGGGCCAAAACTCATTGAGTTGTCGGAAATCCTTGGCTGAAAAAGCCTTTTGCTCACGCATCACGGAAACAACCACACTGGCGGATTCAGGAAGCCGGATCACAAAGCCCATTTCTTCCGCAAGCCCGGTTCGGGCATAATAGCTGCGATAGTATTCGCCCTGAAAAAACCTGTCCGGTGCCAGATCGCGAATTCGATGCAGTCCGGGAATGAAATCGGTCTCGCAAACAAGATAAAATGGGTCAAGCAAGTATGGGCCTTCCTGATAGTCCTCAACAAAGACCTTGCGCTTATTTTTTGGGAAATCGTCATACAAATCCAAAGGGCGGGCTTGGCCAAAATATCCAAATACAACAGTGTAATCGAACGGGGTGATCTGCCTCAGCGTATCAGACAAGGTTTGTGCAAAGCTCTCTGAGCCGATAGCGTCAATGAGCGTGCCGGTTGCTTCGTACAAAGCTTTCATGATCCTCCTCCGCGCCCTGCTATTCAGATTGATATACTAAAAACATGGTATATACACTGAAACAAGTTTTTCTTACTGTTTTTCCAATATAGATAGTAGTCAACAAATCGGAAAAAGATAGAAATAAATGGAAAACGGGGGATATGTTGGCGAGGTTGAGCCAGCTGGCAAAAAACCGATCGCAGAACTGCGTGGAGTGACAAAGCGCTTTGGCGAAGTGTTGGCCGCCAGTGATTTGAACCTTTCGATTGCCGAGGGCGAGTTCCTTTCCTTTCTAGGCCCGTCCGGATGCGGCAAGACAACAGCTTTGAGGATGCTGGCAGGTTTCGAAACCCCCACCGAAGGGGATGTGTTGCTGGATGGAAAGGTGGTGAACACGCTCGAAGCGCACCACCGTCCGGTGAACATGGTGTTTCAGCAATATGCATTGTTCCCACATATGACCGTGGCGCAAAATATCGGGTACGGGTTACGCCAGATCCGCCCGCGCATACCAAAGGCAGAGATTTCGGAACGGGTGAGCAAAGCCCTTGATGTGGTGCAACTGGCAGGCTTTGAGGATCGCAAGATCTGGGAGATGTCAGGCGGCCAGCAACAGCGCGTGGCCCTGGCCCGCGCTATCATCAATGAGCCCAAACTCCTGTTGCTGGACGAACCTATGGCCGCGCTTGATCGCAAGTTGCGTAAGGAGATGCAGATCGAACTGCAGGATCTGCAACGCCAGTTGGGTATCACCTTTGTACTGGTGACACACGACCAGGAAGAGGCACTATCGATGAGCGATCGCATTTGCATCATGCGGGACGGCAGAATTGTGCAGATCGGTAGCCCGCAAGAGTTGTATGATCGCCCAAATTCTCGCTATGTCGCTGATTTTGTAGGCACGTCCAACTTCTTTAATGGCAAACTTCAGCGTTCGACGGACGGCTTGTCTGAGGTGCTTCTGGACAATGGAATGCGGATACAGGGCATGCCCGGTGATGGTCTTGTCGACGGGCAGGAGGTGTGCGTTAGCGTGCGCCCTGAACAAATGAAACTGCGCCGTCAGGGCAAAGGTCTTGAGGTCGAAGTCCACAACCGAATTTTTCTTGGCGAACACACTGAATACCTGGTGACGCACGAAACCCTTGGTGACTTCCTCGTACTCGCTCCGCGTCAGGCGGACCTTAGCGAAGGTGCTTTTGCCGTCCGCGACAAAGCCCTGGTCTCGTGGGAGACATCGGCGGCGCTCATTCTCGACCGAAATTAACGACGTCCACAACAACCATGCAAAAGGGAGTAAAGAAAATGACAAAGACCATCGACCATATCTCCAAGAAGGAGTTCATGGAGAAGCTGGAAAGCTACCGGAAAGGCTCAATCACGCGGCGCCATTTCCTGAATGTAACCGGCCTTGGTGCGGCAGCGGCTGTGATGGGGGCCTCGGTGCCCGGTTTGCGCCCACAACCTGCATATGCTGGCGATATTGGTGATCGCGTGGTTCTGGCTACATGGCCGAACTATCATGATCTGGCCAACTTTGACGCCTTTACTGAGGCGACCGGCGCACATGTGCAGGTCAACGTCTTTGGCTCGAACGAAGAAATGCTAGCCAAGTTGCAGGCCGGTGCCACCGGTTGGGATGTCTATGTGCCCACCAACTACACGTTTGAAGATTACGTCAAAGAGGATCTGATCGAACCGTTGGATACGTCGATGTTGCCGAACTATGATGCGTCGGCCTTTGATGCGCGCTACGCCGAGGCAGGTTCAGTCAACGGTAAGCTCTATGGTGTTCCCAAGAACTGGGGATCGACCGGCATGGCCGTCAACACTAAGCACAATGGTGGAAATGCGATTTCATCATGGCGAGAGTTCTTTGATATCACCATGGGCAAGTTCTCGGGTCGTACCATCGTGCACGACTATCAGCTGACCACGATTGGCAGCGCCCTGAACGCCTTTGGCTATTCGTTCAATTCGGTTGACGAGAAAGAGCTGGCCGATGCCGAGAAACTGCTGATTGACGTGAAGCCACATCTGTTTGCCATTACGTCGGACTATCAGCCGGGTATGCGTAATGGGGATGCCTGGTTGACCATCTGCTGGTCCGGCGACGGCAAGCAGCTGAACACCGACATACCCGAGATCGCCTATGTGCTTGGCAAAGAGGGCGGCGAAATCTGGAGCGATTACTGGGCGATCCCCAAAAGCTCCGAGCGCAAGGCAGCGGCCTATGCGTTGATCAACTTCATGCTGGATCCGAATGTTAACGTCAAAGAAGTGCTGGCGCACGGCTATCCGACGGCAGATTCCCGAACATATGATCAACTGCCCGAAGAGTTGAAGAATGATCCGATCATCTTCCCGGCTCAGGAGCTTTTGAGCCCACTGGAATTCGGGGCCGCAGTCACTCTGACCGATCCGAACCGCGCCGAGCTGATGGCTCGGTTCAAGTCGGCCTGATCTGAACTAAGGTGAAGACAACATGACGAATAGAACACGCAACTGGTTGTTGTTGGCACCTGCGGGAACTTGGTTCCTCGTGATGTTGATCATTCCGTTAACAGTTGTCTTCATCTTTAGCTTTGGAGAGCGAGCCTCGTCAGGTGGCGTTGAGCTCGCTCTCACTTTGGAACAATACACCAACCTTCCTGCACGCTGGGCAGCGTTCAAAAATACGATGACGTTGGCGCCGTTAGGAACCATGGCGGCGCTGCTTATCGCCTATCCCCTGGCTTACTTTCTCGCTGTCAAAACGACTCCGAGGTGGAAAACCATCCTGTTGGTTCTGGTGATCGTGCCATTCTGGACGTCGATCCTGATCCGCAGTTACGCTTGGATTTTCCTGCTGGGTGGACGCGGGATACCTGCCTTGTTCGAATGGGTCGGAATTGAGGGACTACGCCTAATCAACACGCCGTTTGCGGTGCTGGTTGGGATTATCTATGGGTATCTACCGCTGATGGTGTTCCCAATCTATGTCAGCCTCGACAAACTCGACAAACGCCTGCTCGAGGCGTCGTCTGATCTGGGCGCAAAGCCGTGGAAGACCTTTCTTCAGATCACGCTCCCGCTTTCGGTGCCCGGCATTGCGACTGGTTGCATGCTCGTCTTTATCCTGTTGATGGGCGAATACCTGATCCCGGCTCTGCTGGGCGGTGGCAAAGTGTTCTTTGTTGGCAATGCACTGGTCGACCTGTTCCTGCAGTCACGCAACTGGGCCTATGGGTCGGCGGTTGCTGTCACCCTTGTGGTCGTCATGCTGATTACCGTCACGATCTACATGCGGCTGATTAGCCGCCTCGGCGCAAGCCGTGAAGACGTATCGATTATGTGAGGCTATGCGATGAGACTGTATGCAATCTGCGTTTACCTTTTTCTCTACATTCCTATCGGTGTCATCGCCCTGTTCAGCTTTAACGCCGGTCGACACGCGAGCCAGCTTCAGGGGTTCTCAACCAAATGGTATGGCAAGGCGCTGTCCAATCCGTTCGTGATGGACGCGCTGGAAACCAGCCTGATCGTGGCATTTTGTTCGGCGCTGTTTGCCAGCGTCTTTGGCACCATGGCCGCCGTCGCCCTGCAGGGCATTCGTGGTCCCGTGCGAGCTACCTTTGATCTGCTGATCTATGTTGCGGTGATGATCCCCGGCATTGTAATTGGGATCGCCACTTTGATCGGGCTGGTCACCGTATTTGACCAACTGAACCCGCTGATTGCGGCGATTTGGCCGGACGGGTTCAAGCCGCCAAAGCTGCGCATGGGCATCGGCTCGCTGATCGCCGCCCACACGATGTTCCTGATGGCGCTTGTGGTAATTATCGTACGGGCACGGCTCGCGGGGATGGATCGCGCGCTGACCGAGGCCTCTTCGGATCTCTACGCCACGCCGATGGGAACGTTCCGACAGGTGACATTGCCGATGATCTTTCCGGCCATCCTGGCGGGTTTTTTGCTGAGCTTCACCTTTAGCTTCGACGACTTCATCATCGCGTTCTTTGTGGCGGGCTCAGAAACGACGCTGCCGATCTATGTGTTCTCATCCATCCGACGCGGTGTGACACCTGAAATCAACGCGATTGGAACGATGGTGATGGGCGTGTCTCTGTTACTGCTGATTACCGCCCAGTTGTTGCTGCAACGCGGAGGTAAAAAGTCCCGATGACCCTTGCAGAAAAATCTCTTAAGGCCCGACCTTTTCCGATACTCGGCGGCAAGGTTGTTCTGGTGACAGGCGCCGGATCAGGAATTGGCCGGGCAGGGGCAATGGCCATGGCCCGTCATGGCGCCAAAGTTATTGTGACAGATCTGGACGCCGACAAGGCTGCGCATGTGGTCGAAGACTTACATGGCGAGGGGCTGGTGGCGGCCTCGAGAGGGCTAGATGTCACCGACGATCAGGCAGTCAAAGCCGAGGTCGACAGAGTCGTCAAAGCTTACGGGCGCCTTGATGTCCTGCACTCTCACGCTGGCTATCAGGTTGAAGGCAACCTTGAGCAGGTGCCCGTTGAAGGTTTGGACATGTCCTGGCGATTGAACGTGCGGTCGCATTTTATCGCGGCTCGCGCTGCGGTGGGTCCCATGCGCGAGCAGGGAGGTGGCAGTGTAATCATCACTTCGTCAAACTCGGGTGTGCAATACGACCGCGAAATGATTGCCTATGCCACTACCAAGCATGCAGTGGTCGCCATGACCCGTCAGATGGCCGCAGATTATGCCAAACACAATGTTCGTTTTAACGCCCTGTGTCCGGGTTTTATCGACACGCCGTTTAACGCCGGTTTCGAAGTGCAAATGGGCGGGCGCGAAAAGCTAGAAAACTACGTGTCTGAAACCATTCCGATGGGACGCTGGGGCACGACCGAAGAAATGGCCGATTCAATCCTGTTTCTGGCCTCCGACATGTCCACCTTTATGACGGGCCATGCGCTGGTCATCGATGGCGGAGAATGCATCTGAACTTCTGTACGGAGCACCAATATGACCAATAGCCTCAAGACACCCAATGGCCGCCTCGCGGGAAAAGTTTCCGTGATTACAGGGGGAGCCACTGGAATGGGGCGGGCCACCGCGCTGATGTTTGCCGAAGAAGGTGCCAAGGTCAGCATCTTTGATATCAAGAATGAAGAGGGTCGGAAAACAGTCGACATGATCCGCGACACAGGTGGTGAGGCGGCATTTTTTCATGCTGATGTCACCAAGGACGCCGAGATCAATGCTGCCTTTGACGCTGCCCTTGAAGCCTTTGGACCCTATAATGTCCTGTTCAATCACGCAGGAACCATCATCGTCAAAGCGATGCATGAAACCAGCGAAGAAGAATATGACTGGTTGATGGATGTAAACGTGAAATCGGCCTTTCTGACCTGCCGTCGTGCGGTTCAGGACATGAGCGCAAATGGCGGCGGCTCAATCGTGATTACTTCGTCTATTGCGGCTGAACTGGGCTATGCGTTGGAGTCAGTCTACTGCATGTCAAAAGGCGCGGTTCTTCAACTGGCGCGCACGATCTCAACCGAATATCGCGATGCGGGCATCCGGTGTAACGCGGTCTGCCCTGGGTTTGTTGAAACGGCGCATGGCCTCAAGGAAATAGCAGAGTTGGACGCCGCCGGACAGGAATGGGAAGACTCTGGGATGGCGGCAACGCAGGGACGCATTTGCTATCCAGAGGAAGTGGCCGCGGCGGTGGTTTTTCTTGCATCTGATGAGGCCAGCTTTGTGAACGGCAATGCAACCTATGTTGACAACGGCTGGTACGCAAAAGGTTAAATGCCAAGCGAATAGGACAATCATGACCATCGGACTTTGAGTTGCACGATCACTTTGGCGGCGCAGCGAATGGCTGGATCGGTGGAGCCGCAATGCGGCGAGAACTTTCACGACGAATGACTGCAATGGGCCGGATGCGGCTTCTGGAGCATTTCAGCCGAAGGTCGGGAAAGTCCGCGATCCAGACCTCCACTAATCTTGTAACTGTGCACTTGCAGCGAATGTCGGCTCTGACGGGCCGCAACGCGGCGGCGATGCCCGTCAGTGAATGGCAGCAATGGGCCGAGATTTCCCAACGCGGGATGCGAAGCCAAAATGAAACTTCGCTGGTGGCTGACAACCTATCTAACCGCAAAGTTTCGGAGAACCTGCGCTCCTGATTTCCCGGCCATAGAACATGTGACGGACCCCGGCCCAGAAAGCCGCGGCTTCACACATGGGACATGGCCTGGAAGATGAGTACATGACCGCTCTGCTCAAATCTCGGTTTTTGAGACGGCGCGCCGCGTCCCTGATTGCGGCCACTTCAGCGTGACCCGTGGGGTCTTGATCCAAGATGACCCTGCTCCATGATTGGCCAATGATAACATTGTCGCGCACCACAACTGCACCATACCCCTGATCTCCATGGTCAATTGCATACTGACGCATCTCGAAAGCGCGCTCCATGAATGTGGCATCGTTGGGATCACTTGGTTGAGGTATCGCGTTGTCCGCTCTCGTGGAAGTTTGACCCGCGACGGAGCTGCTCATTCCAACCGTCAGTGCGCTAAAACCTGACACAGCAAGAAAGCCACGCCGCGTGAAAACGAGTGCACTGTGGCAGTCCTGTTTACTTTTTTCGATCTTGTTCATTTTGTGGTTATCCGTGAGATGTATTCATCCTTATCACCACCCTACCACGAGAAGACCTTGATCTGAGGTCGGTCATATCCAAGCTGCCATTGGCGCATTTCAAGTGAAACTCACCACTTCAGCCTGCTGGATTAGTCTCAATCCCTTTTTCTTAACCGCTCTACCATCTCAGCAAACCCGCGTAGTTCGGCGTGTTCGAGTGGCGTAGTTCCGTTACGATCGGCAAGCGATCGGTCAGCACCTGCCGCCAACAACGCATCCAGAACCGCAAGATGATCCGGGCCGCCGTCACCAAGCACAACGGCTTCGATAACTGCTGTCCAGTTCAGATTGTTCACATGGTCCAGAGGCGCGCCAGCGGCGATCAGCCGTCGGACAATCTCGACATGCCCGAGATGCGCGGCCGCTATCAGCGCCGTTCCTTCATAAGGGCTGGTCGTCAGGCCCGGATCATTGCCTAACTCGATTGCGAGCGTCATCAATTCTGGATCATTTGCAACGGCCGCAATCGTGACCACGTCGTAGTCCTGACCTTCTAGCGCGTTCATGTCAGCACTGGCCTCGGCTAGCGCGCGCAACGCCTCGTCCTCTGAAGCAAAGGCTGCCACATGGGCTGGCGTGCGGCCTCGCGAGTCCCGCGCGTTGACGTTTGCCCCCGCCGCAACGAGCTGCCGGATCATTTCTTCGTTGCCGGTGTGAGCGGCTGCGAAGAGACCGTCGTAATGCGAGACCTCACCAACCGAAGGCGGCGTCTGCGCCATACTCGCGTTGGCGGCAAGACCTATCACAAACGTAAATAGCAAAAGACGAAGCATGGCCAATCCTTATTCTTACACATTGGTCAGGAGGGTGCGATAATAATAGCGGATTTATTCGATGCCAGCTCCATTCAGGGTCAGAATCCTTTCCGAAGAATTGATCTTGTAATGTCATTGGACAGAAGAGCGGCGCCAATGGATAATCGGGCTATGGAGCAGACAGACACCACACCTGTCCACCTCATACACGTGGACCCGGACGTCAACATGGCGCGGTTTTATGGAATTGAATTGCAGCCGACACTGTTTGGGGAAGTTTCTGTGTTTCGTACCTGGGGGCGCATTGGCACAAATGGGCAAGCCATGATGGTGACATATGATGACGAAGCCGAGGCTGCCGACGCGCTCCAAAACCTCGAAAAGCAAAAGCGCCGTCGAGGGTATGTTCCAGTCGGTGAGTGACTTCGCATTAGCAAATCCCGAACCTGTCGGCTCTTGACCGGGCTCTAGGTTTCAGCCGACATATCGGCTTCCACCCAGAACACCCCAGCATGATCTCCCTGAGCCGGTTGTGTTGCGAAGTTTTGGTTGGATTACAATATCGCGCTGCGGCAGTGGGTTTAAGAGGCGAGCTCAGCGAAC
>NZ_JBXWMK010000029.1:0-12172 GCF_059609785.1 Ruegeria sp. YTSC003 | reverse complement strand
TCTAGGCGACGACCGCTCCAATGTAACGCAGACATGCAAGCGATACCATCTGAGGGCGGCTTGGTCCGCAAGGCGGAACTTCCGATGGTTTTCGGGAATGACCGTTTCCGGCAGGAAGCAGACATTTAAGTCGAAAAACCGAGTCGATATTGTGTGATGTCTGCTTTCACCGAGACCGGGCATTCAGCAAAATAGGTTTTATGTCCGAGTTTCGGACAAAGCGCCATTTCGCTGCGGCTGCTCCAATGTCCGGTTGGTGTTGGCCATAGTGCCGATACTCTCCGATCAGGCTTGGAGCGACTTCACCATGAGTAAATGACGTTCGGTAACGAACTGCTATTCTTGTCAAGGTGACAAGTTATATGCATATCGTTTATTGTCAATACGACAAGAATCCCTGAACAGGTGACCCAATGGCCAGACCCAAAAAGGACAGGGAAAGGAAGAGCCAGATCCTCGACGCCTTGGAGCGCATTGTCATTCGCGATGGGATTGCGAAGCTGACCCTCGCAAAAGTTGCGGCTGAGGCTGGCCTGCCGCGTCCCTTGCTCCGGTATTTTGCTGGAAACAAGAGTGAGCTGATCCTTCTGTTATTCGATCGTATGTTAGAGCGTGGTGAGGCTAAACTCGCTGGCCTCCAAGAGATCAAAGAAGGGGCAGTTAAGGTCGATGATATCCTCGACCTCCTCTTTGACGGGTTGATGGCCGATCCCGAATTGAATGCAATGGTGGAACAATTGTGGCCTTATTCCGCCGGTGATGAGCGCATTCAGACCCGTCTGCGCGACCTCTATCACCGAGTTTGCCAGGAAATCGTGGCTCATATGTGTGCCGAGAGGCCGGGCCTCAATGAGGATGACTGCTTTGACCGCGCCTATGGCGTCGTCGCCATGGCGTTCGGAGCCAGCTTCTTCTCAGACATCAACTTCAAACCAAACGACCCCGAGGCTTTTCGCCGTCTCGCGCGAGACATGCTGCAGTCAGGGTCTGTTAACTAACAATCCAAGGAGACCATCATGAAGTGGATCAAACGAGGGGCCGTTGCCGTCTTGGCATTGGCCCTTATCGGCGGAGCTGTGTTCTGGAACAAGATTCAAGATATCCGCGCGCTTGTAGCCTATTCGGCCGTTTTCGAGCCGGACACCATCGACGAGAACTTCCGGTCGCTCCACAAGAATTATCCCTCAGTTACGATCAAACGTTCTGGGCCTGTTGCCGAGTTCGAGCGCACGGATCGAGGAGAGGTCATTCCTGCAACGTATGAGTACGAAGGGAAGACGTTGGAATCAAAGGATGTCTTCGAGGAAATTCACTGGACAGGCTTGGTGATCCTGCATGACGGGAAAATGGTTCACGAGGAGTACGCGCGCGGCAATAGTGCTGAGAGCCTTCACATCGAAATGTCGGTCACCAAGTCCTTGACGTCTATCCTGGTCGGCATTGCATACGATCAGGGGCATCTGCCGGACTTAGACGCTCAGGTGACGGACTTCATCCCCGAGTTGAAAGACACCGGGTACGATGGCGTCACCGTGCAGCAAGTGCTCGATATGACGTCGGGCATCCGGTACATTGAAGACTATGACGACCTGAACTCGGACATCGTGCAAACCGTCGTCGCGACTTTGCGTGGATCACTCGACGAATTTGCAACGACAATGGTGCGCGAACGCGAACCCGGCACCTTCAATCAGTATGCCAGTATTGAAACGCAGGTTCTCGCCTGGGTTTTGCGACGTGCAACCGGCCAAGAGTATGCCGATTTTTTCCAAGACCAGCTATGGAGCAAGATTGGCGCGGAAGCCGACGGAGAGATGCTGGTCGATAGTGCTGGAGAGCCAATGGCCTATGGTGGGGCAAATCTTCGACTGCGCGACTTGGCACGGGTCGGACAGATGGTGCTCAATGGCGGTGTTGCCATGACGGGTGAACGTGTCGTTTCGGAAGCATGGTTGCGCCAATCCGTCACAACAGACACCGAACAGTCTAAGCCAGGTGAGCACGACAAAACGGACTTCATCCTGGGGTACAAAAACCAGTGGTGGATTCCGACAAACCGAGATGGAAACGAGTTTTCCGCCATCGGTATCTACGGGCAATTCCTGTACATCAACCCAGAGAGGGGCGTGGTCATCGCGATGAACTCGGCATACCCCGAGTACAACGAAAACGTCGAAACCGAGCTGCAGATGCTGTCGGCGTTTCAGGCGATATCGATGAACCTAAGTCCCGATTGATCGCTTGTTTGACATTTGGAGTGCCGGATCGATTTCCAGCACTCCAGTAGCGTTGCCGAATCGATGACAATGAACAACAGGATTAGCGGTTCCGAAGAGCAGATATTCGTCGACTATGCCGCCTCCGGTACTTTGGGCTCGTAGCAGTCATCGGATTCGGCGCCGTATCTGCCAAATCATGGCGTCCGTCCCCGTCACGCCCGGCCCATTCCCGCCGTTGACCCACAGTTTGTCATGCCGCGGCGCGGCCCGTCGAACCTGCCGTTCGCTGCAAGCGCAAAATCTCAGGCCAGCCAATTTCGCACAATGCGGACAAAGTCGCCTTCAAAGGCAAAACATCAAACGCGTGCAGCCAATCAGCCAGTCGTGTAAATCTAGAACGCGGTGGCAAGAGCCGGAATTGTAGAGTGACCCGAAGATAAATGAAAGCAGACGCCATTCATTAAATAGTCAGTTCATTTTGAAAGCGTTTTTCTTGATTAGTGCCGCGTATCTCAGCATGATCCAAAGATGTCGGCTGAAATAGACAAATGGTTAATTGATCTCGACCTGAGTCAGTACGCAGATGTTTTTGCGGAAAACGATATTGATGCGCGTGTTCTGCCACTACTATCTGGCGACGACTTAAAAGAGCTCGGAGTAAGCCTTGGTCACCGCAAAATCATCCTCGCTGCAATTCACGAGCTAGTCGGCCAACAGCACGCAATCTCGCCGTCACAAGCAGCTCATGAACAAGCGCCCACCTCAGTCAATTCACAAAGTGATGATCCGCGCAAACAGAAGCATGTCGAACCGCCTACTGCAGAGAGGCGTCACGTAACTGTTTTGTTTGCCGATCTTGTCGGTTCGACTGAACTCACCAATCGCTTTGATCCCGAAGACATGCGGGACTTGCTACAGAACTATCAAGATGCCGTTGCAGGAGCCGTGAGCCGATATGGTGGCTACGTTGCAAAGTATTTGGGCGATGGTCTGCTCGTGTTTTTCGGATGGCCGCGGGCTTTCGAAGATCACGCAATTCGGGCGGTAAAAGCTAGTCTTGAGTCTGTTCACCGAGTCAAAGAACTCAAAACACCTGACGGAGAGCCTTTGTCAGTCAGACTGGGAGTTGCGAGTGGTGATGTTGTGGTCGGCGATACCATTGGCGAAAATACATATGAGGAGGCGGCCATGACTGGTCCGGTCGTCAATCTTGCGGCACGGATTCAAGAACATGCAGAGCCAAACTCAGTCGTTTTGTCAGTTGAGGAAACCGAGACAGCTTTACATCGGATATTTGAGTTTAAATCTCTTGGGCAGGCAGAGCTTAAGGGGTTTGCTGAACCACGTAGTCTTCAGAAAGTGATGTCAGAGCGCAGCGCGGAAAGCCGGTTTCAGGCCTCACATCGAGACGATGTCGACAGCGTCATGGTTGGCCGGGACTACGAAAAGGGAATTTTACTGCAATCATGGCAACGTGCTCAGAATGGCCACGGAGACGTTGTTCTGCTCTCCGGTGAAGCCGGAATAGGAAAGTCGCGGCTTACAGAGGAATTCCTTGCTGTAATCACCGAAAACGACGAAGTCGATGTCATAAGGCTGAACTGTTCCCCCTATCTCAGCAGCAGCCCCTTTCATCCGGTAGCCCAACGAATATCCCAGGATGCGGGTGTTGAACCGGACTTTGATGACAATCTGATCCTTGAGCATGTCAGAAAAATGCTCGAAGGACGACCAGGGTTGGACTGGGAACAAGTTCTGCCTGTCTTTGCAGCGTTGGTCGCACCTCGTAGTGCCCTCGCCCAAAAGGTGCTCGAGATGTCGCCGCAGGAGCAGCGCGACATAACAATCCAAACATTGATCCACACGGTGCAGGTGCGGTCAAGCGTACGTCCGGTTATGCTGTGCGTAGAAGATGCTCATTGGATCGATCCTTCCACACAAGCATTGTTGGAGCGGTTTAAGTCGATATGCACCGATCTTCCTCTGATGATCTTGATAACCCACAGACCCGGGTGGGAATTGGCCCGTGATGATGGGGACACACACGTTCAGTCTCTGGTTTTGCGCCGTTTCGATTCTGCGCATGTCTCAAACCTTGTCGAAAATATTACAGGCAAGAGACCGGACGAAGCTCTGATCTCTACAATAGTTGAAAAAACCGATGGGGTTCCTTTGTTCGTGGAAGAAGTGACCCGAGCCATTGTCGAATCCGGCGAGCAGGGGCAAAGCCACATACCATCGTCATTGAAAGGCGCGTTGATGGCGCGGCTCGACGCAGTTTCGCCAGAGGCAAAACAGGTCGCCCTTACTGGTTCGGTTATTGGCCGGGAGTTTGAGCCGGGCATACTATGTGCCGCGAAAGGCTTTGAAGAATCTGATATCAACAAAAGCCTCGAAGAGCTTTCGCGAACAGGCCTGATCTTTGAAAGCGGGCACAATCGCGGGCACTTCGTTTTCCGCCATGCACTTATTCGCGATACCGCCTATCAATCCATGTTGAGTTCAACTCGGAGACAACAGCACGCAGACGTGGCGCGTGCTTTGATGCGGATAAGGTCATCTGAGATTGAGCGCCGCCCTGAACTTATCGCGCGCCACCTATCTGAGGCTGAGGACTGGAGTGCCGCGTTTGAAAAATGGCAGGTTGCGACAGAAATGGCGTTGGTGCGATCCGCGAGCCAAGAAGCGATGACGAACGCCAAGGAAACTTTAAGAGCTGCCGAAAAACTTGGCTCAGACACCAATACAGAATTGATCAAAGGCAAGATTCTAGTCGGCCGCAGCCATGACAGTCTGGGCCAATTGCCAGAAGGGATAGCAGTTCTGAAGGACGCTTCCAACGCGGCCCGGGCGGTGAGCAACGTGGAGCTAGCGGCTGACGCGGCCAATCACTTCGCTGACTCTTGCATGATGTCCAGCGAAAGGCACAGCGAGGCGATCGAACTCTGTGATAATGCGCTGAAAGGTTTGCCCGATGATGATGAAGTCCGTCGGTGCAGATTGATGAGCCAACTTGCGCGCGCCCATATGTTTGTAGGTCAGTTTTCCGAAGGTGCCCGCTTCGGCCAGCAATCCATGGAACTGGCCGCAAAATTGGGCGACTATAAATCCCAGTTCTCAGTAATGATGATGCATTTTGGAGCACCCTTTGTTGCGCGCAAGGGAAGAGAAACCCGCCATTGGCGCGAAAATCTGGAGGCTATGCATGGTGTGGCCGAGCATCTTGGCAGTATCGATCAGGGTCGAGACCGGACTCTCAGCTTGTTTGTAGGTGCCGAGATGGCAGACCGTGAGTTGATGGACCATTCTCTGGGCTTGCTCACCGAGATTTCGGAAAAGGACAATCATTTGCAACTCTACTGGGTTCAGAAACACGCACAGGCCATGGTTGCAATTATGGACGGCGATTTTGGCCAAGCGGAAAAACACGCCACCGAGGCCGTGAAGATCGGTCGAAAGACCCATGGGGAGCATGTTGAGGGCGTCTACGGGGTTCAAATGTTCACTATCCGCCGCGAGCAAAACCGGCTGCACGAGGTCGCGCCTGTGATCAAGAAATTGATGACGGACAGTCCCGAAGACATTTCGTGGAGACCAGGATTTGGCCTTATCGCGGCCGAGCTCGGATACAAGGAACCCGCTGAACGTATACTGAATGAAATGGCCGACAATGGCTTCGATCTTCCACTCGACGCTATGTATTCAACGACCTTATCTTATCTGACTGACATATGTGTCGCCATTGAACATCAGGAACATGCCAAGACGCTCTATGATTTACTGGCTCCGTACGAAGAACTGACGATTACTGCAGGGGCAACGACGGTGTGCGCAGGTGCGGCGGCGCGACGCCTCGGCAGTTTGGGCACGGTTTTGAAAGACTGGGATGCTGCTGAGATGATGTTCCAGAAGGCTATAGAAATTGACACTCGCATGAAATGCCCACCCTGGATCGCTCACAGCAAGACAGCTTATGCATCAGCATTGAGGCGAAGGGGACGCCCGAAGGATGTGGAACAGGCGTTTCAACTGGAAGGCGAAGCGTTGGCAATTTCGCAAGATTTGGGTATGGTTTCCCTAAAGTCAAAGCTCGAAGGAGTAGCGAGTTAAGGCACTTGAATTATTTGGGGGACTTTATGCCTAGGTACATAATTGAACGAAACTTTGCCGAGCAACTAAACGTCAGCGATGATGACAAAATTCACATCAAAGAAATCAATGACGAAGTCGGCGTTGAATGGATATTTTCATTTCTAAGTGCAGATAAGCGCAAAACATACTGCTTGTACGAAGCCCCTGATGAGGAGAGCCTCAGGAAGGCGGCTGAGCGCCTGAATATTCCTGCCGATGTCATAACACCCGTGGATCGGATTGATCCGGCAATATTCGCCTGACCGGCAGCCATTTTTTCCCAACTCAATGAAACGACTTCGCGAGACAACGCGACGGAAATAGCAATTAGCTGAGGCAGCCCTGCAAGAAGCCTGACCTGACTATTGGGAGGCTTACGCATGTTTGACCTGAAAACACTCGACGGAAGTACAGCTATTGTGCATCAAGACACCTTGGACGCTCTTGATGCATCACTTCGCGGCGGGGTCTACCAGAAAGGCACCCCGGAATACGAAGACGCAAGAACAACGTGGAACAGCATGTTCGAACGTTACCCAGGTTTCGTGATCCGCGCTCTGGGGGCAAGCGATGTGCAGAAGGCAGTGAATTTCGTGCGAGAGACCGACCTCGTTATGTCAGTTCGGTCAGGTGGGCATCAGATTGCTGGGCACGCTGTCGCAGATGAAACTGTGATGCTCGATCTGTCCCAGATGCGATCTGTTCACGTCGACCCTGTCAACAAGACCGCTCGGGTTGCGCCGGGAGCACTGCTTGGAGATGTGGATCGCGAAACTCAGGCTCATGGGCTTGCCGTTCCCGTTGGCATCAACTCAACCACGGGCATCGCGGGCCTCACTCTTGGCGGCGGCTTTGGATGGACCACTCGGAAATTTGGCATGACGATCGACAACCTGCTCTCAGCGGAAGTCGTGACTGCGGACGGAGCTATTGTAACTGCATCCCCTACAAGTCACCCTGAACTTTTCTGGGCTATCCGCGGTGGGGGTGGAAACTTCGGTGTCGTAACCTCATTTGAATTCCAACTGCATGAGCTAGGACCCGATGTCCTGTCCGGCCTCATAGTTCATCCGATAGAAAATGCGCCAGAGCTCCTCGCTGAATTTGCTACGATTGCAGACAATTCCCCGGATGAGCTGACCGTCTGGAGCGTGATGCGGAAAGCGCCTCCTCTACCGTTTCTGCCAGCTGAGTGGCATGGGCGAGAGGTGCTGGTCTTTGCAGCCTGCTATAGCGGGCCGATGGAGGAAGGTGAAAAAGCCATGGCAGCATTACGCGCGCTAGGTGACCCAATCGCCGATGTGATATCTCCTCACAAATTCGTAGACTGGCAGGCCGCTTTTGATCCTTTGTTGACGCCAGGCGCCAGAAATTACTGGAAGAGCCATGATTTCGATGCGCTTTCTTCGGATGCAATCTCAGGACTCTTGGAAGCGATTTCCAGCCTTCCTGACCCCGCGTGTGAAGTTTTTATTGCCCATGTGGGCGGAGCAATGGCGCGCGTCGAGGCCGGTTCAACCGCTTATCCCCAAAGATCTGCTCACTTCATCATGAATGTTCACACGCGTTGGGAGGACCCCAGCAAGGATGCTCAATGTATCGAATGGGCGCGCAAGCTATACGACCAGATGCAACCGCATGCGAGCGGTAGTGCCTATGTCAATTTCATGCCGGAAGACGAAGCAGACCACATGACCGGAGCGTATGGCGAGAATGGCGAGAAACTGTCTAAGATAAAGCGTAGTTATGACCCCACCAACTTGTTCAGGGTTAACCACAATATCTTGCCTGCTTGATGGAATTCAGAACTGCATAAACTGATCCAGATTGATGTTGAGAATTTTGCCTTGGCGTCGCGCCGCATTTCTAGTTGGCTAGTTTTCAAGCCAAGTGGAGCATCCAAGCGACGATCGCGCTGGTAATCATGCAACCTATGGGTTGTGGTTTCTGTAGATACGGCCAAGAAATTCAATATGTGTCCGCTTTGGGCTCGGTGCGGTCGTTCGTCGAATTGTCGTGAGTAACCGCACTGCGGACATAGTTGACATTCGCCCTAGACCAATAACTCTCTTTTCGTCGCGGTCTCGCGTCTGACGTGCGCTTGACGACGCAACTCATATCAAACGATCATCGTCGAACCATTTTGCGGCGGCCCAAAGGATAACCTATGGAAGTATTTGGAAGTGATGCACAGCGACGCATGTCGACCATGGGTGAGCATCTTATCCAGCTATTGGGTGATGACCCTCGATTTTGTAGCCATGGGCGCGGTATTCAAATTGCCAACGAGTACAGCGGGGCTTTGGATGATGCCGTTGCAATGGCTCGAATACTCGGCATCACGGCGATAGAAAGCATACCGCGTCAGGAGGTGGCAAAGACGCGAGAAGTCATTGAAAGTCAGGGATTAAAAACCGACACAATAGCTTGTTATCTTGGCGGGCTGAACTGTGTTGACATTGCTCGGAAAATAATTGCCACACGGGCGTTGCCCGAGGATTTGACCGTGCGTGTGATTGATCGAGACTCTCCGCCAGAATGGCTTGAAGCTTTCGCAGAAGTCGCAATGAGCCACGGTGTTCTACCGCCAATAGGGCCGGTTATGCGCGGATTGTCTCGCCCCGGATTTGCGATGGTCGTCTTTGACAGCTCAGGTGCTCCCGTTGCAACCGCGGGCTCAGTTCTGTGCCATCCGCCCAGCAGTAGGCTGCATCGTCGCGCTCAATGGGGGCAACTTTCGACCAAGCCTGAACGCATGGGCGAAGGTGTAGCAAAAGTCTTGGGAGCCAAAGCTATGATACACTCTCATGAAAAGCTTGGCGCAACTGGGTTCAAGACAGGCATTGCTCCGGGCAACGTTGCATCAGCACGGTTGTGCGAAAGACTTGGCTTGGAGGATAGCGGCAGCGACATAGTCGCGATTATCGACCCGAATGTATACTCGGAAGATCGGTTGACCAAGTGAGCCATTCGGAAGTTTGTTGTCGCGGTATATCAACGACACTCGCGCGAACCTGACTGAAACTTCTTGAAAAACTAAGATAGGACGAACTCTAGTCTGCATTGGGCTAGTTGCAGCTGCTTGCCGGAGGTTACTGGCCAATTGCTTTGCCGAATCCAAGGCCGCGTCCATGATTTCATGGAAAAATCTCCAAGGATCGCTTTGTGGGCGAAATTGCTATACGGAGCTGGATCTCACGGTACGACAGCCGCTAATTTGAAACGATAAAGTGGTATGCCGCGCACGGCTGGTGTAACACGATCTGTCCATCAAGGATCTCGACTGACCGATTGAATGTATCTTCCATGTCGGAAGAAACCTTTGCATAAGCTCTAGAACGATCTGGATCCGGCCAAACAATCTTTTTTAGGAACGCGTCGAAAGTCGGGTACTCACGAGTAAGGACGTAATCTCTTTTGTTTTCCAGCCAAAATCCGTCTACTCCGTCCAAGTGGCTAAGTGTTTCGTGTGAATGAGATCGAACGAGGGTTTCATCTTCTACCAATCGAATGACCTCAAACATTGTTCCATAAGGATAGGGCTCCACGATGTGCAACCGCCCACTGTTTCCAAGAACGCGGTGAATTTCAGTGAAAGCGTTGTGCTGAACCTCCACTGGAATGTGATGAAGAGAAAAGAACAAACACGCTAGGTCCTGTGAACCCGATTCGAGAGGTAGGTCTTCAGCAGCCCCAAGCCTGACGTCGATGTTTTTTGGTAAATTTTCTTTGGCCTTAGCAACTTTGCCCGGATCGATTTCTATTGCGATGACTTTGGCTCCTGCAGCGTACAAGTCTCGCGAATAGACGCCGTCACCCGCACCAACATCGACGACCTGAAGCCCTTCAAGTTCGCATATTGTTTTTAGGTGTTCGATGTGAGTCATGGTCAACTCCAGAAAATCTGAATGGTCTCGCAACAGATTAGCACACCAGTTCCCCTATTTCCGCTTTGGGTTCGGAGCGGAACTTAAACTCCCGCAGAAATTGCTTGCCCGGTGACGTGTTGAAGATCGCTCTACGGTGGCATTTATCCAGCCTGTGAATGCACCAACGTTTACTCAGGCGAGCGTGACGAGCCACCCGCCCCAGACAATCAAAACCACGCCCAATCCTCGACTCAGAATCCGCCCGAATGGCAACGTCTTTTCCGCCACCACTACGATTGTAAGAACGGCAACCCACGGCAGGTTCATGACGCCCAACACAAACAACAGCACCATCAGCATCCAGCAGCAGCCAAGACAGTAGACCCCGTGGTGAAGCCCCATCTTCGCGGCACCCAGGGTTCCCTCTTGCCAATGAGCCGTCAGAAAACTCATGGGCGAGCGGCAATGCTCCAGGCAAGCGTTCTTGAGTGGCGTCCATTGGAACAACCCGGCGAATATAAGCATCACGCCGCCCACGGTCGGGGCAACCCTCCCCATCATGGAGGAAAGCGCGTCGCCCGCGTGCAGCCACCAATTCAATACAGTGGCCGCCAGCGAGAACCCCAGCCAAACCAACAGATACCCTGCCACAAAGCTGCCCGTTGGCACGAAGGGGCGCCCTGCGTCTTCCCGCTTCGCGCGCACCCGTTCGTAGATCATTACGGCGGGTGTGACTGAAGGCAGCATCATCGCAAACATCATCACCGCCCACATCATAAGCATGAAGACAAAGTCCGCGGCTGACCACTGCATCATCATCGGCATGGCCACGTCACCGACCAACGTCATCGAGGTCGAACCTCGCCCGAGGTAAATTGTATAGGCCCACGCCAGCGCAGAGAGCGCTACTAAGGCTGCCAACACCAGCACCCGATCCCGTCGTGCGACTCCTACAGCATTCATTATGATGGCCTGACGGTCCAGCCCGGCCTCAGCCGGCCCAGACGACTTGTCCGACCACACCCGACCGGCCTGTCCAGGTCACGGGCATATCCGCGTCGTTCCAGGTGGTGCCGTCACTAGGAGCCAGATCACCTTCATGCCCCTCATGACCGAAGGCGAGGCTGAACGCGGCGTTCTGCAGTTTCATCTTGTTGCCGAGGTCATTGACCAGACGGCGGGATTTCATCTCGCCCACACCGGCCACGCTTGCCGTTAGTTCGCTTTCAGCCTCTGTCACGCTGATCCCGGCGCGTTTGGTCGGAAGCCAGGTCGACAACAGGCTTGCTGGTACTTCCATGCCGCCGCCGGACGCACCCTGCAAGATGGTCTCCAATGCCGCTGCCTGTGCATCGCTGGCGTTTTCGTCAATATAAACTCGTCCGGTGCCGTTCGCGTCGAATAGAGTCGGCCCGGGAAAATGAAACGAGGCAATCGCGTTCTGACCGGAAAGCTCCACGCCTTCATGAGAGCCCTCGCGAACGCGTATCAACAGGGATGTTGCGCAATACCCCTGGTCCATGAGCATAAGGTCGGCCTGTCCAAACCAGCATGGGCAAAGCATGTTGCAACTGCAGGTTTCGACGAGTTCCCCTGAAACATTCCAAGACATGATTTCTCCTCCCATCCCACATTTTCCACGGCTGCATTTTAGCAGAAAGGCTGCTTTTCACCAATCAACCAGAAGGTTAACCATGTCTCATCAGGGCTCAGAGCTGCCTATCCCTACAGCTTGCATGATTAGCTGGTTGGCAGCCCATGTCGGTCCTTCTTAACAAAGTCGCCATTCGTCACCAAGCGATCCAAATCGAAGTTCAAGGCCGATATCTCGTTGGGCGTCGAAGCCCCACTGATCTTATCAAGCCGGCTTAATCAATGTTTCCAGATATTCTCGAGTGTCGGCGTCCCACGAGCTGGGGTCCTCTCCATGAGCGACCACCGCGTGGAGTTCCA
>NZ_JBXWMK010000028.1:0-14794 GCF_059609785.1 Ruegeria sp. YTSC003 | reverse complement strand
ATCAAACCAACCAGATGAGCCACATCCTCTCTTAGATCAGAGCGCCATCTGTCCCAAAATCCCTGACGACGGACAGCCGACCATATCTGGGCAGTAAGGTGAATGCATTGAGATTGTAACCAAAGTGTTTGGGGCCGACGAAGACGATATTGTGTTGCGCGGCAAGCCCGTTTTCAAGAAAGTGTTTGCAAGCGCCAGAAAGGTTGACGATTGGCAAGAAAGTCGCGTCAGCATTTTGTATCAAAGATTTTGTGTCATCGTCCCAAAGCCTGGGCTCGCAAACATTGAGCGCGTCGCGATAAATTAGATTTGCATCCTTCACTATGCCCATCTCAATGAGAATATTCGCAAAATCACGGGCCTGACTGTTTCCGACAATCAAAACGTTGATGCCGCTGTTCGTATCAAACTTATCTGCGTCGTATTGGCTGATGCGGTGATTATACCAAATGTGCATCCCCGCTGCGACCTCTCGATCCGTGTCGAAAACGCGTGTAGGGAAGCCTTGGCCGAGATACAGCGAAAGCCCAACAGCACACAGCGTTGCGGTCACTGCGGTGCACGAAACAACAAGGCGTGAAAGAGAGATCGCGTTTTTGTTGCGAAACGGTTGTTCGACAAAACGCCAGGTCAGATAGGACAAAAGGAATGCAAATGGTATCAAGCTGGCAAGAAAATACGGGCTGGGTTCCTCAAAGCTCGCAATGCGCGCAAATGCGAAAATTGGTTGGTGCCAGAGATACAGGCTGTAGCTGATCAGGCCAATGCCAACCAGAATTCTGATGCTCAGCAGTTTGGCGACAAAAGTGCCTTCCTTTGCATAGAGGAGAACGAGCAAAGACCCGACGACCGGAACGGCTGTCAGGTATGACGGGTGTTGCATGGTCCCGTCAAAGATCACCATGCTGCAATCACCGCTATAAGGCCAAGTAGCGAAAGACTGTTGCTCGCTCTAACCTTGCGCTTATTTTCCCAACATGCCCCCAATGCACCGAATCCGAGTTCCCAGGCGCGTGTATGCAGAAGATAAAATGTGCTCTCCGGGTGGGTTTGAACCAACAGTACGCTCGCCAGGAAACTGGACCCGATGATAGCCCAAACCAGCAGATCCGTTCTGTGTTTAAGTACCGGGTACAGGGCCATAAGCAAAAGCGGAAAAACTATGTAAAACTGTTCTTCAACTGCCAGGCTCCATGTGTGAACCAGAGGTTTGAACTCGGACGCGAGGTCCCAGTATCCACTTGTTAGCGTGAGAAGAACATTATTCAGAGAGAACATCGTGGCCACGACACTCTGGCCGAAGTTTTCCAGTGGATCGGGCAGCATGGTAAACCAAGCGATAGGAATACACACCAGTACGACGACACTCAGGGCAGGCAAGATCCGTCGGGCCCGACGCTCGTAGAACTTCAAAAGAAAGAAGCTATTTTTTCCAAGATCATCAAGGATAATAGAGGTTATTAGATATCCGCTGATAACGAAGAAAACGTCTACGCCTAAAAAACCTCCACTGAACAGGCTTATGCCGGAATGAAAAAGAACCACTGGTAAAACTGCAATGCTGCGAAGGCCATCAATTTCTTTCCGTTACAGCATTTAATCAAAACCCACTCTTGTATTTTGTGCTCGGGCCTGTGAGCTTTCGAAGCGTATCTGTCGTCAAGAGTGTGTCGAGGAACTTTGAGCCGCCGCAGCCAATCGAACAAAGTATTGGCAGGTTTATGCGTTCCGGTCGTTGCAAGACCCAGGCTGAAAACTTCTGAGTGAGCCCCGCGAAGTCACTGCCATTGCTAGCACCCTTATCGTAGAATTTTTTTGGCTGATTGGAGCCTGGTACAAATTGCCATCACCGATTGGTTCGCGCTCTTGTCGAATCAAATCAATTCGTATTTGGTCCACGTGATGGTTCCCGACTGTATTCTGCGGTCAGGGATAAAAGGGAATACGGTGCGGTTCTGTGAAAAGACCAATTCCGTGACTGCCCCCGCAACTGTAGGCGGCGAGCGACCCGAGATCGTCCACTGGGCAATAGCCTGGGAAGGATCGGGATAGCTTTGACCCGCAAGTCAGGAGACCTGCCATCCGAAATTTATGAACCTGGGCGGGGTGTCCCAGAGGGAGATGACAATGTTTCAAGCGGTCCGTACCGTGCACGACCTTGCGCTCGCTTTGCCCCTGTCCAAACACAGGAGGCGTTGCCGTTGTCATTGCAAAAAGCTGACACCCAAAGGGGTAAGTGTCTGACAGAATTCAGCGTTCCGGTGCTGGTGGCGGGGGCTCTGGCGCTGTCGGCGCTCTTGTGGCTCGCGATTTACGCGGTGATTTGATGACGGCCGTTTTACAAATCCGCGATCTGACGTTGGGCTACCGCGACCTTACATTGTTTCACCGCCTCTCCATGGATATCGCGGCTGGAACGACCCTTGCCGTTCTTGGTGCGAACGGGTCGGGCAAGAGCACTTTTGTAAAGATGCTGCTGGGCTTGATGGATCCTCTTTCGGGCAATTTGACTTGGCCGCAGGGCCGTCCTGGTGACATCGGGTACCTGGCGCAGATGACCGAATTCGACCGCCGATTTCCCATCCGTGTGAGGGATCTTGCCGCGATGGGGGCCTGGCGCGGCTTTGGTTATCGTACCGGGCTGGACGCCGCGGCGCGTGACCGGATGGCCGCCGCGCTGGATGAGGCCGGGGTACTGGATATCGCTGACCGGCCTCTGCATATGCTATCGGGCGGGCAACTGCAGCGCGCGCTGTTCGCGCGAGTTATCATGCAGGACGCGCCGCTGATCCTGCTGGATGAACCGTTTGCCGCCGTCGACCAAAGTACTGAGGCGCATCTGCTGTCGATTATACGCCGATGGCGCGATGAGGGGCGCGCGGTGGTTTTGGTGGTGCACGATCTTTCCTCGGTACTGGACTATTGCAGCCATGCGCTGCTGTTGGGCGGGCAAGAGGCGACCCATGGACCGGTAAATGACGTTCTGACACCAGACCGGCTGGTTGCGCAAGGATACCTCTCGGAAAGTCAGGCGTCCTGGATGTTCCGTGGCACCCATCCAACAGCGGAGCACGCCAATGTATGACCTGATCGTCGAAATGTGGAGCTTTGCCTTCATGCGTCGCGCTTTTGTGGCAACCACGGTCTTGTCGGCCTCGGTCGCACCGGTAGGGGCGTTTCTTGTTCTGCGTCGTCTGTCGCTGGCTGGCGAGGCCATGGCCCACGCGATTACCCCAGGCATCGTCATCGGCTTTGTCACGGCGGGCCTGTCGGTCATGTCGCTGTTGGTCGGAGGGCTTATCGCGGGTGTTGGCGTCGCCATTTTGACCGCCTTTCTGGCACGCCGGACGATCCTGCGCAGCGATGCTAGTCTTGCCTCGCTGTATCTTATCGCATTGGCGGTGGGTATCTTTATCCTGTCTGCAGCGGGGTCCGCAGTTCCACTAAAAAGCTTCCTGTTCGGATCAATCCTAGGGATCGACGACGCGTCGATGGTCCTTGTCGGAGGGGTGGCGACAGTAACTTTGTTGGCATTTGCCGTTCTGCTTCGTCCGCTGATTGTCAGCACCTGTGATCCTGTTTTCTTCGAAACTCAGACGCGCCGGCCGTGGCTGGTCGATCAGGGTTTTATGCTGTTGTTGGTTCTGAACCTGCTGGCCGCGTTTAAAACACTGGGAACGTTGATGGCCGTTGGCCTGATGATCCTGCCTGCGACCGCAGCGCGCTATTGGGCCAGTACGATCACCGGGCAACTGGTCCTGGGTTTTCTGTTTGCCTTGTCCAGTTGCTGGATCGGTCTGACACTGTCCTACTTGTTCCCGGACACGCCGTCCGGCCCGGCGATCGTTTTGGTTGCCGGTGGGTTCTTTCTGTTCTCGGCCATTTTCGGTCCCCTTGGTTTTGGCAGACGGATGCGCAAACCGTCTGTTTCCAAAGACATCCCCATTGCCCAAATTCAACAAGAAGAGAGAGCACAATGACTCTTGTGAAGTCACTCTATGCCGGCATCGCCTCTGTGTCGTTTGCTTTGGCTGCATTGCCGACCGTTGCGGCAGAAGACAACGTCAAGATCGTCGCCAGCTTTTCGATCCTCGGCGACATGGTCGAAGAGGTCGTGGGCGATCTGGCCACAGTTACGACAATCGTGGGCCCGGATGCGGATGCGCATGTGTATCAGCCTTCGGTTGCAGATGCGAAGGCCGTTGCCCAGGCGGATATCATCTTTGTCAACGGTCTGGGCTTTGAAACATGGTCCGATACCCTGATCGCTGAATCGGGCACTGACGCAACCGTGCACGTTGCCACCGACGGCATCACGCCTGTCACAGTCGAGGGCAAAATCGACCCCCACGCTTGGAACTCGCTGTCGAACGGCATGATTTACGTGACCAATGTCGCCAACGTGATGACAGAGGCGATGCCCGAGCACGCCGAAGAATTCGCAGCCAATGCCGCGGCCTATATCACGCAGCTTGAAGCGCTGGATGCAGAAACAAAAACCATGCTGGCAGGCCTGCCCGCCAATCGCCGCACGGTTGTGACCGCGCATGACGCATTTGGCTATCTGGCAGACGCCTACGGCCTGACTTTCCTTGCGCCGGTTGGCATCGACACCGAGGCAGAGCCATCGGCCAAGGATCTTGCTGTTCTGATTGATCAACTGAAGGCGGATGGTGCTGCCGCGTTGTTTGTTGAAAACATCACAAGCCCCACTTTGATTCAGCAGATCTCGGATGAAACTGGCATCGTGATTGGTGGACGGCTGTTCTCGGACGCCTTGTCGGAACGGGGTAGCCCTGCCACCAGCTACCTTGCGATGTTCCAGCACAATCTGAACACTCTGCTGAATACACTTGGGAACGCAACCGCAAGCTAATTGGTCTTCAGGCACGAGGCGGTGCTTGAGCCGCCGCCTCATACGGTGCTTTGGAACACTGGGTTTTGGGAAAACGTCGCTTAGTCCGGCTTCCAGCCGTCTTCGTATTCTCCCAAAGTACGGGAAAGATCCAATAGCGAGGCGAAAAATCTTGCGTAAACGTCCCGTGACATCATCGTCTTGTTGTCATCCAACACCTGCAAAAGATCGACAACGCCCGAGGCAAAGGCGTCATAGACCAACTGGTCCGCAGGCGTGGGGTCCAAGGTCCATATGTCATGCGTGTTATAATACCCTGCGGGTTGGGGGTCGTCGTCTATCATGTGTCCGCCTCATTTTGATGCCGCACATGTAAGTGAGAGGAAGGCGAACGCTAGTGATGTGGCGGAAAGTCACAAGTTTTTGGCGGTACCAAAAACGCGACCCCAACCTTGCGTTTCAGTGCTGATAGGAAGTGAAAAGCTTCGCTTCGACCACAACCGGCATGCATTGTGTCGACCGAGAAGTTGTCAGGGTTTCGAATGTTCGCTCTGCAATACTTCCAGAAACAGTTTGGTCACCCGCGTCGGTTCAGGTTGCTTTCTGGTCACTGCAGCAAACCGGGTTCGATATTGCGTTTCGTCCGGCAACACCATCCGCATCTTTTCCTGGTCCACAAAATCCTGCGCAAGATGATCAGGCAAATAACCTATGTACCGCCCCGACAAGATAAGTATGGCCAGCGCCTGCTCGCTTTGAACTTTTGCTGAACGTTGAAAGCCCAGTTGCTGACCGACAATGAGGTTCGGAGAGTTCACGCTGAGCCCAACATAATTGTACCTGAGTAGGTCACTGGTCCTAAGTTCCCGGTCCGGTATTTCGAACAGGGGGTGTTCCCGGCCGCAATACAGGAACATGTTCTCGCCATATAACGGCGCATAGTTCAGACTTGTCGACGGGCGATGCAGCGCAATAATCCCGATGTCGAGCTGACCGCTGATAACCATGGTTTCGATCACGTTTGGCGGCTCAAGGGACAATTCGATCTGAACCGAGGGGGCGGCTTCGTTGAACCGATGAATGGCACGGGCAAGCCGGGAATCCGGGTTTGATGCACATTGATCAAACAGCGAAATGCGGATCGTTCCCCCCAACTGTTCCTTGATCTCGCTGACCTCGTTTCGAAATTGCGACACGGACACAAGCAGGTGATCTGCTGCCTGCAGCACTTTTGCGCCGTCTTCGGTCAGGGCGAAACCCGCTGGGCCGCGCGTACACAGCTTCAGGCCCAATCGCAGTTCCAGATCAGTAATATGCTTGGAAATCGTCGATTTGCCGATATTCAGCTCAACTTCGGCCGCAGACAGACCACCACTTTCCACAACCGTCTTGAAAACGCGCAGCAATCGGATGTCGCTGTCGCCGATGCGTGAGGCAACCATTTTCTACCCAATTCGTAAGGTTCGATATATATGAAACCTATCGCGCAAAGAATGGCAACATAGAAACACATTTCACGAGCTACTCTGAAAAAGCCGAGGTAGAATCGGACTGGCCATCTCTCCCCAGGTCAGCGCGCACCTCGAAACATGATAAAACTGGGAGGACATCTATGTCATTCATCAAAAAGCTTGGCACCATGACTGCTGCCGTTTCGGTCGCAGCCCTGATGGTTGCGGGCGCAGCCGACGCGAAAAACTTCAAGATTGCTGTTGGCGATAGTGCAGGCAGCGCACAAGAAGCCCTTGGCTTGGCTTTCGTTAAGGCACTCGAAGAAAAATCGGGTGGCGCACACACAGCTACACTGTTCCTGAACGGTCAGCTGGGTTCCGAGCAGGACACCGTCAACGAGGCCGCAATCGGCACGCTGGACATGTCGCTGCTGGCGATCAACAACATCACGCCGTTCTCGCCTTCGGTTGGTGTATTCACTCTGCCTTATGTGATCCTGTCCCTGGAAGATGCTGAAAAGCTGACCCAAGGCCCGATCGGTCAGGAACTGGTGGAAAACACCATTCGTGACGCAGGTGTGCGCATCATCGGCTGGACCTACACAGGTTTCCGCCGTCTGACCAACTCGAAAAAGCCTGTCAGCTCGGTTGCTGACCTGCAGGACCTGATCATCCGCGTTCCCAAGAACGAAATCATGATTGAAACCTACAAGTCCTGGGGTATCAGCCCGACTCCGATGGCATGGTCCGAGACCTTCACCGGTCTGCAAACCAAAGTTGTCGACGGTCAGGACAACCCTTACCTGACGATCAACGCAATGAAGTTCTACGAGGTCCAGAACCACGTGACCAACCTGCGTTACATCTTCTCGATCGAACCGCTGATCGTTTCGGAATCTGTTTTCCAGGGTCTGAGCGAAGAAGACCAGAAGATCATCCTGGAAGCCGGTCAGGAAGCAACTCAGATTTCCGCGCAGTTCCTGCGTGACTCTGAAGCTGCGATCAAAGAAGAGCTGACCGAAAAAGGCATGGCAATCATCGATCCTGAGAACGATGAGGCCGAGTTCATCGAACTGGCAACCGGTGCAGTATGGCCTCAGTTCTATGAGTCCATCGGCGGCGTCGAGAAACTGAACACGGTCCTCGAGGCCATCGGCCGCGAGCCCGTCCAGCAATAATCGCCAAAGAGCGAAAAGGAAAAGAGCGCTTCGGCGCTCTTTTCATCTCAGGGAGGAGGGAATTCCGCAATGTTCTGGAAATTTCTGGACAATATCGAAAGTATCATCTGCCGGATCCTGTTATCCGGCTTCGTCTGTCTGCTGTTTGTACAGATCATCGCGCGGGAAGTCTTTGGCTTTTCGTATAGCTGGATCGAAGAACTGTCAGTCTACATGTTCGTCTGGTTTGTCTACTTTGGCGCCAGCTATGCGGCATTGAAAGGCGCGCATAACCGGGTGACCTTCCAGTTCAAGTTCCTGCCCGAACGCTACATCAAGTATATCGAGGCTTTTGCTGATCTCTTCTGGCTCTTTTTCAACGTCTACTTCCTGTATCTGGCGACGGACTTTGTCTTCAACAAGATGAACAAGTTCTGGAAGTCCCAGACCCTGGGTATCGAGATGAAGTATGTCTACATGGTTCTGCCTCTCGCCTTTGCGCTGATGACCGTGCGCATCATTCAGGTGAACTATCGCCGCCTGATCAAAGGCGAAGACATCCATGATCCTGACCAGATCGACCTTGATGAAATCAAAGCTGCCACCGAAGCAGCTAAGCGCGACTGAGGCAGGGAGGAAAAACCATGGAATCCGAAATCGTCACAATCCTATTTGGATCGTTTCTTTTACTGCTGCTCATCGGTGCACCGATCACGGTTGCGCTGGGTGTGGCATCGCTGTTCTCGTTCCTTTACCTGGGCGAAAACCCAATCAAGTTCGTGCAGATTGCATTTACCTCGGTGGGCGCGTTCCCACTGATGGCGCTGCCTGCATTTATTCTGGCGGGGGCTCTTATGGAGGCCGCCGGTATCTCAAAACGCCTAATCAATGTTGCGGAAAGTCTGGCTGGTCCATTCACCGGCGGTATTTCGGCTGCAACGGTTATGGCCTGTCTGTTCTTTGGCGCCATTTCGGGCTCGGGCCCGGCAACAACCGCGGCCGTGGGGATGCTGATGATCCCAGCAATGATCGACCGTGGCTATGAGCGCGGCTATGCCTCTGCTATTACCGCTTCTTCTGGCGGCCTCGGGATTATTATTCCTCCCTCCATCCCGATGGTGATCTTCGGCATTGCCGCGCTCGGTATGGCGCCTCCGCTGGAAGCAGTTGAAAAGTTTGGCACCTTCCAGTCGGTTTCGATCTCGAAACTGTTCATCGCGGGTTTCGTTCCGGCCTTCCTGATCGCCACCAGCTTGCTGATCCTTAACTACTTCATGTCTAAAAAGCGTGGGTACAAAGGTGTGGCCGAAGGTTGGTCGCTGCGTCATGTGGCCTGCGAGATGTATCGCGGGTTCTGGTCGCTGATGGCGCCGCTGGTGATCCTGGGTGGTATCTATACCGGCTTCTTCACCCCGACCGAGGCCGCAATCGTCGCGATCTTCTACACTCTGTTCGTTGGCGTGGTCATCTATCGTGAACTGACATGGCAGTCGCTGTTCCAGTCGCTTGAAGCCACCACGTGGCTGACGGGCCGTGTTCTGCTGATCCTGTTCACTGCGACCGTGTTTGGCCGCCTTCTGGTGGAAAACCAGATCCCTGCGATCATCGCGGACTCGATGCTCAGCTTTACCGACAACCTCTATGTGATTTGGGCGCTGATCATCTTCTTCCTGCTGTTCGTCGGCATGTTCATGGAGACGCTGGCCACGATCCTGATCCTGGTTCCGGTGATGCTGCCGGTGGCCTATTCGGTTGGCATCGACCCGATCCACTTTGGTGTGGTGATGGTCTGTACGCTGGGTATCGGTTTCCAGACGCCGCCGCTGGGTGAAAACCTGTTCATCGCATCGGGTATTTCGAATATCACAATCGAGCAGATTTCGTTGCGCGCATTGCCCTTTGCGGCGGCCAATACCATCGCGATCTTCATCATTGCGTTCTTCCCTGAGCTGTCGCTATGGCTGCCAAGGCTGTTGGGCTACTGACCTGAAAGGATAATGTTATGAAACAAATGGTGACAAATATCCTGTTCGCGACCGACTTGTCGGAGAACTCGGGTCACGCCATGCGCAATGCGGCCAGCATTGCCATGGCAACAGGGGCGGAAATTCACGTCCTGCACGTGAACGAGCCCCTGTCGGACGACGCGAAGATCACGATGGACATGTTCATCCTGAACGAAGAGACCCGCAAAACCGCCGCCAAGCGTCGCCATGAGATGGTGCGCAAGGTGCTGGCCGAACGGCAGGCAAAGTTCTGGGCGCAGTTCGAAGGCGAAGACGCCAAGATTCGTGATCAGGTGACCTCGATCGAGGTCACCGACGGGCACCCGGCCGAGGTGATCCTGCGGCGCTCGGTCGAGATGGGATGCGATCTGATCGTGCTTGGTGCACATGACCACGGCTTTTCGCACACCTTCCTCGGTACAGTTGCGAAACGTGTCTTGCGTCGGTCGAATATCCCGACACTGATCGTTCCGAACCCGGACGAGGGCTAAGAATTTCCATGGGCCGCCGCGATCGTAGCGGCCCATGCTTTGTGCTGTTCCGCGAACCAATCTGGTGATGCCCGAACACCGCCTGTTCCGCATCTAACAGCCCTGTGTTCATCCCGGGCCATAGCTTTCCAAGCTACAAACCTCCGCCTCAAGTCATACCCGGCAAGTTTCGTTAACGGAGCTTAATGAAACGGTGTTCTCTCCTTAAGAACCGGTTCCTTTATTTGAGTTGTGACCAAAACCGCAATCCAAATTCAGGAGGAGAAGACCATGGAAGCGACACAGACCATCACCCCGAACCGCAACGTTTTTTCCACGCTGTTCGCGGACTATGCAGAAGCCCGAACCGAACACTTCCGCCGCAGGATTTTCGCCAAAACAGTCCACGACCTGGAGGCACTAAACGATCGCCAACTGAGCGACATCGGCGTCCCTCGGGCTGAAATCAAGCAACGCGCCTATCAAAGCGTTTATCACGGTGCACCCTATCGGCAGTAGCGACGGGCCAGCCCAAAACACGCTCGCGTAACCAGTTATGAGGTAGACCCCATGTTTGATGTCATCCCACCAAGCAAGCAATTGCCCCCCACGAATAGCGCCCTGCTGTTGTTCGACCGCGCTATGCGCATACGTGCAATCAGTTCCGAAATCGTTCGGGCTGCACAGTATCTGAACAGCTTTTCCGATCAGGAATTGTCAGAGCTGGGCATAAATCGCAGCGATATCGAAGACACGATTCAGCGCTACATCTGACAGGCTGGCAAAAGCCGGGCGATTGAAAAAAAGCGAAACAAAGCCACTCTGGCGTGCCAGAGTGGCTTTTCTTACGCGAGGTGATCCACAACCTGCAAATGCTGGGCCAGCTTGTCGATCTCGGCCATCCAGCCTTGCACCAGTTTTGGGTCGCTAGGTGCCGCATGGACACCGACGGCGATCGCACGGTTCAGGACCGCTTCGACCGCCAGCGAGACCGGGATAGACACCAGCCGCGCCATTGCCGTGCCACGCGCGTCGCCCCAGGCATCCATGACATAGGTTTTGTGCCAGACGGGGGTGCCGTTTTTCTCGGCCTTCAGCCCTACGCACAGAACCACGCGGTCCGGTTCGCCCTCGTCATAGGCGTTTTCGTCCCAGAACTGGTCCGACATTTCCTTCAGGCGCGCGTCGCCTTCGGGTCCGGATAGGGTTTCGATCTCGCTAAACACACCCGACCACGCATCAGCCCAGCCATTCAGGCGCAGGGTCCCGCGGACGAATTCCTTGACGGTCCAGTGATCCTCGAACTGATACTCTTCCATGAACGGTAGCGAGTCGCGGTTCGGATAGACTTCAAAGCTTTCCGGCGTCGGCAGGGGTGCAACATAGCTGCTGATTGCATCCCAGGGGCGGGCTACATCCAGCGGAGCATAGTCACGGATCGACTTGGACGGCGAACGCAACGCCTTGAGCACACCCAGCGGGGACCAACTGAACTTGTACCGGAACGGGTTGGGGTTCTTCGGAATGCCGCCGCAATACGAGATGAAACTCAGGTGGTTGTTCGCATCAAACGCGTCCGAGGCGCGATAGTCGGCGATCAGGGCATGTGCCATCAGGTGGTCAATACCCGGATCAAGCCCGACCTCATTCACCAGCGCCACACCGGCCTCGCGCGCCTTGTCGTCCAGCGCGCGCATCTCGGGCGCGATGTAAGAGGATGAGACAAAGTTGGCCTTTTTGGAAATCGCGAGTTCCGCCAGCGGTACGTGCCAATCGCCCGGCAGCATCGAGACGATAACGTCGCCTTTTTTCAGCACTGCGCCCAGTGCGTCGATGTCAAAGGCACGAATGTCGTCGGTCAGGTCTCCGACTTCGGCCTTGGCCTTTTCAACGGTCCGGTTCCAGACAGTGACCTTGTGTCCGCCTTCAATCAGGCGACGCAGGCCGGGGATGGCCGACAGGCCGGTGCCACACCAATGGATGGTCATCGTTCAGATCCCTTCGATATGAGATTTGTAGGTCGCCGCTGCCCGACCCCAAACGCCGCTGTCCAAATCGGTCAGGGTCAACAGGGATGGCAACAATTGCGCTGCATAATCGTCAGAGCTTTCGACCGGCAGCATCGAGGGCAGGTTGTCGATCGCCATGACATCCATCACCGGATCACTCGCAACACGCAAGGCAGGGGCGTCCCACGTGGTGGCACGGTCGTAAACCGGAACCGGGTTGTAATCGCTGTCCGGGTCGCAAGCGACATCACCGATGGCTGTCAGGTTCCGCGGGGCGGTCAACGCACCCCGTGGTACAAAAACCGGGGTGCCGGGGCGCGCAAAGATGCAGTTCAGGAACAGGTCGTGATCTAGGATTTCGGGGAAAGGCCCACCGCTGGCGGTTTCGGCCATGTCCCATTTAGTGACAGTGACACCCATTGCCTCACACAGATCAGCCGCGCCCGCGCCAACACGTCCCAAGGCACCGATGACGATGGCGCGGGGTCGATCAGAACCCGTTGCATCCAGTTCGGCAAGAAGTTCTTGGTTCAGGGCGTCTTTGCTTGGGTAAACACCAACCGGAGCGCACTCCTCTCCGCGCTGCTGTGCCGCCCACGTCTTGAGGGTGACAGCCGCACCGGCATAACCAGCCCAATATCCGAAAGCTGCGACACGGCGATCGTTTTCATCCACGAGGTATTCCAGATCGTAGAGCGTGCCTCCCCCGGCCTTAAACCGTTCCAAAAGGGCGCGACCAGAGTGCTGACCCTTGTAGGCATGACCAAACATGATGTGGCGATGGGGCAAGGGTATGCCATTCTCTGGCAGTTCCTTCAGGCCAAAGATGATTGCGTTCTGCGGCGCGTCGGGCCACGAGTTCTCTGGTGCAATCTCACAGCCCGCCGCTTTGTACCCATCTATCGGAATAGCGCGGACATGGCTTTCCTCGACTGTCACCCGGATGCCTGCCGCAACCAGGGACGCCGCGCCTTCTGGGGTCAATCCAACCCGTTCTTCATTCGGGCGTTGCTCTGCCCGGACCCAGAGATGTGTCATGCGTCGTCCTTTACTCAAATCATCCCGGCGGCGCGCACCGCCTGAACCGAGGCGCGCGCCTCCATCGCCTCGCGGAAAGCGAGGATTTTGGGAAAGGCCGACACGTCCACACCGTCACCTTCCAGCCAGCTGCACACCACGTACAGATAGGCGTCCGCCAGCGAGACCGTATCGCCCAACACAAAGGGCCCGCGCAAACCGTTTGATACGATGTACTCACAGGACGTCGTCATGGTCTGGGCGACCTTGCCGGTCATGTCTTTCCAGCTGGATTTCTTGTCAGCCCAACGGGCACCGCGCAGCTTGTGTGCGTGGTTTACATGCATGGTCGAGGCCAGATAATACATCACTTCGCGCATACGGGCCGCCATGACCGGATCGGCGGGGACCAGATTTGCGTCGGGCGCAACCGTAGCGACATATTCCAGCAACGCTCCGGTTTCAGTCAGGATACCGCCATCAACCGCCAATGCCGGCACACGGCCTTTTGGATTGATCTGCTTGTAAGCCAGTTTGGTCTGGTCGCCTTCGGCGAAGTCCAGACGGACCGCTTCATAGTCCAGACCGGCCTCCTCCAAGGCGATGGCAACGGCGATCGAAATGGTGCGGGGGGCAAAATAAAGCTGCATCAGGGGACCTCCGGGCTTGGGTTACAGATGCGTTTGGGCAAACTGCCTGTCTGGCGCTTCCAGGTGCGGGACTGCGTTGAACAGAACCGGGCTTAGCTGCGCGCCAATCGGGTGCAGACGATGCATGGAGGTATTCATGATGGCAAGAGCCACCCGCGCCATCGCAGGTATGTCCAGTCCCATGGCCTGCCTGACAACCATCGAGATCAACCCACCGGAGGTTACAACAATCGCCGGACCGCCATTGGTGCCGATGTCGCGCAAAGCGTCCGAGACGCGTGTTTCGAACTCCTCAAAGGTTTCGGGCGTTTCCTCGATCTCGCCTCTGGCCCAGGCGGCAAAAGTGCGGGGCAGATGTTCGACAAACCCTTCCCGGTCGGTCGGCACGGGGATGCCATGTTGCTCTTCATACAATTTCGAGATGGTGAAGTATTCAACCTCATTGAGGCGTGGATCACGGGAAGGCTCGGGCAGTCCCATGCTGGCGGCGGTTTCCACGTGGCGCGACAGGGTTCCGCAATAGACGCGCGGGTAGAACGCTTGTGTGTTCTGTAGATGCGCGCCCAGCCAACGGGCTTGCTGATGGCCCAGATCGCTGAGCTTGTCATAGTTTACTTCGTCACGTGCGGTGGTGTTGGCCTGCCCGTGACGCACCAGTGTGATATGTGCCATTGCGTCCCCTCTTGCGCGAAGTCTTAGGGCAGGTTCCGGGTCGGTGCCAGAGCCCTTTGGCAGAAAGCGGCTAAAAATCAGTTTGATGGTTCGGCTGTCTTTTGTTCGCCGCAGAAATTTGCCCATGGCACGTCGCATGCGATGTTGCCTAACGGAAAAAAGTTTCCTATAGGATACAAAGCTGCTGCATGCGGCCGTATACATGCCTCTGCAACGCCAGCCTCGGGGGACCAAAAGACCACCAGCAGTCGAAGCCTGTTGACTCGCTGCACAGTCCTAGGAACCTTGGTGTCAATTGGCGGCACTACCGAGATAACGTTGCAATTCATGCGGCAATATTGCCAAGGACTTAGGAAAGGTCTCTGCCATGTCTGACGCCCTCAAACGCACCCCCTTGTATGACTTGCACGTTGAGTTGGGGGGTAAGCTTGTTGATTTTGCTGGTTGGGAGATGCCTGTTCAGTATCCTTTGGGGATTATGGGGGAGCATAAGCAGTGTCGTGAGAA
>NZ_JBXWMK010000027.1:0-14949 GCF_059609785.1 Ruegeria sp. YTSC003 | reverse complement strand
TGACTTCGGAGAGAACCAAGACCCCGGCGGACAACAAATCCAACGCCCTTGACAATACCGCGATCAGAGAACCGCTTAAGAAAAACATCACTGCTTAAACATCATTTTTTAGAATATATCACATGCTTATACATTATTTTTATTTATGTTTTGATTTCGGCATATCTGTCTCAGCCAAACCAGTTCGGTTTGTAGCAATAAAAATGGAGACAGATCATGAAAGTCATCGTTGTGGGAGCCACCGGAACACTTGGCAGCGCAATAACATCAGACCTGAAGAACGACCACGAGGTCGTGGAAGTTGGCTTCTCGGAAGGTGATGTCCAAGTCGATATCACCGATTTCGGGTCGATTAAGGCCATGTATCAGAAAGTTGGCGCTTTCGATGCGCTGGTGTCGGCGACAGGGGCCGTGCATTTTGGCCCTCTGGCAGACATCACACAAGAACAGTGGCAGCTTGGCCTGAACAACAAGCTGATGGGACAGGTCAATCTGGTGATGGAAGGAGCCAAGCACATCAACGATGGTGGGTCCTTTACCCTGACCGCTGGCATCATCAGCAGGGACCCGATCCGCTATGGGTCCGCTGCCACCACCGTGTGCAGTGCGCTAGAGGGATTTGCAGCATCGGCGGCGTTGGAATTGCCGCGCGGCATTCGCGTCAATGCAGTCAGTCCAACCATTTTGGAAGAATCCGTCGACCTCTTCGGTTCTGCCTTTGCGGGTTCCGAGCCTGTACCTGCAGCGGTCGCTGCCAAGGCGTTTCGCAAAAGTGTTGAGGGTGCCCGGAGCGGCCAAACTTTCACCGTCCAAGGCCGCACCTAAGCCGCGTTCCTTCAATCGGGTCCTTCAGACCGGAGGACCCGAAACATCCTGGCCGACTGGACGCTGGAAAAATAACAACCAATCCGCCGGCCGCCTCCAAGGAGACCACACAACATGCACGTCATTCCAAAACAATACACGCAGTACGTTTTCTACTTCTTCATGGCACTTTTGATGTCTGGCCTGATGTCGTTGGTCGTCACGACGATCAACATCGGCATCGTCCCAATCCTGATCTCGGCGTGGCTGAGCGCCTGGATTGTCGGTTTTTTGGCTGCTTTGCCTGCCATCATGATTGTTACGCCCGCTGTACGAAGCATCGTCGGTCTTTTTATCGTGGATTGCGAGTGAGGCCAAACTAGCCAAATCTATGCCGGCCGCAACAACTCCTTGAAAAGTCCACGAAGCCAAATATTGCCCGGTTCCCGGTCGGAGCGCTTGTGCCAGAACAAGCTTAGCTTAGGACCCGGAACCGGGATTGGAAGCGGGCGCGACAAAAGTGTGCCGGAGTCGATAAGAGGCCTCACGGTGACAGAGGGCAAAACACAGACAAGCGTGCTTTCCCTCAGAACTTTGGCGGCGCTTGCGAAATTATTTATTGTCATTGCCACACGGCGTTGCAGCCCATGTTCGGCAAGCACCATGTCGGTGTAACCGCGAACATCACCGGATAGAGAAACCAAGAGATGATCCGCCGCAACAAAGCGCTCCAGCGTCAGATTACCTGTTGCAAGTTCATGTTCGGGATTCATCACGCAGACATACTCAAGATCAACCAATAATTCGCTTGTTTTCATTGGAGGCATCAGGTCGTTTGCGCCAATGAGAATATCGACGGATGCGCGATTGAGGACCGTTTCCCCGTTTGAGATTGTGTAAGGCACCGTTTGGATGGACACATTCGGCGCGTCTTGTTCGAGGCGATGGCGAAGGTCTGCCCACACCAAATCTACCATCAGGTCCGTCGCCGCGATCCGAAAGGTTCGGCGCGACGTGGAAGGATCGAACCCTTTGGGATTGATGGCTTCGTCAATCTCTTCCAATGGTTCTTTTACCTTCACCCAGAGATTCTGGGCAAACAGGGTGGGCGCGATGTTTCTTCCATCCTTGATGAAAAGATCATCCTTCCAGATCTCGCGCATCCGCCCAACTGCATTCGAGACTGCCGGTTGAGTGATGTTCAATCTTTCGGCCGCCCGAGTGATCGACCCCTCGGTCATAATAGCATCGAAAATGACAAGAAGGTTTAGGTCCTGACTGCGCAACTGAAAGCCCCGATTTTTGAGACTAGGCTATCAGAATTGCTTACTGAGACCACCGGCAAAACACCAATAATCTTGGCATCTAAGCCGAGAGCAACTTGCGCGATGCCGACATTGGCGCAGCCGCAGCGAAAGCTAACTTCGTCCTGCTACCCTGCCATCTGAGAAGCGCGTGGGAATGTCCGGTTTGCGCGGTTCGCAACCTGCCGCACTTGCAAAAGACCAAAGTGTAGTCAGCGGCGGCTTAGGGTTCTCTGCCGCCATTCTCTGCGACGTGCCCCGACCGGAGGTATGAGCCCAAAGCAGACATGTTAGTCCCGCGTAAGGTTTGTTTTGGTGACCCCCAAAGAGGTGATAGTGCCATCCAACTAGTGGATCAGTTTCAATCCAACGGGAGACCGGTACTGTCGAAATAGCGTCTAAATCTTTGCCTTCGGGCCTCTAACTTTACGTTCAGCCGTTACTTGCAAATTCGTCTTCCGCCTCTCCACCCGGGGTTTGATCTACTTCCTCCGGTTCTCCATCAACATCATCGTCCTCCTGGCCGTCGGCATAAACGCTTCCGTCATCCGAAATGCCAAGTGTGGATTTTACCGATTCTTCATCGGGATTGGAGGCACGGACCGCGCCGAGGACGCGGTCTTGCTGTTCTTCCGCGACGATTTTGTCCTCAGAAAAATCGCCTTTGTAATGTCCCAACAAACTGGCCTCCGCGTCATGCACCGCCTCCGCAGCCGCCAACTGATCGTCCGTCGGTTGCGCTATCGTATTTCCGTCCTCATCTGTTGTTACGTCGTGCGCATCTTTCACCGCTTGTGCGGTTTCCAAATCTTCAGGCGCAATCGTACCGGGAGTGGACGCCTCATCGGCAAGAACCTGTTCAGCTTCCTCCAGCGTCATTGGAGCCGTGTCCAAATAATCATACGCCGCAGCAATTTCCTTCACTTCTTCAGGGCTCAAGTCGTAATCTTCACCCATGACATGATTGAAATTTGCGTCGGCTACGGCAAGGCCAGCGGCCAGGCTCACCGGCCCTGTACCTTTCGCATACTGTCCGTTCGCGATATGCGCGAGTTTTGCATTTACACTGGAGTTAATGGCACCATTCAGTTTGCCGAGGTTACGCGGAGCAAGCGTGCCATCATCAAGGAGTTTTTCTTTTCTGCTTGGTGGTCTCGGGGATTGCGCGACACTCGCTTTACTTGTTCGTGTTGTGGTGGTCCGTGCCTTGTTCCCTTTGAATAGACCTTTGACACCGTTTTGCTTCAGGTTACGGCCCAAGGCCTGAAAGTCTTCCTTCACAGCCCGACCCAAACGACTGGCGCTCTTTGACTTACGACTTTTGCTGGCAGACTTCGTATTTGCCCCGTTCAGCGTTTTGTCGGAACCCCATCCCCTTTTGGCACCTTTTTCACCGTTGTTGCCGCCCTTTCCGCCACCGTTGCCACCTCCATTATCCCCTTTTCCGCCGCCGTTACCTCCACCTTTTCCGTTACCATTTTTTGCGTATGCGTAATCGGAAGCGAGAACGGTCACGACTGGCGCGACTACAAATGTAGAGAGTACGATTGCGGAGACGCTCACTTTAAGGAAGTTCAACACGGTAGAAATCCTTTTCGTTTAGAGAAATACTGGTCAGCGGTGGCGAACGAATGCCATCCTTAAAAATGTTGCTCAAACACGGCCAGAATGAGGCAGCTATTCGACTTTCAGGAGTTGTTATCTTTAATGGAATATTAACAACTTGGCCTTTATTTCCAAAAGAATCACTTGGGAAAATAAAACTGTTAACAATAGCAGTAGTTTTCAATTTTCTGTTTCCAGCAGCGATCAAAAAAAACCGTTAAATTGGAAATAATAGGTGCGTTAACACTCGGTTAATGTGAGGTCTGGAAAATAGCAAATAGTTTATTTTTACGAGTTGACTATGGTTAAGCAAAGCAAAAGGGAGCTATTCCCGCCTTTGAACGACGCCGAGGCCGAAACATTTGGCCCGGAAAAGAATAGCTCCCTAAAACCTACGATAAGAAGGGCTATATTTGCTGCCCCAATATTGTTGTATTTTCTTCTAATGGCCTTTTTCCTAAATAGAGCGTCTGCCGAAAGCTATATATCGATCCCGTGGTAGATGAAGGCTTTTGCCCTGAGATAGACAATGAGGGTCCGCGCTATCAGACGAGACAGCGAAAGATAGTTCTGTTCGTCCACTCCACCTGCTGAGCAATCATTCAATTGGTTCCGGGGCTCTGCGCCGCAGCAAACGGCAGAAATGTCCGCAAGGCAGAAATCGGGCTGAAATTACTGAACGTCCGCTGCGAGCCCGACCTGCTCATTCGACATAGCGCAGCGAAGGTCGGCTTTTTCATGGGGTTGGCCACAAATGCGGCTCGAATCGCGGCCATCATCGCGTCCTGAGGCCCTTGTTCTTGCGCCTTGCTGGATGCCATCACCAGCTTGGAGGCAGGCGTGTTTCTATGTTTGTTTGCATAGTCTACCATCTGCGCGTTGCCCTTGGTGCTGACCGCAGCGCTGCAGAGTGCTCTGCCAGATGGGATGAATGGCCGTTTTCAAGAAGGCAGCCCCATTTTTGAAGCCTCTATATTAACCAGACATTAATGAATCGTTTTTTTCCATAAAAGATAATCCCTCCAAATGGCCAGTAGGCCGCCGCATTTTTGACATATTCAAATCACAGAGTTTATAGAGATGCTCTCAGTTAAAAAATAAACCTAATTCCAAAGGCTTAGAGGGATTCTGAGTCAATGCCCTAGTAAATGTTTCCGTAATTGCAATACCTGCAATTGCGAGCTTTCCCCTAATAGAAATGAACTTATGGCAGCTTTCCGCCGCTAAAGGAGGTTATAAATGCCTACGAATTTTGTAAAATCAACAAGCTCTAGCGTTTCTCCTGCATTCGGTGTGTGGAAAGGTGCTCGACGTCTTGCCCGCGACGAGGATGGCGCGCTTACTATATTCGCCCTATTTATGTTTGTGGCTATTGTCGCCTTTGTGGGAATTGGTATCGATTTCATGCGCCACGAGAGCGAACGTGCAAATTTGCAGTACACGCTGGATCGGTCTGTTTTGGCTGCGGCGGATCTTGATCAAAAGGCGGATCCAGGATCTGTCGTTCGTTCGTACCTAGAAAAGGCGGGCCTTCTGGAAAATCTGACCAATATCAATGTAGTCAACGACACTGGTTATCGAGAGGTGTCGGCGACAGCCCAATCTGAGATACAGACCCAATTCATGCACCTCTCTGGTGTTGATACATTGATCGCACCCGCAGCGAGCACTGCCGAGGAAAGCGTCGGTGCTGCCGAAATCTCAATCGTATTGGACGTTTCGACCTCGATCGACTTGTTTCAATTAAAAAATGCAACGAAAAACATCATTACAAAGATAGGAAAGAAAAACGGGCATTGGAGCAACGAAGTTTCGTTTTCCCTGATTCCGTATTCCAGCCAGGTTAACGCTGGCGCAGATTTGCTGAAATACTACAATGTCGACCGTTTTCATGGCCACTCGCATTGCGTCAACTTTATCGACAATGAATTTAGCAAGCCTGATCTTTCTCTGACCAGAGTGCTGGAGCAAACGGCTCATTTCGACCCTTACACCGAGACAAAAGAGCCGATTCAAAATCCCGTTTGCCCAATCCGCCCTGGATCAGCGATCCTGCCATTCCAAAACAATGAAACAGTGCTTCATGACTATGTCGATGGCTTGACCAAGCTAAGCAACCCAGTGGCAGACGAAGATTCTGGCCTGGACAACGGTGCAAATTGGGGCCTTATTTTACTGGATCCGAGCACACGCCCAGTCATCAATGGTCTGGCCACTCCTGTATCCGCAGATGGTGATGGTATCGTCCCGGAAGCATTCAAATACCGCCCAATGGATTACAATAGTAACGTTCTAAAAGTTCTGATCCTGGTGTCCGACGGGGACAATACCGATCAGCACATGCTCAACCCCTCGATGCGTACTACCTTGTCGGATTTGTGGTACAATGAGGAAGCCGATCGTTTCTCAGTCTTCCAATCAAATGGCACCCCTATGTATTGGTGGCCTCATGATAACAGCTGGCAGGATCACCCTTACGGCAACGGGGACTCACGTTGCACAACCAATGGCAGCAAAACTTCATGCGTTAAAGAAGACGAGCCCGGCAAGTCGGTACAGTTGTCCTACGTTGAGCTGCTGAACCTTGTGTCCTTGGAATACATCGAAAACAATATTTTCACCCAGTCGCCAAGTGCCTATGGGCAGTGGGAAAGCAGCGCGTTCAGCAAGAAAAATGCAGTAGCCAAGGATGCGCGCACCAAGCACGTATGCAAGGCAGCCAAAGATGAAGGCGTGATTGTCTTTAGTGTCAGCGTCAATGCCCCTGCGAACGGTCAAAAGGTGCTGCAAGGCTGCGCAAGCTCTGCCAGTCATTACTATGATGCATCGGCGCCTGACCTTACAGATGCCTTTACTTCAATCGCGTCCTCGGTTCGTATGTTGAGGTTGACACAATGATGCGCCGGATGTTCTCCGCTCTAACTGAGCTTCGCCGCAAGGAAGACGGCAATGTGACTGTCGAGTTTGTTATCATATTCCCTGCCGTGTTTTTCCTGGTTCTTTCGGGATTGGAGCTTGGCTTAGTAACACTGAAACATGCGCAACTGGAGCGGGCTGTCGACATGACCGTTCGCGACATTAGGCTAAACACCGGCATTAACCCACAGCATGACGATATTAAGGCGATTATCTGCAACCGAGCCGGTTTTATCAGCAATTGTGAAAACAGCTTGCGTCTAGAAATGATCCGTCAAGATCCATTTGCGTCCATAACAGTACCGACCATCCCTGACTGCACTGACTTGTCCGACGAGGTGCGCCCTGTGCGGACTTTTCAAAACGGCCTTGAGAACGAGTTGATGGTTCTTCGGGCCTGCGCCAAGATCAATCCCAGGTTCCCGACATCCGCTATGGGCAAGGCAATAGTTAACGAAGAAGGTCAATACGCTTTGACCGCTACAACCGTTTTCGTACAGGAGCCTAAATAGTATGAGGATTAACCGACTTTCGATACACTGTTCAAAACGATTCCTCGGCCGGGAAAACGGCTCGATTTCCGTCGAAGCCGTTCTTGTCATCCCAATCCTCTTTTGGGCGATCATGGCGGGTTATACATTTTTTGACGCTTATAGGCAGAATGCCTCGAACACCAAAGCAGCACATACGATCGGTGACCTAGTTTCTCGAGAAACTCGGGAGATCAATAGCGAATACATTGACTCGATGGTGGAAATGTTCAAATTAATGGTGGCAAATGATACGGATTTGAAAATTCGAATTTCGTTAGTTCTTTACGATGCAGCCAACGACAATCATTCGGTGAACTGGTCTGCAATTCGCGGCGAGTATGTTGAAAAGTTAACGGACGACAATATCGGTCTATATAAAGATCTTCTTCCCCCGATGTCGGATCAGAATACGCTTATTCTGGTTGAAACCTCCAACACGCTTGTCCCGATCTTTAGAGTAGGCTTAGACAATATCGAACTGAAAAACTTCATTTTCACCCGACCGCGCTTCGCAAACAATATTAAAGCGAACGTCTAAGTGCCTGAGCTCGGCAACGAAGGGTCCCCGTAGGTGCCACCAAGGCCCAAGCGTTACTCCCCCAGATCAACAGCGGCGGTTCGATCAAGGCGCAGCGGAATCAACTAAAGAGCCCAAACTGCTGAATGCTGCACTGCACACGATTGTCCGCTGTTATTTGGTCGCCAAAGCGCGTTGCTAGATTTTTCTTCCCATCAAGCTTGCTGATGCTACGAATAAGTTATGACAGATTTTTCGAATGAATTTTTTGGCCAGCCAGAACAGCAGGACCTGCAACGCAGGGCGGACCGTATTTGGACATTGGTCAAGAATGACCCGACTTATTCCTGCCATGGCCGCGCGGTGGGCCTTAGCGCGGAGAACGACATCGATTTGGTGAAGCAAATTGCGATGACTCGACTACAGGGCGTTTGCATGGCCGAAAGAACTCCTGTCGAAGCTGCCGATCGTAGGCGTGAAGGGCTTGAACAGCACGGTCTGAAAACGGATCAGTTCGTTGACTGGCAAGGGAGCGCAGCATCGCTTGAAGCCGCGGCCATGGTTTTGGCGTCGCGCAAGTTACCCGATGATCTCGAACTCGTGCGTGTAGATGCGCAAACACCAGGTGATGACTTGGCCAAATTGGATACGCTCACACAGGCATGCGGAGTCCTGCTTCCGATGGGCGCGTTCATCCGCGGGCTGAGACGCCCGAGCGTGTGTTTGTTGGCACGTGACCGCAAGGGGGAAGTCGTCGCGGCAACAGCAGCCGTTGCGCAGTTTCATCCTGATCACCGGAATGCCGATCAGGCTTGGTGGGGTATGCTAGCGACAGATGAATCGCGGCGGGGCGAGGGGATTGCCCTGATCATGGGCGCAAATTCAATGCTTGCTATGCGTGATCTCCATGGTCTTGGGACTTTTTTCACAGGGATCCGTGAAGGAAACGCGCCTTCTGAAGGTTTGTGCAGAAAATTGGAGATGGCACCAACTAATGACGTGCATCTCATGGCGATAGACCCGGACGTGTTCGCAGCTGGGCGGTTGACCAAATAAGTCGTGTCCTAATTGCGTCTTTGGAGTATGCGACTGCTCCAAACTGTGCGGCACAAGCCGAAATTCCCAGAACTAATTCAAACGGCAGCTTTGTCCGCAACACAGCCATGTGCGAGCGACACTGGCATGGTGTGGTCCCCGAACCTTAGTTCACCTTGGAGGCCGGTCGTGAACACACCGTGGTCACCGCTTTTTTTGATCGTTTGCCAGGGAAAGCAGCAAGAATAAACCGGGCGCAACGGAGACGAGGAAGACCCATCCCGGCCCAGAACGTCCGATTTTGCGCTCTTGCTAACTAAGTGTATTGATCCGTTTTTTTGTGGGATCTTTGTGTTTCGCGCGGCCGCAAGTTGTACAAACCTTAGCTGACCCGAAGCGCAACAGCCCACCAATAGCGCAGACGGTTCGGGTCAGCGGCTCGACACAGAACCTAACCAAATTGTTCCCTTCCTGTTCTTTTATTTATGTGCAACCTTTGAAGGGGTCGCCTTGTGTCAACCAGCGCGCTTCCTCAGCAAACAATACTGCCTTGATGCACATCAGCTTTTGGACGTGCGACCAGACTATTGAGTGAACCAAACGGAGAATAACATGAGCGCTAACGCGGAGAGCGGTCCGAAGGACAATCACGACGTCGTAGATATTGAAGGTGACTATTCGGTCTACCCGCACATGGATGGGATCAAATGCTCGATGCCATGGAAGCTCGGCAGTTATGGCGAACGCGGCGCTCTTTCTGAGGACATGATCGAGAGCTTGGCTGAACGGTTTGACCTGCCAACTAATCTCGTTGGCGAACTCTCTGTGATTCTTGGGAATTGCCTCAACAACGATGAAGACATCGCAATCAACCTGACCGAGGTCCGTCGCTCGCAAGCAATTGAACGAGGTCAAAAGCACCTCAAGCAACTTTTGCGGAAAGCCAAACAGAGTTCCATTAGTCCCCAAGAACTCCGGAACTCATTGGGCTCGCTTTCGACTTATTTCGCGTCGACGCCAGAAGACGCAGACCTTCTTCCCCAAGTGCTCGACAATATTGAGACCGCAACGACACTTACTCAGGACGTGATAGATGACATTCGGCACATCCTTGTGACCCCCGGCGCGGTTGCAGAGATGTCGCCACGCGACAAGCGGTTCTCGCGCGACAAACGCCTTCAGTACAGTCGAGAGCTGCTGCTATATCTGGAAAGATGCCGGTCGCCCTTTGACCTATACGACATACTCAGACGGTCGCCCCGGCGGACAACGGCAAGGTCCGCTCGTCGACTTCATTCAGTCTGTCGTGAGGTTCATCACCGATCCGGGACAAAACCTGAGCGGTGAGACGATCCGAGTGGATATTGACGATTTTCGCGGCAAGCTTGAGCGAGAAGAGAAAGAGCGTTGGGCACCGCCTGAATCGGGCAATCAATACACTTAGAATGAGCAAGCCTGCGTTGTCATGGTCATGGCATGACACGCGTTCCTGCCATACCCCCTTCTGACGACCAAGCGCACCAGCAGGTTGAGACAGCGATTGACCAGTTGGTCCGATTGCTGGCTGCCCAGGCAGTACGGGAACTGGGCCGGAACGCCTCTGCCAAAAAGGAGGCGCATCACGATGCCACGGATCAATGCAATGAAAAAACAAACCCGCCAGCTGCTGACGGTGAAGGACATCGCTGAACTGGACAATTGCTCGGAGAAGACGGTGCGCCGTGCGATTGCAGCAGGCCTGCTCGAGGTTATCTGGGTTGGCCCCGGCGGACGCCTCATCCGCATTGATCCGGCAGCTCATGCCGCCTACCGGCAGGCACATTGCTGGTAGGCACTCGTGACCGTTAATGTCTATTAATATCAATTTGTTAAACACGTTTCGGGAAGAGGGTATCCCCATAAGTTTCTAACTTTCTGTGCTACGCTTTTCCCGAATCGGACCTCCTGTCCACACCAGTCCGCCCGAGACCAGACATGTCCAGAGGAACGCAAACCCGATGACTAAGCAGAGCCCCGTTCCATTGAGATTGGCCTTCGTAAAAGCCGACACACCGATGTTTGCCGACCTTATCGAACAGCTGTACTCCGACACCTCTCTGTCTGACGCGCGCCGCCGCGACTTGATCTCCGGCCTGCGCCGCGTGGCGAAGGCCCTTGCGCTGCCGCCCGAGGACGTTCCCTGCGATAGCCGATGGTTGCAGCCCCGTTTGACCCAGGTCTCACCGGCTGCGCTGGGTCTCACGCCAAAGAGTTGGCAAAACGCGGTCAGCGATGCACGGGCTGCGCTCGCGCATTTCGGGCTGGTGGAACGGCGATACAACCGGATTGAAGATCTGTCTCCCGATTGGCACGCGCTCTGGGTGATTGTATTGGCGTCCGGAGACAAGACATTGCAACCCGCACTCTGCCGCTTCGTGCATTATCTGAACCGGCAAGGCGTCAAACCCGCCACTGTGCGCAAAAAGCATGCTCAAGCCTATCGAGTAGCCCTTGAGCAAAACGAGATCAGCAAATCTCCTGATGTTGCATATCGGGCTGCAGTCAACGGCTGGAACCTGGCGGCCCGACGTATTTCACAATGGCCCAGGGTCACTTTGCCCCTGGAATCTCGTCAGAAGGTCATCGCTTTTTCGGTGACCGCGTTTCCAACGCCATTCCAAACAGCTCTTGCAGAGCTGATGCATCGTCTGTCCAAACCGGACCCGCTGGCAGATGACGGTCAGAACAGAGCACTCCGATCCGCGACCCTGGCCCAATACCAAAGACAGTTGGTTCGGTTTGCCTCCGAACTGGGTCATTCTGGCATCCCAATTTGCCACATTGGCGGATTGGACGTTCTGATCAATCCGGTGACGGCGGAACGAGGTTTGCGCCAGATGTTATCGCGCACCAACAACCTGACCACAAAGATGATCAGCGAGATCGCCGCGCTGCTCCGCAACCTAGCCCGGATACTCAATGCACCCGATGACACCCGGGACGCGCTGTCGGGGCTTGCCGCGCGCCTGGCCGTCAAACCTCAGAATGGCATGACCCAAAAAAACCGAAGCCGGCTGAGGGTGTTGCAGGAGGACCGGCACCAGCAGCGCCTGCTGCTCCTGCCTGAACGGATTTTCGCCCGACCGCGCGGCACGTCCAAACCGTATGGCTGGGCTCTGGCACGCGAAGATGCGCTCGCCATCGCCATCTTGCTGGTCTGCCCAGTTCGCGTGAAGAACCTGGCTGTTTCCCCGGAGAGTTGGTTAACATTCCGTTGACCCCAGCGTTCTGTCGGCACGCATCTCTAAACGGATATTGAAGGAAACGGGGTTGGAGATGAACGCCCACCTGTTTCGCCACTTTGCGGTGATGAACTGGCTCGACGCCAATCCTGGGGGCTATGAGGTTGCCCGCCGGTTGCTCGGACATTCGGAAGTCAGCCACACGATCAACATGTATTCCGGTCTTGAAGCACGTTCGGCAACGCGCGCCTTTGCCGACCTGATCGACGCCAAGAAAGGGCGCCGCAGATGAGCCTGGTTCTGCCTCTCGCCAATTGGCCCGCGTCCGACTGGGATATGTGGGACAAGCTTCAGAAGGCGGCCGGACCACTCGACGATTGCGGCGCCCTCGCTCATCTGCGCGCAACCTCATTGAAGACGCTGGAACTTCGCTATGCCCGATGGCTGCAATGGCTGATTACTAGCGATGCGGATGCGATCACGCTGCCTTCGGCGCGACGCGCGACCCTGCCGCGCCTTTCCGCTTGGCTTCAAGACCTCTCACACACCCGACCGATGACCCGGTTGATGTTCATAGATGGCGTATTGCGTGTCCTCTCTGCGGCTGATCCTGTGCACGATTGGACCGGTCAGCGCAGGCTAAAAACAGGATTGAAGCGTACCGCAGGCAACGGTGATCGGGATCGGAAACTAGGCCGGGTACTGTCCAGCGATGTATTGCTTCGGGCAGGTATCTCACTGGCAACGGAACATGCAGAAGTCGCCCGAACATCGTTACGCAGAATGATCTGCCTGCGGGATGGAACAATGATTGCCATGCTAGCCCTGATGCCCATGCGGCGACGTGCCTTCGCCGGGCTTCAGATTGGCCCATCCCTGCAAGTCACACCGGACGCCATGATTGTTGCGCTCACAGGGGATCTGACCAAATCAGGGCATCCCTGGGAAGCTGATGTTCCGCAGAGCGTTGAGCCGCTCTTACGCCGTTATGTCGACGAAGCCCGTCCCTTTTTTATGGAGCGTGGCCAACAGCAACACGATGTCCTGTGGGTTGGCCGGTCTGGTACTCCTTTGAAGAATGATGCGCTGAGCCCCCGGATCGCTGAGCAGACGCTGAAGCTAACGGGTCGCCGTATCCCGCCGCATTTCTTTCGGGATGCTGCCGCGACAACACTGGCCCGATCTTCTCCGGAACACGCCAAGCTAATTCGACCAATTCTTGCGCATACGAGCTTCGGAACAGCCGAGCGCCACTATTTTCACGCCCAGACCATTGAAGCGGGCCGCGACTATGCGGCCCTGATCAACCAAAAGAGAAAGGCCCGGCGATGACCCTAGTTGCAATCTATGCCCGTTTCTCAAGCCAAATGCAGCGGGACGCATCAATCGAGGATCAGTTGCGGCTGTGTCGAGAACGTGCAGAGCGTGAAGGCTGGACCATTGTCGACGCCTATTCAGATCGTGCGGTCTCCGGTGCCTCGATGTTGCGCCCCGGCCTGCCAGAGCTGATCAATGCAACTCAGGAAGGACGAGTTGACCTAGTTTTGGCGGAGGCGCTGGACCGGTTGAGCCGTGATCAGGCTGATATCGCAGCGATCTTCAAACGCCTGAGCTTCGCAGGAGTCGGCATCGTTACACTGGCCGAAGGCGAGATCAGTGAGTTGCATGTGGGCCTCAAGGGCACCATGAACCAACGGTTCCTCAAAGACCTGGCCGACAAAACCCGGCGGGGACTGCGTGGGCGGGTCGAACTTGGACGCTCCGGTGGCGGCAATAGCTACGGCTATGACGTCGTCCGGCGTCTCGGCCTGGACGGCCTACCCGTCAGGGGAGAACGACGGATCAACGCGGCGGAAGCTGAGGTAATTCGGCGGGTGTTTCGGGAGTTTTCCGACGGGCATTCCCCGAAGGCCATTGCGCGCCGCCTGAATACCGAGGATATTTCCGGTGCCCGAGGCAAACTATGGCGTGACACGGCCATCCGGGGACACCGCACACGCGGAACGGGCCTTCTCAACAATGAGCTTTATATCGGTCGCCTAGTCTGGAACCGGTTGCGCTACATCAAGGACCCGGAGACCGGTAGGCGTGTGTCCCGTCTCAACGATCCCTCCAAATGGATCATCACAGAAGTCCCCGAGATGCGTATTGTCGGTGACAATCTTTGGGAGGCGGTGAAGCAACGGCAAGGCGAGATCGAGGCCGACCCCCGCGTCAAAGCCATCAAGAAGACACGGTTCTGGGAGAAGCGGCGCAAGAAACACTTGCTGACAGGTCTTGCATTCTGTGGCACCTGCGGAGGGCCGCTTGCCACAGTCGGACGCGACTACCTCGCCTGCTCTGCCGCCCGCAAGCTCGGCACATGCTCCCATAAGCAATCCATTCGCCGTAACGTTCTGGAAGACGCGGTTCTGGGTTTGCTGCGTCAGCGCCTGATGCAGCCCGATGCTGTGGCCACATTCGTCAAATCTTTCAGCGAAGCCGCCAACGCGGAAACGGGCGCGTTGGAGGCAGCTCGGGCCCGTTTGCAATCCGAAAGGGACAAAGCTGCGCGCAAACTGAATGGGTTTTATGATGCAATCGCAGAGGGCTTTCGTACACCCGGACTTCAAGCCAAGCTCGAAGAACTCGAAGCGCAGATCGCCGATCTTGATGGTAAGCTCTCCGAACCTGCACCGTCACCAGTGCGACTGCACCCGAACCTGACCGAACTCTATCGCTCCAAGGTCGCCGATTTGACACAGGCACTATCCGACCCGGCAATCCGCACAGGGGCATTGGAGATCATTCGGGGCTTGATCGAACGTGTTACGATCCAACATGAACGGGATGGCGTGCAGATCGAGTTGGAAGGTGCACTGGCAGCGATGATTAGCCTAGCCCAGGATGAACAAAGCCGCCTTGCGGCGGCTTGTTCGGTACTTTGTTCGACCCAAGTGGTTGCGGGAGTAGGATTTGAACCTACGACCTTCAGGTTATGAGCCTGACGAGCTACCGGGCTGCTCCATCCCGCG
>NZ_JBXWMK010000026.1:0-15257 GCF_059609785.1 Ruegeria sp. YTSC003 | reverse complement strand
CCCGAAATGGTGCCCGGTGACTGGATCAAAGAAGGCGCCACCGTCATCGACGTGGGCATCAACCGCATTGAACGCGATGGCAAGAACAAACTGGTCGGCGACGTCGACTACGCCAGCGCCGCCGCACGCGCCGGCGCCATCACCCCGGTCCCCGGCGGCGTAGGCCCCATGACCATCGCCTGCCTGCTGGCCAACACCCTCACCGCCTGCTGCCGCGCAAACAAACTGCCAGAACCAGAAGGCCTCACAGCCTGACCTGTTGCGTTAGGGCGCAAATAATGCGCCCTAACGAAACTGATATTACCTTGTTTTAAAGAGCTTTCGGAATGGTCGCCTCAGAGCGCCAGATAGCCTATTCCCGCAAACGCAAACAAACATCCAAGCCATTGGCGTGGCAACATCTTTTCACGCAAGACAGCCCAGGCCAACACAACCGTCAGCAACCCAAAGACGGACGCCGTCACCGAGGCAAATTGCGCATTCGGCAACCCGCCCGCCGCGATCACGCAAAGGATGGCAACAGCATCCAGAACACCCATGACACACAGAAGAGGCAGAGCCCGCCGCCCGGGCCAGATTGATCTACGGGATGCCAGGGCGATCATGCCTAGGGCAAAAACTGCTGTCAGCCGAATAACTAGAGAGATTGAGTATTCGTCATTATGTTCGGTTGCAAATTGTCCTAGCGCAAAGGTGGCGGCGAACCCGATTGCCGCAAGTATCGATAGCACCACCGTCGGGCCAGCTGCTGGGTATTCGGTTGCGTCGCGTTCAGATTGGGCAGCCACAACAGAAACGCCAACACCAATCGCGATGACGGCAAGCCAGTGCAACGGGCTGACCGTTGCGCCGCGCCAGATGGCCAGTGAGACGGACAACACCGGATAGCTTGCAACAATCGGAGCAACCAGCCGGACCGGGCCGCGTTGAAAAGCGGCGTACATGCTGATGCCCGCCAACAGATAACACCCCCCTGCAGCAACAGCGCTGATCAATGCCGTGCCAGGAATCGGGTCGACTTCACCCATCATCGCAACCAAACCAAGTTGCAGCACTGCGCCCGAAACCAGCACAGCCATGAGCGAAGCAACCACACTGACAGACTGGCTGACATAGCGCACTGCCAGATCGTGTACCCCCCAGCAAAGTGCCGCCAAAAGGCCAAGCACCAGAGCGTTCATTCCGTCATCACCATCACTGATTTCACCTGGTTCCGCTTCTAAGTATGAGTATGTCAGAATGTCACTGTTGATAAACTTATTTTCCTGTTATGCAATATTGCAGGTGCCCGAGATATTGAAAGGCAGCACATGAAATCTGCGATAGAGCAACTTGGTGGTGAGACCCAACTGCGCGCTCTGGTCGAGCGTTTCTATGACCGGATGGAAACCGATCCGGCAGTGCATTCGTTGCACAGGTTGCATTTTCGAGGACATGGGCTGAACCACACCAGACTGGCTCAATTTGAATTTCTCAGCGGGTTTCTGGGCGGCCGCGCCTACTATCGTGAACGTTTCGGCCATATGGACCTGCGCGAAATCCATGCGCATATCCCCATCCGGAAGGCCGACGCAGAGCTTTGGCTGGACACTTTCGATGCCGCATTGGCGGATTGCGAATTGACCGGTCCGGTTGTGGAAAAGATGCGCGCGACGCTTCGCCGGGCTGCGATTATGCTGGTTAATGACGTTCCAGATTGGCGGTTGGAAGCAGATGCCGGGTATACGTAAAGTCGCTTTGCGGCAATCACGGTAGTGTTCCGCGGTTCTGATCAAAGCCGATACCCATGACAAATGCCAAAATACGGTCGATTGAAATCATGCACCCACGTTCTGATGGTTTGCTTTTCGAACGTTAGCCAAGGAATGGCATTGACCTCCCAAACATCCATCGGGCCGCCCATTCCTAACAAAAGGTCAAAATCGTTCAGTTGCGGAACAGATTGCTCTTTGCAGAAATGTACGATCTGCGTGTCGTCTTGATGCTTGGTGATGTGGTCTCAAAACAAGCCGGGGCTCTGGCCTTGCGTATGCTGAAAAACGCGAACGTTCCTGGCGATACTCTTGGGGCCCGAAAATTTGAGCCGCAGCTTGTGCCGCGGCCCAGAAATGCAACCTTGCAACCCGACTTAGATGTCCAATGTGTTGTCTTTTTCCCAGCGCGAGAAATGGGAGACAAATGAGTTCCACTCCTGATGTTTCATCTTCAGGAACGCGGATGAGAACTCGGCACCCATCATTGCCTTCAGTTCTTTGTCCTTGTCGTATTCACGCAACGCATCAAGCATGTTCAAAGGCAGTTTCGGAGCACCACGAACCTTATGACCTTCGGCATACATATCGATATCCCAGCGTTTGCCTGGATCTGCCTTGGACCGGATGCCGGATAGCCCAGCCGCGATGATGACTGCCTGTAGCAGATACGGGTTGGTTGCCCCGTCTGGCAGGCGCAGCTCAAACCTGCCGGGGCCGGGAACGCGAACCATGTGCGTCCGGTTGTTGCCTGTCCAGGTCACTGTATTGGGTGCCCAAGTTGCACCCGACATTGTCCGCGGCGCGTTGATGCGCTTGTAGCTGTTCACCGTGGGATTGGTGATCGCGGCAAGCGCCGAGGCATGTTTCATAATGCCGCCGAGGAAGTGTTTTCCGCGTTCTCCCAGACCGACCTCTCCGGTTGGGCCTTCGCCTTCGCCTGCAAACACGTTAGTTTTTGCATCCGCGCCTGGGGCATCCCAGACCGAGATATGAGCATGACAGCCATTTCCGGTCAGACCTTCGACCGGTTTCGGCATGAACGTCGCCCGAAGCCCGTGCTTTTCAGCAACCGACTTGGTCATGAATTTGAAGAACGAGTGCTTGTCAGCGGTGCGCAGCGCATCATCAAATTCCCAGTTCATTTCGAACTGGCCATTGGCGTCCTCGTGGTCATTCTGGTAGGGACCCCAACCCAGTTCCAGCATGTAATCACAGATCTCTCGCACCACATCATAGCGGCGCATTACGGCCTGTTGGTCATAACAGGGCTTTTCTGCTGTATCGAATGGGTCGCTGATCTGCTCTCCATCTGGGGTCAGCAGAAAGAACTCGGCTTCGATACCGGTTTTGACATGCATGCCTTCGGCGGCGGCCTCGTCAATAAGGCGGCGCAGGACGTTGCGGGGGGCTTGCGCAACATCGCTTCCTTCCATCACGCAGTTACCAGCAACCCAAGCCACTTCGGGCTTCCACGGTAGCTGAATGACCGAGGACGGATCAGGCACCGCAAGCATGTCGGGATGCGCTGGCGTCATGTCCAGCCACGTGGCGAACCCGGCGAATCCCGCTCCGTCCTCCTGCATATCGGCAATCGCCTGCGCGGGCACCAGTTTGGCCCGCTGTCCACCGAACAGATCGGTGAACGAGATCATGAAATACTTGACGCCTTTTTCTTTTGCGAAAGCTGCGAGATCTGTCGTCACGATTGCTTTCCTTTCCCTGTTGTTTTTTGGTTTGTCAAAGCAAAAACGCGGCCCCCATCAGGGAGCCGCGCAGCATCTATTCAGAACCCTTCCTTGCCGGGGTACCAACTGGTTCCCGCCAGCGGCACCCGCGCCATGGCGGCGGCCTCCATTGTCAGGGCACACAAATCTTCGGGCTCGAGGTTGTGCAGATGGTTGTGACCACAGGCACGCGCGATAGTCTGCGCCTCAAGTGTCATAACTTTCAAGTAGTTCCGCAGCCTGCGGCCTGCATCAACCGGGTTCAAGCGTGCTGCCAAATCTGGGTCTTGCGTGGTGATACCCGCCGGGTCCTGGCCTTCATGCCAATCATCATATGCGCCGGTGGTGGTGCCTAGCTTCTGATACTCGGCCTCCCACTTGGGATCGTTGTCGCCCAGAGCCACCAATGCGGCGGTGCCTATGGCGACCGCATCTGCACCCAGCGCCAGCGCTTTGGCAACATCGGCACCGGTGCGGATACCGCCCGAGATGACCAGTTGTACCTCTCGGTGCACGCCCAGATCCTGCAGTGCCTGAACGGCGGGGCGGATACAGGACAGCGTCGGCAGACCGACATGTTCGATGAAAACGTCCTGCGTGGCAGCGGTGCCGCCCTGCATCCCATCCATGACGACAACGTCGGCGCCAGCTTTCACGGCCAAAGCAGTGTCGTAGTAGGGGCGTGTTGCGCCAACTTTGACATAGATCGGCACTTGCCAGTCAGTGATCTCGCGCAGTTCGAGGATCTTGATCTCAAGATCGTCCGGGCCAGTCCAGTCGGGATGGCGACAGGCCGAGCGCTGGTCGATACCCTTGGGCAGGGTGCGCATCTCGGCCACGCGGTCGCTGATCTTCTGACCCAGCAGCATACCGCCGCCACCGGGTTTAGCGCCTTGGCCAACCACAATCTCAATTGCATCAGCCTTGCGCAGATCGTTCGGGTTCATGCCATAACGCGAAGGCAAATACTGATAGACCAGCTTGGTTGAATGGCCGCGTTCCTCTGGTGTCATGCCACCGTCACCGGTGGTGGTTGACGTGCCCGCTGCGGATGCGCCGCGGCCCAGAGCCTCTTTCGCCGGGCCAGACAAGGCACCAAAACTCATGCCTGCAATGGTGATAGGGATATCAAGCTCGATCGGTTTTTTGGCAAAGCGCGTGCCCAACGTTACTGAGGTATCGCAACGTTCGCGATAGCCTTCCAACGGATAACGCGATACCGACGCACCCAGAAACAGCAGATCGTCGAAATGAGGTACTTTCCGTTTGGCTCCCCCACCTCGAATGTCATAGATGCCGGTCGCAGCGGCGCGACGGATCTCAGCATTGATCGGGTTGGAAAATGTCGCCGACTGGATCGGCAGGGTGCGGGGGATCTGATCGTCCATATCTTTCATACCCTTCTTCCTCAGTAAGCGGCGGCGTTATCAACGTCGAAATTATAAAGCTGACGGGCCGAACCATAGCGTTTGAACTCTTCTGGCTTGGCGTCGCTGCCCGCGCGGGCCAGAAGATCCCTCAGGATATCCAGATGCTCGGGACGCATGTCCTTCTCGATGCAATCGGCGCCGAGGCTCTTGACCGAACCACGCACGAACAGCCGGGCTTCGTAGAGTGAATCCCCCAGTGCATCCCCAGCGTCCCCGCAGACAACCAGATTGCCGTCCTGTGCCATGAAGGCGGACATGTGGCCGATGTTGCCATGCACGACGATATCGATCCCTTTCATTGAGATGCCGCAGCGCGAGCTGGCATTACCTTTGATCACCAGCAATCCGCCATGGCCGGTCGCTCCGGCGTATTGGCTGGCGTCACCATCGACGATGACCTGACCGGACATCATGTTTTCGGCAACGCCCGGACCAACAGAGCCTTCGACCTTTATGGTCGCCTGTTGGTTCATCCCGGCACAATAATACCCGGTCGAGCCTTTGACCGTCACCTCAATCGGCGCGTCCAGACCGACGGCGATTGCGTGGCTTCCTTTAGGGTTCACAATTTCCCATCGGGTTTGATTGGTCTCGGCGTTTTGTGCCTGCAGGGATGAGTTCAATCCGCGCAGCCCGTCTGCCTCTAGATTATAGGTCTGCATATCAGGCGGCCTTTTCGTGGGTTGTGGGGCTGTCGTTGTGCGACCAGAAATATACGGTGGAGGGTTCAGGTTCCCAAACCCGGGCGTCTTCAATGCCCGGCAGGTTTACCAAAGCACGGTACTCGCTGCCAAAGGCCACATATTGGTCTGTTTCGGCCATCACTGCAGGTTTGCATGCAATCGGGTCACGTACGACACCAAACCCGTCTTTGGTGCCAACAACAAAGGTGAAGAAACCGTCCAGATCATCAATGCTGGTTTCCAGAGCTTCACCCAGTGTTGCGCCGTTCATCATTTTCCAGGTTAGATATGCTGCACCCACTTCGGTGTCGTTCTCGGTCTGGATAACCACACCTTCGCGGCGCAGTTTGCGGCGCAACGAGTTGTGGTTGGACAGCGATCCATTGTGGACAAGACACTGATCGGGGCCGGTGTTGAACGGATGTGCGCCCATTGTCGTCACGGCGGATTCGGTCGCCATACGCGTATGCCCAATGCCATGGGTGCCGCTCATTCCGTTGAGGTTAAATCGGTCTGCAACATCTTTGGGTAGGCCAACTTCCTTGTAGATTTCGAGGCTTTCGCCGCGGCTCATGATCCGAACCGACGGGCGGATTTCGGCCAGCGCAGCGCGTGCGGCTTCGAACTGACCGGCGGGAATTTCAAGAACGGTGTGTGTGTCGTTGTTTGTCTGACCAACCGTTGCGCCCAGCTTTTCACCCAGCTCATCAGCCAGGCCGACAAAGTCAGCATCGGGGTTGGGCGACTGGACTGTAATCTTGGTTTTGCCTGCCGACTCTGCGCCATAGATCGCGATACCGGCACTATCGGGGCCGCGGTCTGTCATCGTAATCAGCATGTCCGTCAGCATGTTACCCAGTTGGGGCGCAAGAGACTGGTCTTTGAGGAATAATCCAACAATTCCGCACATGGCTGGCAGATCTCCTTGTGTGTTTCACTATGATTCGACGGTATCAACAAAACTGGGGGACATCAATAATAGTAGGAAAGTTTTTTTCCTAAGAGGCAATGGGCGCGATCTCTGATTTCACGCCCATTGCCAGCTCTTAAAGCTGGATCAGTATCGTTCCAGCTGTGCCTTCACCTTCTCTTCGTCGCCAGTGTGGCGGGCCTTCTCAAGGTGTTCACCTTCCCGGACGAACTGGATGCGATGCCAGCCAATCCAGAAGACCACACCAATGATGACCATCAGAACTTCGTAACCTTGGAAGGGGTAGATCGGACCGACCTCGGCAAGATCGACAGCCCAGCTTGTGTATCCGTTCGTAGACATGTCTTTCTCCTTTACTTCGCTGCCGCGCCAGCACGGGCAGCCAATTCCTGTTTGTCAGCTTCGATGATCGCTGCCTTGGCATCTTCGTAGGCATGGTGCTCGGCGTAATCGAGGCCCTGCAGCTCAACCTCTTCCGGAATGCGCAGCACGCCCATTGAAGATTGAATCTTGGCCAGAGCCCATCCAGGCAGGAAGCCCAGAACAAAGAACATGATGACCGCGCCGGTGATCTGTCCGATCGGGTTGATTGTTGCGTATCCTTCGTATGGCGAAGATGGCACACCCCAGAGGACAAAGCCTGAAATCACCAGGCCAACAACCCCGGCATAACCGTGCACAGCAACGGCGCCCACCGCATCATCCAGCTTGAACCGGCGTTCAACCCAGTAGTGCAGCTTGTACACGATCACGACACCGATGGCGGCAATGATCATCGCTTGGATTGGGTGATACAGGTCGTTACCGGCCGAGGCGGTGATGATTCCGGCAAGCCCACCCGAGAAAGTCCAGAACGCATCACCCTTCGAGATCACGTAAGCAGCCATCAGACCGCCGGATAGCGACATGAGGAAGTTGAAGGTGATCGCCGACAGGGTCGTCGGAGCCAGATAGATATTGGTTGCTGTCCAGGTGACGCCGGTGATCTGCCCATCGATCCCTTCAGGTGAAATCACTGGCACGTTGCACGCGGCATAGAAGCCCCAGAAACCAGTGTAGATCAGGAAGATACCGATCGTCAGTAGCCACGGATTGTGCGGAGGAATGTCCCGTGGTGTACCGTCCTTGGCGAACTTGCCTAGGCGCGGGCCCAAAACCATGATCACACCCAATGCGTAACCGCCTGCAATTGCGTGAATTACACCGGAAGCATATGCATCATGGTAGCCGAGAATGCGAACCATCCAGCCGCCGTAGTGCCAGCCCCACGCAGCGTCGATGATCCACCAGACCGATCCGATCATGACCGCATGAACCCAGAGCGCCGAAGACCTGATCCGTTCGATCACGGAACCCGAAACGATCGAGGCTGCCGTCCAAGAGAACAGCAGGAATGCCGCCCAGAAAACGCCAGTGATTCTGTCACTAACATTGGTCGCCATCGTATCGGCCCAAGGCAGATTCGCTGCGCCCGCTTCAGTGTCCAGACCGCCCCAGAACGGAAAGTTTGGAAAAGCCCAGTAGATCCACCATCCAAAGAAGAAGAACGTGACCGTCACCAGAGGGATGATCATGATGTTTTTCATCAATGTGTGCATATGGTTACGGGCACGACTTGCGCCGACTTCGTACATGCAAAAGCCCACATGGATGAGGAACATGAAAACGACAGTTACCCAGTAGTAGAACTCGGTAAAGATCGTCGTGAGAGCATTTAGATTGCCATCCACTTCGTAGTCTCCCTGTTGTTGCAGCAGGAGGTCTCTCTGCGGAGTTTTCCTGCTGGGAAATTTTATCTACTCAGGGGACAATCTCGTGGGGCACCTGTCAATAGATATGTGGGGCAAACATCTTTAACGGTGGTGTCGCATTCTTAATTTGAAGGGTCCAAAACTGGCTTTTCTTTATGAAAATAAGGGGTTTCCTTCAACTCTAAGCCCCCGTCTAAGGGTTCAGAATTTGAAGGCAAATATTCCCATCAGGAAAATATTCTGCACAGAGGTGTTGATTTTCAATCTGACATCAGCCTCAATATGGCAACAAAAAGCAATCAACGGGAGAGCTGAACCATGGCCATTCTTTGGAGGACGTCCGCCCTTGCGCAGCGCCATGCCGAGATCGGCGGCGAACTTGAGGACTGGAATGGCATGGGAACCGCATGGTTCTACGACCACAGCCCAGAGCGCGCCAAAGCTGACTATGAAGCAATTCGAACCAAAGCTGGCCTCATGGATGTTTCCGGCCTGAAAAAGGTTCACGTGGTCGGTGAAGATGCCGCATATGTCATTGATCGGGTCACCACGCGGAACGTGGAAAAGATCATGCCGGGTCGTTCGACCTATGCCTCGATCCTGAATGCTGAAGGCAAATTCGTTGACGATTGCATCATCTATCGCTTGTCGGTGAACACATGGCTTGTGGTGCACGGAACCGGTACGGGCATGGAGCAGCTGACGTCTGTGGCGGCGGGCAAAAACTGCGCGGTCATTTTTGACGACGACATGCACGACATGTCGCTGCAGGGACCGGTGGCCGTTGATTTCCTGGCCAAGCACATTCCCGGAATTCGTGATCTGGCTTATTTTGGGATCATGCAAACCAAACTCTATGGCTGCCCGGTGATGATTTCGCGGACCGGCTACACCGGTGAGCGCGGGTACGAAATTTTCTGTCAGGCCAAGCACGCAGTACACCTGTGGGACAACATTCTGGCCGAGGGCAAAGACATGGGCATCGTGCCGGTCCAGTTCTCGACGCTTGATCTGCTGCGCACCGAAAGCTATCTGCTGTTTTACCCCGGAGATAACTCGGAAACCTACCCGTTCGACGACGAAACATGCGGTGATACGCTTTGGGAACTGGGTTTGGAATTCACTGTGTCACCCGGGAAAACCGGCTTTATCGGGGCCGAGAACCACTATGCTTCGCAAGGCAAAGAACGGTTCAAGATCTACGGCGTCAAACTTGACGGCACGACCCCGGCGGACGAGGGCGCGGATCTGCTGCAAAATGGTGAAAAGGTCGGCGTTGTCACCTTCGGCATGTATTCCGAAATCAATGGGCACAATGTTGGTATCGCCCGTATGCCGGTTGCGTGTGCCTCACCGGGCACCCAACTGACGGTCCGCAACGGCGATGGGACAGAAATAGCAGCGACTGCGGAAGAGATGCCGTTCTACGATCAGGACAAATCGATCAGAACCGCAAAGGGCTGAGTTTAAGGGGGCGCAACGGACACACCGTGGCGCCCTTTTCCTATTTGAGGGCACAATGTCAAAGTTCGAATTTCCCAAGTCAATCGCAAGCCGCCCGGTCTGGGGCACGCTAGAGGTCCGCCCGGGCGAACACCATCTCATGATCGCTGAGGCCGAAGGGGCCGAAGCCGTTCTTGACATCGCGACACCCGACCTGATGGCCAAAACCCATCTGATCTACATTCCCAAGGGAACGGATTACGTTGAGCGACTGCAGGCAGCGAAGCCTGCGCAATTCTACGAAGGTCCATCCTATGAGGCCTCGCTGCAGCGCATTCGCCGCGTTTTGGAAGATGCTCATATGGGATTGCAGGTTTATTTGACCGGCTCTGAGGGTATGATGGGTCAGGCCATGAACGAAGTGATGGCCGTTGGCCTGCCGCACACGGCAATCCAGACCGAACATCGCGGATCAGTCGCGCGCCGGATGCAATGTGTGCACTGCAAGGGCATCACCGAGGATGTCGAGGTTGATCCGTTTGTCTGCGCGCATTGCGGGCTGAACCTGTTTGTGCGCGACCATTATTCCCGCCGCCTTGCCGCCTATCAGGGCGTCCGTGTCGATGCCGAAGACCATGGCAACGTGCCCGAGCCGAAAGGGATTTACGAATGAGCGGTGCCGAGAAAATCCAAGTCAAAGTGACCGAGATCACCCCGCTGAACGAGTTGGTGACGCGGTTCCGGTTCGAACGCATCGACGGAGGCCAGTTGCCAACCTTTTCGGGTGGCGCGCATACGGTTGTTGAAATGCGGGATGGAGGCATCACGCGGCTTAATCCCTATTCGCTGATGTCGGATCCGTTTGATCAGTCATCCTATACGATCTCGGTTCGGCGCGATGACGAGGGCAGGGGTGGTTCACTGTTCATGCACCGCCAGGTCAAGCTGGGTGATGAGATGATCATCAGCTATCCGGTCAACTTGTTTTCACTGGACCTGCGCGCCCGCAAACACCTGTTTCTGGCCGGTGGAATCGGGATCACCCCGTTTCTGGCGCAGATTAAACAACTTGAACTGCTGCATGGGCATTGGGAGCTGCATTATGCCTGCCGCAATCACGCGCTGGCATCTTATGCGGACCAGCTGACCGACCGGCATCCCAATGAGACGCATCTGTATTACGACGATCAGAACCAGCAGATTGATCTGGAGAACCTCCTGAGCGGGCAACCTCTGGGCACGCATGTCTATGTCTGCGGCCCCAAGGGTATGATCGACTGGGTGCGCAACACAGCCGCCGCCGAAGGCTGGCCGGAAGATTGCGTGCATTACGAAGAGTTCTTGGCACCTCAGCCTGGCAAGCCGTTCGAGGTGCGGCTGGCGGCCTCAGACAAAGTCGTTCATGTCGGCGAGAACGAAAGCCTGCTCGAAGCCATCGAACGAGAAGGCGTCGATGCGCCTTATCTGTGCCGTGGTGGTGCCTGCGGTCAGTGTGAAACCGTGGTTCTGGATCACGACGGCAACTTTGTTCATCGTGATCACTGGCTGACCGATGAAGAAAAGGCAGCAGGCAAGAAAATCATGCCCTGCGTATCGCGTTTCGAGGGCAAGTCCCTCGTGCTGGACCGCTGAGAGGAGGCCCATCATGACCATTCAATTCAACGACGAGTCCTTCCGAGACGACTATACGTTCCACAACTCGGAATGGGCGATCAAACGCTTTCCGTTCCCATTCCACGAAGACAGCTACATGTATTCGGTCAACATGGAACAGCATCGCGGTGGTCCCGAGGGCTCGGTCTATGAAATGCGGTTCGATGTGGACGAGCACTACGTCGCAGAGATGAAAGATCGCGCAATGGTTCTGGATCAGGACCCGCTGCGTTGTCAGTCGTTGCCGCATATGACATTGGCCGGTTGGGACTTGCTGGAACTGATCATGGTTAGCAAGTCCGAGGATTACCCGGACTTGTTTGAGCTGCACCGCAACGGCAATCAGTGGCGCTGGATCAACAAGCCATTGGGCATCGATCACAGCTTTACCTTCATGGATGAAACCACGCTGCCCTATGGGCCGATGGAATACATCACCCGTCAGGCACAGGGCGATTTTGCCGTACTTGATCAGCGCGACGAGATGCTGTGGATGGACGCCGGAATGGTGACGACCCAAGCCGACTGGAGTCTGGATTTTGACATCGGCATGAACTTTTTCGAATGGCACGCGCCGGTTCCAAAAGCGCATGAGATGGGGATATTCAAGCGCGCATTGAAATTCCTGCTGAATATTCAGCAGGGCGCCCCCGCGCGGCGTCTCAACTGGACCATGACGGTGAATCCTTTGCTAGATACAAGCCCGGAAAACTATCACAAATGGGGCATCCAAAAGACCACGCTGACGCCCGAAAACATCGCCCACAAGCAACATCTGCGGGTCGAGTTGCAGACGTTCTTCCGTCTGCCGCGCTCCAATGCGCTGGTGTTCCCGATCCGCTGCTATCTGTGCAGTTTTCAGGATCTGATGACTGTTCCCAAATGGGGCCGCCGTCTGCACCGGGTTATTCGGGACCTGCCCGAAGAACTGGCGACTTACAAAGGGTTCATCGACAACCGCCCGATGATGCTGGACTATCTCAGTCAGTTTGACGACGGGTTACCCACATCGCCAGGGATTTGGCCGGATTTGGAAACGGAACCGCCTTTGTCCAAGTGAGCATTGTGAAGTGCCGTTGCTCAAATGACTGATCCGGACTTCACGCCTTGGCTAATTCCGAGCGATGACTTTGCATTATATGACGCGCTTGCGCTGCTTCGTGCGTCATTTCAATTCATGGATGCGCGGATCGACCCTCCGTCTTCTATCCATAAGCTGACGGTGGAAGGGATGCAGGAGCATTGTAAGGATGGTGGTGAAATTTGGGCCATCGGCCGACCGCTGTTCGCATGTATGTTTCTGACGCCCAAACCCGACAGCCTGTACTTGGGGAAGCTTGCAGTTCAGGAAGGACTGCGGGGGCAAGGTATCTGCCGCACGTTGGTGGATCATGCTGCAAGCCGTGCAACAGAGCTTGGTTTGCCTGCGCTGGAACTGGAAACGCGCGTAGAACTTACTGAAAACCATCGTGTTTTTTCAAGGCTTGGGTTCACGATCGTGAATACGGGCAGCCATGAAGGCTATGACAGACCCACGGATTTCCGATTGCGCAAGACGATCAGTTTGTCTGCGGATAGCTGATCACCGATATGTAGCGGGCCGGCAGATTAACCAACCGTTCCGGGCCATGGGGTGAATCCGCATCAAAGAACAGGGTGTCACCCGGTTTCAGTGGGTAAATCTGGTCCCCATGGCGGTAATCCACTTCACCTTCCAGCATGTAAATCGTCTCAATGCCACCATGTTGGAATGTTGGAAACACATCGGATTTAGCAGTCAGGGTGATCAGATAGGGTTCTACAATTACGCCTGATCCGTTGGCGCCAATATGCCCCAACAGGTTATATTGGTGGTTGGCGCGTGTCCCTTCACGCTCCAGCTCGACACCTTCACCTGCTTTTGTATGAACCGCCTCCCGGCGTTCTTCGAACTGTCTGAAAAAACTTGTCAAAGGAACCGACAGTGCATCCGCCAATGACTGCAAGGTCGTCAAGGAGGGTGACGTATTTCCATTTTCGATTTTTGACAGCATGCCGATCGACAAACCGGTTAGCTGGGCAAGCTCCGCGACGGTTATTTCCTGCTGCTTGCGAAAGGCGCGAACCTCGCGGCCGATGGCAACTTCAAGAACTTTTTCTCTGTTACCCGAACGAACGGAATGTGGGTCCTGAGTCAGATTTGCCGCCATTTCTTTGTCGCGTTTTTTCAATTTTACTCTTTCAATGTCTTGCTACACTTGTCCAAACTGGTTCTGCAAGCAGGAGCAGCGGAAAACCCATTCCATTCGAAGTATCATAGCACCTAATTTTTCCTGATAGTAAAATAATCATGCTGGCAGAAAAAAGACCAGAGATCAGAATTCCACGGTTTGATGGCTTTTCGATGGGGAGCCTGACATCGTTGATCGAATCTCTGAGTATCGCAACGATCGCGCCCGGCATTGAGCATTTCTACTGATCGCTTGTGACCGAAAGAGGCAAAAAAGTCACCTGCAGCGCCAATGCCGGGTTGGAGGTTGGAACATATGTGTTGGATCGCCGATCGACGGACATTCTTTTCCAGCATAGCAGTCCGACCTCGGGTTTAAGCGATTGTAGTCAGGAAAACAGAATGCCACTTACCCTTTTAGGGCACGGAATTATTTTGGGCGCTTTTTCATTAGGGCGATCTGATCTTTTTACCAATATTTCCCTTGGTTCAAGGCACATAGCTAGGAAGTGACGAGTGCAGCCAAAACGATTGCCGAGAGAAAGACTTTTGGGCATCTGTCGTAGCGTGTCGCCACTCGTCGCCATGCCTTGAGCCTACCGAGCATGATCTTAATGTGATTGCGCGGTTTGTAGCGGCGCTTATCACTTCGCGCGGGCCGCTTGTGTTGTTTCCAGCCTGGGATACATGCGCACAGCCCGTTTGATATCTTTGACGATCTTCTCGCCAGGGCTCTTCCTTGTCTTTCTTATCATCCACTCCTCAGTGGTTGCGATGAGCCAAGGACTTTTTCTTATCAAATACGGCTATATGGAACCAAAAGCGCTGACGCCAGAAACGGCCCGACATACCACAACAACCTCATCGAGGTGCCAGACGTCGCCTGTACGACCCTGTCGGCCTCGCAACAACATCTCCTCAAATTTGCGCAAGCTCAGATTGAAGCAAGTTTACAACCACACCGCGCGCGCAATGATCTGGCCAGGAAACCGGTGACGTTTGAAGCTGATGGATATTGAATCCCCCGACGCCAACTACGTCCAAATCCAGGTTTGAGCAACCACTCCAGAGATACCGTGGCAAAACCATCTGCTTTACTCAGCATAGTTGGGCATGGCTCGACGGCGCACGAAAGTTCGCAACTCTTTCATTGATGCGATTGCCCCAATCAGAAAGGCGACGGATAAAACCGCGCCCCAGTAGGTCTGTGAAGTTATACTCACCTGCAACGTTTCATTTGTTCGAACGCCACTGACTGCCAAAAACAAAAGCGTAAAAATCGAAGGTAAAGTGGTCGGTGAAAGTGAAAAATTGGTGCGCCGGCGTAATAGGACCAGAGAGACAATTGCGCTGACAAGCTCTGCAGCAATACCTATCCAGATAACCGACAAAATATTGCCGTGATGGTACGCCGCATGCCACACGAAAGGTAAAGCGCTCACACGGACGATATTAGGGATCATGGCGTTTTCAGTTCTAGCTTTTGCGACTGCCATAGTGGTGCTGCCACTGCGCGACACTCGAATTCCCTGCATGATGGCAAGCCATGCGAGAATGGGAATGACCGCTGCATACTTGTCCCCAAGCGCGAGACTTACAAACGCTGTCCGTCGTCAGGGATTTTGGGACAGATGGCGCTCTGATCTAAGAGAGGATGTGGCTCATCTGGTTGGTTTGAT
>NZ_JBXWMK010000025.1:0-20109 GCF_059609785.1 Ruegeria sp. YTSC003 | reverse complement strand
GAAGCAGAAGCAGAAGCAGAAGCAGAAGCAGAAGCAGAAGCAGAAGCAGAAGCAGAAGCAGAAGCAGAAGCAGAAGCCGCTGTGGAATTGACCCAGGAAGAGAACTCCGCTCCGCCGGAAGAAGCGCATCGTGAAGAGCCGCAGCAGGAAGAAAAACGCAGTGGATTTGTCCCCGCTTTGCTCGGTGGTGTGATCGCGGCGGGAATTGGATTTGCAGCTGGCAGCGCGGGCTTGTTTGGATCTGGCGATACAGATGCGCTTACCACGCTTGAGGCGAAGCTCAACGATCAGTCCACACAGATCGAGGCACTAACCAAGTCCCTGTCCGACACATCTGGCGTCGACAGCAAGATTGCAGCGCTGACCGATCAGGTGACACCGATCACCTCCGATCTGGATACGCTCAAATCCAGTGTCGATGAGTTGGCGGGCAAGATTGATCCTTTGGCCAGCCGCCTAAGTAAAATTGAAAGCGACGCGCTGACCCAAGGCGCGTCCCCCGAAGCGTCGGCAGCCTTTGAGGCCGAACTGAAGAAATTACAGGACTCACTGGCGGCGCAGCGGGCCGAAGTGGAAAAAATGGTGTCGGACGCACAAACGCTTGAGGCGAAAGCCTCGGCAGAGGCTCTGGCAGCGACCAACGCGGCGATCCTGTCGCGCCTGCATGGTCAACTGGATGCTGGTCAGCCTTACGCAGACCTTGTCGCCGAACTGAAGGCAGGCGGCGTTGATGTGCCTGAGGCGCTATCGGGCCCTGCCGATAAGGGCGTTGCAAGCGTATCGACCTTGCGGGCATCGTTCTCACCTGCTGCGCGAACCGCGTTGGCGGAGGCACGGGATGCGGACAAAGCCACCGGTCTGGTGGCATTCCTGCAGCGACAGACCGGGGCGCGTTCGGTCACCCCACAAGATGGCGATGGCCCGGATGCGATCCTGTCTCGTGCCGAGTCGGCTCTGTCCAGTGGCGACGTCTCAACGGCCCTGACCGAACTTAAATCCCTGCCCGAAGCGGCGCAGGCAGCTATGGCTGATTGGGAGCAGGCAGCACAGGCGCGGGTTTCCGCGGTGGATGCTGCCAATGCGCTTCAGCCTAGCGTGAACTCGAACTGAAGGACCTGCCATGCTGTGGTCACTGTTTAAGATTCTAGTTTTTGTTGCGATTATCGGTCTTCTGGCCGTGGGTGCCGGGCTCCTCATGGAAACCAGCGGTGGTGTACAGATCACAGCTGGCGGGACGGAGTACACTCTGGGGCCGTTGCAATCGGTCATCGCGCTGGGCGTTCTGGTTTTTGCAGTTTGGCTTTTGTTCAAGCTGCTGACCCTGTTGATCGCCACGCTGAAGTTCCTCAACGGGGACGAAACCGCCCTGTCGCGCTATTTCGACCGCAGCCGCGAGCAGCGCGGTTATCAAGCGTTGTCTGATGGGCTGATGGCGCTGGCCTCGGGCGAAGGTCGTGTGGCTTTGAACAAGGCCACCAAGGCGGAGCGGCTTTTGAACAAACCCGAGCTGACCAACCTGCTGGTGGCCCAGGCTGCCGAGATGAACGGCGATACCCAAAAGGCGGCTGACACCTACAAGAAACTGGTGACGGATAATGCAACTCGCTTTGTCGGTGTGCGCGGGATCATGAAGCAGAAACTGGCCGAAGGGGATGACGAAACCGCCCGCAAACTGGCCGAAAAAGCGTTGGCGATGAAACCGCGTCATCTGGAAACACAGGACATTCTGCTGGGTCTGCAGACCAAGGCGCAAGATTGGGCAGGCGCGCGGTCGACACTGACAGCCAAGTTGAAATCCGGCCACCTGCCGCGTGACGTGTTCAAGCGCCGTGATGCTGTGCTGGCCCTGTCCGAGGCCAAGGGAATTCTGGACGAGAACGCCACGGTTGAACAGCAAGAGCGCGCGATTGAGGCGAACCGCCTGTCTCCTGATCTGGTGCCGGCGGCTGCAATGGCAGCGCGCGCCTATATCGAGAAAGGCAAACCGCGCAATGCGACCAAGATCCTGAAAAAAGCGTGGGAGGTGCAGCCGCACCCCGATCTGGCCCATGTCTTTGCCGAGATTGCGCCGGATGAAACGCCACATGAACGGATCAAACGCTTTACCGCGCTAACCCGCATTCACCCTGAGAATATGGAAACCCGTCTGATTTTGGCGGAGCTGAACATCGTGGCCGAAGACTTCCCCGAGGCGCGCCGCGCGCTGGGCGATGTGGTCGAAAAGCAGGCGGATGCGCGCGGTTACACGTTGATGGCCGCTATTGAACGGGGCGAGGGGTCCTCGGACGCAGTGGTACAGGGTTGGCTGGCCAAGGCGCTGACTGCTCCGCGCGGGCCACAATGGGTCTGCGACAATTGTCATGACATTCAGCCCGAGTGGGCTCCGGTCTGTCAGAACTGCAGCAGCTTTGACACGCTAAGCTGGCAAACACCGCAAACGCCGGAAATCGCAAGCGCGACGGGTGTCCATATGCTGCCTCTGATTGTTGGTGCGTTGGAAGACAGCAGCGAGCCGGAAGCTGAGGTCGAGGTTGAAGTGGAAGACGTCGAGGAACCGGTTGATCCCGAGATCATCGAATTGGATGTGGAACCAGTCCGCCCCGACGTCGAACCCGTGGTCGAGAAACAGGCCTGACGCGCTATTCCTCAGGCGAGTTCCTGACATAAGTCCAGCGGTACGTCGGAGGTGTGGGGCCTTTGTTGCGGCCACCTTGCTGCATTTGCTCCCACGCATGTGCCAGTATGCCGACTGACCGGGAGAGGCAAAACAAACCACGCGCAAGCGGTGGTTCGAACCCAAGCTCTGCGTAGATGACAGCCGTGGCCCCGTCGATGTTCATCGGGACGGGTTTGCCTTTGCGACGTGCAAGCTCTGCTTCGATATCCAACGCGATTTTCCGGAAACGTCCGTCACAGGCGCCGCGTTCTACGGCCTCAGCGACCAGAGCCATCAGTCGCGGTGCGCGTGGATCGGTCGGTGTGTGAAACCGGTGGCCGAAACCCGGCAGTATCTTTCCGTGGTCGTCGATCCAGTTGTCAATCGCTGCACCGATCCCGCCCGAGTGGGACCCGACAAAGTGATACAGCTCAACCGCCTGCTCACCGGCGCCGCCGTGGATGTCGCCCAGCATGTTCACCGCGCTGGCCATTGCGTTGTTCAAAGGCAAACCGCAGGTCACTGCCATCCGAGCCGTCGCAATAGAAGGTGCCTGTGGTCCATGATCCACGGCGGCAACCAGGGCCGCTTCGAACAGATCTGCCTGTGCGGGTAACGGGCGGTTGCCGCGAACCAGAAACCAGATCATTTCAGCGAAACTGAGGTTGCCGATCAGGTCCTCGATGGGTTCACCGCGCAGGGCGATGCGTCCGGGTTCCATGTCAATGATAGATGTGCTCCACCAGTCGGAAACATCGCTCATATCACACCATCCTTAGCCAGTTCCTTGATCTCATTCGGTGACAAGCTAAGTTCGGACCAGATTGAATCGTTGTCCGCGCCCAATTCCGGCGGTGAGACTTTCGGCATATTTCGCTGCCCGTCCATCACCACGGGGCTGCCTGCCAGCTGCATGTCCTCTCCGTGCACGTGCAGAGATCCAATCAGCCCCCGGTTAGAGAGTTGTTCGTCCGCCAACGCCTCGGGGACTGTCAGCACTTGCCCCGTGGGAACGCCCAAGCCATTCAATTCGCTGACCCACTCGCTCGCGGGACGCAATTTCAGCGATTTCTCCAGCTCATCCCGCAAAGCGTGGCGGTTTCGTTTGCGATCTTCGCGTGTTGCATAGTCAGGGTCATCAAACAGGTCCTCGCGGCCAAGATGCCGGGCAAGCGCCTGCCATTGTTCATCGCGATTGGCGGCGATGTTGATCGGGCTGTCGGATGTGGCGAAGGTACCGGACGGTGCCGAGGTTGTGTTTTCATTGCCATGCGCGCCGGGCATCACACCGCCGACAAGGTAGTTGGACACAACCCATCCCATGGTCGAGATCACGGCCTCGGACATGGCAATATCCAGAAACGCGCCACGGGGAATTGCGTTCAATGCGGCACTCACCGCAAAGGCGGCCGTCAGCCCCCCGACCGTATCAGCCAGCGGATAGCCAACGCGGTAGGGCGCGGTGTCTGGTGCGCCGGTGATCGACATGACCCCGCTGATGCCCTGAACGATCTGGTCATAGGCCGGGTCGTCGCGGCGCGGACCGTCCTGCCCGAACCCGCTGATTGCACAATAGATCAAGGCAGGGTTTTCGGTACGAAGAACGTCATACCCCAGACCCAACCGATCCATCACGCCGGGCCGGAAGTTTTCAACCAGAACATCCGCCGTTTTAACAAGCTGCTTTAGCAGAGCCTTGCCCCGAATGGATTTCATATCCAGCGTGACCGATTTTTTCTGCGCGTTCTGCGCCAGAAAGCTGACCCCCATACCGGCTTTGTTCCGGTCAGGATCAGCCCCAAGCACACGCGCCAGATCACCGCTATTGGGGCGTTCGACCTTGATCACCTCGGCCCCCATCAGAGCCAGTTGGTAACAACAATACGGGCCAGCAAGCACGTTTGTCAGATCAAGGATCCGAACACCCCTAAGCGGTTCAGTCCCCATCAGCCACACCAGCGGCCCGTGCCCGTGCACGACGTGCGCGGTAGCTGGGCAGCAGAACCAGCAGGACGGCAATGGCAAGCAGTCCCAGGGTCATCGGACGTTCCCAGATAAACGCGATGCCATCATAGAGCTGCATCGAACGCGAAAAGTTATCCTCCATCATGCCGCCAAGGATGAACCCGATTAGCAAGGGGGCCAGCGGATAGTCTGCGAATTTCAACGCCGTTGCGCATACGCCGAAACCCACCAAGATCAGCAATTCGGTGGCATTGTTCTGCCCAATATAGGCCCCCATCAGCGTGAAGAACAAAATGAACGGGATCAAATAGTTGCGCGGAACTGCCAGCACTTTGGCAATGTAGGGGATCAGCGGCAGGTTCAGGATCAGCAGGACGAGGTTGCCAATGAACATCGACATGATCACCGCCCAAAAGATCTGAGGTTCATCCAGCATAAGACGCGGACCCGGGGTGACGTTCAGGGCAATCAAGGCACCCAGCAGGATCGCGGTCGTTCCGGAACCGGGAATGCCCAATGTCAGCAACGGCACGAAAGATCCGGTGCAAGCCGCATTATTCGCCGATTCAGGCGCGGCCAGACCTTTGATCGAGCCTTTGCCGAATTCCTCCTGCTCATCCTTGGGGGCAATGTTCCGTTCCACCGCATAGCCGAGGAAACTTGCAATTGTCGCGCCCGCGCCGGGCAGGACGCCAATAAAGAAGCCCTGCACCGATTGACGGCCGATGACCGGGGTGATGGCCTTTGCCTCGGCCTTGGTTATGCGCAGATCCTTGATCTTACCGTCATCACCTTTCAGGTCCTTGGGTTTAAGCACCAGGAACAACGCCTCGGGCAGGGCGAACATCGCCATGGCCAGAGTGATGAAGCCAAACCCGGATTGCAGGTCCATGATACCCATTGTGAAACGCGGAAGATTGAACAGGGCACCTTCTCCGACAGTGGCCATGATCAATCCCATGGTCGTCATGATGATGGCCTTGGCCACTTGCCCCGAACCGGCAAAGGCTGCGATGGCCGAAAGACCTACCACCATCAGCGCGAAGTATTCGGCTGAATGGAACAGCAGAGCGACCGAAGACAGTGCCGGAGCAAAGACCATCAGCAAAATGGCACCGATCGTGCCGCCTGCGAAACTGGCGATTGCTGCGATGGTCAGGGCCTTGCCCGCCTTCCCCTGCCGGGCCATTGGGTAACCGTCAAAGCTTGAGGCCACGGTGCCCGCGACCCCCGGCGCATTCAGCAGAATGGACGACGTCGAGCCGCCGAAGATCGCGCCATAGTAAACGCCTGCCAACAGGATCAGTGCGGCGGATGGATCGCCCATCGAAATAGCAACCGGGATCATGATTGCGATGATCGACATTGGGCCCAGACCCGGAAGCATGCCGATAAACGTGCCGATCAGGCATCCGGCTACGACCATCAGCAGGTTTTGAATTGAGAATGCCGTTTGCAGGCCGATCAGAAGTCCTTCTAGCATGTCAGCCTCCAAACACGCCCGGCAGGGGGCGCATATAAATTCCAAGAACTTCCTGAACCAGATACCAGACGGATCCGGTTGCCACGAACGCGACAGGCAGCATGATGTGCCACTTGCGTTCGCCCAGAATGAAGGACCCGAGGATCAGGAAACTGGATGTCGCGATCAGAAAACCGACCGGGCGCAGGCACAGGGCATAGACAACCATCAGCACAAGAAGAGAAATTGCCTGACCCAGGTGATACTCCCCAAGTCTGCGGTAATCGATATCGGCCTCTTTGACTTCGCTCTTTTCCAAGCCAAGCAGGATGATTGAACACGCGACCACGCCCAGAATAGACAGCACCTTTGGAAACGTGCTGGGCCAAATCGGATTTCTCTGCATGAAAGGAGGAAGACTTCCGTCCATCGTGAACCAGGCGGTGTACCCATATGTTAGGCAAACACCTAGCAAAATAAGCGCGATCCAACGATCCAGCGCCATAACGTCCCCTCCCGTGTATCTTGGTTCTTTGGGACGGCAGAGCGACCGAACGCTCTGCCGTAGATTGCTTTAGAGGAAGCCCAGCTTCTTCATCAGGTCGCTGATCTGCTGTTCCTGACCTTCCAGAAACGCTTCGAAATCGGCACCCGAGTTGTGGATGTTGACCCAGCCGTTACGGGCACGAACCTCTTCCCATTCGGGCGTATCGTACATCTTGGCGATGGCTTGCTGATAGGCGGCCAGCTTGTCCTCGGGCAGGCCGGGGGCAGCAAAGAATCCACGCCAGTTCACGAAAGTGGTGTCGATGCCCTGTTCTTTCATGGTCTGTGCGTCAGGTGCTGCATCAACGCGTTCCTCTGCGGTCACACCGATGATTTTAACCTCACCCGCGTTGGCCAGATCGACGGCTTCCGAGAAACCGGTCGACAGTGCGGCGATCTCACCCGACAGCAAGGCAGCCATAGCTTTTCCGCCCGCGTCATAAGGGATGTATTTAACGCCCAGTGCGTCCTTGCCAGCGGCTTCCATAACCATTGCAGCGACCAGATGGTCCATGCCGCCCGGAACCGAGCCGCCACCGATTGCGGTCGCACCCGGATCAGCGTCATAGGCGGCCAGCAGATCGGCCATCGAGTTGATCGGGCTGTCTTTGCCCACAACAATCGCCGCGTAGTCGCCGATTGTGCCTGAAACCAGCGTCAGGTCACGGAAGTTATGTGGGAACACGCCAGTCAGCGAGCGGATCACGATGGGGGTCGAGTTGACCATCAGTGTGCCGTGGTTGCTGTCGGCGTTTTCGATCAGGAAACCGATGGCTTTACCGCCGCCGCCGCCCGACATGTTCTCGTAGGACGCGGTTCCGACCAGACCTGCATTGGTCAGGGCCTCGCCGGTTCCCCGGGCGGTTCCGTCCCAGCCACCGCCGGCGCCGCCGGGGATCAGAAAGTGGATGCTGTCGACGACTTCTTCGGATGCGGCAGGTCCAACCAGACCAATTGCTGCAACAGCTGCGATCAGGGCCCGACGGCCCAGGTTAAATGTTGTCATTATGTCCTCCCATTTGACAACTGGCCGCTCAGCGGCACAGATTATCCTGCACCTAAACACGTCAACCTGACATCAACCTGTCATGTAAAAAGAAACTGTCCGCAGCCCATGAAATTTCTGCTTGTCGAAGACAATCTCGACCTCGCGAATGCGATCAGGTCCCGTATGCAGCTGGATGGCCATGTCGTTGATCACGCAGCGAATTTAGAGGACGCCCGGGCCTTTGTTTCGACTGAGGAATACGATCTGATCCTTCTGGACATTATGCTGCCCGATGGGGACGGGCGCGAGTTCCTCAGACAACATCGCGCCAGCCGTTTGGATACTCCGGTGATCGTTCTGACCGCGCGCAGTCAGGTTTCGGATCGAATCGGTTCGCTTGATCTGGGGGCGGATGACTATGTGACCAAACCCTTCGACCATGCCGAGCTAGAAGCCCGCTGCCGCGCCGTTCTGCGTCGGAAGTCCGGAAGCGCGAAATCGACGATTGAAATCGGCGGTATCGTTTTTGACCCGGTTGCTGGTCATTTGATCGTCGACGGTGCAACACTGTCGCTTCGCAATCGCGAGCTGAGAATGATCGAACTGTTCATCAACGCGCCGGGTCAGGTGTTTTCCAAGCAAAAACTCGCAGACAGGCTGTTTTCGTATGATGACAACGTGTCGGACAATGCGATTGAGGTCTATGTCGGACGCCTACGAAAGCATCTTGAAAAATCCGGCATGAAAATCACTACGTTGCGCGGGCTGGGATACAGGTTGGATCATGACGACTAGTCCAACCGTTTCGGGATCATTAAGAAACCGACTGGTGTTGACGCTGATCGGCGGAGCAGCGGTCCTGGCGATTCTCTTGTTCCTGACGGTGCGCAGCTATGCTGCAAAGGTCGCCCAGCAGGGTCAGGACGATATATTGGGGGCGTCCGTCTCTTCAATCCTTGATGCTGCCGCACTCAGGGATGGTCAGCTTGAGGTGGATATCCCCTATGCCGCGTTTTCTATGCTCAGCACGCCGTCGGATGACCGGGTGTTCTATGCCATTTATCAGGATGGAGAATTCCTGTCCGGCTACGATGATCTGAGCCTAACAGATGGCCCGATTGAAGGTAGATGGGCCTTTCAAACCGGCGAGGTGCGCGGCGAACGTGTCCGCCAGGTCAGCGCCAGCCGAACGCTTGTCGGCTTGGGCCGCCAGACTGAGATTGAGGTCGCGTTGGGGCAAACACAAGACGCGTTGTCGGATACGCTGGACCAGATTTCACGCAACGCGGCATATTTGGGGATCGGGTTCTTTCTGTTGACCGCCGCGCTATCGTTCTGGGTGACATCCTCAACGATCGGCCAGTTGAACAAACTGACGACCTCGGTCACACGCAGAGGTCCGCAGGATCTAAGTCCGTTCAAAAAACCCGTACCGAAAGAGATGGCGCCGCTAGTGACGTCGCTGAACTCGCTCATGGGTCGTCTGGACCAATCGCTTAGCCAATCCGAGGACTTTATCGCCGAAGCCGCGCACCGGGTGCGAACGCCGCTTGCGACCGTCAGGTCATATGCCGAGGCAACCCTTCATCGTGTTGATCGCGAAGATAACCGCGAGGCCTTGAAGGCCATGGTGCGGGCCATCGACGAAAGCTCACGTGCAGCGGGGCAGTTGCTGGATCACGCCATGATCACCTTTCGGGCGGATCATTTGGAACGTGAAGAGATTGATCTGGTCGTTCTGATCCGCGATCTGGTGCAGCGTCTGATCCCGATTGCCGAAATGAAAGAGTTGACGCTTTCCCTGTCGGGTGAGCCGTCGGTTCCTTACTCGGGCGACTCGATCCTGATCCAGAATGCTGTGCGAAATATGGTTGATAACGCGATGAAATACGCGCCATCTGACAGCGCTGTTGAGATCACGATCATCGCGCATCCCGAACCCCAGATACAGGTGCGCGACTCGGGTCCTGGCTTTCCGCCCGATGAAATCGCTACGCTGACGCGCCGGTTCGAACGCGGACAAAACGCGGTTGGGACCATCGGGTCCGGGCTGGGGTTGACGATCGCGCAGGATGTGGCAACGGCGCATGGAGGTTCGTTGATCCTCAAAAACCGATCAAAGGGGGGCGCATGCGTTATCTTATCGCTTTAATATTGTTGGCTGTTCCCTGCTTCGGATGGGCCGACGATTGGGAAGACCGTCTGGTCTTTAATGAAAGCGCCGAAGGACCACGCCTTCGTGTGATTTCCAGCACCGATACTGTTTTGTTCGCTCCGGTGATCGAGGGTTTTGTCGCTGAAAACCCTATGGTTAGTGTCGAATACCTCGTCTCCGGAACCGCTGACATAAACAGGCGAGTCCGCGCAACGCCCGATGCCTTCGACGTGATCATTTCCAGTGCCATGGACCTGCAATTGAAATTGGCAAATGACGGCTTTGCCCTGCCTATTGACGATGTACAGGTGCCACACTGGGCACAATGGCACCACAGCCTTTTCGCATTCACCTCGGAACCCGCGACAATCGTGATCAACCGAACCGCGTTTGAAGGACAGCCTATCCCCCAGACCCGGCAAGGTCTGATCGAGGCCTTGCGCAAACGACCCGAAGAATTTCGCGGCAAGGTCGGCACCTATGACGTGCGCCAGTCTGGTTTGGGATATCTGTTTGCAACCCAGGATGCGCGCGCGTCTGAGACGTATTGGCGCTTGATGGAGGTTATGGGCGGCCTGGATGTGCGGCTTTATTGCTGTTCGGGCGAAATGATCAATGACCTAGCGGATGGCTCGATCCTGGTTGCTTACAATGTTCTGGGCAGTTACGCCGCCGTCCGCACCGAGGGCAAAGACGCACTTGAGGTCGTGTTACCGTCTGATTTTCAAACAATTATGATGCGCACGGCAATGGTTTCGAATGCCACCCCAGAACCCAAAGCTGCGGAGATGCTGTTACGTTACCTCGTAACTGAGCGACCAGCCGTGGTCGAAGGGGCCAGCCCGCTTCCTCTTTTGCAGCCGAGTGATAGCTCAGACGGGCGCGAGACAATCGGTCTTGATCCCGCGTTACTGACCTTTCTTGACGGGTTGAAACGAACAAAGTTCCTTTCTGCGTGGGAAGATGCCGTTATTCAGGAGTAACACCGCAACCTGAGGCCGACGGGTCGGTAAAAACCGAAACCGGCACCGATGCTGTTGGAATTCCTTTCCAACATGTAATTGTCCCAATTAAATCCGTTTGCTAACGTCACCCACGCGTCGGGGAGGGCGTGTAAATCCAAATGTTGGACTACTCTCATAACACGTGGCTTGTGGCGGCGTCTTTGGCCGTTGCGATGATGGCCGGGTTCACCGGGCTTTATCTGACGCATGGGGCCTCAAAACTGGACGACCAAAAACGCAAGCTGGTCGTGGCGTTGGCCGCGATCATTCTGGGCGGTGGAATATGGTCGATGCATTTTGTGGCCATGCTGGGGCTACAGTTGCCGATCCTGTTTTATTATGACGCCCTGATCACCCTGATTTCCGCACTGGTTGCGATCCTGATGGTTGGTTTGGCACTGCTGATCCTGCATTTCCGTCCCCGTACGATGGGAACGATTGTCGGTGCGGGAGTGATCGTGGGGCTTGGAATTGTCGTTATGCACTATGTCGGCATGGCCGGGATGGAGCTGTGCCGCCCAGTCTACAACGCTTGGGATGTCGTGATTTCGACCCTAGCCTCGGTCGTTCTGTCGGTGCTGGCAATCTGGGCGGCCTATGACAACCGAACGCAACGCAATATTCTGCTGGGAACGGTGTGTTTCGGGTTGGCGGTATTCACCATGCACTTCGTCGCCACCGGCCTGACTGATTTTGTCGCAAGCGATACCGCCGGTCGCGCCGGACCTGCGCTAAACAATCAGGTGCTGGCGATGGGGGTCACGGTTTCCGTGTTCCTGATCTGTGGTGCATTCCTGCTAACGGGCATCACCTTCATCGAACCTGCGGCAGCAGACGTATCGCCCAGCGCGCCGGCACCTGCCCCGGAACCAGAGCCCACGTTGCGGGCCGGGGTTCCGTTTGAGCGGGAAGGACAAACCTTTTTCGCCCAGCCTTCCAATATCGCCGCCATCCGGGCCGAAGGACACTATACCGTTCTCTACATGAACGCCGAGAAACTGTTCTGCCCGTGGTCTATTACCGAAGCTGAATCGCGCCTGGTGCCTGACGGGTTTTTGCGGGCTCATCGCAGTTATCTGGTGAACCCTAAACATGTCTCGCGGTTTGAAAGACACAAGGACAACGGCACTTGTTACTTCGACGGGGTCGATGCGTTGACCAAGGTGCCGGTCAGCAGATCACGTCTGACAGACATACGCGAAGCGCTGGGCCTGTAGTCGCAGTTCGTGCAGCCCATTCGCATTTGGTGAAACAAGCTGCGCGCCCCGTTTTCACTGGCTGGAATGGCCAAGCTTACCGTACTTTTCTTACCGCAGGTCCCCCAAGGCACAACGTCCGGACCCAGGGAGGAAAAACATGATACCAGCCGGTTTTGAGTATCACCGGCCAGGCGATATCGCCTCGGCCATTGGCATTTTGCAGGAACATGGAGACGAGGCGCGCGTGATCGCAGGCGGGCACAGCCTGATTCCGATGATGAAGTTGCGCATGGCCGAGATGGGCCATCTGGTTGATCTGCAAGCGATCGAAGAGCTCAAAGGCATCGAGGTTGGTGCCGACACGGTTTCGCTTGGCGCAATGGTGACCCAGCATGAGCTGATCACTCATGACGGCTTGGCTACAGCCATTCCGTTGATCCGAGAGGCCGCGCTGCAGATTGCGGACCCTCAGGTGCGCTATGTGGGAACTGTCGGTGGTAACGTCGCCAATGGTGATCCGGGCAATGATATGCCGGGGTTGATGCAATGCCTGAACGCGACGTTCGAACTGTCTGGCCCGGATGGCCGCCGCAGTGTCGCCGCACGTGAGTTTTATGAGGCTGCGTATTTCACTGCGCGTGACGATGAGGAAATCCTGACCCGTATTTCGATCCCGGTTCCAGGCGCGGGTGTGGGCCAGGCCTATGAGAAGCAAAAACGCAAGATCGGCGATTACGCGACGGCCGCAGCTGCGGTGGTGGTCGGCAATGGTCAGGCTTCCGTCGCGATGACCAATCTGGCGGACACACCCGTCTGGTCTGAAAGCGCAAGCAATGCGCTGGCCGACGGAGACGTCAGCGGCTGCGTCGCCGCGATGCTCGAAGCCATCGACCCGGTGGCCGACAATCGTGGCCCCGTCGAATTCAAGAAACACGTGGCCGCTGTGATGCTGCGCCGCGCCATCGAACGCGCGCAAAGCCGCGCGGATTGAGGGGAGGAACAACGATGTCAAAAATGCACGTAAAACTCACCGTGAACGGCAAGCAGGTCGAAGGTCTGGCCGAGCCGCGCACGCTGTTGATCCATTTCCTGCGGGAAGATTTGAAAATCACAGGCCCGCATATCGGATGCGAAACCAGCCATTGCGGGGCCTGTACCGTGGATATCGACGGCAAGTCCGTCAAGTCCTGTACGACCTTTGTGGCACAGGTGAACGGGGCCGATATCACTACTGTCGAAGGGCTGACCAATGACGACGGCAGCCTCGGGGTTCTGCAAGAGATGTTCCGCGAACATCACGGGCTGCAATGCGGCTTTTGCACGCCGGGCATGATCACCCGCGCGCATCGTCTTCTGCAAGAAAACCCGAACCCGTCCGAGGAAGACATCCGCTTTGGCATGTCCGGCAACCTGTGCCGCTGCACCGGATATCAGAACATCGTCAAGGCGATCGCGGCATCTGCCGACATGCTAAACGCTCAGAAGGAGGCTGCGGAATGAACGACCAGACTCTGACCCCCGAAGAACGCGTCGCCAACCTCAAAGGGATGGGCAGTTCGCGCAAGCGCGTCGAAGATGTGCGCTTTACCCAAGGCAAGGGCAACTACGTCGATGACATCAAGATGGACGGGATGCTGTTCGGTGCCTTTGTCCGTTCGCCTTATGCCCACGCCCGCGTTGTCAGTGTGAACAAAGACGCCGCACTGGCCGTGCCTGGCGTTGTTGCTGTGTTGACGGCCGAGGACCTGGCTCCGCTGGGTTTGCACTGGATGCCGACGCTGGCAGGTGACAAGCAGATGGTGTTGGCCGATGGCAAAGTTCTGTTCCAGGGTCAGGAAGTCGCCTATGTCGTCGCCGAAAATCGGTACATCGCAGCAGATGCGGCAGAGCTGGTCGAGGTTGACTACGAAGAACTGCCTGTTCTGACCGATCCTTTCGAGGCGCTGAATTCGGACGTTGTCCTGCGTGAAGACCTTGCGGGTCAGACCGAGGGTGCCCATGGCCCGCGCAAGCATCACAACCACATCTTCACGTGGGAACAGGGCGACAAGGACGCCACCGAAGCAGTTCTGGGTGAGGCCGATGTCGTGGCCGAAGAGATGGTTTACTACCATCGGACCCACCCATGCCCGCTGGAGACCTGCGGCTGCGTCGCTTCAATGGATAAAGTCACCGGCAAGCTGACGCTCTATGGCACCTTCCAAGCCCCCCATGCGATCCGGACTGTTGTGTCGCTGATCTCGGGTCTGGCCGAGCACAATATCCGAGTCATCAGCCCTGATATCGGTGGTGGCTTTGGTAACAAGGTTGGTGCCTATGCCGGCTATGTCTGCTCGGTCGTCGCCTCGATTGTCACCGGCCAACCAGTGAAATGGGTTGAGAACCGGATGGAAAACCTGATGTCCACCGCCTTTGCCCGCGATTACTGGATGCAGGGCAAGATCGCTGCGACCAAGGATGGCAAAATCACTGGCCTTTGGTGTCATACCACGGCGGATCATGGTGGATTTGACGCCTGTGCCGACCCGACCAAATTCCCGGCTGGTTTCATGAACATCTGCACTGGGTCATATGACATCCCAACTGCCTATCTGGCTGTGGATGGGGTTTACACCAACAAGGCACCGGGCGGTGTTGCCTATCGTTGTTCCTTCCGCGTGACCGAGGCGGCCTATTTCATCGAACGGATGATCGAGGTTCTGGCCATCAAGCTGAACATGGACGCGGCCGAGCTGCGCCGGATCAACTTTATCCGCAAAGATCAGTTCCCGTATCAATCGGCGCTGGGTTGGGAATATGACTCGGGCGACTATCACACCGCTTGGGACAAGGCACTGAAGGCCGTCGATTATGACGGCTTGCGCGCAGAACAGGCTCAACGGATTGAGGACTTCAAAGCCGGAAAGACCCGCAAACTGCTGGGCATCGGCCTGACGCATTTCACCGAAATCGTCGGGGCCGGACCGGTTAAGAACTGCGATATCCTTGGGTTGGGTATGTTCGACTCATGCGAAATCCGGATTCACCCAACCGGTTCCGCCATTGCAAGGTTGGGGACCATCAGCCAGGGTCAGGGTCACGCCACGACTTTTGCCCAGATCATCGCTAGTGAGATCGGCTTGCCTGCCGACGACATCACGCTGGAGGAAGGTGACACGGACACCGCGCCTTACGGCCTTGGGACGTACGGCTCTCGTTCCACGCCTGTGGCGGGTGCTGCAACAGCGATGGCAGCGCGTAAAATCCGCGCCAAGGCGCAGATGATCGCGGCTTACCTGCTTGAGGTCCATGACGACGATGTCGAGTGGGACGTAGACCGGTTCTCGGTCAAAGGTGCGCCAGAGCGATTCAAGACGATGAAGGAAATCGCTTTCGCCGCTTACAATCAGGCGATCCCAGGGCTGGAACCCGGTTTGGAGGCCGTCAGCTACTATGACCCGCCAAACATGACCTACCCGTTCGGCGCCTATGTCTGCGTTATGGAGATCGACGTGGATACCGGCGAATGGGACGTTCGGCAGTTCTACGCACTGGACGACTGTGGAACCCGGATCAACCCGATGATCATCGAAGGGCAGGTCCATGGTGGCGTGACCGAGGCGCTGGCCATCGCGATGGGTCAGGAGATTGCCTATGATGAGATGGGCAACGTGAAGACCGGAACCCTGATGGACTTCTTCCTGCCCACGGCATGGGAGACGCCCAACTACACCACTGATCACACGGTGACGCCGTCCCCGCATCATCCGATCGGTGCCAAGGGCGTGGGTGAGAGCCCGAACGTCGGCGGTGTACCTGCGTTCTCGAACGCGGTGCATGATGCGTTCCGGCCCTTTGGGTTGGTGCAAAGCCATATGCCGCATGATCATTGGCGGATCTGGAAGATCGCCAATGGGTTGGGGATGCACGGGTAAACGGTTTCGAACCGGCTGTTGCCGGTCCGACCGAACGGAGGGGGTTTTACCCCCTCCGAACCTCCCCCGGGATATTTTTGGCCAGATGAAGATTGGATCCTGGTTTTGACTTTGAGTGATGTTCAGAATGGATTGGCCGCGCAGGGCTATGTTTCCGATGACCGGTTGGCGATGGCGCTGCATTTGGCACAGCAACTTGGGCGGCCATTGTTGTTGGAAGGTCCTGCTGGCGTTGGAAAGACCGAAGTGGCCAAGGCCCTCGCTGCGTGGCAGGACGCCCGGCTGATCCGGCTGCAATGTTATGAAGGGCTCGATGCCAGTCATGCCATTTATGAATGGAACTATCAGCGTCAGCTTCTGGCGATCCGAGCGAGCGAGGCGCAGGGTGGAACGAGCGAAGCACAGCTTTTCTCAGATGAATATCTGCTGAAACGTCCCTTGTTAGAGGCCATCTCGCAAGATGCCCCTCCGGTTTTGCTAATTGATGAAATTGACCGGGCCGACGAAGAGTTCGAGGCGTATTTGTTGGAAATCCTCTCGGACTTCCAAATCACAATTCCCGAACTGGGCACGATCCCGGCGCGTACAAAGCCGACCGTTATTCTGACGGCGAATGGCACGCGGGACTTGTCCGATGCACTGCGCCGCCGGTGCCTGTACAGTTTCCTTGACTACCCGTCGCGTGAAACCGAAATAGCAATCTTGACAGCCCGCATGCCCCAGGTTGAAGGGCAGTTGGCACGCCAGATTGTTGGCGTCGTGCAGGCTTTGCGCAAAGAAGACTTGGAGAAGACTCCCGGCATTGCCGAGATGCTGGACTGGGCGGCAGCCCTTTCAGGATTGGGTGTTAACGACATGGCGCAGTCCCGCGAAGAGGTTCAGGCGACTCTTGTCTGTCTTCTGAAAACAGCAGCCGATTATGACGCGGCCCCGCCTGAAGTGATGGATCGCCTGATTGGAAAGGTGGCGTGATGCAGGTCACCCGGTTCCCTTCTCGTGCCTCTGGTCTGGCGGACCGCATGTCTGGTTTCATTGCACATTTGCGCATGAACGGGATGCGCGTCGGACCGGCAGAGACCGGGGATGCCTTGGCGGTGCTGGCGGAAGTAGAGGCGACGGATCTGCCGCAGGCCAGACAAGCGCTGTGTGTCTTGCTGGCCGGTGACGCGGAAGACTGGCGACGGTTTGACGATCTTTTCGATGCATATTGGCTAAATGCAGGGAAACAACGGACCGGAGTGGCGCAAACTGCGCATGTTCGGGTGCAATCCGCCAAGCCGATGATCTGGCAGCAAGAAAGCCAAGACATCCAGGAGACCAGTTCCGATTCGGATCAGGACGCAACCCCTGATGCCGGCGACGGGGAGGCCGTGGGGAGAGACGGTAAGCTGATTGCGACCCGTACGGCCAACCTGTCGCGTCGGGATTTGCGTGAACTGATGGATCAAGACGCACTGAAGCAGGTCGAACAAGCGGCGACAGCGCTGGCGCGCGCCATCCGCGACCGCCGCTCGCGCCGGCGGAAAAAAGCGCTAAAGGGGCCTGCTCTGGACATGCGCCGGATACAGCGCGCCAGCCTTGCACGGGGCGGTGAGCCGATGGAACTGTATCGTCGCGCCCGCCCACCGCGTCCGATGCGGATCGTTGCACTGTGCGATGTAAGCGGGTCAATGACTGTATACTCGCGCGTCTTTCTGGCTTTCCTGAAAGGCTTGATTGGCACAGGAACCGAAGCTGACGCATATCTGTTCCATACGCGCTTGATGCGCGTCACGGATGCGTTGCGCGACCACGATTCGCTGCGCGCAGCAGGGCGGTTGTCGCTGATGGCCGAAGGGTTTGGCGGAGGCACGGATATCTCAGGCAGTCTTGAGCATTTTCTAAATGGATATGGCGCGCGCGCACTGAACGGTCGGACCATCGTACTGATCCTGTCTGACGGGTATTGCAGCTCGGACCCGCAAGCGCTGGGCGATGTATTGGCCCGGATTCGACGCAAGGCCCGGCGGATCGTCTGGCTGAACCCGTTGAAAGGCTGGCGTGACTACCAGCCCATTGCCGCCGCAATGCAGGCAGCTGAGCCGTATCTGGACGCGCACCTGCCCGCAAACACGCTTGAGGCGCTGGCGGCGCTAGAGCCGCAATTCCGTAAGCTGTGAAAGGAGCCCAAATGGCAAGCTTCGACATATTCGACACGATTGAGCAGCTGCGCAAAACTGATGAAGCCTTTTGCGTGGCCACGGTGTTGCGGACTGCGGATGCAACTTCGGCGAAAGCCGGGGGCAAGGCTGCGATTACAAAAGATGGACGGATCCTGGGCCATTTGGGCGGGGGCTGCGTTCAACGTGCGGTTCGATCCTCGGCCCAGCAGGCGTTGGCCAGTGGTTCACCGCAAATGATCCGGGTCAAACCTTCGGAAAAGGTGGTGAACATGGCCGATCCTGATGGCATTCAGACGTTCAAAAGCGGTTGCCCGTCCGGCGGCACTGTCGATCTGCTTGTCGAGCCGTATCAGCACGCACCTCGATTAGTGATTTTCGGCGAGTCTCTGATTGCAGTGGCACTGGCCGCCCATGGGGCACTGGCTGGGTTTCGCGTGTGCCTTAGTGATGGGTCAGAGACTAAAGGTGACTTTCAACGGTTCACTCTGGATTCCGTCCAAAACCTGGGGGTCGAGCCGCGGGATTTCGTTGTCGTGGCTTCGCAAGGACAAGGGGATGCCGCGGCCCTGGCCGCCGCTCTGCAAACGGACGCCAAGCGGGTTTCGATGGTGGCCAGCCATCGCAAGGCCGAAACGCTGGTGGCCAAGCTGATATCGCAAGGTTTGGACCCGATACGAGCTGCGCGGCTGAAGTCACCGGCAGGTCTGAACATCCACGCGATCGACCCGCATGAGATCGCCGTGTCGATCCTGGCTGAAATTGTGCTTTGGCGAAACAGTGACAAATCCAAAACGGAGTCCCATGATGAGAAACGTGCTTAAGCGCCTGAGGTCCCTGTGGCCCGCGCGTCCCGAACAAACTCCGGAAGAGGCGACAGAGACCGCACTTCTGGTTTATCCAAGATGCTGTTGAACAAAGGAAAATTGAATGGAACTGAGTGACGAAGTCCGCATCTCTGCACCGCGGGATGTGGTTTACAAGGCTCTGAATAACCCCGAAATCCTGCAGGAATGCATCCCGGGATGCGAAGAGCTGATCCAGAATTCACCCGAAGATCTGGAAGCCAAGGTGGTCCTGAAGATCGGACCCGTCAAAGCCCGGTTTGCGGGCGCTGTGACTCTGGACAACAGTAATGCTCCAGACGGGTTTTCTTTGACCGGGGAAGGCAAGGGTGGCGCTGCCGGATTTGCCAAGGGCGGTGCCGACGTGACGCTAACCGAAGACGGGGACGAAACTGTTTTGGCTTATACTGCCAAGGTCGATGTTGGTGGAAAAATCGCCCAATTGGGCAGCCGCCTGATCGCTGGAACGGCAAAAAAGCTGTCGGGCAAATTTTTTACCCGGTTTGGCGAGGTTGTTTCTGAACAATCCGTTACTTGAAGCCAAGTCCTACGCTGACGCTCTTTTTGGAATAAACCGACAACATATGCGAAGCTGCCGCGACAGGGATAAACCCCTGTCGCGCTTTTCTTTCGGGCGTAAACTAAGGCTGGCTTACAAGGTTAAACAGATTTCAATAAAGTAATTTGTTTCGCAATTCTCAATTGGCTCTGTTGTCTTAGTTCCGGTACTTATTTGCGTCAGTATTTTGTCGCGGGCTAGAATAGAAAATCGTCCGATCGGCCTTCAAAGTAGCCATGGTTTATGAAATGCTCGGTCGCTGCTTGATGGTCATTTCCGAATGCAGCCTGTAGGTCCGCATAGTTTGCCAGGTAAGTTTCAGCGTCAAAGGTGTCTTTGCTTCGCCCCTCCTGAACACCATGTGCAATAAAATGTGTCGCGCCTGCATCTGAATCAGCCCCAAACGCATTGATCAAATCGACGTGCGAAGCAATATACTCCAGACCATCGAATGCGGTTTCGCGACCCTCTGCGCGACCGTGGAAAATAAAGTGATTTGCACCTGCTTCGGCATCGGCTTTGAAAGTTTGGATGAGATCATTGTGCGAGGCGATGTATTCCAGGCCGTCAAACGTCTGTATTCTTCCTTCGGTGTTACCGTGGGAGATAAAGTGGCGCGTACCAGCGTCACTATTTGCTCCGAATGCTTGGATGAGA
>NZ_JBXWMK010000024.1:0-20772 GCF_059609785.1 Ruegeria sp. YTSC003 | reverse complement strand
TCTCGACTGAATACACCGGCTATCATTCACCGTCTGCATTCAAGCGCGTCAATAGTCAAAAGATTGCAACAGAACCAAATGACAGCCCTTTAACGAGATCATGCGGTTCTGTCGCAAAGATTTTGCGAGCAGAATATTTTCCCGATAGGCGACATGTGAGTACGCGAATGAGGATCAACACAGGGAAAAATTGGCCTCTAGTCGCTCAGTTTTGGCCATCAGTTCGGCTTCAAGCTGAATGTAAACAGAACAATTTCCTAATTTTTAACAGCCCCGAGAAAGTTTGCGACACAAGCACAAACACTCATACTACTCAAAAGGAAAGCAACCTCAATGCGCAGAATTTACGCAGAATGCGCACCATGTAGTACTTGATGGACTTCGATTTCTGCTTTTAACAAGCGGTACCCTTGGATACATGCACTTAGAAACCCTCTCATGTGAATACGTCTGGTTCGAGCTCCTCCCAGAAATCAAAGATCTTGGTGGCATTCAGCCCTGACCGCCATCCATGAGCTCTGAAATGTTCTCGGTCGAGGTCATTATCAAGGCCCGACAGAAAAAGCCGCTTATCCGCATCGCGCTGCGTTGGGTTTCGCCGCGAAACCAGATCCTCAACAATTGCCAATCGCCGCGCACGTTCGGTTCGCTCTGCAGTCCTTGCTTCGTATTCCTTGTCCTGCTGCTCTTGTTCGGCAATCCTGCGTTTTGCAGCTTCACCCGCTGATGGGTCTGGCACCATCGAAGTTTTCGTTTCTGGCACTTGATAGTTGTCCCGCAAGGCAGCAGACAGAAAACCAAGAGTAGACTTTACACCATCCCTGCCCTTGGCATATTCGAGCTTTTCCCGAACATAGTCTTCGCCATGTTCAGAAATCCATTGTCGCGCCAACCTGTCAGACACACCTTGCTGGCGCAGCGTCTTGTAGATTGTCAGATTGCGAACGCCATCTTCATCGTCAATCTCAAACATCGCTTTCTGCGGGTTGCCCTTTATCAGGAACCGAATATCTGTAACTGTACGTCCCTTTTTTTGGAACTCCGGCTCAATGAGAATATCAGAGCTTTTGTTAACTTCGGCGACGGCGGGCTTGATGATCTTGGCATTTAGGTGCTTGAAGCTGCCATAGTACTCGCTCCCGTCGACTCCCATTAGCTTTCTAAAGACGTCCAGCGCCCACCAACCCGTCGACCCTGTCCGGACAAATCGATAGCAGTTTTCATAAAGCGCCAAGCCGTGCCCTGAACTAAAATTTCTTTGAATCTGGACATTTATTAACGCGTAAATCTTTGGATCATAGAGTTTTTGCGCCAACGCCGGAGAATATGCGTATTCACAGATACCATTCTTCAGTTTGGCAAAACTCAACAAAGATGAGACACCCCATTCTTGGCGCCCCTGTTCGTCCAGCATATCCCATTCGGCAACCGTTTCAGCCAGAGCCCGCAAGCTTGCACGCAGAGTGTCAAAGTCGTTTGAATTATACCCAACCATCATCGCCAATGTTCTGGCATCAATTGTATGGGTCGGTGCAGACGTTAAAGCATCATAGGCATTCAACAATAATACGTTCGACAGCTTGCGTTGCAATAACGACAGCTTGCCACTGATGTGAATCGCGGCGACGTTCTTTTTTACTGTCTCACGGCGTAACGCGCCTGAGAGATTGTCCATGTCAACTTGTGTATCCGGCATGATTCTGCCTGGCTGCTCGTTTCCCTATTGTTTGCACAATAGGTACCTGAGTTGCAATCTTATTTGGGTGCCCAAATACAGGATTAGGTTTATCCCGTGGACGGGTACCTATTGGACGCGGCCCTGAGGTTATCCACAGAAACACACAAAATGGGATTCCCTCGAAGCAAAGAACAAGGATAATCTCGTTCCTTGAACCTTGTATTAGAGCCTTTTCCGCCCTGAATTTCACCATCCTGAGAATCGGCCCCCTATTTACCGTAACTTGACACTACAGAACCTGTGTTTGGGTACCTATGATCCCGTATTAGGGTCCCCTACACCCTGTAAACGGATACCCAATGTCGATTAACTACTTGATCATAAATATTTTTATTTTCGCAAAGATTCTAAATATTACAAATAAACTAAACGATTTGTTGCGTTCTTTTTCATTATTTCTTTGAGTTTCGCTGCGAAACCTGGTGGTCGCCTCAACTTCTGTGGAAAAAACGAAAAGGAAGGATAGCCTCTCACCCAAATGTTCGCTACATTCCACCATATACGCTGACAAGGCGAACATTACCTGAGGTATCGACAGTGAATAAGACTAACCAACCTCCCCTGCCCCCTTATCTTAACCTCGATCCAGAAAGCGCAGCGGCGAAGTTGCCAGATCCTATTGGAACTTCGCGATTCGCAAAAGCCGCCGCGTTCTGTGCAAAAGGACGTGAAGATTTAGCCCGGAGAGGCTATGCGCCCGACGGTGAAAAACGGTTACGTCGTTTCTCTATCTGGGAAATCACAAAGTACCTTATTCCTGTAGCGCCCGCTCACCTAAGGCGCGTTCTCAAAGCTAATGCAGAGCTTCCTCAAGGAGAAGGAGAAGCGGGGTCAAAGTGGTTTACTCTTGAAGAGGTTTTAATCCTTCGAAAACACTTTGCGGCAGAAGGTGTCAGCACCAAAGAATACTTGCCATATCGCCCGGAGGGCCTGCCTGCGAAAGTTGTATCGGTAGCAAATTTCAAAGGGGGGGTTGGCAAAACTTCAACTGCGGCTCACCTCGCTATGTCTGCCGCATTGGATGGGTACAAAGTTCTTGTAATTGATTTGGATAGCCAGGGATCAATGACGTCAATTCTTGGCGGAACAGTTGCGGACGAATGGCAAACAGTATTTCCGCTGATAGCCAAAGATTACGCAAGGGCTGTTCAAGAAGAAAACCGCGTCAGGCAGGTCGGCGGGCAGGCCGAAATCCCTTTAGATGAGACACTGCAAGAGGCGTTAAATACAACTCCAACCGATGTTATTCAGAAAACCCATTGGCCCAATATAGACCTTATTGGTGCCCAGCTGAATTTGTATTGGGCAGAGTTCCAGATTCCAGTGTGGCGTATGGGATTAAGAAGTTGGCCATTGTGGGATGGCCTCACCAATTTTCTCGAGAATGAGGGTGTTCTCAACGATTATGACGTCGTCTTCATTGATACACCTCCTGCACTTGGGTACCTAACAATCAACGCTTTGGCCGCGGCTGACATCCTTTTGGTACCGCTCGGAGCTTCGTTCCTGGAGTTTGATTCAACCGGCCGGTTCTTTGACATGCTCTATACGACGTTCGCAAGTATTGAAGATGGGGAAAACACCGCCCAACGAGCAGCCGGATTGCCAGAGTTGAAGTTCGAATGGGATGTCGTTCGGGCAATCATTACCCGATTTGATGCCAGCCAACAGACAGATATGGCGAACGTGATCCAAGCGTACTTTGGCGACTTCATGAACGCTTACCGACAGGATTTCACTGCTTTGGTCGGGCAGGCGGGTGAACAAGTGAACGGTATTTATGAGGCTGACTACCGAGATTTTAACCGCGAAACCTATGTCCGTGGACGTGAAACTTTTGATCGTACCTACGCGGAATTCAAAGAAGTTCTAATAGGTTGCTGGTGGCGCGATGCCCAATTGGGAGGAGATTCGAATGGCTAAACGTAGAAGGCTTGCTGTTCCAAATACAGCCGAGTTGGAAGAGTTGGAGGTGGGTTTCGCGGCGAAACCTTCGTTGAATCCGTTTGAGGGTTCGTCGTCCACACCACCAATTGCTCAGGTGGCGGCTGAAGCTGCGTCCCTAAGCGGAATGACATCTGTGACGGACCGCGTCGAGTTGGCAAAAGATCAAAGCGACGCCGCACGGTGGCGAGACGCTCAGGATGCCGGACTGGTGGCTGAAGTACTGCCTTTGGAATTGGTCGATGCCGAATATATTCGTCGAGATCGAATGGTCGAAGACGAAGAGGCTATGGCGGAACTTCTGGAGTCTTTGCAGACTAACGGGTTGCGCACACCCATTGAAGTCACTCGTGTCGGAGATGGCTTTGGTCTTATCTCGGGGTTCAGGCGCTTAGACGCATTTAGACGTTTGTCCAAAACTGATGATCGGTTTGCAACCATTCCAGCCTTCGTGAGGGATGCCGGTTCGGGGCAGGGGGCTTACGTATCCATGGTTGAGGAAAATGAACTCCGACTAAATCTTAGCCCATATGAGCGTGGACGTATCGCAGTTCTGGCTGTTGGACAGGGAATATTCGAGTCGACTGAGGCTGCAGTCGACGTACTATTTGCGACCGCCTCCAAAGCCAAGAGATCGAAAGTTCGAAGCTTTGCGATGATCCACGAGGCGCTCGGCGACTTACTGCAGCATCCTGTGGCGATTTCGGAAAAAGCGGGTTTGAAACTCGCGTCGGCGCTGAGAGGGGGGGGCCAGAGCAAACTTCGTCAAGCTCTTGCTGAAGCCGAAGTTATCGATCCAAAAACCGAATGGGATGCTCTGGAAGGTGCAATGAATTCGTCTCCTTCACCTACTGCCGAGAAAGCCCGTGGAGGGCGTCCGCAGCTAGTCAAGCCGTTGACACCGGTCAAGTTAGCTGGAGGGGGGGCAGTACAGGCCGAGCTGTCACCAGATGAAGTTCGCATTCGAGTACGGTTGCGGGGAGTGTCAGAGGAGGTTGCTCAAGAACTGGTAGAACAGATCGCGCGCCAACTAAGTTAGTCTGGTAGCTAAACCGTCGATATGGTTCTTTGTTGGCATCTATTGGCCTGATCAATACTGCGAAAACTGTGCAATTTTCCAGGCTTTGCCATAGTGCGCGTAATGGGCCAATAAAGAGCATTACGGTATTTCTGCCCGATTATCTTAAATGTTTCGCAAACTTTTGGAACAGCCAGAAGCGACGGTTTACTGGAGGATCTATTGCAGACTTTTGGCTCTTGACGAGGTGGGATGCTGCGGGTGAATGACTTTCGACCAATTGGGACCGAAAGCCATTCACGCGCGAAACCCCAGCGCGTCAAGAGCTAAATCTTTGCAGCAGAGCCCCCGAACCATCCACGATCTATGGAATGCCGTAGGTCGCGTTTGCGAGCTCTTCACTGACGAAGAATGCTGCAACTTCTCCACAGCCGCAGGATACGGGATAGATAAAACACAAACCGCTCTAATTGGCCGGGCTGCCGCACGGAAACGCAAAAAACGCCTCAACGGCTGGAAGGGTTTACTTTGGAGTGTTTCGAGCCGGGCACAATGCAGCTAAGTGCCGGTATCGATTCGGGCCATGAGACATCGCAGCATAGCGTGCAGGTCTTCTGGCAGGTCGGGCGCGCGGTAGTTGGCGCTGTCTCTATCAACCTGGCCCGACTGCTTTAGGTGCTTATCCAGCTGAGCGAGCGAGTCGCGTTGCGCCAGTTGACCGCAGATGCGCATTTCCGGCCGGATTTCGGGTTTTGGAGGTGCGGTTCCGCTGTTTTGCGCCGAGGTGCTGGAGGTAAAAAAAGGTGAGAGCGCCGCAAGGCCGGTCAGCAGAATATGCGTCATCTGAGTCATGGTAATATCGCCGTGTTGATGTTGTCGCTGTTGTCGTTCTCAATCAATTCCGCCTCGCCAGCCCGGACCAACGCGGTGTTCTTGACAAACGCAAAGGCCGGGGAACCTGTCGCGCCCGCGGCGGCAACACCCCAGAACCGAATGCTGCGCACCGATCCGGGGGCGATGTCGCCGATATCGAATTCCGCTGCGGATTCGGTTTGCGACAGGGTTTCGATCGAGATCAGCGACCCTGTCGGCGGCAGATCGAGCGGCAACGGAAGAAGCGCTGCTGCGCCATCCGCGTTCAGCAGGTTCAGGGCCATGGTGTCACTGACCCGGACATTGCCAGCAACCGCCGGTCCGGCATTGGCGACGTCAACCGTGTAGAGGATGAAATGGAGCAAACGGTCGCCGAACGGCCAGGTGAAATCCTCGGCCGATTTGGTGACCGAAAGGTCGACGCCCAAGCCGTGTTCAGAAATCTGCTCGACGTCGATCGAGTGGGCTCCGGTCACGTTGCCTTCAGGCCCCAGCGTCGCCGCGGAGTAAACCGCTGTGACGTCTAGTTGTTCGGTGCTCTGAACAACGACCCAACCTTCGTAATAGGTTTCGCCCGCGGGTGGTGCGCCACCGAGCGCATTCAGTTCCAGATCGGCGCAATCCGTCTTCAACGCCTGATCATAACCGAGCGTGTCCTCGCCAATCTCGTGAATCCGTCCCGGCCGCTGTTCAACCGGCGGAAACGCGAGTGCAAGCTTTTTGAAAACCAGCGCCTCGTTGCCGCCCGGATTGTGAATGTTGACGGTTGTCGCGTAGCGTCCCGGCACCAGACGCCCGTTCTCGGGGTCGGGCTGTGAGCCGCACACCACCTTGGCCGAATACTGCCAGGCGAATGGGCGAATATCGATCTCGAGCTCGTAATCGACCCCAGAGCCGTCCTCCGGGTCCGAAACCGCGACATAGAACCGACCCGGTGGCACGGTGAGCACGATTTCCTCGATCCCGCCCGGACCCCAGCCTGCGCGGTCAGGGTTGAGCATCTGTAGGCCCTCGTTCAGCAGATATACGTCAAGGTCTTCAAAAGCCTGAGCCGCCTCGAGCCGGATGAACACCCTGGCACGTGTTTCGCTCTGGAACCGGTAGATGTCCTCGACCGGATCGCCGCGCACTGCGACGGTGGGGGCCTCGACTACCGATATCGTGCCGGAAACGATGGTCGGTGGCGTCACGGCATGGTGCTCGGCAAGACCGTCATTTGGCTCTGCCTCGCCGACCGCACCCGAGGGTGTCGGCGGATTCAATTCAATGGTTTCGGGTATTGGCAGGATGTCGCCTAGCACCTGTCGACTGTGGAAAATGACATTCGTTTGCAGCATACCATCCAGTATCACGTTGCTGAACCCGATCGGCAGCCCGTCGTCGTTGCTCAGGCTCGGTCCGTCCATCAGCTGAAAATGCAGATGTGGCCCGCTGCTGTTACCGGAATTGCCGACCATGCCGATCACGTCACCTTGTTCGACACTGCAGACCTGCCCCATTCCGCAGGATCCGATCATTCCGAAATTCGCAGGAATGGAGCCCGGGATCATGTGGTAGTAGTTCGAGACCGTTCCGTTCGAATGCTGGATCGAGATGAAATTCCCGGGCGCCGGGACACTCGCCAGGCGTGGACCCGGGCGCGGGTTGCTCGGCTGGCTATTGTCGAGGCCGACGATGTCGCCATCGGCGATCGCGATCACCGGCTGGCCCCAGATGTAACTGTCGGTGTTTTGCAGGTTGTCGATACCCTCGCACGCATCGTCGAGGGGGCGGGACAGGTTTCCGTCGGCATCCGTGACGCCGATATCATAGGCGTATCGCTGGTTGTTGGTCGCGCTTGGGTTGTTCAGGCTATTTACGAAATGCCGGTGATGGGTTTCGATGTCGCCAAAGCGAAGCTCATGCGCAACATTGATCCGGTAGCTCAGAACCGGCGGATCGGGCGCAGTCTCGTCATCGCCGTCGTCATTGTCGTCAAGCGCCGCACAGGCGTCGTCATCGGGAAGCGAGACAAACAGTTGCGGCGGCGAAAGCGGGAAGACGTAGGTCGATCCGTCGGTGAACGGAACCGGTGCGAATGTCGGCGTGGGAATCTCGTTGAACGAAAGCGTCCATTCCTCACCTGTGTCGACTTCGCGCACGTCAAGCTCGACATCCACGCTAGCGGGCGGGTCGCCCGCAAAGGGCAACAACCGGTCGTCATCCGCCAGCGCCTCGTCGGGGAAGGCAACGATGACGCGGGTTGCTGGCGGGATCTGTGTGGCGTTGGAATCCAGCAGACCATCCTCCCTCAGCCGCATCAATGCAAAATTCCCCTCGCCCGAAGCGCTGGTGGCGCAGCCGCCCAAAACCACGCGGTTGCCTGATGCGATCGCGACCGACGTGGATCGCGTGCCGGTCTGGTCAAGCGTGTCCGGATGTTCCAGTGCGACAATGCCGTTCTGGTTGAAATCCTGGTCCAGGTCGCCATCATCGAGCAGACGGACGGCCGCGAACATGTCAGAGGTGAATATGGAGACAACGATCCTGTCCTCCGCATCGATCGCAACATCGCCCGCGCCGACGAGGCCGGGAAATCCAAAATCCCTCACCACGATTCCCGTGCCGGCTTCAGCCGGGGCAAGCGCGTCGTCAAGTTCGCCGGAGGATGTCATTCGAACGATGGCGGCCTGGGCCGAGATGCCCGGGCCCGGTGACACGGTGCCGACGGTGACGATCCGGTCGTCACCGTCAATGGCCATAGCCAAGGGCGCGGCCCGGTCGACCCCTGGAAAGGCGACATCGACTCGGCCTGCCGTGCCGAAATCCTCGTCGAGAATGCCGTCGGACAGAAACCGCGCGACGAACCATGTCCGGTCTTCGAGTTCGTCGTCTTCATCGACAATCAGTTGCTGCAGCGGACCGAACCAGCCGGCGACGTAAATGCGATCCTCGTCGTCCAATGCGACAGTGCTGTATGTCGAAACCATGTCGTCGGGCAGGAAATCCTCGACCATGATCTCGGCATCATTTGCACTGATGATGCCAAGCGTCGCCCGTGGCCGGTCCTCGACTTCGATGGAGCCGACGGCGATCATGCTGCCTGACAGCAAAGCGAGATCGGCTATTCTGCCGTTGTCCGTCTCGGGAAACAGAATCTGAGCGCCGAAAAACGGCTCTACAGCGCCATTCGTATCGATCCGCATGACGGACCACCACGACAGCAGGTCGTCATCGGACGGAACATCCAGCAGCCACGCCTCGCCGCCAGCCCAGATATTGCCTAGAGCATCGACCGCTATAGCGTTCACGCCATGTCTGATCGTCCCGTTTTCAACGATCGGATTTGCGATCGACAACGCTTCCAACCCGTTGGCCGAGAAGGCATCGTCATTGTCTCCGTCCTCGGTATAGCGCGACAAAAGCGATCCGTTCGGCAGAGCGGACGGCGATGCGAATGGGATGAGCGGCTCGCCGCCATCGTCGACGAATAGCGTCGAATTGGTCCCTGACCCTCCGGCGTAGAGTAGACCATTGGAGTCTATCACGATGTCCGCAACGCATTGATCGCCGAATGAGCCGAAATCGTCGAGCCGTCCACCGGTTTCATCAAATGCCGGAGGCAGGGCCGCTCCGGCTGTGTCGGTCCGGCTGAGTACCGCAAAGGACAGGTCGCGCTGTCCCACGGTCGCGGTTCCCAGTTCCATGCCATCGGCATCCCTGTAGGTGACACGCGCCTCGAGCATCTCAATGGCTTCGGTGCCGCTGGTGAAGTCGAGGTCGAAATTCAGCCAGTTGCCATCGTCATAGGGCTCCCAAGTCCCCATGAAGTTTGCGGGAAAGGCGTTGTTCAGTGGCTGGGCACGCATCGTTGTTTCCGAGATGCCGGACGCCATTGGCGCGTCAACATCCTGGCCGGAAGCGGTAGACGTCACGATGCCCGATAAAAGCGTGATCCCAATAGCAAAACGAAGTCTGTGCTTAAAACGATCTTGGTCCATAGCAATAAACCTGTTCGAAATTAAGGGCGCAATACTACCATAAAATGTATCTTTTTGCACGCGTCACGCCTTAACGCGACTCTGGGTGTGTAAAGTGCCTGTCATTAAATGAAGTGGTCCGATTGAGTTGACAGCGTTCGGATTGGCCTCGCTCATTGATTGCCCGTGGTGCTGCGCGATCGATTGAGGTCCGTTTCGACGGGCTGCGACTGCAGCGTCGCGCGCGGGGGTTGAGTGACCTCGGTGGGTGGCTCCTGCATTGCAAGAGTTTATTGGCGATGTTTGCGGGTGTTTTTGTCAGTACTCTCGTCTGTCCGGCCTATTTGCGTGGCGGCATTGTCGCCACTGACCTGATGAATTCCGCGAGCGAGGGTCCAATCGGGTTATCGACCACTGAGGGTCGCTGCCATTCCCGGAGATTCCTTGCTTTTGGTTCACTTTTTTTCGCATCATCACTTCAACGTTTTGCATCTCGTGGACAGTCGACGCGATTAGAACGCAGGCTGCCGGTATTCCTGTTTTTTTGTGAGCATCGCCCAGATGTCCGGCGCGGCCTTGTTGGGCATGGCAATTGTTGCCAGTCGGAACGGTTTGTCTGCGATGATCTTTGCTGTCCACAAATCGACCTTCTCTGGCGAACGTTTCGCCATCACAGCATGCGATGTCATGCCTACGACCAACAGCTTGCGAATGTAGCGATCACCTTGCTTCGTGATCTTGCCCAGACGTTCCTTGCCACCGCTGGATTTGTTAAGTGGGGTCAGTCCGAGCCAAGCCGCCAGATCGCGCCCGGTCCGGAACTGTTTAGCATCGCCAATCGTAGCGACAATCGTTGAAGCCGTGATCGGGCCGATACCAGGCATACGCATCAATCTACGCGCATCTGCATTCAGAAGGGCATGTTGCTGGATCATCTTAGAATAGCCAACGATGCGTTCGTTCAGGCCGAAAAACTGATAGCACTGGATACCGAGCACGTCGTTGGCGATCTCCGGCATTTCTGGATGGTCGCCATCAAGGTGACGCTTTGCAAAAGCCGTCACTGCTTCGATCCTAATGGGCAAGATATGCCCAAACTCACGCAAAAGGCTGCGATCATGTTGGCCAGTTGGGTGCGCTGCCGGACGGTCAGATCTCGAGTCCGATGGATTGAGAGAATGGCTTGCCGCTCTTCCGTCTTGATCTCGACAAATCGCATGGTTGGTCCACGGACCGCTTCACAGATCGCCTCAGCATCAACGGCGTCGTTCTTGCCGCGCTTCATATAGGGTTTGACGTATCCGGCCAGCATGAGCTTCACGTCGTGCCCTAATTTTCGCAGCTGGCGACCCCAGTGATGAGACGAGCCGCAGGCTTCTATCCCGACCCTGCAGGGTGGAAGCGTCTCAAAGAAGCGGAGCAGCTTTGCGCGTTTGATGGCTTTGTTGAAAATCACTCGGCCGTTCTCTGAAACGCCGTGAACTTGAAAAACATCCTTGGCCAGATCCAGGCCTCCAGTCTTTTCTGTCCTTGGGTCGCTCCTTTTCTAGCAGTCGATGACATCTACACTTTGGCATATTCGATGTTGGTGGAGCAGGAGCCACCCACCTCATCCGGTTTGGGCCGCTGCCAATCTCAGTGCGCGGGTTTGAATATGGCCGTTGAATTGGGTCAGTGCACTCCGTTTTGCAACCCTTCCAGGAAGGCTCGAGCAAGTGGGTTTTCCTTTTCCCTTGCGGACTGCAGAATACCAGCCGGTGTTGTGGAAGTCAGGTTCTTTGAGCCTATTCGACGCATCTGAAGTGATACCTCAAAAGGCTGCCCAAGGTGAGATGGCAAGAACCCGACGAAAGCGCCTGAGAGGATCAGATGCGCAATGGCTTCTTCGGAGTGGCCGAAGGCTGCCGGGCCATTGGTGGTGATCTCGCCCCAAGGTCCTGACACGCGCGCATATGCCTAGGTTCTGGACCCATAAATTTGTTGCCACTATCTCGGCTGCGTGAGTCAAGCCCCGGAGTTGCAGGGGTACTTCATGAGCAATCTATTCTGGCTGACAGACCAACAGATGGAGCGTCTTCGGCCTTACTTTTCAAAGAGCCATGGTAAGTCGTGGGTTGACGATCGGATTGTGTTTGGCGCCATTATTTTCATCAATTGCAATGGGTTGCGCTGGTCCGATGCGCCTCGTGAATATGGCCCGCCAAAGACGCTATATAACCCTTGGAAGCGGTGGAGAAATATGGGCGTGTTTGCTCGGATCATGGCCGGACTGGCAGCGGAGGGGACCGATCACAAGACCAACATGATTGACGCGACCGACCTCAAAGCGCAGCGCACGGCCTCCAGCCTGCGGTTGAAAAACAGGGTCGCGGCAGGCTGATCGGGCGAGCCAAAGGCGGCATGAACACGAAGCTGCATGCTGTTACCGATAGTCTCGGACGTCCGATACGCTACTTCCTTTCCGCTGGCAAATCAGCGATTTCACGGGCGCCAGGGCTCTGGTGAACAGCCTGCCATCGCTGATTGGTTACTGGGTGATCGCGGCTATGATGCGGACGGGTTTCGCGAAGCCCTAATAACAAAGGCCTAAAGCCCTGCATCCCGGTCCGGAAATCACGCGACAAGCCCGCCTGGTACAACAAACGCTGCTACAAACTACGAAATAGAATTGAAATCATGTTTGGTCGCTTGACGGACGGAATCTTTTGCACACCCAAGGTGGTGGTTGAAGCGATCCCGTTGGAACTGACGTCAGGCGGTCGTCTCAGTTGTTGTGCTCGACACTCAGGAAAACCAGTGTGCGCTTCTCTTGGCTCTTGTCTTTAATGGCAACCCGATAGACACGAATTCCAGCGTCCAATTCTCTAAGCACATAGCTGTCTGGGTGATTGACCTGCCTATCAATCGGAGCAGTCGTACCGTCTCGGCAGCGCGCCACTTCAGCCCATGTGTCGTGGAAGTAGCTTGTGGCCTCATCGCTTCTGAACTGAAATTCCCAATAACACGAAACGCCGCGTGAATTGCCCAAGCCGTCAAATGGCAGGCATACGGACCCAACAGGTGCAATCCCGGTGTCATCATAGCTTTCAAGTGCAGAAATTTGTGCGCATTCAGCAGCCAGTCCAATGGTCGGTTGAATGAACACAACCGTCACAAGTGAAAGCCAAAAACACAACGAGACACTATTATGAGGTTCGATATCGGACGCTGGAGCGGGGCACACAGAACTCTTGTTGCCATTCAGTTTTAGCACGGCAAACAACTGCATACGTTGCGCCCGGACGGGAGAATCCCTGTGACCAAGATCTTTGTTAAAGAGTCGTCATTCTGCTGCATCAGGAACATCAACAATTGAATAGTTGCCCTTCACGCGTTCCTTTGTCGGGTCAAAATGCGGGAAAGGCACGACTTTGGCTTTTAGGCGCTTTTGCTGGCCGTCCAGTTGCCCGATTTCAATGTCAGCTCCGACGACGGCATGAGTGACAGAAACCCGGCCTAACGCAATGACCTTGCCAAGAATGGGTGATTTCATCGCGCTGGTAATCTCTCCAACCTGCGCCTTTCCAACACGTACACAGTCGCCGGGCGAGGGGACCGTACCTCCCTCAACCTCGAAGCCGACCAGTTTGCGATGAGGATGGGTCTTGCGTTCTTCAATCGCTATCCGCCCGATAAAATCGTCGGGCTTTGATTTCAGTGGAACGGTGAAGCCGATGCCAGCCTCGAAGGGATCGGTTTGATCGTCGAATTCGGACCCGGCAAAGATCAAGCCACCTTCGATCCGCACCATATCCAGTGCCGCAAGCCCAAGCGGAGCGATGCCATATTCCTGGCCAACCTCCCAGACGCGATCAAATATCTCAACGGCATCTTTGGGATGACAGAAGATTTCATATCCCAGCTCACCTGAATATCCGGTCCGGGAAATTACCACAGATGTCCCCTGCACATCACCAACCCGGGCCACGGTCAGCCGGAACCATGGTAATTCTTCGATCGTCGGTTGTTGGGGCGGTGTCCAGAAGATTTTGGAAAGGATGTCACGACTGTACCGCCCTTGAACTGCGATGTTATGCAATTGATCAGTCGAGTTGCGCACCCAAACATTCATATTGCGTTTGAGCGCCTGTTCCTGCAGCCACAAACCGCTCGTGTCATTCCCGCCAATCCAGCGGAAGTTTGTTTCACCCAATCGATATACCGTACCATCGTCGATCATACCGCCGTGCTCATAGCACATGGCCGTATACACGACCTGACCAACGCTTAGCTTTTTTATGTTGCGGGTCACGCACAGCTGCATCAGGTCCTCTGCGTCGGGGCCGACAACTTCGTATTTTCGTAATGGGCTCAGGTCCATGACCGCGACCTTGTCCCGGCAGGCCCAGTATTCGGCAATCGCGCCGTGATTGGTCATCGTATTTGGCAACCAATAGCCGTTGTATTCGATGAAATCACGGGTGTGCCGTGCAAAGCAGTCGTGAAATGCAGTTTTCTTGGTTTCTTCCACGTCCGCCTCCGCAGATTTTCTATAGCCATAGGATCGTTTGAAATCCTCGGTCGCCTTGTAGGTTCGCACCTGAATATCGGTAGGATTCCAGCCATTGGCCGGATCGATGTCGCAGGGACAACCGGTGCTGACGCAGACCAGATCTGTCAGCGCGCGAAGCAGGACGAAGTCACCGGGGCGCGACCAGGGGTCGTCCATTCCGATGGCATTGGTGTCGTCCAGCATTGTGTTGAAAAAGAAGTTGATCGCGGGCCAACCACCACGCGGCTTGATGCCGTACTGGTCCAAATCCTTGTTGATATTGTCCGAGCAGTTCACGTGGCCGGGGTAACCGAGATCTTCGTAATACCGCGCCGTACAGGCAAGGCCAAACGTGTCATGACGCCCGCAGGTATCCTGAACGATCTCTATCAGTGGCTCCTGATCTACCGACCAGTATTTCGAAAAAATTCCCGGTTTTGGGTACAAGCTGCCCATTAGGCTGCGCGTTGTTGTCGGATCAATCTCGCGTTCGATCCCCTGATCCAGCGCTCGGAGGCTGAAGGCCTGAAAATCCGAGCACTCACGCCCGCGAATATCGACAATCTGGATGAACTCGCCGGCCTTGACCTCGTACGAGTGGGCGTTGCCCGGCTGAATATTGAAGTCCTTGAGCGGATCGGCCAGCGGTTCGGGTGGTCCAACATCGGGCTTTGCCAAACCGGGTGCAGATCGCTGGATGTACAAAATGATATCCGTGGGAGGGTTGTTATCTTCGGGGCGCATCGCCTTGCCGGGTGCAGCCACGATCAGAAGGCCATCACTTTCAGCGACGAAATGCACCATGTCGCCAGGGCGCGACCCGTCCATGAACGCTCGGATTGCGTCACCTTTTCCAATGTCAAATCCGGCAACTTCCAAAGCGCGTAGCACTTTCTTGCCGGACGGCGATCCATTGGCCAGCGTCGCAATCAATCCCTCCGGTCGCCCGTGCCCCTGCGCGCCAAGCATGGCCGCATCGGAACTCCGGTCAGGGGCAAAGAAGACCATCTCGGCCGGTTGCATCCCGTCGCGGTCCAGCAAGGTTATCGTATCGCCTTTGGAGACCGGAACAGCGCGGGACCCCATTCCGGGGACCGGGTGGCGTTCCGTTCCATGTGGCAGGATCGGAAGGCCGGGGGCCAGAACTCCGCTGCGTTCGAACGGGACCTCAAATACAGGTTTTACGTTCATCTCCGAAACTCCGGTTAATCCAGCCCCAAAGCGCGCTTGCGCTTCTCGGCCCAGCTGCTGATTGCCATGTCAAATGTCAGTGCCATCAGCGACACGTTCAGACCCAGCACAAAGTTCTTGCCCAATTCGGTGCCTGCCAGTGTTCGTTGCAGTTCCTGCCCCAGATCCTGCGTGCCGATGAAGGCGGCAATGATAACCATGAAGAAGGCGAACATGATTGCCTGATTGAACCCGACGGCCATTGTCGGCAGTGCCAACGGAAATTGTACCGACATCAGCTTTTGCCGACGGGTAGAGCCGGACATATCAGCAGCCTCGGTCATTTCCGGCGGTACGCTGCTGAGACCAATAATCGTGTAACGGATCAGCGGCACGGCGGCGAAGATCAGGATTGAGAATACAACTGCCACATCATTGACCCCAAACAGCATGATTGCGGGGATCAGGTAGATGAAGCTTGGGAAGGTTTGCGCGGTGTCGCAGGCCAGCAGGATGCTCTTGGACCAGCGGTTGGATCGGGCTGCAACAACGCCCAAGGGGATACCGATCATAGTCGCCAGCGCGACTGCCGAAATCACAGTATAGAGCGTGATGACCGACCGATCCCACCAGCCCGAGAAAGCGACAATCGAAAAAAAGATCGCGGCGTAGATGCCGGGTTTTCGGCCACCGACCCAATAGGCAAAGGATACAACCAGCAGGATGAAAGCGGGAGTTGGAATGGCGAGTAGCGTGTTCCGGAACGGGATCAATACCTTGACGTTCAGGAACCAACGCAGCCATTCGGTCGTGCCCTTGATCACATCGATGGCCAGAATCGATTTGATCACCACGTCGATTTCCTTGCCCTGGCTGAGATGCTGCTTCCGACCAATTTCTGCGAGGATCGGGAACACCTGTGCCAGCAGAGTAAACCCAACAAACAGACCCAGCGCGACCAGCGAAATCTGATGCCGTTTCCACCACGGAGTTCCGCGTTCGAAGTGCACCGGCTGCTTGACGACCCAGGCCTTTGACATCCGATCCAGTGTGACGGCCAAAAGAACAATGGTGACACCAATCTCGAAAGAACGGCCCAGTTTAAAACTACCCATCATTGCCAACAGTTTCGCGCCAAGACCGGGCATTCCGATAAAGGCGGTCAAAACAACCATCGCAAGACACAGCATGATCACTTGGTTAACGCCAACCAGAACCTCGGTGCGTGCAGCCGGAACATAAACATGGCGCAGCATCTGCCAGCGTGTGCACCCGGACATTTGGCCGGCTTCAATCACTTCGGGGCTGACCTTTTTTAGGCCCAAAGTGGTCATCAGAATCATCGGTGGAATGGCAAAGGTAATTGTTGCGACGGCCCCAGCTGTCGGTCCGACCTTAAAGAAGATCACTGCTGGCAAGAGATACGTAAAGAAGGGCAGGGTTTGCAGCACGGACAGGATGGGTTTCAGCATCCGTTCGAACCAGCCGTATTTCCAGGCGGCGATGCCCAGAACCAAGCCCAGAAGAAATGCCAGAGGTGCCGCGACTACGATGACAGACATCGTTTGCATGGCGATCTTCCACTGCCCGATTGCCGCGGTCCAGATGAAGGTTCCGGCGCCCAACGCGGCGAGCCTCCAGCCACCTACGGCATAGCCGACAACAGCAGCCACAGCGGCGATTGCGGACCATGGGATTGGGCCCAGATAGGGCCAGCGCCGCTTGCCCTCTAGCAGGTTCGCAGACGTATCCAGCAAAAACTCCAACGGGCCTTCTGCAATAAAGCGAGTGACATAAATCAGGCCCAGGTCGTTTTGAATGAAGTTAAAGACAGTATCCAGAATTTGCGCCGTTGGCGGTATTGCGGCTTCAGGAATTCGGTTCAGCCATTCAGGCAGAATTCCCACGGCCTTGGCAAGGATTAGCGCAAAGGCCGTGACAAGCAGTGCCGTAAGGACTTTGGTCCGTCCAAACGTTCTGTCGGATGTGTCCGGTATTTCGGTGGACAGCGTCGCCATCATTCGGCTCCAAGCAGAACGTTCAACGCGGTGTTGCGGTCCAGAACGCCTGTTACAACGCCTTTGTCATTCGCGACCGGTAAAAGGATCCTGTCGTCGTTGACCAATACGCGCGCCAGTTCATGGATGGTTGAGGCACCATTGATCGGGGCGCCTTCCAGCTCATGACCGTTTACGGGTTTTGCAAGCCCTTTCGCGTGCACGACTCGGGCTTTGTCGATGTCCTCGGTAAACTTGGCCACGTATTCGGTGGCGGGGTTCATCACGATCTGGTCCGGGGTGTCGCATTGCTCGACCGCACCGTTGCGCATGATGGCAATCCGGTCGGCGAGGCGCAGCGCCTCGTCAAAGTCATGCGTGATGAAGACGATGGTTTTGCCCAACATCTCTTGCAGACGCAGGAATTCATCCTGCATTTCACGGCGGATCAGCGGATCAAGCGCCGAAAATGGTTCATCAAGAAACCAAATATCCGGTTCGATAGCTAAGGATCGGGCGATACCGACCCGTTGCTGTTGACCGCCACTTAGTTCGCGCGGGAAGTATTCTTCGCGGCCTTCAAGGCCAACCAGTTTGATGACTTCCAGCGCGCGTTCGCGCCGGTCGTGGCGATCCTGTCCACGCATTTCCAACGGGAAGGCCACGTTGTCCAAAACCGTGCGATGCGGCAGCAATCCGAAGGACTGAAACACCATACCCATCTTGTTGCGGCGCAGTTCAATCAGCTCGCGTTCGCTCAGGCTCATGATATCCTGACCGTCCACCTCAATCGTTCCGCCTGTGATGTCGTGCAGGCGTGAGAAGCACCGTACCAGTGTCGACTTACCCGATCCCGACAGCCCCATGATGACCAGCATCTCTCCCTGGTCCACTTCGATCGAGACATCCTTGACCCCGGCGATGTACCCATCCGCCCGAATCTCATCAAAGCTGCGACCCGCAGGCATGGATTTCAGATAGCTCTCTGGCGAGGGCCCAAACAGTTTCCAGACATTTTTGGCTGAGATGACGGGCGCGGTGGCTGACATGGCTGCCTTTCTTTCTTGTTAAGCGCGGCCTTGCATCGATGTGATAGACAAGGCCGCGCCAGTTTCGGTTGTGTAACCGGATTATGCGCCGCAGGCGCTGATCCAGGGATCAACAACGTCGCGATTGGCGTCCAGCCATTCCTCGGCCGCTTCTTCCGGCTCAAGCTCATCCGTGTCGACCAGCTTCGCCATCTCAGCAATCTGCGGGTTGGTGAAGGAAATCTCGGTCAGGGCGCAATACGCGGCCGGCCACTTATCTTTCATGCCATCCCAAGCTGCCTTTTTCAGGTAACCCTCGGCAGGGTTGCCACAATCATACAGCGCTTCCGGATTGGGACCCTTAGCTGGATCCTTGTCGCACCCATCTTCCCATGCCGGGAACTCAACGAACTCACCTGGCCAAACAGCTTCGGCGAAGTTTGGCGTCCAGTTAAAGACCAAAACCGGCGTTTTGTCGGCCTCTGCCGCGCCAATCTCGGCCCAAAGGGCTGCGGCTGAACCCGCGTTAATCACTGTAAAGTTCAGATCCAGTGCTTCGGCGCGTTCTTTACCATGCTTCAACCAGTCGACCGGCCCATCCAGATACCGGCCCTTGTCGCCGGTTTCGGCTGTGGCGAACAGGTGCGCACAGTCGTTCAGTGCCTGCCAGTCAGGCAGGCCCGGGCAGGATTCCTTGGTCCACATCGGATACCACCAATCCTCGCGCGTGACCGCATCATGATCGCCCGCATCATGCAGACCACCTTTTTCCAGTGCCGCGCGGTAGGATGCACCAAAGGCACCTTCCCAGACTTCCATCTCCAGCGCGACATCGCCCAAACGTACGGATTCATAGACGGCCTGGCTGTCAGTGGTGACATATTCGACATTGTTGCCCATCTCTTCGAAGATCAGGCCGACAACATTCGACATCACGATCTGGCTGGACCAGTTGTGAATGGGGATTACGATCGGGTCGCTGCTGTCTTCGGCAGCCGCGCCAGTTCCCGCTACTGCTGCCAAGGTTGCAGCAGAAAGTAGGTTTGTAAGTTTCATGTTTGCTCCCTGAGTGACATTCATTTTTGAGTTGAGGACTCTTCCGGCCCTGAATTCATGCATTCTGCCCAAGATCGTCTAATGCGCAGAACAGAAATTTGAGGGGCTTTGGCCATAATTTCTTGAGGCTAATCCGACTTTTTGCTATCTTAACAAACAGTTGCCTGATCCGATGCAGACAGATGCGGGCAAATGTTCTTGATCGTGCCCTCGTCCAGTTCGGGAAAAGGTCCCCAAATGCCAAAAAAAGCGCCAGTCACCGGGAAAGTCTTGCCGCCGCTGGACTATTTGTTGGCATTTGAGGCAGCTGCCAAGGCGCAGAGTTTTGCGCAAGCCAGCAAGGTTCTGAACATCTCAGAGACCGCAATCAGCCGCAAAGTGCGCTTACTGGAACAGCATTATGACGTGCCCTTGTTTGTACGGGGGCATCGTTCTGTTTCCCTTACTCAGCAGGGTGCCATCCTGTTGGCAACCGTGGAAAAATCACTGGACCTGATGCGGGATGTCAGCCGCGACATGCTGGCCAAGCATCAGGCCAATACGGTTTCGATTTCGGCGACCAATTCTGTTGCGTCTCTTTGGCTGATGCCGCAACTTCGCAAGTTCAACAAATCCAATGGCCGTATCCGCATCTCTTTGGTGTCTTCTGACAGTGACGCGGAATGTCTGTCAGATTCTATGGACCTTACCATTCTGCGAGGGGATGGCGACTGGCCGGGGTACGAGGCAAAGCTTCTGTTCGGAGAAACCGTTTTTCCGGTTTGCAGCCCCGAGTACCTAAAAAGCAATCCCAATGCGGCGGAACTTTCTGCGCTACCGGAACTTGACCTCATTGAGGTCACCAGCGGCCATGCAGAATGGATGACATGGCGTGCATGGTTCAGCGGCAATGGTGTATCGACGTCATCAATGGAACAGGCTGTCGCGTTCAACACCTACCCATTGTCAGTACAAGCAGCGGTTGATGGGTTGGGAATTGCATTGGGTTGGGCCCATCTTGTTGACCCATTGCTGGAAAGCGGCGCTTTGGTCAGGCCAGTCCAGGACGCATCGGTGCGAACGGAGTCAGGATACTACCTATTGAAAAGACCTTTCAACAGTGCTTTTCCAGAGCAATTAATTGTCGAAGATTGGCTGCTGAGTCTCAGCGCAGGTCGAAAAAGATACGCTTGATTTGGGTCGTTGACGACTGGGCATTGATGGTGAGTTTGGCAGCGGGCTATTTGGCTACTACAACTCGCATATTGACCCAAGGGAATATTTATTTACCTTAAAGAAAAAACGAATCTGAGACGGTGCGCCACCGTCTCCGGACAAGGTGTTGTCAGACTTTTCCAACCGGGGGTTTTGCCCAATGAGCTATAAATCGGACATTGAAATTGCGCGCGAGGCGCAGAAGAAGCCTATTCAGGAAATCGGCGCTAAGATTGGCATCGATTCTGCTGATCTGCTGCCCTA
>NZ_JBXWMK010000023.1:0-21250 GCF_059609785.1 Ruegeria sp. YTSC003 | reverse complement strand
GCGGGATGGAGCAGCCCGGTAGCTCGTCAGGCTCATAACCTGAAGGTCGTAGGTTCAAATCCTACTCCCGCAACCAACGATAATTGCGAAACCGCCTCAGCCATGTCGGCTTGGGCGGTTTTTGCTTTTTTGTCAGACGCTAAGGCGAGGATGCCGGCAAGATCTCCATGCAGATCAATGTCATATCCATCTTCAGAAGGTGTCAGCAGCACTTTGTCGATCAGAGCGCGCAGCGCCTCAGCAGCTTCGCTGCGTACGTCGGGCTCATTGAGGGCGTTGGCAAGATCGCTGACTTTGGAGTGATAGAGCCTCGACATGTTGGGGTGAAGCACAGGTTGAGCCCAAAGACGACATAGATACAGATTTTGAGAGCTGCGTTCTTCGCTCAGGGCGAAAACCTGACTTTCGCAGCAATCGCAAAAACTCGCGTTGACTTTGACTGGTTTTGGGTTCCGAGTGAAATTAGAAACAGCTTACAGGACTATGGGAAGCTCAAGCGTAATGCTAGCTCCTCTTTCGACTCGGTTGATTTCGACAATTCCTCCGTGGCGCTGCGCCACTGCAGAGACGATTGATAACCCCAATCCGCTGCCCTCGGAATACTCCAACTGAGAAAACCGATTGAATGCGACTTCGCTTTGGTCTGGCGAAAGGCCAGCTCCGTCATCCGCCACGGTTAGGTTGAGGAATTTATTATCACACCGCAGCACAACTGAGATTTGGCTCAACTCTGGGCCACCGTGTTTGACTGCGTTGTCCAGCAGGTTCTTTAAAGCCTCAATCAGAAAGACCCGATCGCCGGATACAGTGACTGCCGTCTCAGGCATCGTGACATCAAACTCGATACCTTTTGCGAGGATGTGAACTCCCATCTCAGCGCAGGCCTCTTCCACGACCGAACGAAAGTCAATTTTATCCATTTGGTCTTGGTGCGTCGGCTGCCTGAGCCTCTCAAGTGACAACAGCTGTTCGGCGACTGTTGCTGAGTTTTTAGCCGCTGCAACAAGCTCTGAGATGCGTTTTTCTCGGTCGTCATCCGTTTTCGCATCCTGCAGCGCTTCGGCCATTGACTGCACGGCCGCCGCTGGATTCCGCAGTTGATGTGCAGCTTCGGATATAAACACTTGGTGGGCGTTGATACTTTTTTCCACCTGTCCAAAAAGCCGGTTCAGGGTTCTGACAACACCTTGAACTTCGATTGGGACAGGGCGCTTGATCTCACTGAGGTCATCTGGTGAACGCAGGTCAATTGCGTCCTGCAAATCCAACAAGGGCCTAAGGCCGCGCGCGACGCCGAACCACACCACAATGGCGAGGGTGGCCAGCAGAATTCCCATTAGAATTCCTGCGCGGATTGACAATTCATTGGCGAAGGCGTTGCGATCCGCCATACGTTGCCAGACTGTAACCGTCGCATCTCCGATTAGATTTTCAATGGTCACGCGTTCCGTCATCTTAAGAACGCGCACTGGTTCTTGGCGGTAGAGCGCTTCGAAAAACTGGGGCTTGTACACCTCTTGATCAGACGGGTTGGTGGCGGCCGGGGGGTAGGCATAGCCTGTCACATAGATGCCGCCGGGGCCCGTTACGTGGTAAAAAATCTCTCCGCCTGATGCGTCACGGATCATGCTGCGTGTCGTTGGTGACAGCGCATCACCTCCCGAAATCGCAACATCTCGCGATATTGCGAGACCTGCAGATAACAGGCTGTCGTCGAACAATTCCTGAGCCGTATTCTGCGCAATCATAAAGCGCCAAAGACCAAGCAGAGCGGCAATTAACACCAAGGGGGTTAGGATAAGAATGAAAAGTCTTAACCTGAGCGAGCCGTGATTGATCACTTCTGCACCTCAAGCAGATACCCCAGACCACGGGCTGTCTTTATTCTAATACCCAGATCTTGAAGACGTTTTCTCAGCCGCGATACATGAGGCTCAACGGCGGAAGACTCGACATCTGCACCCACGCCGTAGACGTAATCCGTTAGTTGGCTTTTGGGAACAATTCTGCCCCTGCGTTCCAACAGGCATTCAAGCACCGCGATTTCCCGCCGCGGAAAATCCATAACCTCGCCCTGTACACTTACCTGACGGGCAGCGCGGTCGAATTCCAGGCCACCAATTCTCTCCATTGCGCCGTAGTCGAGTTCTTTGCGTCGAGAAAGCGCCCGGATGCGTGCTTCCAACTCGTCCATTTCGAATGGCTTAACCAGGTAATCATCGGCGCCCATATCCAACCCCGAAACCCGGTCGCTTGTTTCGGCACGTGCCGTAAGCAAGATCACCGGTACGCCGTCACCACGATTGCGAAGAGATTTCAGGATCTCCAGTCCCGACTGTCCAGGCAAATTGATGTCCAGAACAACTAAGTCTGCGCCCTCTTGCGCAAGATACAAGTCAGCCTCATCGCCATCCAAAAGCACTTCTGCTGCATGACCCCGGTCACGTAGGCGATATGCAATAGCTTTGGCGAGGGTCTCGTTGTCTTCGACGATGACGATCCGCATCGGGTCTCCTGCAAGTTTCGCGCAAGGTTGGCACTCCATGATTGCCAGATGGGAGGGGGAATCAACCCCACAGTTCTATTTGCGATCACGGTAGCGCCGAGGGCGTTGACGTGGTTGTCTGGTCAACAGGGAGGAACCAATGACCATTTCCAACTTCACCCGTCGCGCCGTCGTGGGGCTGATCGCCGCCGCCGGTATCGCCGCACCTGCCGCAGCCGAGGTTGATTTCTCGGGTAAGACTGTGGAATGGGTCATCCCGTTCTCGGAAACCGGCGGGTCTGCCAAATGGGCCAACTTCTTTGCGCCGCTTCTGTCCGAAGCGCTGCCGGGTCAACCGACCGTAGTGGTGAAATTCATGCCGGGCGCTGGTTCGACCAAGGGCGCGAACTGGTTCCAGGAGCAGAGCCATGACGACGGTACGCTGCTGTTTGGCACCTCCGGTTCAACTCAATTCCCATATCTGCTTAGTGATCCGCGGGTGCGCTATGAATACAATGACTGGATTCCTGTCATGGCATCAGGAACCGGTGGCGTTGCTTACCTGAACGCAGAGGATGGCGCGAAGTTTGATGGCTCGGCGAATGCTCTGAAGGACACCAACTTCATCTACGGTTCGCAGGGTGCGACGCGTCTTGACCTTGTACCGCTGTTGGCCTGGCAAATGCTTGGCATGAATGTCGAGCCGGTCTTCGGCATCAAGGGACGCGGAGACGGTCGTCTGATGTTCGAACGTGGCGAAGCCAATATCGATTATCAGACCTCGTCCGGCTACTTGGGTGGTTCGGCCCCGTTGGTTGAATCCGGTCAGGCTGTTCCGATGATGACCTGGGGTGCTCTGGATGCAGACGGCAACATCGTTCGCGACCCGACTTTCCCGGATATCCCGACTTTCAAAGAAGTGTGCGAAGCCACCGATGGCTGTGAAACCAGCGGCGAGGCATGGGATGCGTGGAAAGCGTTCTTTGTAGCCGGGTTCCCGGTTCAGAAGCTGGCTTTCCTGCCGGGTGATACACCTCAGGAAGTGGTCGACGCATACACAGCAGCGTTCCAGGCTGTGACGGAGCGCGGCGACTTTGCCGACATCTCCTCAAAGCGCGTGGGCAAATACCCAGTGTTCGTAGGTGACGGCTCTAAAGCGGCATTGCAAACCGCGACAAACGTCGACGACAACGCAAAAGCCTACGTTCTGAACTGGCTCAAAGAAGCCTATGGTGTCGAGCTGAACTAAGCCCAAACACCACCGCGCGTGCCCCAATGTCGGGCGCGCGCTTTTCCAAACACAAGACAATTTATGAAAGGCGGCCGCTATGGAGGCTTTCGCCACAGCTGTTCCTGCGCTTAGTGACGCGTGGGGTCTGATCCTGCAACCTATCGTTCTGGGATATCTTGTTCTCGGTGTCGTCATGGGACTGGCCGTAGGTGTTTTCCCTGGGCTTGGCGGTATTGCTGGTCTGTCCCTATTGCTGCCTTTCATGTTCGGTATGGACCCAATCCTTGGATTGGCGTTGATGATCGGGATGGTCGCCGTTGTGCCGACCTCTGACACCTTCGCGTCAGTTCTTATGGGCATCCCAGGTAGCTCTGCCTCGCAGGCTACGGTGTTGGATGGTTTCCCGATGGCGAAGAAAGGCGAAGCCGCGCGGGCATTGTCAGCGGCCTTTGCTTCATCGCTGTTTGGCGGCTTGGTCGGCGCAACTTTTCTGACCATGTTCATTTTGGTCGCGCGGCCCATCGTTCTGGCATTCGGTCTGCCCGAGATGCTGATGATCACCATTCTTGGTTTGTCGATGGTCGCCATTCTCGCCGGGCGTATCCCGTTGAAGGGTGTCGCCGCCGCAGGGCTGGGCCTGATGGTTGGCACGATTGGCGAGGCGGATGCAGGCGGCTCACTTCGTATGGCCACTTATGACATTCCTTATCTGACCGACGGTCTGAAATTGGTCATCGTTGGCTTGGGTATCTTTGCGGTGCCGGAAATCGTCTCGCTGCTGCGTCAAGACCGATCCATTGCCAAGGGCGCTTTGCTAGGAGCTGGTTGGTTTGATGGGGTCAAAGACTGGGCTGCGAACATCTGGTTGTCGGTCCGCTGTTCGATCATTGGCGTGGTTGTCGGTGTCATTCCTGGTCTTGGTGGCTCGGTTGTTGACTGGATCGCTTATGGCCATTCGGTTCAATCGACCAAAGACAAAAGCAACTTCGGCAAAGGCGAAGTGCGTGGCGTCATCGGGCCGGAAAGCTCGAACAATGCCAAGGAGGGCGGGGGGCTTGTCCCAACGCTACTGTTTGGTATCCCCGGCTCGGGTTCGATGGCGATCTTTATCGGCGCCGTCGCACTGTTGGGATCCGGAGATATCGAGGTCGGTCCTAGCATGCTCAAGGATAATCTCGACATCACCTATTCGATTGTCTGGTTGCTGGCTCTCGCCAACGTGGTGGGCACCATCTTATGCATCGCGGCCTCGGGTGGGATAGCCAAGCTGACGACAATCCGTTTCACCTATCTGGCGCCGTTTCTGTTCATGCTGATCAGCTTCGCGGCATTCCAGTCCGGTCAAAACTTCGAAGACCTGCTGGCCCTGTTCGTCATCGGCCTGATCGGTATTTTCCTGCGCCGTTTCGACTGGTCGCGACCGGCCTTTCTGATTGGGTTCGTGCTGTCGAACCCGGTTGAGAAGTTCACCAACCAGGCGTTCCAGATTGCCTCTTTCCGCTTCCGCAAAAGCTTTGGTGAGGGGATGGAATATGTCTTCAGCCCGATCGTTATCGTGCTGATCGTGGTTACCGTGGTTTCGGTCATTCTGGGTATTCGCCAAGCTAAGATGATCATGGCCGAAGGTGAGGTCAAATCCGGAAGCAAGCGCGCGCCGCTGATCTTTTTGCTGGTGATCATGGCCTATCTGATCGTGGCTTTGGTCAATGCCAACATGATCCCTAACCACAATATGACCGACAAGATCATCCCGCTGGTGATCGGTAGCGTGTCGCTGTTCTGCTGCGTCATTCTGTTGATCCAGATGATGCGGCGACCCGAGGGGGATGCAATCTTTGCCGACAAGGAAATTGCCGGCGAGGATGCAAGCGCGCCACATGGACTTTGGTCAACGCTCGCGTGGTTCGCAAGTCTGATCGCGGCCACCTGGGTTGTGGGGTTCATCCTCGCCCTGATCGGGTTCCTGATCGCATTCTTCCGCATTCGCGCCGGGTCCAGCTGGCAGATGACGCTGCTCCTGACGGCCTGCGGCATCGGTTTCATGTGCTTCATGGCTGGTGCCCTGAACCGGGATTTCCCGCCGGGTCTGCTGCAAGACATGGTGAACCTGCCATGGCCACTCAAGTAGGCGCTCCACGGATGCCTGGCCTGCCAATCTGACGGGTCGGGCAGCGCTGAAATCAGAAATTTCAAAGGTTTGTAAAGGAGGGTTCGCAATGACCCAGACAGCAATCCCATATGTCTTCATGCGCGGCGGCACTTCCCGAGGGCCTTATTTTCGACGCTCTGATCTGCCTGAAGATAGGGACAAGCTGGCTGATGTGCTGGTTGCTGCCCTCGGGGCCGGACAAGCGCTCAACATCGACGGGATCGGTGGTGGTAACGCAGTGACGACCAAAGTGGCGATGCTATCCGTCAGCGAGGACGAATGGGCGGATATCGACTATTTCTTCGCGCAGGTTTCTGTTGATGAGAAACTGGTCGATTTTAAACCAACTTGCGGGAACATCCTCTCCGGAGTTGGTCCAGCTGCGATCGAAATGGGATTGCTTCAGCCCAACGGCGATGAGACCGAAATCCGCATTCGCGCTGTAAATACGGGTGCCCGTGTCGTTGCAAAAGTACAGACCCCGGGCGGTGAGTTGGTCTACGAGGGCGATGCGGAAATCGCGGGGGTTCCCGGTCATTCTGCACCCGTGCAACTGAGCTTTATGGGCGTTGTGGGCTCGGCGACAGGTTCATTTCTACCCACAGGAAATTTGCGCGATACAGTGCAGGGGATCGAGCTGACTTGCATGGATGTCGCTATGCCAATGGCCATCGCCCGGGCAGCGGATTTCGGACTGACAGGGTATGAAAGCGTTGAAGAGCTTAATACCAACCGGGCTTTCTTTGACCGGATGGAGGCAGTACGGATCGAAGCCGGGAAACTGATGGGTATGGGGGACGTATCGAAATCTGTAACTCCCAAATTCGGCCTGATGGCACCCGCCAGAGAGGGTGGAACCCTTGCGGTTCGGTATTTCATGCCATGGAAAACCCACCCAACAATGGCCGTTACGGGTGCGCAATGCATGGCATCTTGCGCTTTGACGCCCGGAACCGTCGCAGACGGGTTGCTTGATCGCCCGGGTTCAAGCCCGGCTGAAGTTGTGTTGGAGCACGCCTCGGGCAAGATCGACGTTCTGGTGGACTTCTCGAACGACGGGGAGTTCAACGTAATTTCTGCCGGTCTGGTGAGGACTGCGCGTAAATTGGCGGACGGGCATGTTTATGTGCCGGAATCTGAGTGGAACGGCAGTTGAAATGACAATTCTCATTAGGTATACTATGGTATACATCATGAGGGTATCACGATGGACGACTATTCCGAATGCCTTGATATCGCGCGTCAGGAACTCAGGCTGGCGCAGGCGGCTCTGCGGAGGGATATCTCGGACTACCCGACTCCGATTGCCGGGTGTGACGAGCAATTCAACCATTTGCTGGATCAACGTGAACGGGTTCGCAATGCGCTTGAAGCACTCGACACACTTCATTTTGTGCCGACGCCAAGAAATCTGAGCACCGAGTAGGGTATAGAAAGTCGATGAAAGTACACATTCTGGATGACTGGTTTGACACACTGCAGGGCCTGCCCTGTTTTGAAAAGCTATCTGGCCATAAGGTGAAGGTCTGGACAGATCATGTTGATGATACCAGCGAATTGGCTGAACGCTTGCAGGAGGCTGAGGCGCTGGTGTTGTTTCGCGAACGCACCAAGATCACCCGCGATTTGGTTGAAAAACTCCCAAACCTGAAGTTGATCAGTCAGCGCAGTGTATATCCACACGTCGATGTGCAGGCGTGCTCGGACAACGGAGTGCTGCTGTGTTCGAACATGCATGGCGGCATGCCTTCATATGCCGCAGCCGAACTGACATGGGCGCTGATCATGGCGGGGATGCGCGATTTGCCTGCGCAGATGGCCTCGGTCAAAACCGGACATTGGCAGGCCGGAGTTGGCAAGACCCTGAGGGGGAGGAAACTGGGGCTGTATGGATATGGCCGTATCGCCCGCGCTGTTGCTGACTACGCCGAGGCGTTCGGGATGAATGTGGTCTGGTGGTCCTCGGACGATGGCCGGGCACGCGCGCAGGCCGACGGCGTGCAGATTGCCACAAGCCGTGAAGCGTTCTTTGCCAACAGCGATGTTGTCTCGGTCCACGTCCGCCTGAAGCCCAACACGCAAGGTATCATCACAGCGTCAGATTTCTCGCAGATGCAACCGGGCGCGATGTTTGTGAACACCTCCCGGGCCGGGCTGATCGCTCCGGGTGCTTTGTTGGACGCGCTGAAAGCCGGTCGCCCGGGGAAGGCCGCAATTGATGTCTTCGATTCCGAGCCGCTCATTGACCCGAATGATCCGTTGCTATCGCACCCAAACCTGATTGCGACACCACATATAGGTTTTGTGACCGAGGACGAGTTCGATCTGCAATTCTCCGACATTTTCGATCAGGTGAACGCCTATGCTGAAGGCACTCCCATTCACATGATCAATCCCGAGGTTTGGACCAGCGCAGGATGAGGTTGGCTGCTATGGGCGCGCCGATGATCACCAGCACAATCCTTGTCAGGTGGTGCGTTATGACAAAGCCCAGATCCGCGCCAGATACGATGGCCAAAACCGTCATCTCTGCCTGCCCGCCAGGGGCAAACGCCAAAAATGCCTCGACAGGTTGACCGAGCCCCAACGTGGTGACAACAGCAGTGAAAGCGGCGGCCAAGATGGCAAGGACGATGACATAGGCGAAGCCCGCTGCAACCACCCGGCGGAGTTCAACCCAAGTGACGCCTACGAATTTCACGCCTATCCCGCACCCGATAAAGAACTGCGCTGCAAGGATAGCCTCGCGCGGCGGTCGGGTATGAATGAAATCACCCAGTGACAGAGCCGATGTCAGGATCATTGGGCCGAGGATGGATGCCCCGAACAAGCCGATCCTCTCACCGCCTTTCCAGCCTATAAGGGCGGCCAGTACCATCAGCGCCAACTCATGTATTGGCAGGTCGCGCGCAGGCTCTCCGATTGGGTTGGTGAGCTGGGCATCGTAGAACACTGTCAGAAACAGTGGGGCCAGTGTCACGATGATCAGCACGCGCGTACCGTGGATCAGGGATAGCGTACGCGGGTTGGCGCCTGCTTCGGCGCCAAAGATGATCATGTCCTGCAATCCGCCTGGCATGGCAGCATAAAACGCGGTCGTGGAGTCAAAGCCCCAAATCTTGCGAAAGAATGGCACGCCTACCAGCGCGATCAGCAGGATAAAGAACGGGACCAGTGCTATAGACGCGGCCATCTTCGGCAATTCGACAAAAAGGGCAGGGGTAATCGAAGCCCCAACTGCAACGCCGAGTATGGTGCGCGCTGCAACCGATATCTGACCAAAACCTTCCATAGGGGCATGCGCTAGGGCGGCGATCAGACACGCGCTCATTGGGCCGAATAGAAAGGGCAGCGGCAGGTTCAACGCCCAAAATACTCCGGTGCCCAACAGCGCAAGGACCAGTGTTACGGCCCGCTTTGTCAGGAAAGAGGGTGTTTTGTTTTGGGTGGGCAAGGCACGGCTTTCGATAATATTGACTCACAACGTATCCAAATGTATACAAGTGGACGCAAAAAGACAAGTGAGCGCTCGATGACCATTCAAGACGACCCCTATCAGCCTGGCCCACAAGGCAATTCAGCGTATCAACACCTGCTGGATGAGATTCGGGATGGCACACTTCAGCCTGGCGAACGCCTGCGCGAGATTGAGTTGTCAGAACGATTGGGCGTCAGTCGCACCCCTGTGCGCGAAGCTATCCGGCAGTTGGAGTCCGACGGGCTAGTAACTCATGTGCCACGGCAGGGCGCAACCGTACGTTGTCTCGATTACGCCGAAGTAATGGAACTCTATGAGATGCGCGCGGTGCTCGAGGGAACTGCAGCCCGTTTAGCAGCGCGTGCTGCATCGGATGTCGAGCTAGACGAGCTGAGCGTTTTGAATGTTCGCTTGGCCGAGGCTGGTACCGGTTCGGAAGCGGCTCGGATAAACCGGATTTTCCACGCCACACTTTTGGACGCAGCAAAGAACCGGTTTCTTGCCAAGTCTATGTTGTCTTTGCAAAAAGCGCTGTTGATCCTTGGGCCATCGCAATTGCTGGACGGTGATCGGGCCGAGACAGCAGTGGCAGAGCATAAGCGCGTCATGGCTGCCTTAAAGGCCCGTGATGGCGCAGCGGCTGAAACAGAAATGCGCGCGCATATTCAGGCTGCACAACGGATGCGTATTCGGGCGTTGCAAGAACGCGACCGGACAACCGACAAAAATCAATAGGTAGACAGGATATGGCCACCCAAAAGGAAGCTTATGATATCGCTGTGATCGGCGGTGGGAATGCTGCCCTCTGCGCCGCGATGACTGCTGCCGAGGCAGGCGCCCGTGTTCTGATCCTCGAGACGGCACCAAAAGCCTATCGTGGTGGAAACTCGCGCCATACACGCAATTTTCGTTGTATGCATGGCGCTCCTCTGGGCCCGCTGATCGAAGAATACAGTGAAGATGAGTATCTTGAAGATCTGCTCAAGGTCACTGGCGGCAAAACCGACGAACATCTTGCTCGCCTCGCGATCCGAACCTCCGAGGAATGCCTTCCGTGGATGGAAGAACACGGCGTCAGGTTCCAACCATCCCTGTCCGGGACCCTGTCACTGGCGCGGACCAACGCCTTCTTCATGGGGGGCGGGAAGTCTCTGGTGAACGCCTATTACCGAACTGCGGCGGGTCTGGGTGTCGATGTTCTGTACGAAGCTGCTGTCACGCATCTGGAGTTGAACGGTGATCGGATCGAGTGGGTCGATTACACCTATGAGGGCCAATCTCATCGCATCACGCCCAAAGCTGTCATCGTTGCCTCAGGTGGGTTTCAGGCCGACACCGATTGGCTGACCCGTGCATGGGGTGAGCCTGCCAAGAACTTCTTGATCCGGGGCACACCCTATAACCGTGGTGTGGTTCTGTCCGATCTGTTGGATCAAGGTGTGGACAGCGTCGGCGATCCGACCCAGTGCCACGCCGTCGCCATTGACGGGCGCGCGCCGAAGTTCGATGGCGGTATCGTCACCCGCCTGGACTGTGTGCCGTTTTCAATCGTCGTGAACAAGAATGCCGAGCGGTTTTATGACGAGGGCGAAGACGTTTGGCCCAAGCGCTATGCGATCTGGGGACGTCTGGTGGCGGCCCAACCGGATCAAGTTGGCTATGTGATCATCGATGCTAAGTCGCTGAACCTGTTTATGCCGTCGGTCTTTCCACCACTGAAGGCGGACACCCTGGAAGAACTGGCTGCAATGATGGATCTGCCCGCCGACAAGCTGAAGGCGACCGTTGCAGAATTCAACGAAGCATGCGGCGATACCAGTGGATTCCATCCGACTGAGTTGGACGGGGTCACGACCTCGGGTCTGACGCCGCCCAAGACGAACTGGGCGCGTCCGATCACCGAGCCTCCGTTTTATGGCTATTCGCTGCGCACCGGTGTGACCTTCACCTATCTGGGCCTGAAGGTCGACGACACAGCGCAATGTTCGACCGCCAACGGAAAGATCAAAAGCCTTTGGGCCGCCGGCGAGACCATGGCCGGGTCGATCCTGGGGCAGGGGTATCTGGCCGGTTTCGGCATGACCATCGGAACCGTTTTTGGACGCATCGCAGGACGTGAGGCCGCTGCTTATGCAAACTGAACTTATCCAAGAAGCCCGCCGTCAGGCCGAGATTTGTAACGCTTGCCGCTATTGCGAGGGCTATTGTTCGGTCTTCCCGTCGCTGCACGCGGAACGCGCGTTCTCGGATGGAGACATCACGCAACTGGCCAACCTGTGCCACAACTGCAGAGGGTGTTACTACGCTTGTCAGTATACGGCACCGCACGAGTTTGACCTAAACCTGCCGAAAGCTCTCGCTGAAGTGCGGCGGGACAGTTGGGAAAGCTTTGCTTGGCCGCAGCCTTTGGCGCGGCGGTTCCATACGCATGGTGGCGCGATCGCGCTGGCCCTGGTCATCGGTTTTGCCCTGCTGTTCTGGGCAATTCGCGTTATCGGTTCCAGCGGAGGAGAGGGGTTTTATGCAGTCCTGTCCCACAATGCGATGGTCGCAATCTTTGCGCCGGCATTCTTGTTGCCACTCTTTAGCTTGGCTATCAGCCTGAGGCGCTATTGGGCGGAGGTCGGTGGCAAACCCATCCAAATGTCTGATCTGACAGTTGCGTTCAAACGCGCTGGCAATATGCAAGACTTGGCCGCAGGCCACGGCGAGGGTTGCAATTTCGAGGACGAAGACCGCTTCAGTCAGGCCCGACGCCACATTCACCACGCCATCATGTACGGCTTCCTGCTGTGCTTTGCGTCGACCTCGGTGGCGACGGTTATGCACTACGGGTTCGGGTTGCACGCGCCCTACGGGTTCTGGTCTCTGCCAAAACTCTTCGGCGTTTCCGGTGGTATTTTGCTGACATTAGGTTGTGCAGCCATGGTTCTGCTCAAGCAAAAGTCGGATCGCGAGCTTGGCGACCCGTCTGCATGGGGCGGCGAAATCGGCTTCGTCCTATTGCTCGGCTTTGTCGGGCTGAGCGGGCTGGTCCTTTACGTCCTCGGTTCAACTGCTCTGATGCCCGCGCTGCTTGCCATCCACCTTGGCTCGGTTCTGACGTTCTTCCTGCTCGTACCATACACCAAGATGGCTCATGGCTTCTATCGACTTGCAGCTTTGATCAGAGACGCGCAGCGTAAGAGAGAATTGTCCTTTGGTTGCTAGCAAACATCCACCGCCAAGGGATTAAAAAGTCGCAATTCAAGCGCATTTTGACGCCCTTGCAGTCTTCGTTCCAGCACCCCGGGTTGCGGTCAACGTCTGGAATGGGTCTGTTTGCTGTGATTGACAACATCGACACGAAAGGCAGCTTTGTCCGCGTTGCAGACATTCGCGACAACTTGCTTGAACGTCTACTTTCGCGGGAAGCTGCATCGGATGTGGGGCGATTAAATCACGGTGCGCATCCCAAACCCGATGATCCGCATTCTATCCATGAACAAAGACCACCGACTCTCCCTCGACGTCTTGGGCGTAGGAGAGCCTGACTGCATTTATCGCAACTCTGTGTTCCATTAATCTGGCGAAGTACTCTTGTTGCATTTGTTTTGAGAGAAATAGCGCCAGACCCGAAGGCACTTGGAGCAATAATTCAGCTGTGTTCAGCCAAGAAAGCCAAGGCGTCCCTCTCAAAACGCGGCCATTCCGGGTCGTTGTCAGGGATGGTATGGTTCGAGCTTTCGTAGGCGATGAACTTCGCGTTGGGTAATCCTTTTGCAAACAACCGTCCTTGTTCGACCGGCTGCATCCTGTCACTCGTCCCATGACAAACAAGGCACGGCACTTCGACCTCGGACAATATCGGTGTGATATCGATGTTATCAATCACGCCGCGATACCGCCCCATGTTTTCGGGTGAAATCATCTTGCGCATATCTTCGGCATATTGCCGCCGTTCTTCTTGGCTCGCGCCCGGCACGATGATTTGCGCCATTAAATCACGCAGAGACGGATAATCATCATCCCACCCGGCAGTCATCATTTGCTTAATTGCGTTGGCGCGTTCCACATCTTTTTGCGACGTTCTTTTTGCCCGACCAATAGGGAACCCACCTATCATTACGATCGCAGACACACGGTCAGGTCGGCGCGCTGCGAAGGCAGCTGCCACTGCGGACCCCTGCGATATCGCAAGGATCGGCGCGCGTTTGATACCCGCTGCGTCGAAAACGGTTTCCAAGTCATCAACGAACCGTTCGAACGTGCAAGTTTCTGCATCCCAGTCGGATAGACCGTTGAGCCTGGCATCAAAACGGACCAAACGATGTCGTTGAGCGATGGAAGTGTAAATTGGAGCTTTCCCCGGATTGCGCCAGTCAAGTTCCAAGTGTCCAATCCAACTTGGCGCCTTTACGACCGGAGGACCGTCCCCAACTGAGCTCCAGGCCAGACTAATGTTGTCGTTAGTTTTGCAATAACGAATTTCCTGTGTTTTGGCGAAGTTAGCGCGCGATTTGGACACATGTTCATCGGTGAAGTTGATCGACAAAACTTCGATCGGCTGTTCAATGCCTTTGAACGTGTGAAGCCCTTCTCGGCGCAAACGTTTGGCATAGTCCGCTCCGGCAAGATCACAAAGTACCTTTGAGACCAGAATGCCCCCGGGTTCAGCTGCCGATTGGAGCCGCGCAGCGATGTTGACGCCGTCTCCGAAGATATCGTCGCCATCGACGGTGACGTCGCCGACATGCAAACCCGCTCTAAGCTGGATACGTTCCGGAACCAAATAGGGATGGTCTGGCTCTCTTAGCTCGGTTTGGATCGCAATTGCCGCTTCTAGGGCGTTTCCTGCTGACGGAAATTCAATCAATGCTCCGTCGCCCAACAGTTTGACCACCCGGCCAGATTTTTGCTCAACGATCGGCGTTACCAAATCGCGGTACAAGGTGTTCAGTGTTTTGAGAAGTAGCTTGGAGCCGCCCTGCATCATCCGACTGAAGCCGACGACATCGAGAGACACAATTGCAGCAAGACGACGTTGACTCATGGTTACTTCCCGCAAGTTGGCTCGAAAACACTACCACGTTCATAGACTGTTAGAACCGGCAACATGCCTAATAACTGTAAACGTGCAGTGGAATGATCGGTAACTAAGATCTCGAATTGACCAAAGACCGTGGAAGCGATCATTAAAAAGGTATGCCTATCCGTTTTCTCAGGGAACGGCGGGTTTGTCCGCATACCGGTCGTTTGCTGCAACTTGCTTGAATGTCCACTGTGCGGACAAAGCCGCCGTTCAGTTTTTGGTTGGTTCGTACGGATCAGGCGTTCCTGGTGGGATTGGCGGGTATTCCTCGAAGGTTGCAATGTGCTCCTGCAACTGCGGCAGCGCCTTTTCGGCCGCCCATGTGTGCGGGAAGAGTACGCTTTCACGCTCGTGTGGGTCATTCAAAAGGTTGTAGATCCTTGGTGTGTCGTAAGACTCCGTTGCACCAAAAGCCGTCGTATTCTCTTTGAAAAGAACTTTCCAATCCTTCCATTTTACGCCGAATATCTGCTTACCCATGTAGACGATCACGCCTTCTCGGTTTGAGTTTGGTTGGTCACCAAGAAAGAACTTTGACTGGTCGACACCATCAAAAGCCCTGTCATCAGGCACCTTGCCTCCTGCGAAAGCCGCAAGTGTCGGATAGAGATCCATTGAGTGGACAACATCGTTGCTTTCAGAACCGGCAGGGATCTTCCCCGGCCACTTGATTGCAAAGGGTACACGCATGCTTCCTTCGAGGCTGGTGAACAGAGTACCGCGCCAAGGCCCGGCCGTACCATGTACCGCAGGAACTGGCGAGACGTTGGCGTTCCCAACCGGAAGAGCTTCGGGGCCGTTGTCAGCAGTAAATATCACCACGGTGTCGTCGGAAACGCCTGCCGCCTCAATCGCATCAACAATACGTCCGATATAGCTATCTGTTTGAAGCAGAATGTCGGCCCAGACGCCGTTTCCAGTGGCGCCTTCGAACTCCTCGGACGCGATGTTTGGATAGTGGGTCTGAGTATAAGCAAGATAGATGAAAAACGGCGCGTCTTCGGCACTCTTCGCTTCGATAAACTCGATGGCCTTTTTCGTCAGGTCGCCATCTATTTCGCCGCGATAGTCCAGATCGTAGTCTTGAGCGATGGTTGCTGGCTCGCCTGCAACACCCTGCATCACTACAGGCTCTTCCATGTTGGCATCGGCAAAACCCGGAAGCGTGCGCCAGACTGTAACGTCAGTGGTCTCAACGCCGTAAAACTCGTCGAATCCTTGATTCGTTGGATAGCGCCCTTCGGTTCATCCAAGATGCCACTTGCCGTACATGGTCGTGTTGTATCCTACCTCCTTCAGCATCTCGGCCATCGTGATTTCCCACTGAGTCAGACCGTAGACGCCACCTCCAAGAGGGACTGTATGGTTGCCACTCCGAACGCCGTACCGTCCTGTCATGGTCGCTGCACGGGACGGCGTGCACTGGCTTTCCACGTTGAAGTTCGTGAGTCGTAATCCTTCCGCTGCCAGGGCGTCCATCTCGGGAGTCGCTGTACCGCGGATAATGCCCCCACCGTTGAATCCGGGTTCACCCCAGCCAAAATTATCAAGAAATATGAATACGATGTTGGGTTTGTCCTGTGCTGAAGCAGCTGAGGAAAATAGAAGAGATAAGGACAGTAGGAATGTTCGCAATAACCACTTCATGATATCGCCTCCAATCAAGATCACGAGCTCAAGACTGACGAACCAAGTCACCAGTCGTCAATAACGTCGTCTCATTGCGGTGCTTTTTCACCGTGGCTGAGCGCCAGAGGTAAGGGTGAAGCTGCGGCCCCGGGCTAGTCGAGCCTCTCCTGAGATCTTCTGAGCTCATCTAAGAAAAACCGTTGTTTTCCTTGACGAACAGTCAGATCAGATGTTGGCATAGGCTGGCATTCAGCGCGGCTGGGAGGTTCAAATGAAGTTTTTTCTGACGACATCGACAGCAATAGTTTCTGCAGCATTCATATCAAGTTCTTCAAATGCTCAAGAGGCCGCACAAGGGGGGCAAGTCGGAGAGATGACCATATCGGTTGATGATATGCGCGAGCCCGCGCCTGCTGATTTCTCACCTTATGCAGGTCGAGACTTTCCTACACGACCTCTGTGGGGTGACACTCACCTGCACACGTCAAATTCGCTCGATGCGCGCGGATTTGGCGTCATTCTGAGCCCCGACGATGCCTATAGGTTTGCACGTGGTGAGGAAGTCACCACATCGCATGGCCTCCGTGTGAAGTTATCGCGTCCGCTCGACTGGCTTGTTGTATCCGATCATTCTGATGCCATGGGTGCAATGAATGAAATCATCGCGGGAAACTCCACGCTGATGCGCGATGCAACGCTCAGAGACTGGAGCGAACGGCTTAATGCGGGCGGAGACGTTGCACTTGGAGCGACTATGGAAGTCATTGAAACCTTTGCTGGCATCACCGGCGAGGCACTTCCCGAGGCTGTTTCAGATCGCAGGTTTGTACAATCCGTGTGGGACGAGTTCACGCAAACTGCGGATCATCACAACGCGCCCGGCACATTCACTGCGTTCATCGGATACGAGTGGACGTCCACCGAAGCTGGAAACAACCTCCATCGTAACGTGATCTACCGGGATGATGCCATTCGCGCTCGGCAAATGCTGCCCTTCACAACCGCGGAAACCTTCAATCCAGAACGGCTATGGGACTGGATGGAAACATATGAGCAAGAGACTGGCGGTCGTGTACTGGCCCTTGCCCACAACGGCAACGTTTCCAACGGCCTGATGTTTCCGGTTGAGACAAACCCTGAAACGGGTGAACCGTTGACGGCGGATTACGCAGAGCGGCGTGCCAAGTGGGAGCCGATGTATGAGATCACCCAAATCAAAGGTGACGGAGAAACGCACCCGTTTTTAAGCCCAAACGATGAATTCGCAGACTATGAAACTTGGGATAAATCCAACCTCGGCCCAACGCCCAAGGAAGACTGGATGCTCCAATACGAGTATGCCCGTGAGGCCTTGAAGAACGGTCTTAAACTAGAGGCTCAGCTGGGTACTAATCCGTATAAATTTGGCGTGGTGGGCTCTACCGACAGCCATACGGCTTTGGCAACAGCGGAAGAAGACAATTTCTTTGGCAAACACTCTGGCGTCGAACCAGAACCCGGCCGTTGGCAACATGTCGTTGGCGAGTTCGATGCCTTGAGGATTCTCGGGTGGGAAATGGCAGCCTCTGGCTATGCAGCGGTCTGGGCTCAGGACAACACACGCGAAGCCATATTCGACGCCATGGAACGGAAAGAAGTTTACGGGACAACCGGTAGTCGCATCGCGGTTCGTTTCTTTGGTGGTTGGGACTTTACGGAAGCTGATGCAAGGTCTCGTTTGCCCGCAGAAATAGGATATGAAAAAGGCGTTCCGATGGGTGGGGACCTCGCAGACGCGACAGAAGGCGCGGACGCCCCAACCTTCTTGGTTGCTGCGCTGAAAGATCCGTTCTCCGGCAATCTCGACCGTGTTCAGATTGTGAAAGGTTGGCTAAATTCCAGCGGCGAAACTGTAGAGCGGGTCTATGACGTGGCTTGGTCGGGAGACCGAGAACCCGATGCGGACGGCAACCTGCCAGCGGTGGGGAACACCGTGGATGTTGCAACGGGCACGTTTACCAATTCCATAGGGTCTCCAGAGCTGATCACTGTTTGGACAGACCCTGAGTTCGATCCTTTAGTACGGGCTTTCTTCTATGCCCGAGTCTTGGAAATTCCCACACCGAGGTGGACAATTTACGATGCTGTTCGGTTCGGAGACGAACTTCCCGCGGAGGTTCCCACGTCAACGCAGGAACGCGCGTACACTTCGCCAATTTGGTATACGCCCGAGAACTGAAAAATACCTAATCCGACGTCGTTGCGGTAAAAGCCCGGCAGTTCCTGTCGCAGCAACAGTAGGCTAATGCGTTCATGCGAACGTCCGCTTAGGGCTGAATGCGGTTTATTCAACGTGATGAGCAAGCTTGCCGTCCCATTCTTCTGTCGAAACTTTGGGTTCCAGCGGGTCTGCAATGTAAGACGGTGTCATGATCTGTGTTCCGTTTTCATTAAACACATCGACAATGTTTTCGCGCAAATCGGACAAAATCTTGGGCAGGCTCGATCCGCGCGAAGTGTATGCGTTGACCTCATAATTTATTGCATAATCAGCCAGCTGCGTCCAAAGCACAAAAGGTTCAGGAGCCTTTCTTAACCCTCGAGTTCGATGAGCTGCCTCTATCAGCATCGCTTTTATCTTCTTTGGTGGCTCCTCGTATCCGATCCCTACTGTCGTGTGGACCAACAGCCCTCGGCCATCCACTTTGCGCGAATAATTTACGACCTCGGAATTGAGCAGCTGTGCATTTGGAATGCTTATCATCTCGTTCTTTATCGATTTAATGAGTGTTTCCATTAACTTGATCTCGGTTACATCCCCAATCTTGTCGCCAACCTGAATGCGATCACCGACGTTGGTACTGCGCCTGTAGATGACAAAAAGGCCGGCCATCATGTTTGAAACAACTGTGTTCGAACCGAGCGAAACCATGATACCCGCCAAAATCGTCAAGCCCTGAAAGGCTCGGGAATCGGAACCAGGGATATACGGGTAGGCAAACACCAGCGCGATGACGATGACCAAAGCTCTGAACAACATCTTGGTTGGAGCGATCCAATGATCTTCAAAGTCTTTGAGTTCGAAAGCACCATTTTCAAGGTTTTCAAAGAACAAGTCGAGGCCGCGAATTGCCAACCGTGTCACAGCTGCGATGATTGCGAGCATGATCAGGTTGGGGACGTATCCAACAATTGCCAAAACGACAGTTACGAGCGGCTCGCTGACGTACTTCAAGAGGATCTGGGCTATGCCCTGTGTTTCAGCAAAGGAGAGTAGCACCAATGAAAGGTAGTAGTAGAAAAAGAACAGAAACAGGACCCACATCAATATGTGGATCGAATAGACTATAATCGACGCGATTGCCCGGCTTCTCAAGATTGATTTGGTGGCTTCCTCGACGCCTTCAGCTCTCTTTTCCAAGTTGTTTCTGATGTAGCCCAATAGCTTCCGTCGCTTCGCAAAAAACGCATACGAAACGAGGGCAAAGACTGCCGTCCAAGCAAATGCAGCCATCGCACTATCTACTCTGCCTTCATTGGACCTAGCATCTCGGTATTGAAGAATTGCAAGCTCAATCGCCTCAGCTTGAAGCCCAGCCAGAACTTCAATAGCCATTTGTTCGTGCTCAGCATCAGCTTGGGTGGTTATCGTAACCATCTGCCCGTCAACGCGTATCATTTTCCCAAATTCGGCGTCCGAAATCTCAAGCTGAACTGAAGCTTTCGTGGATGCATCGGCGACTTGAGCGATCCGCTCCTCAATCTTTCTCGCTCGTTCGGTTGCGGGCAACGCACTTGACCCGCGTACCAAGAACAATTCTTCACCATCCACTATTACCGGCGCAATAAACTCGGGATCATCTCTCTCTTCAGTTAGTGCGAGGATTTCTTCAGACTGAGCAAACGCGACACCGCAGACGAATAGAAGTGGCAGTAACCAAAGTGTAAGAGCCCTCATTATTTTGCTCCTTCTGCGGGGATTATGTGCACATCGCGTTGCGGGAATGGTATAGATATACCTTCTTCATCAAACCTCTCTTTTGCTTGACCGGTTAGGTCCCAATAGACGGTCCAATAGTCATCTGACTTGGACCATGGACGGCAAAAGATGTTGACGGAGTTGTCTCCCAACTCACCCACGAAAATTTCTGGTTCTGGTGTCTTCAGACAAAGCTGGTGACGCGCAACTAAGTCTTTGAGCACTTCAATTGCTTGGGCAGCGTTGTCCGAATAGGCGATACCAAAGACCAGATCGACCCGACGTTCTTCGGATGCGCTTACGTTGGTAATGACATCCCCCCAAATCTTGCTGTTGGGAACTATAATAATCTGGTTGTCGAATGTTCTGATCTTGGTTGAAACCACCGACATCTCATCCACAAACCCAGAAGAGCCGCCTACTTGGATATAGTCGCCAGTGTCGAATGGCTTGAGAACCATGATCATCAGACCGCTTGCGAGGTTTCCCAGCGTTTCCTGCAATGCAAAACCTAGGATGAACGACAAACCGCCGAGCACGGCAAAAAGCGGTGTAACGTTAACTCCGAACAAAGCTAAAACGACGAGTATACCAAGGACGAAAACGGCCCAGTACACGGCGGTGGCAATGAAGCGTTTCAGCATTCTGGAGATAGTTGGAATTTTATTCAGACCCCGTTCAGTGACCCGACGCACCATTCGAGCAATGAACATCATGGCCCAAACTGCCAATAAAACGCCCAAACCAGCCATCAGCAGGCCAACGCCCCCATCCCACGAGAACAACCACGCCCAAGCGTTCTGAAAAAGTGTTTGAAGATCGGTTGTTTTTAGGGCTCCTGTTTTCAATGCGAGAATATAGTCAGTATGGGGTTCTAGTTCTTCCGCCTTTGCGCCTTTCAGGGTCCATGCGTCGAGCACCAGGCGATAGTTGTTGAGAATGTCTGATCCAGAGTCGTTCAAGGAGGACAACTGAGATCGCAAGCTGTCTTCCCGAGTTCCGCTCGCCGACCGAAGTTGCAAGTTTACCTGCGCGACTTCTTCGAGCCGCGAGCGCACATAACTCTGCCAAGTACCAGCGATCTGGGAAAGCTCTTCCGCGGTTAAGGGAACAAGTAGGATCTCGAGATCGTCGGCAACAATCATCTCATCTACGACTGCATTTATAAGATTTGTCTGACGTCAGCACCAATGGGACAGTTTAAGTAGATTTGATAAGAGAGGGTTTCTGGCTCATCGTAACCGCCAAG
>NZ_JBXWMK010000022.1:0-23788 GCF_059609785.1 Ruegeria sp. YTSC003 | reverse complement strand
TGGCGGTTACGATGAGCCAGAAACCCTCTCTTATCAAATCTACTTAAACTGTCCCATTGGTGCTGACGTCAGACATTTCCCGGTTGGTTATGCGACCAACGTCTCCAGTGGCGAACTAACTGATGTAGCCAGCATGGCGAAACGGTATGACTCCTTTATCCTGACGCATGTCCGTTACCTGTCTCAGATCCCGCCTAGTGGATATCTCGGAATTCAGGAACTCATGACGGTTGCTCAAGTCAATGATGTGCCACTGATCGTCCAGCACGTACCAAGCAACTGCCTTGGATTGACCGGGGAATGCCTAGATCTCATAAACCAGGCGCGTGAAAACGGTGTGGACGTGGTTGCCGAGTTTTACCCGTGGGAAAAGGGCAGTGCCATTATCGGAGCTGATTATCTGGGAGAAGGGTTTCAGGAAGCTACGGGTATGGACTATTCGGACCTTCTGATCGTGGCGACCAACGAGACATTGAACGAAGAGACTTACAAAAAATACCGTGCCGAAGACCCGGGCGAGACCATGATCATGCATCACATAAAGAATGAGGACATGATGAAGGCATTTGCGGATCCCGACGCGATTGTGGGGTCTGACGCATTCCCTTTCATTGATGAAAATGGTGCGCCTATGTCGTGGGATTCATCCTATGAGGACGCACGTGGACACCCGCGCGGCGCAGGAACTTCGGGCAAGATCCTTCGTCTCGCTCGAGAAACCGGCGAGATAACGTTGATGAACGCGGTCGCCAAAATGTCCTACTACCCGGCCCGGTTTATTGAAGACATGGTGCCTGATATGCGTGTACGCGGCCGAATTCAGCCGGGAATGGTCGCAGACATCGTGGTATTCGACCCAGCTACAGTCACCGAGAACTCGGGCTATGATCTTGGCACCAATGCCCTGCCGACGACAGGAATTCCATATGTGGTTGTTAATGGCACGGTTGTCGTCAGCGATTCCAAGGTGCTTGAGGGCGTTTATGCCGGACAGCCGATCCGCAACGAAGTCCTTGATTGACGATTTTGCGCACGATGAGATCATTTCGGACGAGAATTCTAGTATGGAAAGCAATATACATTGTTGCCTTCATGAATTCGGCAACAGTGACTGAGGCATTCCAACCGATAGAGTTTTCTGAACTGATCGATGCGCATTCGCAAGACTTTGAGGACCCTTTCGAAGAATTGTCGTTTGTCCAACTGGCGGACCTCGCTTCCTATGTGCGTCTAAAGGAAAGATTGAATGCCAGCACCAGAAACGGTGAGGAAATCGCCAACCTCAAAGAAGAGGTGAAGCACAAAGAACTCGCGCTGACGAACGCTGGAGTCGACTACAAATGGCTACTTTCTCAGCGTCAGATAGTCGCTAAAAAGCGTAAAACGGCGAATTGGGAAGGTAATGATCTTTTCGACGGCCAGCCCGTCAAGATTGTTGGTTTTTTCGTTGCGGCCAAGCACCTGTCCTCCGGAGAGATCGTTGGCTATGTCGTTCCAGAGCGGGGGATGTGTAGTCATCAACCCCCGCCACCTCCTAACCAACTCATAAGGATTGGTAAAACCGATTTCAAAGATGCATTGCAAGGGAACTACGAATTAGTCGAAATCTCGGGCATTCTTACTGAAAGGCGTAGCGTGGAGTGGGCGTACGTACTAGACGGACATGTCGAAATGAAGAGTGCTTGGTTGTTAGAGTCAGCAACGATTTCCGAGAAAAGAACCCGAGTTGAACCTATTCTGCGCTCTGGCATCAAGAAACGGGTTTCTGCAACAGACGACGAATAGCTTGGACGTACACTGTTTTGCCTTTGGTGTCAGTTTTCTGTCTCGATTTTGCGAACGCTTTCAAAATTCATTGGTTCCTTGAATTTGGTTGAGGCACTGTGTTTATTTCCGAGTGATTTTAGTGGATTTCCGTAGATCCGCGTCGACGAGGTGCGCGATGCAGTCGAAAGCGGCACCGACAAGATCACCGACTTGCACATCTGGCAGGTCGGCCCGGGGTACTATTCAGCCATCGTCTCGGTCGCTTCAACGGCTCCAAGAGCACCAGACGAATACAAGAGCTTGTTAGGTGGAATTGACCACGTGGCGCACACTACTTTAGAAGTGAACAAAATCGTGGCAGCCGCATAAAGGCTGCAATCACCGGGCAGACAGATGTGATGAAACAGGCTTACGAGCATATTCAGAGAGTTGGTTTGGCTGCCCTCTGCCTCGCGTTGGTCGTTTGGTCCGTAACGCCATCATTCTCTCACGCACCGGCGATTTTTGAGACGATCCAAGACCATCTGGAAATGGTCGAGGATCATGGCCATTCGCATGGGTTAGAAGAAGACCTCTTTTGGGCCATGCACGGTCATAGCCACGATGTGGCCGATCACGACCACAACCAAGCGTTCCTTTCCTGTGGTCCCGGCACCACTCCTGAATTGCACATAGGCGAGGCGTGGCTACGGCTGCCTTCAGTCAACGGCCCCACCCGTCAGTTCCGCATAGATCGACCTCCGCGCGCTTGATCGGCACTGCGCGGCTCTCGCGCACTACTGATCAATCCAACTACTAAGCGGAGATAATCCATGAGAACCCTCAATGAGGGCGTCAGGCGCAGTTCTAAGCGTCTCGCGTTCTTCATCCTATCCATGTTGTTGCTATCGACGAGCGCAGCATTGGCGCATGATGTTACGCCCGGCGATGCTGGCTACATCCAAGAAATCTGGGGTGTGCACATCATCCCCTTCATGTATCTCGGGGCCAAACACATGGTCACGGGCTACGACCACATCCTGTTCCTCCTTGGCGTCGTCTTCTTCCTCTATCGGTCGAAAGACGTAGCAGTCTACGTGAGCCTCTTTGCGGTGGGTCATTCCATCACGATGCTTGCAGGCGTCTGGTTTGGCTGGGGCATCAGTTCATACATTGTCGATGCCATCATCGGGCTGTCGGTAGTCTACAAGGCGCTCGACAACCTTGGGGCCTATCAACGCTGGTTCGGCTTCCAGCCTAACACCAAGGCAGCGACTTTCATCTTCGGCCTGTTTCACGGCACCGGCTTAGCCACGAAGATATTGGACTACCAGATTGCACCAGACGGGCTTCTGCCTAACCTTCTTGCGTTCAATGTGGGCGTCGAGATCGGTCAACTTCTTGCACTCGCAGCCATCCTCATCGTCATGGGGTACTGGCGAAAGAGCGCCAAGTTTTTCGAACAAGCCTACACTGTCAATGTCGTCATGATGACCATCGGCTTTGTGCTGATGGGATACCAACTCACCGGCTACTTCGTGGCCGCATAAGGAACAGCACAGATGTTTAACGCAAAGAAACCGAGCCTCGAAGAGTTACCAAGCTCTGCCCAACTCCTTCGGTCCACCATCATCGCGGCTGTCAGCGCCGTGGCAATACTGGTCGCTGTTGTGCTGCCTGCGGAATACGGGATCGACCCAACGGGTGCAGGCCGCGTGCTTGGCCTGACCGAAATGGGTGAAATCAAGCAGGAACTGGCGGATGAAGCAGAACAAGACCAACAGCTTCACGGGGCTGATCAGTCGTCCAGCCTATGGGATAACGTGTTCGGTCTGTTCGTTGGCACAGCACACGCTCAGGAGGCGTGGCAGGATACAATCACGTTCACGCTCGAACCCGGTGAGTTCACCGAGATCAAGGCAACCATGGAAGAGGGCGATACCCTGTTCTATTCTTGGGTGGCTGAGGGTGGTCGTATCAACTTCGACCTCCATGCTCATGCAGGCGACCAAAACGTGATCTACGAGAAGGGGCGCGGTCAAACCGAAGGCGAGGGCAGTTTTGAAACTCCCTTCGCCGGTGATCACGGCTGGTTCTGGCGAAACAGGGACGATGAGGCGGTTACAGTCACACTCAACCTAAATGGCGCGTACTCGGGAATTGTGCGGAGCGAGTAATTCCTCATGCCGCGCATCCAGGAACCGGGGGCGCGGCATAAAAGCGGCTATTCGATACTGGGACGTCAATGGCGGCAAAGTCCGCTAAGCCGGAATTGCAAAGTCTTGGATTGAATGTCCGTTTTGGGCTGGGACCAGCCAATCATGCTTGCTGCGGAGAACGGCAACACTGAGCCCAATTTGCCCGTTTTGATTGTTGTAAACATCCGGAGGTTATGCCGACCCTTCCGTCATCCATGTGCTCCACTCGGGTGATCGGTTTAGGGCTTTTCCGTCTGCACCCGCTGAATGTGCAATGCTGTAGGCTACAATACTTCCTTCTCAATGGAGTGGGGTACTATGGTGTTCGACTGGTTCGAAAACAGGGAAAATTGACAAACCAACAAAATCGCAACGGTCGTATTCGTTCAGTCTAAATTGGCCCATTGGTTCTTAAGTCAAACCGTGCTGGGCAAATCTTACCAATCCTTAAAGAAAATCGCCCAAACAACAGCAATGATGACTCCGGCGCCGGCTGCGAACACCAATGCTATAGCGCTGAAGAACAAACGCGGCTGGCTGGAGCGGCGGATAATCGAAAAGTGAATTCTAATCTGGCCTCTAAGCAAACCATCTGCTGCCATCGATAAAGCAAAAAGGCCAAGAGACAGCGCACTGGATCCCCCCCATAGCCGTTGCCATTGCTCATCCTCAGTCAATGCCAACGGCAAACCGGTTACGACAAAAAGCGCTGCGAAGAGCCACATCAAATACGTAGATATCATCAAACCGGTAACCACATGCCTTATTCTATCCAGTAGTTAATCAATGCGGCTTGTGCAAATTCACCAAGATTAGGGTTGTCGCTGAAATGGTACAGAAACCTCAACACGACCTCCTTCTGTGCAGGCGTCAATTGGTTGAACTTGGACTTCCGGAACTCGTGCAGCAATTCATTCGATGTGCCGGGGTCGAGTGCCCGAAGAATGCTTTCACTGGCATATTCCGGGCTGTCTGAATTTCGCAGAGTCCATATCAGATACGCGGGCAAGTAGTACTGAAAGGCTTTGGGGCTGAAAGCCGTGGGGGCAGCGTAACTGTATACGATCATTTTACCGGTCATCTCATGCCATTTGACCCCGCCGTAGAATTCAAGAATATCCACGTCATCCATACATTCGGGGTGAAGAAGTTCATCATCAGCAGGTGGATCAAGGCCGTCAAATGCAGCAATGATCTGAGTTGCAAGAGCTTCCGTTGTTGTCGTTACCTTTGGCATGGTGACATATTAAACTGGCTGAAACCCCGAAATCGAGCGTGTCAGCAACAATTCGGATTCGAGTGATTGCAATGGATAACGGACAGAGGCTCTTTCAGGACGTCAGTCATGAATTCCACGACAATTCCATTTATGCCCTAAAATTGGTTTCGCCTGACCCAGACAACAATGACTGGGTGAGCGAACTAATACTCGATATCGACCACATTGAGGAGTGGATCAGGCAGGACAACGGGCAATTCAGTTTTTCCGTTTACCAGGTCAATCTGTGTTTCGAGGGCGTTTCCGATCTGTTCGTTTCCTTTTCGTTTCCGAAATCGACCGTTACACCGCTGCCAATCGACCGGATTACCCGGTCCAGAGAACCAGTTCGGATCCACGGAATAGATTATTCCGAATTTGCCTGGACCATCGGGCTGAATGACCGCCGCGGCGGTCGCATTTGCTTCCACGCTACTGGGTATCGCTTTGAAAGCGTCGGAAAACCCGTCACCTGCGAGGAACAATATATACCCAAACACTTACGCCTACCGCGGTAGGTGCAGAAGACTGTGTGACCACCTCGGCAACGAATGCCATAGGAACCCACCTGCCATCTCACTTCAATCGCAATTGGGTACGCATTTGGTAGGAGGTACTGCACCTGTCACAGTTGGCTGCGAGTGTATTCAGCATAGTTAGACCAAATACGTAAACGAGTTTTCGTTTGCTAAGGATCAGCTTTGCCGCGCCTTTCAGATGCTACAATGCCCGCTTTGCGTGGCGATATCACTATGAGAAAGTACCGCCGCCCTGTCTGGCATGGTCGTCGCGGTCGAACCAAACCAAAGACAACTGTATCAAGCCATTGTCGTCGAGGGTCCACTCCTCCCAGCCCAACAGGCGAACAGGAGAATTTTCACGCCTTCCGGGACCGACGAGCATACCGGTAAAGAGAGCGTGGTTCCCTGATGAACGAAAATCATGCAGCAACACGGAAGAACCAGGGAAATCGCGGAAGAACGGGGCTGCGTAATCCGAAGCAATTGCTTCCCGACCTTGTATCGCCGCGCCGGAATTGAGCCGAGCCGCCCCGTCTTCTGCGAAATGTGCTGCTACCTGTGCCGGATCGTTGGAACTCCACGCAGCAGCATACGAAGAAGCTTTCTCCAGCGCATCAGCAAACAACATTTTGGTTGCTCCTTTCTCGAACATGGCCACTCTTTGGCTTTGAGGGTGAGACCATGGACGTATCTTAGACGCGTATGTGCAATAAGTCATAGGTATCCGCGTTTTAGGCGTTCATTCCCAGCGCAGCGAAAGAGTGCTCCTCAAACCGGGCGCTGGCAAACCCAGCGGCGAAAATGTCGGACGAACCAAATTTTCTTGTTGCTGCGGAGGTAACAAAAGTCCGCCACAAAGTTTGTGCCAGCCGATATTCAGTAATCACGTGTTTGGCAGGCTTCGCTGCTGTATTCTACAAATCGTGAGCGCTATTTCATGGACCCAATCGGAGCATACGACTAGCATCAGTGATTACTCAGCACGAAGGGAGACAAACATGTCGAAGTTCACCAAAAGAACAACTGTTCATGGGGTTGCTGCACTCGTAATCTGCGGTTTCGCAACGGCCGCACAGGCGCAATCGGCAGGTGAGGAGATGTCGTTCTTCATCACTAGTGTAGGCAAGGGGGATGGTGCCAATCTAGGAGGCCTCGAAGGTGCCGATGCTCATTGCAATGCACTTGCTTCCGCGGCCGGTTCTTCGAAAACTTTTGCGGCCTATCTGAGCACCTCAATGTCCATTGATCGCAGCACTGACCCGATGACAATCACCAATGGCATTTCTGCACGCGACCGGATCGGGTCGGGTCCTTGGTATAATGCCAATGGAGAGCTTATCGCCAACAATGTTGAAGACCTGCACAGTGACGGTGTGAATATCAATCTACAGACCGCGCTTGACGAAAACGGCAACCCTGTCAATGGGCGTGGCAGTCAGCCAAACAAACATGACATTCTGACCGGCTCCGATTCTGCGGGATACTTCTCTACGGCAGGTGGTGACACAACATGCAGTAACTGGACTTCGAACAGCGAGGACGGATCTGCGATTGTCGGGCACCATGACCGTGTAGGTCTCAACGATGCCCGAAACATGTTGTCCTGGAACTCATCGCACGGTTCGCGCGGCTGCGGAGAGGAACATCTGCCGCGTTCTGGCGGGGCGGGTCTGTTTTATTGCTTCGCAACTGACTGATCAGGCGGCATTGGAGCGCGTGTCAGCAATATTGCACCTGGTATTGCTAAGTTAGTTTTTAGGTCACGTTCTGGAAACGGTTTTTGGGCAGCAAAGCCCGATTGCCGTTTAGACCTGTGGCCGACACCGAATTAGGAGATTCGCAATTTCTATCGACAGTTTCGCGGACTCTGAGATTGGAAAACACTTGACCGACGCTGCACGTCGTTGTCGCATGGTTTTCTTCACCGGACTACCAGCATCTGGAAAGTCGTTCCTGTTGCGTCAGCAGATATCCATTGCGATCTCCTTGGGACGTCGTGTGCATATTATGCGTTGGGACACGGGGCTCGCGGCGTTTCAGACCGAAGACATACTCGCGAGTTATCCAGATGTTTCAGATGGAACTCATCCGTTGGTACGAAGGGCCGCTGGATTGTGGGGGCGGAGAGCCCTGGCGCGATGGCTGGTAGAGAATACCGACCCCACAGACATGATTGTCGGTGAAGTCCCTATCATCGGAAACAGGTTTTCCGAGTTCATCCAGGTGCAGCCGGATCAGGTTGAACCAACCTTAGCATCCGAGGAAACCACATTCATCTATCCTGTTCCCACAAAAAGCTTGCGTGCTGATCTCGAAGCCATCCGAAGGTCAACGTTTGCGAACCCAAAACATCCTGATGAGGCCAGAGATGCGCCTCCACCGACAATGGAACTGGCCTGGCGCCTAACATGCGCCAAGGCTGTTGAATTGGGCTTAGTCTCTAAGGTTGACACCCATTCTCCGTATGAGGAGGCGATCTATGTCCGATTTTTTGAGCACCTGCTGCAACACCGAAACGCCGTCAGAATTGCGGTCGATACGATTTATTCAGATGCCGGGTCAGCCCATGACCTGAATGCGAACATCTTGGAACTCAGTGCAAGCCCAAACGAAGTGCAACGTGCTGTCGCAGAGGTAGAGGCTGCTTTCACAGTCCAGGAAGTCGTCCGAGACGTCGAAAACTGGTATCAGGTGTAGTCCCGGGCAAAAGTCAGCTCCATTGGTATACCCGAAACCGATAAGGTTGGTTGCGAAGGTCCAAATTGGGCTGCCTGTGGTCATCCACCCTCAACAGGCGAGTGACAGTATTGTCCGCGATGCGTGAATTCTAATTGGTCAGGATTTCGGCAGCGCAGCGAAAGTCCGGTCTGGCGGTCCGCACCGCAGCGACGAAGACTACCGGTGAACGGCAGCTCTGGGCCGTCCGCGTGATCAGGCACTATCAGGCAGAGGGCATTGCTGCGACGGCACCGAAGTCGGCTTAGAGCCCACTTTAACCGATGCTGCAAAGTCACCAAACGTCCGCTAAAGTCGTCTGGGGGAATGATCTAAGTGTCCAGCATCGATAGTGGACTCTGTGGGCGCGCGCTGTAAGTAGGTGGGAAAAGCGGTTTGGGGCGGCCGCTCACGATTAAGTTAAAGCCCCAGTTGTCCTTTCATCATAGCAAGGTATTCAGCGTCATCCATTGCCTTACGGGCCGCGATTACCTGCTCGGCATCCGGGCCTGCGATGTAGCGCAATTGATCGCTGCCATCTGTGGCGGCCTGCATGATCGTTTCTGCCACCAGAATGGGGTCAGATCCTTGTGAGCCAGCGGCTTGCATAGCGGCGAGCGCCTTGTCCATGAAGGGACCATACTCAGCCTGCTCCCGGTCATAGTTAATCATTGATCCAGTTGTTTCAGCAAAGTTGGTATTGATCATTCCCGGCTCGATCAGCTTCACTTTGATTCCTATAGACTCAAGCTCGTAGGAGAGCGATTCCATCATGCCCTCTACGGCAAATTTTGAACCGTGATAGAGCGTGCCAAGCGGGAAGGTGATTTTGCCGCCCATGGAAGAGATGGTGATGATGGTTCCTTCACCTGCTGCCCGCATGTAGGGAAGCACGTTTTTCGTGACCAGCAGCGCACCGATGACGTTCACGTCGAACTGCATACGGATCGCTTTTTCGGGCGTGGATTCCAATATGCCATACGCGCCATAGCCAGCATTGTTCAAAAGCACATCGATCTTACCGAAGCGCTCAACCGCTTCAGCCATCGCGCTTTTGATGGTCTCTTCGTTGGTCACATCGAGAGCGGTCACCAACACTTTGTCTAACGCGTTCAGCTCGTCATCATCTTCTGGGTTGGAGCGCACGGTTGCGACAACGTTCCAGCCCTTCTCCTGAAAGAACTTGGCGGTCATGCGCCCGATGCCGCTGGAGCACCCTGTGATTAGAATTGTTTGTGTCATATTCATCTCCTGTCATGGTCTATGTGTGCCTCGCCGGATTGGCGAAATGGGGCGCGGTGCCAAACAAAAGACCGCGCCATTTTTAGTCATCCCGGTGGGCGCAATCCCCACCGGACTAAATCAATGGGCTGTCATTAAAAGTCTTTGCCGTGCAGGCTGTCCAAGGCCATTTGTCCTGCGAGCTTGGCGAACCGGCCCCAGCTTTGATCGACCGAGTATTTGGACGCGTTCACCAACATGTGGTCCACTTGCCTTCGGTTCGTGAATGCGAAGGCAGACGCCCCAAAATCATCGATAATCACTGATTTCACGACGTTCTCAAAGTTCAGACCGTTGCCGAAATTGCCAACCCCGGAAACGAAGTCCTCTGTCGTCTCGCCACAACCGCCCCAAGTCAGATAGGCATTGAGCCAGATATTGGGTGGCACATTGTTGACTGCGATACCGCCATAGTCGAGTTCGTGAACGGCCGAGTGAACGGCGGCTTCGTTCGCTTTGAACGTGTCGTTGTCCACCAGCATCATGCAGCCAAGCGTGCCGAGCAGACGATTGTTGCAAAAGTCCACGGCTTTGGTGAGGAAATCACCCGCGTCGTTCGCCGTATCCAATGGAAGTTCGCTGAAGATTTGGCAGAAGGCTTCATTGCTGACCGCAAAATCATCTTCACCGATGCCCGGAATGAACACGAAGTCACTGTTCGGGTGATTGCCGCCTTCGGGTTTTAACACCTCTGCGGTTGGCTGGTTTTCGAGGAACGCTTCCTTGGTCTTTGCAACGCCCGGATAATAGGTAGAGGTTCCGAAAGTTGTCTCAGAGATCGCGTTGCGCAGCGCCGTGATGAACTGATCGCGCTGCGGCCAGTTCTTCGATGTGATGATTGTTTGCGGTCGCCCACAAACCGCACCGCCATTGAGCTTGCCGACCGATGCCAATTGGATCGCCCAATGCTCGATTTCCTTGTCGGTCCACTTCCCTGGCACGATGAGGCACGGGTTGTTGCCACCACACTCTGAGACGAGCGGAGCGCTCGCTGCGTTCTGGATCGCATGAGCAACCCCTGTCGATCCGGTAAAGTAAATCGAGTGGAGCCCCTCGAGCGCCGACATTTCACGTCCTTGGTCGCCGTCGATGAAGGCAAGAGCTCCACGTTCGATGAGCGGGGTAAAAATCTTCGCCCACACCTTGTCTGACTCTTCATTGAGCTGGTGCGGTTTGTGGATCACCGCTTTGTTTTCCAGAAACAGCGCCATCGCCATCTCGATAGAGGAGCTATAGTTGCCTGCCCCTGATACAGCGATGATACCGGCGGGTTTGTCGAGCGGATTGACCTGCCTTGGCTCTCCGGCCACGTGAAGGAAGCCTCTCACTTTGCCCGCAATCAATTTGTCTTTTTTGTATAGCGGAAACACCTCAATCTCAGAGCGATCATCAGGCAATTGCTTGATCGCGATTGGCGTTGGCAATTCGCCATGCACAAGCGCCTCGTAGAGATGCCGGATACCCATGAGCGTATTGCCCATCGCGTTGACGGTTGTGACTATTCCCTCAGCCAGCGATGTGCCTTCTGCGCCAACTTGCTCATTCTTCATCGCTGCATCGGCAGCCCCCAGCTCGTCGCAGTGTTTCAGAATGTTCTCCTGAATCTCTACAATAAGAGCGAGCCGATCTACGACTGAGGTTTCGGCCCATGATGTGGGACTAAGACTATCGAATGCTTCCAGCGCTTTCACGGGTAATTCCTTCGGTACTTGCTTGAATTCGTAACGATTTTTAGCAGGCGCCCAAAAAGCCAACAATATCATTTGGTGCCATCAGATTCGCCCACTAGGACGGATCACTCCGCTTGATTTGTCTTCGCCTTGTGGACGCGGTCCCGAAGCTCTGCCTCCCACTCACTTTGCGTCTCTTGATACTTGGCGACCATCTCCTCGTTTTCATGTATGGCGACGCCTGGCTTGTGGAGCTCGGCCGTCTCCAACATGCGCGTTCTCTCGAACGCGTCATACTCGGCCATCATTCGCTCTGCCGCCTCTTTGGTATGCCCCAGAGCCTCCAAAGCGGAGCGCGCTGTACGTATCGAGCCGTCATATGTTTCACGGATGATGTCGCGGCACCCTGCGTCCCACAGATCGAAGACATGAATGCGGTCATAGGCCCGGGCAATCACATGCACATTCGGATGCGTTTCGCAGACATAGCGGACGAGCTCAGTGGTTTGATCCTTGCCATCAATGGCAACAATCAAAAGCTTGGCCTCGTCAATTCCCGCTGCTTTCAAGAGATCGTGGCGCGTGGCGTCTCCATAGTACACCTTGAGGTCGATAAGGCGCAGCATCTCCAACTGCTGGCTGCTGTAATCAACAACAGTCGTTTCATAGCCGGATGCACGCAATGCCGTATTGACGATCCCACCGACGCGCCCATGCCCGGCAATGATAATGCCAGAGTGGTCTTCGATCTCATCAGAGGCGGTGTCCTCACCGGAAATGTAGCGCGGTACGATCAAACGCTCATGGACGATAAACATGAGGGGCGTCGTGAGCATCGAGAGCGCAACCACCAACAACAAAGTGTCAGCGACACCGGCGGGAATGACGGCGTTTGCGACAGTGAAGGACAGCAAAACAAATCCAAACTCACCTGCTTGCGCGAGACCCAATCCAAAGAGCCATTGGTCGCTCCCCTTGATTTTGAAAACCTGCGCCAGAACAAGCAAGATAATGGCCTTGACTGCGATGAGGCCAAAGGTCATCCCCATAATGGATCCGAAACTGCCAAAGAGCAGGTCGAAATCCATACCGGCGCCAACGGTCATGAAGAACACACCCAGGAACAGCCCGCGAAACGGATCAATATCGCTTTCAATCTCGTGGCGATATTCGCTGCTTGCGAGGACAACACCGGCGAGGAACGTGCCAAGCGCTGGCGAGAGGCCGACCATTGTCATCAGAAGCGCGATACCAAGCACCACCATGAGGGCTGTGCTCACAAAGAGCTCGCGCAGCCGCGCTCTGGCAACAAAGCGGAATAGGGGAGTGACGAGATATTGTCCGATCACAATCACCCCGCCAATGGCCATGACCGTAACGATGGCGGTCTGCCAACCGCTGAGATGTTCAACCAGAGAGATGTTGAACCCGGAGCCGCCGTGATCGTCTGCGTGGCCCGAACCGTGGCTAAGCGCTTCGGTAAGTTCCGGCAGGGCGAGAAGCGGGACCAATGCCAGCATTGGGATCACAGCGATGTCTTGCGCGAGTAGCACAGAGAAACTGGACTGCCCGCCATCGGAGCGTGACAGGCCTTTCTCCTTCAGGGTTTGATTGACAATCGCCGTTGAAGAGAGAGCGAGCACCAAGCCAATAGCGAGCGAGACGGTCCAGGGCTGGCCGAGCACGAGAGCGATCAATGCAAAGGCCATGGTCGTCAGACCGATCTGCAGACCTCCAAGTACAAAAATTCGATTGCGAAGCGCCCAAAGCTCGCGTGGGCTCATTTCCAGGCCAATCAAAAACAGCATCATTACAACGCCGAACTCGGCGAAATGCTGGAGAGCGATGAGGTCTGCTCCGATCGCGCCAAGTATGGGGCTGAGCGCAATGCCCGCAATCAAATAACCAAGAACGGACCCCAGGCCAAACCGCGTCGCCAGCGGGACCGCGATCGCACCGGCAGAGAACAATGAAAATGTGATGAGCATGAAATCAGCCGACAAACTCAAACTCCCAGAAAAGGTTGATATGTGTCGCGCGCAGCCTGATGACAGTGCTGTCCTCGTTGTAACCCCGCCACTTCATTTATTTAGAAAATTCAGTTCAACCTTTGACACACCTCTCGCTTCCGCTGGGGTCTTGCCCGTCCAGCGTTGGAAAGCGCGATAGAATGAGTTTGGCTCTCGGTATGCCAACAAAAACGAGATTTCTTCGATGCTTAGATCTTCTTCGTTCAGATAGTGCATTGACAGTTCCAAGCGCGTCGATGCGAGAACCTTCTTGAAAGTTTCGCCTTCTTCACTCAATTGGCGCTGCAGGGTGCGTTTGGATATGGCCATCTTTTCGCAGATCGCTTCAATACTTGCTTCTCCTGATGGCAGCATTTCGCGTAAGGCGTTCTTAACCCTAGATACGAAGACCACTTCCGGCTCCTGTGCTGCCATTCGGTCTCGAAGTTGCTTCTCGAATTCTGGCCAGGTTTCCTCGTTCTCGGTGACCAAGAGTAAATCAGCATCTTGCCGATGCAGTGAAATCCGTGCGCCTCTCTCAGGTTCGCATCCTAAGTATGAAATCACTTCATCCCCTGGATGTTCAATGAGTGGTAATTCTATGCGCGCCGGAACGATATGCTTGATGGTGTGGCAACGAATGCATTCCAGCAGAAAGATTGCTTCAAACCAGACCATTTGCGGCGGGATTTGAATTTTTGGGTCTATTGATCCGATTGCGACATGCAGGTAATCACCTTCCTCGGAGACTTGCAGGGTTACCGGTGCCATCAGTGGTTTGAACACTGACAAGCGGTGAAGGCCGGTCCGAACATCAGGCGAACAAGAAAACGCAAACATCGCAGGTGTAAAATGCGCGTGTGCAAAGAGTTTGCCCAAAGCGAGCGATAAATCGGGGCGACCGGCTTCAGCTTCAACAGCTCGCCAAAGATCGAACACTTGCGAAGGCGTCAACTCGACACGCTCGGCGCGTGTGAAATCTGCTGTGAGCCGGGCTCGGCGCGCGATCCGCTCGGGTGAAATATTTAGTAATTTGGCCACCTGCGCGATGTATTTGGCCATGGGGTAAAGGCGGTTTGGCGTTTTAGCCTCCTATAACAAGGTTTTGGGTCGCCCCTTAGTGTACGCGTCACTTCAAGTGGACCATAGGCCTATAGATAATTGGCACGTTCAGATGGTATTTTGGCGCAATATGATAGTCTGGTCGGTTGATTGCCCATGGGAATTGACCCGGTAGCCCAATAAATTGTCACTAAGGATTGTCCCATGCGTGCGCACGGCCCTGACGTTTTGGGTTATGGAGATATGGAGTGTTCGACATCGGGCTTTTGGAGTGTCATAGGACGCTTGGCATTGCGCGCACGATGCGTCCGGTTCCTTACAACATTGAGCAACGCCTAACGAACCACGACTTCAAATATAGTAAAACCTAAGTCGCGCTCGCCGGACACACTGTTGTCGATAGTCAGATTGGTCACCGGATAAAACCTAAACTCCGCCAGTGAAAATGCGAAGAAAGAACTAGAGTCAGTCTTGGCGATATGAGGGCAAGGCTCGCGGATATGCGGGCATCGTCTCCATAGCGGTCACTGGCGCAACCGCAGCGAAAGCTCACTTTGTCCGCATTCGGTGAGTTCAAAGGTGTCCAAGTTTTGCGCCCGCAGCGAATGTCGGCAACGCGGGCTGCGAACGCAGCATCGCGTGTGGGTGGCGAATGTCTTTTATGGGCCGTTCGTCAAGTTGATCTGTTGAGTTCGTGAATGAAAATTTGTGCGCACTGCTGATTTGAAAACAACATCAAATGTCCAAGAAATATTCAATCAGGCAAAAATTGAATGTAGGCGCATGTCGCAGTCTCGTTTTCAAAAAGATCAGTCAGAACTATAAAGGTTCTGACCGCGTGTTTTGGTGATCTTCGTGCAAGCGGTCAGAGCAATGTGTGAACCAGTCGACCTACCAATCCACAGTTTTCTGCGGGGTATAGACTGGCGTCGGCTCAGGATCGAAGGACCGATCGAAATCCCGATAGTGCCCCTGCAACACCCGGTGGGGAAACTGTTGGATCAGTGCGAAATGATCCTGAATCATCTTGGTGAGACCCGGTCCGGCCCAGAGTCCATTCTGGATTTCGTTGGGAAAGCGTTCTGCCGGATCGTGGTAGATATTGAACATCTCGTAGAAATGAAAATCAGGGTTGTTCGGCTTGAGATTCATTTTGACCTGATCCTTGCGCACCGCTTCAAGCTGATCGCGATTGTAATGGAATATGTAGTCCCGGCGCCCAGCACCTTCTCCAAGAAGCAAGAGCCCGCTCTGATCTACACCATCGATCACACGATCCGTGGGAATGTAATCTTCCGCATCTGCCAGTCGCGCCATCGTCATGAACCAGTCAGTTATCTGCACCAGATCCAGTGGATCCTGACCGGCATCAATCATACCCGGCCACCAAGCCAGTGCGGGAACCCGAATGCCGCCTTCTCTGGTTTCGCCCTTCGTGCCCGGAAGCAAAGAGTAGCCGCCATGCGGATGCACGGTGTACATCGGGCCATTGTCCGAGCTCCAGATGACGAGTGTGTTTTCAGCAATGCCCAGGTCGACGAGTGTTTTGATCACACGCCCCACATTGTAGTCATGTTCAACCATCTGGGCCGAAGTGTTGGATTGTGCCGGCGTATCACGAAAATCCGGATGCGCCCCCCAGAAGTGATTTCCCTTGCCCCAGAAGTTCACGAAGAACGGTTGGTCCAAGTTCGCCCGACGCTCAATGAAGTTGATGACGTTATCGGCAACTTCTGAATCGTATGTGTTGTAGCGTTCCAGACTGTAGCGATAGACCATTTCGGGTGTTTCACCACGACGTGCACGCATCACGCCGCCGTTGTCGTAAGGAAATCCTTCGGGACCGGGAGAATTGATCATGCCCCTGTTGTTGAAACCACCCGCATCCTCATCGGCGCTGGCTTCCCAATTGGCGACCCACCAGGGAGGATTGCCCTCAGACCATTCGGCTTCATCGAACCCCTGATTGGTCGGAAAATGTTCTTCATCTTCACCCATGTGCCACTTGCCGAAGAAGCCAGTGTAGTAGCCCGCTTCCGAGAGTATCTCGGCGATCGTCACTTCTTCGCCATGTAACCCGCGCCCAACCTCTCCGGGCAATGTAATGTTGTAGAGACCATTGCGGATCGGGTGTCGCCCGGTCATCACCGCACCGCGAGATGGTGAGCACTCAACTTCCGAGTAAAATGAAAGAAACCGCATGCCTTCCTCTGCCATGCGGTCGAGGTTGTTGGTTGGGGCGCCGCGGATCTTGCCACCACCGTAGCTTCCCAATTCGGTGTAGCCCACGTCGTCAGCCAGGATGTACACGATGTTGGGCTTCTTACCGAAGCGCTCTTCCAACGCGGCCAGTTTCGCAGCAACTTCGTCGTCATCAAGACCCCATTGCGTGCCGAATTCTTGTTCCATCCGGAGGAATTCCGCGTCATGAACAATTTCATCCTGCGCTGAAAGGGCACTGCCAGTAGACGCGAGCATAGCCGCCACAATCGCTTTTAGAACAAAACACTTCGCAGCCATTGGCATCACTCCTTTGTCGTACTTCGCTCTGTCTCGCATTTGGCTACCCTGATCCGAAGCTCGCTGACCAATTCGGCCAGTATGTCCGCCATGACGACGGACCCTCCGTGTTGGTCACGCTCAACATTTTGGGCCATAAACTCCAGATCATCGAACACGTCGCACAGACGAGGATCGACATGTCGCAGTTGCAAGTACCGCGCGTAGAGTTCTGGATCTTGGCGTTTCAGATAGCTCACCGGACAGTTGCTCTGGTTGTGTTTTACTGGCTTAAGTGTGGACATTAGCTTTGAATGCGAAAGTGAGTTACCCTAAGTTGCGGGGTGAGGTTGGCCTATAAGGCTTTGCAAATAATGACTGAATTTGAAGATGATCAGTTAGGTGATAATGAGGGATCACCGCCTTTGACACGAAAAGAAATGCGCGCTGTAGCGTGCAGAGTCTTAGAGAGCCATACGCTTTCGACCTCACCGAAACTGAAGGATTTCTTGAGTTTTGTGGCCGAGGAAACCATTCAGGGCCGACAGGATGGTCTTTTGGCGAAGACCATTGCGCTTCATGTCTACCAAAGGGACGCAGATGATCCGACATCAGCTAATGTAGTGCGTGTTGAAGCCGGACGATTGCGACGGTTATTGGAAGACTATTACGAGGACGAAGGCGCCGCTGACGATACTCGAATCCACATCGACAAAGGCGGCTACGCACCACGTTTCGAACGGCGCATCAAAACGGACGAGACCTTAGACACCCAGGCCTCGACTGAGGTCTGGCCTCGTAGACGTAGTTTCAGCGTCCGAACTTTGCCGTTGGTGGTGCTTGCTCTGATTTGCATTACGGTTGCTGTGCTTCTTGTCTTATGGCCCCGGGAGCCGCGTTCGCTTTCCAATAGTGACAAGACGCGACTTGAGCGCGAAGCGTTGATGGAGCAGTCCCCAGCCGCGTTGGAAGCCGCCAATCTGACGGATCAGGCGCGGGCGTTGATCTGGCCGATTTTCGACTTTGAGCGTCAACGGCTGACGACTGAGATTTTTCGAACAGCTATTGACGCCGATCCGAACGCGGCCGGAGCATATGCCGGTGCGGCCCAAACACTTGCATCGCTGGCACTGTTGTCGCTAAGCGGCCCGCAACACGACGCATTCCTTGCCGAAGCTCAGCAGATGGCTGAGCAAGCACTTGCAATCGCGCCCAGCGATGCCTGGTCGCAATCAGCCGCCGGTTGGGTAGCCTTTGTTGCGGGTGACCACGACGAAGCGTTGCGCCTGTCTGAACGGGCCGTATCACTTGCTCCGAATGACGGGAATGTACTGGACTTCTATGGAGTCGTGGCCATCTTGTCCGGCAACCCTGACCTTGGACTAACAGCAGGCAACCGAGAACGTAGGCGTACCGGTCCCAATACCCGCTTTGCCTACTTGAACATTCTTGGTGCTGCGCATTTTCATACCGGCAATTTCGAAGCGGCAGCAGCGGCGTTCGAAGAGGGTAATTCCGGCGGCGGTCCGTTGTCAGCGCCGGGCATCATCTACCTTGCAGCTACGAGACAGGCGATGGGTCAATCAGAAGAAGGGAAACGTCTGTTGGCTTTACTTGAAGAAAGCTGGCCGCAGTTCCCGGTGGAGGCTGTATTGCTGAGATTACATAAGGAAGAGGCGGCGGCGAATGAAGTATTGGACCGTCTGAGATCACTTGGTTGGACGGCGCGCGCGGAATAGCCAAACTATGTAACGGCGCCTTTCAATGTCCGCTTCTGGGAAGCCGCAATGAAGAAATAAACTCCGTGCGGGCGGCAGCTTTGGGCCGCGGTTTACGACACTCTGAAGCTGGGATGTGCCAGAAATCGGACAATTCTGTCATCCTGTCGCAAGTTGAAATTTGAGGAAGGTCGCGCCATCATAATCGACTTCGCCGACCTGCCGCGCACCAAGTCTTTCGAGTGCCCGCAAACGCGTTCGAGAGGGTGGCAAAAGGAAGGTCACATACGGGATGCGTTCATCGGAAATCGCAAAATCGATCGCCTTCCGCGAGATGCGCGGTCCGAGGCCAAACGTGTCAGGCCGCAAGACCAGTCCGAAGTCCCACTCGGCTCCTTCTTTTTGAAAGCCACCCCAGCCGACATATCCGTCATCGGACAAAAATGCCCAGTGTCCAAGTCCGTCACGTACCCAGCATTCTTCCTTCTTGGCGACAAACCGCGCCACGGTCGAGGCATCCCAGGCCATTCTCAAAAGAGGCATATGCTCCGCCACACGCGGGTCGGACATGTGAGCCAATATCTTGGCCGGGTCGACTTCCGACAATCGGACAAATTCTATTTCAGATTTCATTGTCGCGTCTTTCGATGTGCTCGTCGCTCTTCGTCCGTTGAACGCGTTCTGCCAAGCCAGTTCTTTGCTTACAGTCACGCTGGGACATACGCATTCAATTTGTTGCCATCTAGATCCCGGAAATACCCACCGTAGAAACCATGATCTCCGCGTGGGCCGGGGGGCCCCTCATCTGTTCCGCCAAGTTCGAGGCACTTGGCGTGAAGCGTATCGACGGCTTTTCTGTTGGTCATTTTCAAAGCGACCATCACCCCGTTTCCAACGCTTGCCGGTGCCCCATTGAATGGACAAGCAAGGCATAATGCAGGCTCGGCCCTTGAGCGGCCCCATGCGGCCATATCGCCGTGTTTCCAAAGACGGTTTGCGCCCACGCTCGAAAACAAGGCGTCGTAGAATTTCAGCGCGGCCTCGAAGTTGTTGGTTCCGAGGGTAACATATCCGATCATGCTTGATCTCCGTAAATCTGTGGGCGCTATTTTCAACTCTAAGCCCGACTACAAAGGCGCCTGGGTTGCTGCGCCAGACCGCCTTGCAAGCAGGGTCGAGGCCGGACCATGGCTCGGAATTGTCCGCACTTCAAAATTTTCGAAACGCTCGATTGCCTGCATCAATCGGGAGCGGGACATAAACCGGCCGGTCCCGCGAAACAAAAGCGCCTGCCGCATAAGGCTGTCGGCAAGACCACGGGCAGGCTCATCCGCGCAGAACGCGAGACAAAGCGCGCCGCCGGCTCGAACAACCCTGCAAAGCTCACTCAAAGCCAGGTGGGGATCGGGGACGGTTTCCAAAGCCCAAGCACACGTCACAAGATCGAACGTGCCATCTTCAAACGGCAGGGACTCCAACCGTCCTTGTATCTTCGGCACAGGAATGTCGGCGCAGCGTGCAAGCATCGCTGCGGACGGGTCGAGAAGGGTCATCAAATTCGGCGGCATGCCCTCGGCGATCAGTCTACGTGCCAGGTTGCCGGTGCCGCAGCCAGCATCCAAAAGCCTCGAATTCGGCGTCGCAAGCGCACGCACCAGACCTTCCAGGGCGGCCTGCGCCTCGCCGCCTGCATGACGCAGCCAGCGATGATGAAGTTTGTCGTAGCGAGGTGCGAGCTTGTCATAAAGATCAACCGCATCGTCTAAAGGCGTTTCTGCCAACATCTATTTGGTCCTATTATTCATTCATCGTGTCCGCGGTGCGCGCACGTTTTTTACGGAGAACTTGCGTCGGATTGCGGCGCGGTGTGTTCGTGCTCGGGCCACGTCCATGCGGTCCAGAGAATTACGATTAGAGCCACGATCTCGATGACGAGGTGGAAGGTGTCATCCATGTCGGTGGGGGCCGAGGAAAGGAGCGTACCGGTTGTGACGATCGCTGCAAGAAAGGTGACAGGGCGACCAATCCTGCGGGTTAGCAGGAGCGAAAAGAGCACCATCGCAATCGGCACTTGGACGAGGAAACCGCCCAAAAGCATCAGCCCTTCGGTGATCTCGATGCCGTTGTAATGGCCTGTCAGCAGCATCTCGATATGGGACGCGAGGACAAACTGGTGAATATCGCGAAAGATGATGTTGAGCAGTATGAACAGCCACAGGGCCAAAAGAAGAATATGGGGATCGAGCCGTCTCATTTTGGTGTCTTCTTTCTGTGTTTCTGGAGTTTGCCGGTATCAGGCCGGGAGCACGACCGGGTTCAGATCACCGCGCCGGATGTGCGCGTTGCAAAGGCGCGGCGGATCAGGAGTTCCGCAATCGCAAGGTTGATGGCCCACGCCCCGACCATCAGGACGTCACGGGAAAACCCCGACGGCTCAGTGTCAAAGAGGCCCATCGTGACCAGAAAGAGCGCGGTCTGCGTTGAGGCCCCTTGGCCGATGGCATAAGCGCGCAGCATCGCAGCGCGGTGCGCAGCGACGTTTCGCGACCGGATCGCGACGACGGCCCATGCGATGAGGGCGACCATCGCGAGGCTAAGCGTGACCCTCGCCCCATAAAGCAATGGTCCCTGCAGGGCGTCGGGAAATACGTAAGCTACGGTCATCCATAGCCCGGTAAGCGCGCTGACGCATCCCGTGGCCGCCACGATCCGCCCGAGGGTCCTGTGCAAGGCGGGGCGGTAGCGCCTCAGGCTCGGCAGAAACTGCACAGCCCCCACAAGGCAGAAAACTGAACTGCCGAGGATATGCAATGTGATCGGGAGGGGCTCGATCACCGCACGCGGGTTCGGCGGTATGATCGCCGGAGCGCCGAAAAGTTCCGGAATCCGGACCAGCCCGACGACTGCCGGAATGAAAGAGTAGAGGAACACGAGGGCAAGGAACGCCCATTCGCGACGGCTGATAAAGTACATGCTTCAGTCTCTCAGAATAAGGTGTCGGTCTGCCTCAGGCGGGCTTGCGGGCGACGATAAAGTGGCTCGGTCGGTTCTTTCCGAAGTACCGCGTCTGCTCGATTTCGAACCCTGCCCGGATCAGGTGCCGGGTCAATTCAGCGCGGCTCAAGATGATCACATTAGGCGCGATCCGCACGGCCATGAGCAAACGAACCATGGCTCGCATCCAGCGCGGCGCGTCCTTCAGACAAACCGTCTTTGATATGAAGTGACCGCCGGGTTTCATTTGGTGGAATGCTGAATCCAGCACGGTGGGTATGTCATCCACCAGGTGAAGTAGGCTGAACGCGCAAATGACCTCGAACGGTTGGCCAGGAATGTGTTGCGCCGCCTCCGCCTGAAGGAAATCTGGTGTTCCCGCGGCATCGCCGCCTGATCGTGACCGGGCGATCCGGATCATCTCGGCAGAGAGGTCGGTTGCGGTCACATGAGCGACGACAGTCGCGATCTTACTCGCGGTGCCGCCTGTCCCGCAGCCGATTTCAAGAACGCGATCGGTCGATCGAAGAAGCTCAGTGACGCATTCTAGCTTTTCTTCGTAGGCGGTGACATCGGCGATGGGCTTTTTTGCGTACTTGGGCGCATGCCGGTCCCAGAAGGCTTGGGCAGTCATGTCGGTTTCCTTTGCATGTTACACTTCAGGTTTGAAGCAGCGCGGATGTGCCAGTCGTAAGAAACTGCGGAATACATTGTGTCGCTTTCGGTTGCCGAGATCGGGCCGATCCCGTTTCGCAGCCGGTATCATCCATGCGCTCATGAAAGGTCGATTGCTTAAATTCGTCCACCTGCTATACGCTCATGAATGAACTGGCAGGCCGTCTCCTTCGATTGGAACCAGGTACGCGCCTTCCTCGCGACAGCGGAAGAAGGCTCGTTCAGCGGCGCGGCGCGCGTGCTGAAGACAACGCAGCCGACGATAGGACGGCAGATCGGTGCGTTGGAGGAGGCACTTAGCGTCACGCTGGTAGAACGTAGCGTCCGTGGTCTTACCTTGACGGAAGCAGGACGCGACCTGATTGATCACATGCGCACGATGGGCGAGGCTGCAACGCTCATCTCGATGGTGGCCGACGGTAAATCTCAGGATGTCACCGGAGAGGTCGCGGTCACGGGAACGGACCTCTTGTCAGCAGCGATCCTGCCGGGTGTGCTCAAGCCGTTGAGACAGATGGCGCCTGGCATCCGCGTCCGCATTCTTGCGTCGAGTGAGATGCAGAATTTGACGCAGCGCGAGGCGGACATCGCGATACGCCACGTCCGCCCGGATCAGCCGGACCTGATCGCACGGCACTTGGGCGACTTTCGCGCCAATCTCTATGCCGCGACCGACTATCTCGATCGTGCAAGCCGCCCACGGACACCGCGCGATGTGGCTGCACTCGATTTCGTCGGCAATGCCGACCCCGAGCGGCTAATGGCCCCACTGCACAACATGGGCGTGCCCGTTCGCGCAGAGAGCTTCGTGATGTCGAGCGAGAGCGGTGTCGTCGCATGGGAATTGGTGAAAGCGGGCTACGGCGTCTCTATGCAGCCCGAAACGTTGGGCGAGGCTGAACCTGGCATAGAGAAGGTCTTGCCGGATTTCCCTTCGCTTGAGTTTCCAATCTGGCTGGTCACCCATCGGGAGTTACAGACCAGCCGTCGTATCCGGATCGTATTCGACCTGCTGGCCCGGGGTCTGTCAGACGTTGCGAAGCGCCGAAGTGGTGGCGATTAACAGGTGCAAAAGCGCCGAACCCGGAGCAAGTAAGGTCGCGTGGCAATAGTTGAAGCTGCGCTTGCACGAGTTCGTTTTGTCCGATGAGTGTACGTTAATGTTGGAAATGCTGCGCAATCGATCAACTTCCGCTTTGGGGAAGCTGCAATGCGGCAACTTATCTCGCGATGAACGGCTGGTTTGGGCCGTCCTCGTGATCAGCTATTGGAAGGGCAGGGGGCTTTGCTGCAACGGCACCGAGGTCAGCATTGAGCCCAATCTGCTCATTCATGAAAGGTGCGGCATCCGTCACGAAGGGCGGGAAGCGGTTCTCTGATCGCGGTATTGTCAAGGGCGTTGGATTTGTTGTCCGCCGGGGTCTTGGTTCTCTCCGAAGTCA
>NZ_JBXWMK010000021.1:0-24339 GCF_059609785.1 Ruegeria sp. YTSC003 | reverse complement strand
CGACCCGTCAGCACCGCCTCAGCAGCGCCGGTGAAGGGGGTTCTAAGGTTTACCAAACAAAGCCGCAAGCAGAAAATGACGTCCTGGGCGATTTTTTTCCATCTTTCCGCTTAACCGTTATTTATCAATATCTTAAGTGACGCTATGTACCCCCTCGAACGGCGATCTCATCAGTTGAAATACAAGTCGTACCTACACCTGCCTGCGCCTCCAGTAATCGTACCCCTATATATAGACAGGGCGACCCATCACACCACAAGACTCAATCGAGTCGGAAGCGATTCAATGAGTCGGAACCGGCCTAAAAAACCATGCTGGCACTCAACTCAGGTATAGAATCCGCGCATCTCTACCCTCGCCGGGCTTGCGCATTGGTCCGGGATGCTGTGTGGTCGCCTCTGTAAGATGCCCGGGTTAGCCGTGAAATGACCACCAATACAGCCGACATGTTTCCACGCATAAGTACCGTAGGCTACGACGGCCTTCTTGTTTCCTTTGCCGATGCCATGGCCGAACCCTCGAACCGGGCGGCGCTGGCCTTTAGGGGCGCGATCGACGCGGCATCCTGGGACGGTGTTGTCGAAACCTCTGCATCCCTTGCATCGGCCTACCTGAGGTTCGATCCCGACAAATTACCTCGCGCTGAAGTCCAAGATAGAGTGCGACACCTACTTGCACAGCAAAATTGGTTTGAGGCACCACTGCCTGCCGGTCGAAAATTGTGGCGGGTCCCGACAGTTTATGGGGGCGAGCTTGCTCCGCAACTGGACGAGGCAGCGGCGGCGGCGGGGCTGGATTCCATGGAAGCCGTTCGACGGCTGAGCGACACAAAGGTACGCGTATTGACCATCGGCTTTGCACCGGGGCAACCGTACCTTGGTCCGCTTGGTCCTGAATTCAATATTCCGCGCCTGAAGGAACTGACGCCCATGGTCCCAGAGGGGGCCTTGGTATTGGCAATTTCCCAATTCGTACTGTTCTCGGGCCCCACTCCGACTGGCTGGCGGCATGTGGGCCAAACCGCATTTCGCTGCTTTCGCCCTGACGCACCGCAGAGCTTTGCGTTGAAGCCAGGGGATGAAATGCAGTTCCTGTCCGTTTCGCGCGACGAACTGGAAACCATCCGCGCCAACAACTCGGACGGCTCAGGCGGGGCCACCTGCGAGGAGATCGCGGGATGGGTCTGATTGTTCATCGCATTGGCCCGGCCTGCACCATACAAGACCAGGGCCGTGTCGGGTATCTGGATCAGGGGCTGTCCCGATCCGGCGCCGCCGACCAACTGGCCCTGCACGAGGGCGCAGCGTTGCTGCGTCAAAGCCCGGGACTTGCCGCTTTGGAAATGGCGGGAATGGGTGGCGAGTTCGAGGCAACGCAATCTCTCGGCATCGCTCTGACAGGTGCTCCGATGCAGGCCAGCATTGATGGCGCACCTGTGGTCTGGAATGCGTCGCACCAGATGGTAACCGGGCAGCGGCTGGTGATTGGTGCTGCGACGCGCGGGACCTATGGCTACCTGCATGTCAACGGTGGGATCGCGTCCGAAGCCTTTCTGGGATCACGCTCAGCGCATTTGACCGCCAAGATCGGAAGCACCATTCAGACCGGAGATACATTGCCTGTCGCCGACGGATCAGGCGTGACGGGCATGAAGCTTAACCCGGATGATCGCTTCTCGGGTGGCGTTCTACGCGTGATCGCCAGCTTTCAGACCCCCCTGTTCGATCAGGAAACGTTGGACCGCTTTGTGCAAACCGAGTTTCGGCGTGGCAGTCGGGCCAACCGAATGGGGATGCAGTTGGATAGCGAGGGCGAAGGTTTCGCGGCTCAGGGTCAGCTGAACATTCTGTCCGAGGTCATTACCCCCGGTGACATACAGATGACCGGAACAGGCAGCCCCTTTATCCTGTTGCCTGAATGTCAGACCACTGGAGGTTATCCCCGTATCGCGACGGTTCTGCCTTGTGACCTTCCGCGCGCGGCACAAACCCCGGCGGGCGGGCGGATCAAGTTCGAATTCGTGTCACTGGACGAGGCCACAGCCCTGCAAACCGCCCACAATGCCGAACTTGCCCGGCTACCTATGCGAGTCGAACCGCTGGTCCGCGATCCGCATGACATCCCGAACCTCTTGTCCTACCAATTGATCGGCGGAATGATCTCCGCCACCGACTAGGGAGTACCACGTATGCCAAGCGTCGATCTGAATGCCGATATGGGCGAAAGCTTTGGCCCCTGGAATATGGGCGATGATGAAAATCTGCTTAAGATTATCACCTCTGCCAATATCGCTTGTGGCTTTCACGCCGGCGACCCGGATGTGATGGCCAAAACGATGACACTGGCTGCGGAAAACGGCGTCGGGATCGGCGCGCACCCGGGCTTTCCTGACCTGCAGGGATTTGGCCGGCGGAATATGAAAGTTCCCCATGATTCCTTGCGCAATCTGGTTCGTTACCAACTGGGCGCTGCGATCGGCATGGCCAAGGCCGTTGGCACCGAAGTGCGGCACCTGAAACTGCACGGGGCGCTGGCCAACATGTGCTCGGTCGATATCGACATGGCCCGAGCCTGTTATCAGGGCGCGCTGGATGTCGATCCGGACATCATCATCATGGTTTTGGCCGTTACCAAACAAGAAGAAGCCGTGCGCGAACTGGGGTGCAAGTGGGTCGGCGAGATCTTTGCGGACCGGGCCTATAACGACGACGGAACTCTTGTCGACCGCGGCCTGCCCGGCGCGGTTATTCATGACCCCGAAATTGCCGGACCGCGCATCCTGAACATGGTGCGCGAAGGTGCCATCATCACCGAAAGCGGCCAGCGGCTTGAGACATCCATCGACACGATCTGCCTGCATGGCGACGGTCCAACCGCGGTACAAATCGCCCGTTCGGTTCGCACATCCCTGATCGACGGCGGGGTCGATGTGACAAAATTCATGCGGTAGAAAGAAGGGCGTAATCCTGACGATCTATCCTCTGACTGTTGCCTGTATGGAATACAGACCCTAGCATGCCCGACAAGTGCATGTTCTGAATACCACAATTCCAAGCAACGCCATGCCAAACCGGTATAGGCAAGGAGGTTGGCCAATGTCTTTTGATCTGATGAATTACGAACCACGCGGCGACAAAAAGAACTCTGAGTTCTTCCACCAATATCTGCCGATGATCTACGAACGCCGCCAAAGCTCGGGCGTGGCTGATCAGGTCGGGGCGATGCAGGCGATCGTCATTCAGGTCGAACCGGACGCGATGTTCGACACGCTGATCGAGCTTTATGTCATGACACCCTACCGACATACGGCCAGCTATCTGGGTCAGACGCACAAATTTGCGGTCATGCACTCACACACCGATTATCCTGCGATTATCGTCATGGCGCCACTAAGCCCGACCTTCGAAGACTATATCCCGCGCATCAACCGTATGTACCCGCTGGCCCGCAACACCCCCCAGACCCGCTATGTCGGAGAGATTTATGGCGCCACGGACCTCAAGACCCTGACCAAAACGCTTGAAGATCAGAACATCAGGTTTGAGTACAAGGGAGACACCGAAAACCCGTTCTACACTTCGGACGGGTTCAGATTTACGTCTCCGTCCGATTTCACCTGTAACAGAGTTGGCTACTCATCCCTGGATTTCAACGACACCGACAGCCTCGGTTTGGGTGATCGGATATTGCTGAGCAATGACGAACAGGTGCGACTGGATCAGGCGGCGGCGTTCGGGGCAGACAGCAAAATCGCGCCTTTGATGCTGGGGGTCGACCACCTTGCAACACGCATTCTAGCCGGCGAGCGTGAGGACGCCATCCTCGAGTTTCTGACCATGGTGCCCTATTACTTTTGGGGCGCGTACAACATCTTTGAGATGAACTCGTCTACCAATGTGAACCGAAACGCGAATGTGGATGATGACAAGAAATCCCCCGCCAAGGTCTTCACCGCGAACAACACGCCCTCCTTCGTCAATTCCTTTGAACAGCTGCCGATGCCGACTGAGGATTTCGTGCGGAACTTTGGCCGTCGCCTGCACCACATGGCAATCGAGATCCAGGACGGCGACCACGGCGCGGGTGAAAAGAACGTCGATTTTGTGGTCAACACACTCAAGGATGAAGGGGTGCCGTTCCTGGCCCATGTGGTGGGCGAGTGTAAGGATGATCCGAACCTCAAGCAGATCTTCTCAAAGCATTCGAAGTATACGCTGTTGATCACTGAGTATATCGAGCGCTGTCACCACTATGACGGGTTCTTTACCAAGGATAACGTTGCCGCCCTGACCGCGGCGGCAGGTCAGGATGAACAATACGAACACGGCCACGTCTTCGACTGACAAAAAAAGGCTGCGAGTTTCCTCGCAGCCCAGATCCATTCAGGAGAGTATGCCGAGCCTTATGACGGCCCGATCATGAAACAAGTGACATTCCGGGCCTGCAACCGGCGACAAGCCAGATCGGCCTGTTCGCGGGTCATGCCCTGGAATGTCGCGTCGAAGCCGCGCGAGCTTTGGTTTACCTTGCGCAGCGTGCCTTCCAGAGTGGTCATTTCCGACAGAGCGGTTTTCAGTAAGATCTTTTCCGCCTCATATCGGGTGGTATAGCGGCCTACGTTCACACCCCATAGCCGCCCGCCCGATGTGGACAGGCGGGTGACGATCTCTTGCTCGGGTTCGGGCTGGGCTGCCGGATCAGTCGAGGCCAGAACCAAATCAGCCGGCCGTGCCGCGGGACGGGTTGAGTCCCCGTCACCAGACGGTTGGATGTCGGCCGCCGCAATCGCCGCGGCGATACCATCCTTGATGCGCGTGCCATTTTTGGCAGCCGTCTCAGCCACGGCGCCAGCAACCTGAACTGCAGCACCCGGTCCGGGGCGCAGAACGGGGCGCAGACTGGATTTTGGCGCGATAGTCAGGGCCGCGACTGTCGCTCCCAATCCTGCGTTTCCGGCATAGGTGGGGCGGGCCGGCTTGCGGATCGGGGCACGCGAGGGGGCTCGGCGGAATCCCATGTCCAGCAACTCAGCCACTTTTGCATTCCGCGATGCGCCGGATTTGCCACCAAAGACAGTTGCGATAATGCGTTCGTCCTTGCGTTTGGCCGATGCAACCAAGTTAAAGCCAGCAGCCCGCGTGTATCCAGTCTTGATCCCATCCGCACCTTTATAGGCCGCCAATAGGCGACGGTTCGTGTTTGGAACTGTCTTGACCCCGGCATGCGTGGATTGGCGCGAGAACAGGTTGTAATACTGCGGATAGTCATAAAGCAGGTGGCGACCCAACGTGGTCATATCCCGCGCGGTCGACAAGTGACCTGATTCCGTCAGGCCATGTGCGTTCTTGAACGTCGTCCTGCTCATACCCATGGCCTTGGCCGTGCGCGTCATGCGACGGGCGAATGCGGCTTCGGATCCACTGATCGCGATGCCAATCGCCGTGGCCGCATCATTGGCGGACTTCACGGCAGCCGCCCTGATCAGATATCGGAACGCTATGGTTTGCCCAGTGCGAAGGCCCAGCTTCGAGGGGGGTTCAGAAGAGGCCTTTTTTGTAATCCGAACGGGCGTGTCCAAGGTTATCTCACCATTCCGCACCGCCTCGAATGCAATGTAGAGTGTCATCATCTTGGTCAGAGAGGCCGGATGCAGTCGGGTGTCAGCATTGCGCGAATGCAAAACCTCGCCTGTCCGGGCGTCGATGACCATCGCCGCATATGGTGCCGCAAATCCCTGCATTGGCGCGAAGGAGAGCAGCCACAAGAATGCTATAAGAAATAAGCCCATCCGGGCCGGAACTGTCCGCCGAACCTGCACGATCTTTGCCTCTGTCTACCTCAGGCCGCCGGGTTTTCCCGGTCAGCGTTAATTATTTTTTATTGCCTACAAGGCTAACACAGAGACCCAATGAAATAAACCGAAAGCGTGCAAATTCGCTGTTTTGTTAAGCGTCCAAACCGGCACTACATGTAGATGCGCGCAGCCCGCAACCTACCACATCCACGCAAATTGAACCCCTTAACGTAAATCCCGTCTCGTTTTTTGAAAACTGAGGCCAATTGGCAACATCAATTTAGGCGCTGAACCAGATCAGCAAGTTCGCCCAAGTCCCGCAGTTCGCTATAGCGCGGATTGTCCGCAGGGGTTTCGGCCTTCTCAATCTCCCAGACCAACCCATGAGGCACATAGACGCCCCAACACCCGGCCTGAATTGGGGCGACGACATCGGATCGCATCGAATTGCCCACCATCATTGCAGAATCACAACCCTCACCATGTCGCGCAAAGATTTCACGGTAGGTTTGAGCCGATTTTTCGGACACGATCTCGACCTCGTCGAACAACTCTCCCAGACCGGATTGCGCCAGCTTTCTCTCTTGATCGATCAGGTCGCCCTTGGTGATCAGAATCACTCGATGCGTATCAGACACCGCTTCGATGGCCTCCCGCGCGTGAGGTAACAGCTCGATCGGGTGGGCCAGCATGTCCTGCCCCGCTTCGACCAACTGGCGGATAACCGAGGCTGGAACACGATCCTCAGTCACCTCAATAGCGGTTTCGATCATCGAAAGGGTGAAGCCTTTGATTCCGTAGCCGTAGTGACGGATATTGCGTTTTTCCGCAGCAAGCAGTCGATCCAACAGGTGATCGCGATCAGCGTGATCGGCCAGCAATTCCGTGAAATGCGTCTGCGTCAGTTTAAAAAACCGCTCGTTGTGCCAAAGCGTGTCGTCGGCGTCGAACCCAATTGTGGTCAGCGCTTTTTCCATTTCGATTACGTCCTGCTGGCTCTTTTCTCTGGCCCCATGCACGTTATATAACCGATCAGACAAACCGAAGCCTGAATCGGACAAAGGCGCAATGACTGAACACAAATGGATGATGTCTGACCAACCGGACAACGACGATGATCCGTCGCTGTTGGTACAGACGCGCCCTAAGACCAAGCGCCCGCCGTTGTACAAAGTACTGCTGCTGAACGACGACTACACGCCGATGGAATTCGTGGTGCATGTGCTCGAACGTTTCTTTGGCATGACCCATGCCGAAGCGTTCGAAATCATGTTGATCGTCCACAAGAAAGGCGTCGCCGTGGTTGGCGTGTTCAGCCATGAGATCGCCGAAACCAAAGTGGGCCAGGTCATGGACTTTGCCCGCAGGCACCAGCACCCCCTGCAATGCACAATGGAACGGGAAGAGTAAGGCCGCCTAGCCTTCTCTCTCATATTTGCCGATGTCCCCTCGTCTTGATCTTGCCCTGCAAAGCGGCCTTGAGCTGTCGCAACCACTCAGCGTGCTTGGGCCGACATCCGACTGCGATCTGTCGGCCCTGCCGCGTGAAACGCAGGTTGTGCAGCCATTCAAACCGTTTCACGACCACTTTGCCGGACAGGGCTTTGCCGCTGTGCCGGACGCCCACGACCCTTGTCAGGATGCCATCGTGATCCTGCCCCGCGCCAAGGCGCTGGCGCGCAGTATGGTGCATCAGGCCTGTCAGCGGGCCAGGGGACAGATTGTCATAGACGGTGTCAAAACCGACGGCGTCGATAGCCTGCTGAAAGACATCCGCAAACGCGTTGACGTCGAAGGGCCCATCGCCAAGGCGCATGGCAAGATTTTCTGGTTCCAATCCGCACCCGAGGCTTTTGCCGACTGGGCCGCCCCGGACAACCAGACAGTCGATGGCTTTCGGACCGCGCCCGGCGTGTTCTCTGCTGATGGGATAGACCCTGCCTCGGCCCTGCTGCTGGGCGAATTGCCCGAAAAGCTGGGCGCAAGGATCGCTGATTTGGGCGCTGGCTGGGGGTATCTCGCAGCCGGTGTGCTAAAGGCCGCCAATCCGCGCGCGTTACATCTGGTCGAGGCTGACCAGATCGCCCTTACCTGCGCACGCGTCAATTTGGCCAAGACCTGCGCGCAGTTCCACTGGGCCGACGCCGTCACGTGGAACGCGCCGGAACCGTTGGACACGGTGATCATGAACCCTCCGTTCCACACATCGCGCGCCGCCGACCCTGAGCTGGGTCAGGGCTTTATCAAATCCGCAGCTCGAAACCTGACCCGGAGCGGCAATCTGTGGATGGTCGCAAATCGCCACCTGCCCTACGAGGTCACGCTGGCCGAGAATTTCGTACAGGTTCAGGAGGTGTCCGGCGACAATCGGTTCAAGGTGTTTCACGCCTCTCGCCCTCGACGGTGATCCCGGTTAACCTCTGCCGCAAATCAGGAGACAACGCATGTCCTTTTCCATAGCCGGCAAGACCGCCATTGTCACAGGCAGCGCCAATGGGGTCGGACTGGCCATCGGGCGCCACTTTGCGGATGCCGGCGCCAATGTCATGTTCGCCGACATGGACGAAAAACGGCTGTCCGACGAGCTTGGCGAACAGGCCGATGACAGCAACATCCGGTTTTTTGCTGGCGACCTGCGGGAAAAGCTGACCATCGCGAACCTGCTGTCTGCCACGCTTGATGCGTTTGATCAGGTGGACATCTTGATCAATGGCGCGCGCCAGGTGATCCCGTCCGATCCGCTGGACGCGGACGACGATTCCGTGCGCATGCTGCTCAATCAGAACCTGATGCCCTCGCTGCGTCTAAGCCAGGCGGTCGCCAAACGCATGATAAAACAAGCAGGTGACACTGACGAAGGCCCCGCCGGGTCGATCATCAACCTGTCTTCAATCGCGGCGCGGCGCACCCACCCCGATCTGATGGCCTATTCCGTATCCACCGCCGCACTGGATCAGATGACACGTTCGCTGGCCGTTGCCCTTGCCCCGAAACGGATCCGCGTCAATTCCATAGCGCTGGGATCGGTCATGAGCGCCTCGCTGCAGTCCACGCTCAAGGAAAACCGGGACTTTCGCAACGATATCGAGAGACATACGCCCTTGGCCCGGATCGCAGCCCCGAACGAACTGACCGAAACGGCACAGTTCCTGGCCTCGGACGCAGCCGGCTTCATCACCGGACAAATTCTGACAATTGATGGCGGCCGCACCTTGCTGGACCCCGTCGCAGCTCCGGCTCATTAATCCCTATGTTCGATACCGAAAAATCAACCGCCGCCGCGTGGTTCCGCCAATTGCGCGATGAGATTGTCGCCGCGTTTGAGGCACTTGAAGACACCCACAGCTCTGGCCCTTTTGCAGACACAGCACCTGGCCGGTTCGAGGTCAAGGAAACCAAACGCCAATCCGAGGACGGCAGCGATGCTGGCGGCGGGTTGATGTCCGTGATGCGTGGCGGGCGTGTCTTTGAAAAGGTCGGTGTCAATGTCTCGACCGTATACGGCACTTTGGGTGCGCGGGCACAACAGGCCATGGCGGCGCGCAAGGGAATTCCGGGCATGACCGAAGATCCGCGTTTCTGGGCGTCGGGCATCTCTCTGGTCGCGCATATGCAAAACCCGCATGTACCGGCCGTTCATATGAACACCCGCATGTTCTGGACCCCGCACGCATGGTGGTTCGGCGGCGGTTCGGACCTGAATCCTTGCATCGAATACGATGAGGATACAGCGCATTTTCATGCCACCCAAAAGGCGCATCTGGATCCACATGGTCCCGGCCATTATCCCCGCCTGAAAGACTGGGCGGATGAGTATTTCTATATCCCTCACCGCAAGCGCGCCCGCGGCGTGGGTGGGATATTCATGGATGACTATTGCACCGGAGACTGGGCCGCCGATTTCGCGTTGACCCAGGATATCGGTCGCGCGTTCCTGCCAGCTTTCCTGCCGTTGGTGGAAAAGCGCCGAGTCCAGGGGTTTGATGAGACAGCCAAAGACACGCAACTGGTGCATCGGGGCCTTTATGCCGAATACAACCTCGTCTACGACCGGGGCACAAAATTCGGGCTGGAAACCGGCCATGACCCGGATGCGGTGCTGATGAGCCTTCCGCCAATGGCAAAATGGACCTGATAGATTAGCGGAACCCAAAATCCAGGAAGTTGTCAAAGCAATAGCCCTGCGCGGACCCCGCCGACATGTTCTCACCCACACGTTTTACGGTAATCGAATATCCCGGCGTGGTATCGACCCCATCGGGTGGGGTAAGTGAAAACTGCACCGTGCGCACGCCCTTTTCGTAGGCGCGGACAATGTAGATACGCTGAGTTGCTTTGGTTCTCAGGCTGCGAATAGCAAAGTCGCCTATCCCGCACCAATACGAGACCGGGGCCGAAGAGCCACTTACGGCGACCTCGTATACACCGTTGTTCATAGGCGTGACTGTGGTTTTGAAACCTGGGTAAGCGCCGATTCCGATCCCAATTCCCTGTGCAAATAAAGGCGACACCGCAAATGTTGCCAGGGCCGCTATTTTCAAAACTCGCATAATGGCAATTCCTGTTTCGAAACAATTATTCAAGATCATACCGGACACGTGGTCCGAGTAAAGCGGCGCCATTTTCGGGATTTTGTCCGACAGGATCCCGACACGGCACATACAGGCAAAACAGTATCATTTTGGATCTTAAGCAAATAGGATCAAGGCATATATTGTCTGGGGTTAGTTTTGAGCAAAGCGTTTCCAAATGACTGGTTTGTTATCCCATCCGAAAAATACGCGGATTTCGGCGACATGTTCTATCTTGCATCGCTGACCAATACACACAGACCGCGCACCCTTGGACAGGTGCTTTATGCCTTTGAAACGCCTTTTAGGTTGAACCAGTACCACATTTTCCGGCAGAACGGTTTCCCGCGCGGGTTTGTGACTTTCGCAGGCCTCAGCCGCGAAGCCGAGCGTCGGTATGCCATTCAGGAAAAGCCACTGAAGGATACGGATTTTGCCAGCGGCACGTCCTTCTGGATCGTCGACCTCGTGGCCCCATTTGGACAGACCAACCAGATCGTCGACATTTTGAAGAAGGAAATCCCCCACCCCGGGTCCGAACCAATCGGATGGACAGCGACCTGACCCGAAATCGCATCGTGGAATGGACCCGAGACGACGCGGGGGAGGTACACATGAAGCTTTACCGGAAGAAAGAATTTCGTGAGGTCCTGAAAATGGAGGGGTCTTGAAATAGTATCGATCGTAGGGACAACAACTGGCTTTGTGACCGGAGATCCCCCTAATCAGGCCAGTGGCGATCTTGGCTTGACCGGTTTTCCTCGGACGCAATCCTGGTCGATCTCTGATCAGCCATCACTGGGCGTGGCCTCCATTAACCCAAATACCGGCGAATGGACCTACACGGTCAATCAAAGCGATTTTGACGACATCCCGTTCGGGACTACGGTCACTGATACCTTCACGGTACGGGTCACCGGATTGGACTTTTTCTTCCAACCATATGACCTGACCCAAGAGATCACCATCACCCTTGAAGGCGTGTGCTTTACTGCAGGCACCTTGATCCTGGCTGAAAAAGGCAATCAACAGATAGAAACCCTGAGTGTTGGCGACAAGGTGATGACCGTAGATCGCGGGCTGCGACCGATCCGGTGGGTGGAAAGCAGCGCCTTATCGCCGGACCGATTACGTGACAATCCGGCCATGCGCCCGGTTCGGATCAAGGCCGGCAGCCTTGGCGCAGGACAGCCCGAACGCGATCTGCTGGTATCACAGCAGCACCGCATTCTGGTCAGCGGACCAAAGGTCGAGCTTTTGTTTGGCACGCCCGACGCGCTGGTTGCGGCCAAGCACCTTTGTTCCTGGCCAGGTATCGCGATTGACACCTCGGATGACCCTGTCGAATATTTTCACATCCTGCTGGATAACCACGAAATACTGACAGCCGAGGGCGCACTGGCTGAAAGCCTCTATCTCGGCGAGGAATCCCTGTACACACTGTCCTCGGACGCATTGCAGGAGCTCGCTGCCATTTTCCCCGACACAGCCACGCCGAATAGGATGGGCTTCGGCCGGGCAGCCCGCCTGATCCTGCGAGAATTCGAAGCCCGCGCGCTGGCTTAGACCCCGCGCAAGTGCCCGCCCACGTCCTGCGGTGCCAGTGCGACCGTTTTGATGACCGCAAAACAGGGTTTGCCCGGTTCCAGCCCCAACGCTTCGACTGAGCGGCGGGTGACGCGGGCCAATACAGAACCCGCGGGCGTTTTTACGGACACAATCGCACCCGGCCCCTCGCCCGCGCGGATCGTGTCGACTGCTCCTTCCAGAACATTTAAGGCCGAAAGACCCTCGGGGCGTTTGCTGGACAGAATAACCTCTTGCGCGGGAATGCGGATGCGCAGTTCTTCCGCAATTTGCAGGGGTATCCGGGGCAGAAACAAGGGCGACCCGCCTGCGTCCAACTCGGTCAGCCCGTCCGAATGATGTTTGACGACCCGAACCTGCAACACTGCACCGACGGCCCGCACACCAGCCGGTGCGACTGACGGATCGGCCAATACTTCGGAGGCGGGTCCATGCCGTAAGACCTTACCCTCTTGCAGAGCGACAACCGATGTCGCCAAGCGCGCAACTTCTGCAGCCGAGTGTGTGACGTACAGAATCGGCACCGAAACCTCATCCCGCAGCCGTTCGAAGTAAGGCAGGATCTCGGCCTTTCGTGCGTCGTCGAGAGCCGCTAGAGGTTCATCTGCCAGGATCAGGCGCGGACTGGCCAGAAGGGCGCGCCCAATGGCAACACGCTGTTTTTCCCCACCGGACAACCCCGCAGGGCGCCGGTTCAACAGGTGCCCGATCCCCAGCATTTCGATCACTTTGTCCGGGCTTTCGCGGCGCGCGCTCTTGGGTGCAAACCATTTCCCATAGAATAGATTCTGGCGCACGGTGAGATGTGGAAAAAGACGGCCTTCCTGAAAAATGTACCCCAGCCGTCTTTTGTGCGGCGGCAACCAGAGGCCTTGCGCGGTGTCGAACAACTCCCACTCGTCTACAGCAACCCGACCGGCCATGGGTTTCACCAAACCGGCGACTGCATTTACAATGGTTGTCTTTCCAGACCCGGACCGCCCAAACAGAACCGTCACACCGGGTGGCGCATCAAAACTCAGATCCAGCTTGAGGTCGGGTAGATCGTGCTGCAGGCGAACAGACAGGCTCATGATCCGGCCACCCGTGCAGCGACACGCCGCCCAATGAACTCGGACAACAGCAGCGCGCTCATGGCAACCACGATCGAAATAACCACCAAACGGGTGGCCGCTGCTTCGCCGCCCGGGACTTGCAGAAAGGCATAGACCGCCGACGGCAGGGTTTGCGTCTGGCCGGGGATATTCGACACAAAGGTAATCGTGGCCCCGAACTCTCCCATCGCTTTGGCAAAGGCCAGTATTGCCCCGGCGATTACGCCGGGCAGGATCATCGGAAGGGTCACCGTTACAAATACAAACAGGCGCGATGCACCTAGTGTCGCCCCGGCCTGTTCCAGTTTGGGGTCCACAGCTTCGATCGACAGGCGTATGGCCCGCACCATCAGCGGAAATGCCATAATACCCGCGGCAAGGGCAGCCCCGGTCCAACGAAACGCCACGACAATTCCGATCTCTGCCAGCAACTTGCCCAGCGGCCCCTGAATTCCAAAGGTCAGAAGAAGCAGATAGCCGGTCACCACCGGTGGCAAGATCAAGGGTAGATGCACCAGCCCATTCAAGACCTGCCGACCCGGAAACCGCCAACGGGCCAGCGCGTAGGCAACGAATATGCCCAACGGCAATGTCACCAACGTTGCCCAAAACGAAACGCGCAGCGACAGTTTCAGTGCCTCAAGCTCTGCAGGTCCCAACCACCCCATGCCGCTATCCGTTCGGCAGGGTGAAACCCTGCTTTTCAAACACGGCCCGCGCGGCCTGAGATTGCAGGTACTTCAGAAACACCTGCGCGCCGTCTGCACCTGCTGTCGTCACTGCTGCAGGGTAGATGATGGGCGGATGCAGGCCAGGCGAAAACTCGGCGATGACCCGAACTCGTCCCTCGACCTGCGCATCGGATCGGTAGACGATCCCCATAGGGGCCGCACCAGTGGCAACCAGTGCAAGGGCTGCACGCACATTATCCGTTTGCGCGACCTGAGCCTGAACACCCTGCCACAGCCCCAAGCTCTCCAACGCCGCCTTTCCGTAGATCCCTGCCGGCACGGCATCAACCAGCGCCATGGCCAGGTATCCACCATCCAGTGCGGAGGCCAAAGCGACTCCGGGCCGCATTTCGCCAATGTCAGCCCCTTCGTCCCCAGCGACCAGAACCAGGCCATTGCCCAGCAGATCTACACGCGTAGTGGGGTCAATCAGGCCCTGTTCTTGCAGCACATTCATCCAGTCCACATTAGCGGAAATGAACAGATCTGCCGGGGCACCCAATTGAATTTGGCGCGCAAGAACGGACGACGCCGCGTAAGAGACGGTTACGCCCTGCCCAGTTTCTTGCTCAAAATCAGATGCCACCTCATCAAGCGCAGTTTTGAGGCTGGCCGCTGCAAACACCAAAATCCCCTCGGCCCCTGCGCGGAGCGGGGCCAGCGTCAAAGCGCCCAGAACCAGGGCCGCGATCAGAACTCGGCGCGCGTGGGACAGGATCGGTTTTCTCCCGCCTGGAAAGTTGCAGTTCCTTTGGGGATATCTGAGGCGGCAGGTGACACGCAAGCGCCTTTGCAATCACCCACGAGGCAGAACGCAAAACGACAGGCCCCACACAATCGAAACGACCCCACAACAAAAGGCACGGCGAATTTCCCGCCGGATTGAATTACCAGTGGCGAACAAATCAGATTATGGGAAAGAAAAACTGCCGGACCCTCTTGCACCCGGGCGCAGGCTTGGCTACATGCACCGTCACGGGTGATTAGCTCAGTTGGTAGAGCGCTTCGTTTACACCGAAGATGTCGGGAGTTCGAGTCTCTCATCACCCACCAATTCATCCGTGCAATGCATCAAGGACTTATGCGACTAGCGCTTATTGCTGTGCCGCCCGTGGAACTGTGTTCGCTGCGCATCGTCTCTGCATTCTGGTAGGTAGTTTGCTCTGTGTTTCTCTATTAGCTCGAGTTTATTGCCCCCCAGCTTTAGACAACATAGCCTTCGCATAATCACGTTTTGCTGTTGCGCGGTCCTCGAAGCGAGCATGCACGACGCAAAAGAATAAGTTGCTGTCATCTAGACCGTTGCGAGGTGTAAACCAATCAAAGGGGTTGGTCGGCTCGACCGACGCAAACTGATTAGTCGGTGGCGCGACAGGTGTTAAATTGGCTTCACTGTTCGTGATATCTTCGAGCAATGTTGGACGTGCAGTGCCGGTATCCGGTGTGAGAATACCCATGATCTGCTCGCGACCAGCCGGAACGAAACGCCCGCTCTCCTCGACTGGAAACCGGATCGGCTGTCCGGCATAAACATCCCGTTGAACTTCACTTTTCTTAACAACAATAGTTCCGTTAACGAGCACGTAAGGAATACCCTCTGACGGAAGACCTTGCTGACCGAGCGTATAATTCGCCTTTTCGGTCACTGATACCGGATCGAAAATCGTGATGTCCGCGACCATGCCTTCTTGCATACGCCCACGCACCTGCATTGCGCGCAACCCTGTGTCACCCAATCGTTTCGCATGGATGTAACTTAACTGAGTGAGTGTGAGCATTAGCGGCACATTCGCTTCACGTGCCAGTCTCAAAACAAGCGCGTGGCTGCCTGCTGACCGAGGATGCCCAGCATAGTCTTCGTAGGGGGCATCCCAACTCATCAGATTGCCATCGATATCTAGCCCGGCCATACCGTCGCCCGAAATGCCATAGCCCGCGATAGTGATCCAATCGTTTAGCCATTGCTCTCTTGGAGGGCTAAAAACAATGGCCGTCCGTCCCGGCTCATTCTCAGCGAAACTCAAGAATTCGTCTTTTGTCACAAAGCGATCAAGTTGGGGGTCAAAGATGGTGTCTTCGTATTTGTACCCCATCGAGCCTTCCCAGTTTTCGGGGGCGATAATCGAGGCTCCGTAGTTTCCCGACCCGGCTGTCCAAGGATAGTAACTAGACCAGACGTTGTAGCCTTGGTCGCGGGCCATCTGGAGCTTTTCCTGATTTTCCCACCAGCCATAGTCATTGTCATGGTGTATATGGAGCGGTGCGCCAAGCACCATCGCGTTGACCAAGATTTCATTTACACCCGTCTGTGTTTCTGTCGGCGTCGAAGCACTCGGATGAAATCGGTGATGGACGGAGGTCAATCTACCGTAACGCGCCGCAGCCCGCTGCGCTTCGAACATCTCATAGGTTGTAATACCTTCGCGGGCGTAGCCGATGGTCGACCCCACTCCGAGGGCCCCTAGACGTAGTCCCTCATCCAGCTGGGCAGTGATTTCGTTCATCTGCTCACGGTTGCTTGGAACAGAAGACCACCCCTCGACGCCATCTTCCACGGATTGTGCCCTCAGTGCGAAGAAGTTCCGGAAGTCTATATCCCCACCTTCAAGCACGAGGCCGTCATGAACCCGCATCCGTGCGAATTCTTGCCCAACGACCGTACCATAGTTTGCCTGTGTTGCGCCTTCGCGCGCACTATACCATTCGTCGATGTTCGCTGCCCCAACCTCAAAATCCATTTGAGTCGTAACGCCATCACGAAGGTTTACCTTGATACCCCAAGGGTCCAGCCCATGCTGCTCGAGATCGATAAACCCGGGGGCAACAACGTGCCCTGTCGCGTCGATGGACTCGCTACCATTAATTTCTTCGTCAGTAATTGCAGTGATCCAGCCGTTGCTTATTCCCACGTTAGCGATCTGATCGAACCCGGTTTCCGGGTCCACTACCCGTCAGTTAAGAATGACAAGGTCGTAAGTTTGCGCGACGCACAATGTCGAACACACAGACAACGTACCAGCCAGAAACAAGGTACGCATGGATAGATCCTCCCTTTTATTTACAAAACTGAATGTATCGTTGTTATTGGCGTCTGCTTTCGACCCAAATTAGAATACGATCCGGGTTCTTAGGCCGAACAGCGTAATGCTGTCCTGAGTGGGGTTTTGCAGCGGGTTAGAAATGAACTGCAGTGACGGCGTCATTTGCAATCCGGGTGAGATTGAAAAGCGGTAGAAAGCTTCAAGCGTGAACTGATCGCCATCTATGCCTCTTGCTTCGGCCCAGTTTAGGCCCAGACCGGCCAAATCGGTATTGCGACCGTAGTAACCGAGACCGGCAGAAACGGACCGATCATAGAGTGCTGCTGTCCCTTTTGAGGCCCCTGCCCGGAAGAACGGCATCCATTTATTGCCAACAAACCATGCCGCCGAAAACGCAGCGCCGTAGTCTTCTGGACGGCTACCATCGTCAGCCGCATCCGCATGCCAAAGGGTCAGATGGATATTGTCGAAGTAGATGCGATCAAAGCCGGAGGTGTAACCAAGTTCAAGTGATTTGAAGAGATTGCCATCGCTGAACACATCAAAGTTTGGATCAGACGGGTCGGCGTTTGCGTCCGAGACGCTCGCAACAGCATAAATATTTTCGCTAAGTTTTACGCCACCAGCAATGCCAAGGCCTTGATTGGGCGTGTTAATTGTCGGATTGGTATTGAAAGACAGGTTTTGGAAACCGCTGTAGGGGCTTACCAACCCATAGATATCCACAAAGTCCGTTACATCAATCTGCCCGACTTGCAGCGTCCACGAGCCGTTCGCGGCCCTTTGGGTCCAAAACAGGTTGGTCAGCAGCAAACCATTATCGTTGAAGGCTGTCCCTGTGATCGAAAGGGCTCCACCATCCAGACCAAGAAACTGCGGGGCAACATCAGTATAGCCGTGCCGGTCTTCGATCTTGAATGTCAGGGAACCGCGTTCAGTTGCCTGCCAACTACCGTAGAGGCGCGCAATTCCGCTGGCCGCTTCGCTGGCACCCAGATCAGCATTCGTAGTTTGGCCCAATGCCAAGTAATCAATGTTGAAACGAAACCCACCTTCAGCCAGCCGGTCTTTCCACTGAAACCAACCCGGTGCGATGTTGCGTGGAAAATCCGAACGATACTGCGGATCGGTCAGCCCATCTCCGGGGTCGAGGTCAGCTTCGACCGAAGATGGCCCAGATAGTCCCTGAGCCGACGCTGCGCCAGCAATGGAAATACTCAATACGGCAACCAGAAGTCTTATCATTCAGACGCCTGTGCCCCACCGGTCTTGCGATTTCCTGCCGCGCGGATGCGATCAGCAGCACGCTGCTTCCATTCCAACCTGTCTGCCTCGGTTTCCAGAGTTTCGACACGTTCCGCCTCTAGCTGGAAAGTCGCATTCATAGGCATGAGGCCATCCACAACCATCATATTATGAACGGAAGGATCGATAGTCAGCGTGCCTGTCAGCCGAACGGGTTCGTGGAAATAGCTAGGCGCCCAGTCCCCGTTCAACCGCACACGGATCATCTGGTTAGGCGGAGGTGGAGGCATGTGGCTGCACATCCCTCTTTCTGGCACCAAATACGCCACAGGCCGGCCGTCCGGATCGCTTGGAGCAGGAATGGCAAAGCCCGCGAGTGTGATTGTTTGACCGTCGAATTGCAGATTTCCGTTTGTTCCAGCCTTTCTTCGCCGTTCCGTCACGACCTCTCGCTGATCGAGTAGCCAGTCGACATCAATCCCATCAGTCGCCAAGGCATTCTCAGTCTCGGTCAGGAGCTCCTGCCATTTTTGTCTCTCTGCTTCGCTGCCACTATCCTGCTGTAGCCTGCCGCGCAGCCGTACGACGTAAAGGACATCGTCGAACTGTTCGGCGCTAAGTTCGCGATAGGGGTCTTCAAAGACCTGCGCGGACGGGTCAGGCAGGTCAGACCAGTCCAACGCGGTTCCTGGCGTCGCCATGACAGGATGACCACACCAGACCAACCCTGCGAATACTAAGGAGCGGAACCAATGGTGCATAAATACTCTCCGGCTGTTGAGACAGGTCAATCCAGTGTGTTTTTGTAGATGACGCCGTCCTTCATGATCAGTCGGATCGTATCTGGGCTTTCAGGCCTCGGGTCGGCACCGAACCACTGATCACCCGTGCCAACAACCGAGAAGTCTTCAAGTGGGTTACCGTCGATCAGCAGGATGTCCGCATAGGCTCCTTCCTCAATCACACCCAGATTGCCCTCGGGATAGGGGTTCATGAATGGTCCGGACAAAGCGGCGATTTCACCGCCAGTAGATGTCATTGCGACCAACGAGGCGTGAGAGCCAAAGAACTCATTATTGAGATGTTTTTCATAGGCAATTTGAATATTGCAGGCGGCTACAGAACCTACGCAATCCGTGTGAAACCCTCTTTTAGCTGGGCACTCATTCATGTTTTTTATGTAGTCGCCAAAAGCCTGCGTAGCTGACTGTGCCTTTCGTAAGCTGGCTGGGACATCTCGAATGGCAGGAATATCGAAGAGATTTGGATCAAATGCGGTGAGATTGGTCGTGATGTAGGCTCCTTTCTCTTCCATCAGCGCTGATATTTCACAATCAAACATGAACCCGTGTTCAATTGATCGCACACCAGCATTCAGTGCCGCCATGATCGTTTCCTTGCGGTAGGAATGGGCCATGACGTAGCTTTCGTATTCGTTGGCAACCTGCACGGCCGCTTCTAACTCTGCCGTCGATCCTGCCAATAACTGCCACGGGTCAAACACTGAAACTACACCGCCTGATTGCATGTACTTCAGTTGTGTTGCTCCCATCCGGAAGTTGTTACGAGCAAACTTGTACATGTCAGAGACGCTGTCGACTTCTTGGGCCATATTCAGACGGCTGAAGTTCGAAGACTGGCCAACAGGCGCCGTAAAGTTGGCGAAATCAGCATGGCCACCACGCGTACTTAGAAAAGCAGCCGCAGGGTAGAAACGCGGCCCGGCAATGGTCCCGGTGTCGATTGCGCGGCGAAGACCTCCATTAGCGCCACCTGCATCTCTTACGGTGGTAAAGCCTTGCATTAAGTACATCTCAGCCATTTGAGTGCCGTGAATCGCGAGGTCTTCCCAAGTGCTGTTGGCTTCCATTGCGGGCAACGTGGGTCCTGGCAGCATCAGGTGTGCGTGATTTTCGATGAAGCCGGGGGTCAGTGTCCTCCCTTCTCCGTCAATGACCGTAGCGTCGGGGGCATCGATTGCGTCGGTTGATACGGCCTTAATCAGATTGCCCTCGACCAATACGCTGGCATTCTCGATGCGCTGTTCACTCACTCCATCGAAGATGTGCACGTTGGTAAACAACGTTTGGGGTTCTTCTTGATCCTGAGCCTGCGCGGACGCTGAAAAAGCAAGTCCTGCCGCGACAATTGCCGTCGAGCAAAGAGACATTCGTAAGCCGGACATAAGTACTCCCTTCATATTCATGTTTTGCCAACTATAGTCTGGAATTCATTGGCTCGGTTGCCCCTTTTGAATTAGGATGTACGAATGTGACTGCAAAAATGGCCACTTCTTAAAGCTAATCCAACAAGGGTTATGAGCTTGCCTTTCAACTCCACCTCCCGAGAGCATAGCGAGGGCTTTGTTCGCCTCTCTTTAGCCGCTCCCTTTCTGCAATATCTCACCGAACGTAAGATCAATCCGCAACCAGCATTGGATCAGGTCGGCTTGAAAGCTGAACTGATGACTAACCCATCCGTGTTCGTTCACTCCGAGTTGGTTTACGGCTTGGTAAATGCTTTCTCAGAAGTATCAGGGGATCGATACCTAGGACTGAATGTAGGGGAAGCGTTTGACCTACAAGGATGGCCGCCCTTCGCTCAAGCCTTGCAATCTACAAAAACGCTGTTCGAGTTTTTTACCCGCTTTGTTGAGCTCGTGCCGCAGGAGTCCAATTCTGTGCGGCACAGCCTTGTCATCGAAGCAGACAAAGCGACTTATCGTATCGAGAGGCAACAGGAGCCAACTGTCCCACCCATTCAGGTGACCGGTTTTGGTGCCGCAATCTATGTACGCCTATTGCAGACCGTCGTCGGAGAGTCCTGGGACTCTTCCCGTGTGCGATGGGAAAGCAGATACATCAATGGGCTGCCTATCGATTACAAAGGGATCGAGGTTGGCCTTGGGACTGATCCCGGAATGCAAATTAGTTTTCCTGTGGAATGGTTGTTTTTGCACCACGTCTCTGAGGGTTCTGCCAAGCCCATAGCATCACTTCGACAAGATGAAGAAGTAACCGTGGTGGCAGCTTTGCGATCTGTCTTACACGACAAACTGGATGAAACCGATTTGGGACCAGAGATGGTGGCTGGAATGCTGGGACTACAACCGGAACGGTTTCTGAAGGCGCTTCAGCAACAAGGCACAACGTTACCCCGCGAAATCAAACGGTTGCGTGTCGATGTCGCCAAAGAGCACCTCAAAGAAGGCCAGATGACAATTGCGGAGATTGGTCTGATGCTCGGCTATTCCGACAAGTCCCATTTCACTCGCTTTTTCCGAGGTCAGACCGGAATGACACCGACCAAGTTCCGCCTCGGTGTATAGTTACGTTGCAAATACTTGGGCTGCTTTTTCACTACATAACAAGCGCAAGCCGACAAGAATTTGCAACACACTTTTTGGTGCCCCTTTCTAAGGATAACAGAGGGACAATTGCCCCCATAGCCCTGCGGCGGTGCATGCCGCGCTGCGCCTCCGCTGCACCAACTCTTTATTTTAGTTCGATCAGCGACAAACCTGATCTCAACAAGTTGTCATATGATCTTGATGTGCCCAGAAGACCGTGTGACCATCAAGCCACTGACAACACGAGACATCTCTCGAAGATAGCGCTGGTTGCGACAGTGAAAAACAGCACCATGTTGCACGTGCGGAATAGGGTAACCGCTGAGAAGTGGACGATGAGAAAGACAACGTTCCAACGGAATATATTGAGGACAGCACCATGAAAAAGATCATAACGTTCGCACTTGTCGCTGCTCTTCCCAGCGGCGTACTGGCGCATTCCAAGGTCGAAGAAACAACCCCTGCCGACGGAGCCACAATAACCGCTGTGCCCGCTGAAATTGGCCTCAACTTCTCTAAGGACATCCGGCTGACACGGATAGAATTGGCACATCAAGAACATTCCGCGGCAAGCCTAGAATTGGGCGACCAGAAAAGTTTTGGTCAGGAGTTCAAGATCCCACTGCCGAGCAATGGAACGGGCACCTATGTCATTGAATGGCGCGGTCTTGGTGAAGACGGTCATGCGATGCAGGGCGAGTTCTCCTTTACCGTGGAATGAGCATGCCAGACATTTGGGGCATTGCGGCAATCCTCGCAAAGCTAGGGCTCTACATCGGCTTTGCGGGCTCCACCGGGCTTATGATAGTTAGCTGCCTCTATTCCGGCTTTGTCGCACCGATAAACCTTGTGATGAAACGCCAAGCAAGGGCCTTAGCATGCCTTGCTCTCGCCGCAACTGTAGTTGTCTTCATGCTTCGTGGGGCCGCCTTAACGGGCGGAGTTGACGGCATGGTCGACCCGGAAATGCTTGGATTACTTTGACAGACCCCCGTGGGCGACGTACTAGTTTACCGGCTTGTCGGTGCAGCATTGATCCTTGTGGGATTGTCTATTCCTCGATTTGGCCACTGGATCGTACTCGTGGGTGGTACATTGGCTTTGTGGTCCTTTGCGCAGATAGGGCACGTGCCGGAACTAAAGAGTGTCGGTGTTCAACTCTTGCTCCTATTGCACCTGCTTTGTGTGGCCTTCTGGGTGGGCATCTTTAGCCCGCTAAGGAATATGGCCCTAATGCCTGAACACCTGACCAATGCTGCTGAATTAGGGCATAGGTTTGGGCAAGCTGCTACATTGGTTGTACCGGTATTAATCGTGGCAGGTCTCTGGATGGCTTGGTTGCTTGTTGGCAATCTCCAAGGGCTCTTGCTCACCGGCTACGGGCAGGCATTGTTGTTCAAGGTGTTCCTTGTGGCGCTGCTGATGATCCTCGCCGCTGCAAACAAGCTCCGATTTGTTCCGGCTATGCAGGGTGGAGAGGCAAAGGCAGCGCAACGCCTAGCCCGATCCATCGAAGTCGAGGCAATAATCGTATTAGTTGTGCTGGCGACAACGACGACACTCACGAGCGTGCTAACGCTTCCGAGTTAAGGTAGGGAGAGATGAACAAACACCTGTGCGCGCTGGCTGTATACAGCATTGGCACCAACGTCGCTACAGATCATGAGTTGACAGACAGAGACCTAACGAATGGGCTGGAACTCTACGCAGTGCACTGTGCTTCATGCCATGAAGTTAATCTAGAAGGCTACGACACTGCCGCGAGGTGTTCCTAATGCTCGACAACTTCGAAACACCAGCCAACGCAGCCGAGGGTGCTCAGGACGATGCACAGTCTGAAGACTTCCTATGCAGCGCGACACAGGTAATGACTGCTAACAAATCACTAGACCTGACCTACTACTATCACACGATGTACGACCGCACTGTGCACATGGTTGATCTCAAACAAATTGACTTCCAAGCGGTGGGTGACGCGATGATAGTCTTGCCTATAAGTGGCAATCGCGAACCCCCAATCGTCGACATAACATCGACCAATTAATCAGATGCGCACTTGAGCCACGGAAACAATAGAGTGGAAACGTGGCCCTAGACCTCAGCCCAAATGTACTAGTTGCTCATATGCAAGTGTGACACACTATAAACCGCCACACTACAATCATGTTCACTATCAGTGCATCAGTCGCTCGACGGTGATTCCTCTAGGCTCCACCAAATCCTGACGGATAATCCGCTACCCGTAGTTCTTCCTTTTTCGCAGAAGAAATATCCTTTTTGGCCGAACCGGACCTTAGTTCAAAATACGGATAAGGTCAGCTGCGCCCATGTTAGTCAATGCTACGCGTTCGACGGACAACCGCTTTGCCGATCCTACTGCAATTCGCTGTAGGGGCAGACATCTTCTTCAAACGGAACGTAGCGGCGGGAAAAATTGCTACCTTCTACGGCTGCCGGACGGCTAATCCTATCCATCCGGAAATGCCGAAAGTCCTCCCGCTGTGGGTCCCAGCCAACGAGGTACCACAAAGGGGGCAGAATCAGCATTGCCTGTGGCTCCACTTTACGGTGGGTCTGCCGTCCTTTTGCATCGCGATACGCAAAGGAGATGAGCTGGCGCCCAAGGAATGCCGTTTCAAAAGCAGGTAGCAACTCAGCATCCATTTTGCCCATGCCCGAAAGGTCTTGCTGCGGGGACAATTGACCAATGTGTAAGCAGTCCAAGAAAGCGCGCAGGTCGCGCACTTTGTCTGCGGGCAGGGCCTTTTCGATCTTGGCTAGTCCGGCATCTGCCAGTTCCGAGAAAGGAAGGTTTCCCGCCGCCCGCATGGCTGCCACGCTGATGAGCAGTGCAAAGACCTCTGGCACCGATAGCTTGGCTGTTGTCTGCATGGATTGCGGATCAAGCTGCAAGCCGCCACCGCGCC
>NZ_JBXWMK010000020.1:0-34511 GCF_059609785.1 Ruegeria sp. YTSC003 | reverse complement strand
TCACGTCCTTCGGATATTGCGCACCTTTGAATGAAATCATGAACAGGTTCTCGACTGAATACACCGGCTATCATTCATCGTCTGCATTCAAGCGCGTCAATAGTCAAAAGATTGCAACAGAACCCAGTCAAGGTCGCCGCTCTGGCGGCCGGTCGTGATAGATCCCTTGATTGTTTTTAGGGCTGCCTGGCGTCGTTGTCCGAGATAATGCGAAAGCCCCCTTCGTCCGCGGTGCCTACCTATCACAACGCACGGATCTCGCCCGCGCAGCGAATGGCCGGTTTGATGGGCTGCGATGCAGCATTTAGGTCGGCTGACCGGCGGCAGCTATGGGCCGTCCATGACCGGCAAATTGGTGTCTTGGTTGGGAATGCTGTGACGCCTCCGATGTCGGTAGAGAGCCCATTTGGGGAGCGGATTTGTCGGCGCTGCAAAGGACTGAACGCTTGGCGAAACGGTGTGTCGGTTAGACCTGGGTTAGCTCGGCGTCGTTAATTTCTGACAACAGTGCAACCGCCCAAGCTTGATCATATTTCAGGCGATGTTATTGGTGTATAAGACCTCTTCACCCTGATTTTCCGTACCAGCCCATCGGTTAGCTTAATCTTTTCAAGATCGTGCAACTCTTCGGGGGATCAAGGCTTGTTTGATGCTCCCCAGCAGCCCATCTATACTGGGCTAACGTTTTTCTTTTTCGACCTGCTGTCTCCCAAAATCGGCGTTCAGTCTTTCGATTCAGACCGACCACGCCGAGCCGTCGCAATAGTGCGGGCGGCTGATATTAGGAGACTTACACCATGGCAAATGGCACCGTGAAATGGTTCAACTCAACCAAAGGTTTCGGCTTCATTGAACCGGAAAATGGCAAGAACGACGTATTCGTACATATTTCGGCGCTTGAGCGGTCCGGCATCAGTGAACTTCAAGATGGCCAGAAGGTCACTTTTGATTTGGAATCTGGTCGTGACGGGCGCGATAACGCCGCTAACTTGGCGCTGGCCTAAACGTTTTATGGGCACCCTTATGGGTGCCCGTTTGGACATTTAAGTCCGATGAGAGATCGGAGGGCCACCAGGTTGCAACCTCAGGATTGGACTAGAGTTCTCGCGCAATACCGCGCACCGAACACCGGACGCAGTGTCTTCGAATTGACAATCACTGTTATACCTTTTGTTGTGTTATGGGTCGCTGCGTGGCATGCATTGTCCATTAGCGTCTGGATCTCCACTTCGCTGGCAATACTGAATGCCGCCTTCCTGGTCCGCTTGTTCATAATCATGCACGATTGCGGTCATGGGGCGTTTTTCAAAAGCCGTGTACTTTGCAATTGGACAGGCCGGTTTCTGGGTGTTCTGGCGCTCACACCATATGATGTCTGGCGCCAAACCCATGCAATTCACCATTCTTCAACCGGTAATCTGGATCGGCGCGGTATCGGAGACTTACCGACCTTGACTGTCGACGAATATGTGAACCGGAAGTGGATCGGACGCGCCTTGTATCGATTGGTTCGACACCCATTGTTCATGTTTGGCGTCGTCCCAATCTATACGTTTTTTATCCTATATCGGCTGCCCGTCGGATTAATGCATGCTGGCTGGCAGTATTGGCTAAGCGCAATGGCGACAAACGTTGTGATAGCTACTGTTTTGGGTGGAGTCTATTGGGTCGGAGGTGTGGATGCACTGTTGTTTGTGTTTCTCCCCACAATGATTTTAGCTGCTTCAATCGGTGTCTGGCTTTTCTACATCCAGCATCAATTCGAGCACACAACCTGGGAACACGAAGAGCAGTGGAAACTACAGCATGCAGCATTCTATGGCAGCTCTCACTATGCGCTACCTGGTCCTCTACGCTGGTTCACTGCGAATATAGGTGTGCACCATGTTCATCACATGGCCAGCCGGATACCTTTTTACAGACTTGATGAAGTGCTGCGCGATCACGGTGAACTCGCCGATTGTCAGCGCATTACGCTCTATGAAAGCCTGCACTGTGCGCGGCTGCACCTTTGGGACGAAAGCCGTCAACGCCTGCTGACATTTTCTGAGGCGTTATCGCACGCCAAAACTGCATAACTTTCAATGTAGTCTGGCGCGCACGAGGTATGCTTCGATTGTATCCTCACTAAGTGCTCGAACGGCCTTTAGACGGTGGAGATCGGTCAGAGCCCTCATTACCTGTTCTTTGTGATGCAGCGAATGTCGGCTTCAGAGTGGCATGCTAATGAGGCTACATAAGTGGTCACGAATTTGCCGATACACAAGGCGAATGCCAGATTGAAACAATTTCTTTCATCGGCATCCTGGGACTTGGAAAAAGTGTTAGGCCGATGAACGTTGTAATACCGTCGCCAAGTGGTTATGTTAAGTCCACTAAAGTTCTGGTTTTCTGCGGCCTGGGCGTATCGCCTGCTAGAGTGAACTAAGTTCTTCCATCATGAAAATTCAGCTGTCACGTCCTCTACTTGGATCTGATGTTTGCGAAGGTTGCCGATGTTTTCGCGCACAACCACATCGCTTGTGACGTTTGTCGATCCGTTTGTGGTGATCAGACGCACCGAAGGCTTGCCAAAGAACCACAACGCAACTGTTGATCAATTGAAATTCCAGCAGCCCGAACTGCGCCTATCGGTCATCACGCCCTGGGTATGGCGCGGGCTCGAGATCAAGGTTGCGCAAAAAGACACAAAACAGCGAGGCGGCGCTTTCTCCGCCAGAGGATCTAAAATGACATTTCCAGAATGGACGAAACCAGGCATCTACGGTGCTTTGTGTGGTGCGATTGCGGTCTCAATCCTTGGCTTTACCTGGGGCGGGTGGACAACCAGCGGTGGCGCTCAAGAATTGGCGAAGGACCATGCAAGCGAAGAAGTGACGCTCGCGATGGTGCCGGTTTGCCTGAACAGGTCAGCTGCTGACCCCAAGCGCGAAGAAATAATCGTAACCCTCCAAGAGGCCTCTGGCTTCAGTCGCCGCAAGGCTATGATGGATACGGGTTGGGCTACGTTGCCGGGGTCGGAAACGCCAAGCCGTGACCTTGCAGATGCCTGTATCGCGGGGCTTGAGCTGGATGGATCATAACTCAAAGGCAATGCCGCAACTCTGTCAGGCGATCTGGGGAGCGCATCCGTCACCAGGCATTCAGATGATTGCGGCTCTGATTGTGCTCCCAATCTGTGCTCTGCTTCTGTTTTCAACGCCTGCATATGCTCAATCCACATCGCAACCTGTGCCTGAAAATGCCACTGCAAAGAGCTACGGTGACGGCTGGAAATGTAACGCCGGGTATAGGCTGAGTGGCGATGTCTGCGCCGTTGTCATAGTGCCAGCAAATGCGTATCCGACCAACCGCACCTATGGCTCTGGTTGGGAATGTCTTCATGGGTTTCGCAAGAAGGATGACACGGCCTGTGTTGCGGTGATTGTACCTGATGGCGGGTTTCTTGATCCATCAGGTGAGCGCTGGCATTGCTCTCGCGGTTTTCTCAAAATCGACGACACATGCCAAGAAATTGTCGTACCCGCAAACGCTTACCTGGCAGCTACTACCTATGGGCCAGCGTGGAAATGCAAACGGGGGTTCGAAGCATCGGACGACCTTTGCGTCGCTATTGAAGTCCCGGCCAACGCGTATCTGAATTCATCAGGATACGGTCGACCCTGGACATGCGAACGTGGGTACTTTGCACAAGATGGGTCGTGCGCGCCCGTTGTGATCCCTGAACATGCCTTCTTTGACGATGCAAGTTACGGAACGGGATGGAAGTGCGAGCGGGGATACGCTGCCTCAGGTGCGAGCTGTGACGTAATAGACCTTCCTGCGAATGCCCATCTCGACAGGTCCGGAAACCGGTGGGACTGCAACAAGAATTTCAAGTTATCTAAGGGACTTTGCATTCTCGATAACTGAGCGTGCGGCACGATATTCTCGACTTCATTACCCAATGGTGACGGCAGCGTTGCCTTCGGTGTCGACCACAAAAAGGAAACATCATGAAAACCGACTTTAGCGCGGCTAACACTATCCGTCGTCCCGTCAGCGGTGCACAAGCGCCGCCATTGACCAGCGATGAACCCATAAGATCAATCTCTACCACTAAGATCGTCTCGCCACCAACTGCGATTGTCTATTGCCAAGGTAACTTCGCCAACATTGATGGCAAAACTGCTAATGGCCTTGTTCGTCATTCAGAGGCCTACAGGATCCTGTCTGTCATCGATAGCAACCACGACGGCGAAGACAGCGGGCAGATTCTTGACGATGCAGTAAACCACATTCCGGTCTTTAGAAGTTTGGACGCTGCTGTCGCCCATGAAACCGTCATCCCAGATACCCTCATTTACGGAATGGCACCATCTACGGGGAGACTCTCATCGACAGATCGCGACGTTGTTCTCGATGCGATTTCACTTGGTATGAACATCGTCAGTGGATTGCATGAGTATTTGAGCGATGATCTCGAAATCGGGTCTTTTGCAGTCGAACGCAAAGTCACCATTCGAGATATTCGAAAACCTAAACCCAGCAAGGATATGCGCCTGTTCGACGGAAGTATTGCAGGAGTGAAGGCACTGCGCATAGCGGTTCTTGGAACCGATTGCGCCATTGGAAAACGGACAACAGCAACCGTATTGGCCCGCGCCTTGAACGCAAGGGGCATCAAGACTGTTCTTGTTGGTACGGGCCAGACGGGTTTGATGCAGGGCGCAAAATATGGAGTGGCAATGGATGCCGTGCCGCCGCAGTTCTGTTGCGGCGAGCTTGAAGGTGCGATTGTTGACGCTTCCGAGGCTGAACAACCCGATGTCATTTTGATTGAAGGTCAAGGAGCGTTGAGCCATCCGGCGTTCTGCACATCCGCCTTTATCCTGCGGGGCAGCCAGCCGGACGCCGTGATCCTTCAACACGCTCCAAAGCGCGCGCATCGCTGTGATTTTCCCAATATGCCAATGCCCAAGCCTGCAAGTGAGATTGCCCTCATCGAAGCGTTTGCTGACACAAAAGTCATCGGCGTCACGCTCAATCACGAGGGGATGTCTGAGGCCGAGATTACCGACACTATCGCCGCACAGTCACAAATGCTCGGGTTACCCGTAACGGATGTGCTCAGCCGGCCGGCATCGCATTTGCTTGCAATGGTTGTCGCCGCCTATCCTGGGTTGCATCAACCCACGCCTGTGGCTGCGATATGAGTACACCCCGCATTGAGGTGCATCTGAGCAAGATACGCCACAATGCAAAGACTGTGATCGGGCGCCTCAAGACACGCGGCATCAGCGTCACCGGTGTGACCAAAGCGGTGTGCGGGCATCCAACCATCGCTCGGGCCATGCTGGACGGTGGCGCTGTGGGACTTGCAGAAGCGCGTCTTAGCAACGTTCGGAAGTTACGCAATGCGGGCATGACATGCCCGATCACCTTGATCCGTACACCAATGCTGAGCCAGGTCGATCAGGTCGTCCAGTACTGTGAGGCAAGCTACAACACAGAAATCCTCGTGATTACCGCTCTAGCCGCCGCCGCGATCCGGAAGGACTGCATTCACGGCATTATCCTGATGGTTGAGATGGGCGATCTGCGCGAAGGGATCATGCCAAAGTACCTCGGCGCAATTGCGCAGCAAGTGGTGGATATGCCGGGTGTCGCGCTAAATGGCATCGGAGCGAACTTCGCATGCCTGAGTGGAATTGCCCCGAATGCAGCAGACATGGACGCCTTGTCTGTCTTGGCGAATGACACAGAGGGGCAGTGTGGCCCCTTCCTTCAGACGGTATCTGGCGGTAACTCGGCCAACCTTCCTTGGGCCTTCAGTGGGCACCCAGCTGGTCGCATCAACGATTTAAGGCTGGGGGAAGCAATACTTCTGGGCGTTGATCCGGTTTCCGGAGATCAGATAGGCGGGATGTATACGGATGCCTTTACGCTTGTCGCCGAGGTCATTGAAACAGGGTCCAAACCTTCATCTTACCCTCAGAGCATCTGCGACCCGGTATTCAAAAGACTTCACCTTGTTCCAAAAAGTAGACAGAGCACACAATTAGTTCTCGCCATTGGTCAGCAAGATACGGACGTTTTGGGGCTTTCTATGCCTCCCAGAAACAGACTCATCGGTGCAACAAGCGACCATCTTGTCATCGGCACACCCCATTCGACACAAAACGTAGGATCGGAAATGAGATTCCAAATGAACTATAGTGCGTTGATGAAAGCTATGTCCGCTCCTGACGTTCAGACAAAGCTGCTCCATCGCAGTCCTTTACGACACGCGCGTGTCCCTCAAGGACCAGGCAATCACCTGGCATCAATTTGAAATACTCAACTGACAAATGCGCCGTTGAAAACGGATAGGAGAGTAACCATTGGCAAAGCAGAAAAAAACAACTGCCTTCAATGCACACGTTCCCAAGGCGGAAACGCCGATGGACAAAACAACGCGGGTCGTTAGGGAAATGGTCAACGAAGAAGCAGAGCAAAGACAGATCAAGAACGCTCGGCTTCGCAAAACTCGGCTCGAAAGGGATGCGACGACTCCATCTGAAGCCTGTCCGCCGAAGCCCGCCAAAAAGCGGTGACAGGATCGTTGGCCCTCCTCTCCGCGCGACTTGATTGAGCGAAACACAAACAAAGTGGCTAGCGAGCACTGTTTATCTCATGCATCAGTAGCGCCCGTACTCGTTTCAAGGATATTGCCATGACACTCTCAGATGAGAGCTCAGAAAAAGTTCACTACATCTGTCAAACATATGTGGAACGGAAGCCAGGACGCGGAGGGCAAGGAAGCTTGAAAATTGGCAAGCAATTTGAATACTCCACGGCAGCGGAAGCACAAAACAGAGCAGAAAGAGAAGCGCAATCCGACGATTGCGCTGGCGCCGATGCCTACATGGTCAGTGAAGATCCGAACAGTGGCGAAGTCGGGTCGCCAAGTTTCCTCATTAGGCTTGGCAACGTCCCGGAATTTGATGAGTTTTAGATATTTTGGACGTGGGTTTTGCAAAGAAACTGGGCCATGAATACCAGAAAAAACGGTCATTGGTGCAAGCGCAGCGAAAGCTACTTTTGTCCGCAATGTGTGAGTTCGAGCAGCGCCAAAATTTGCACTTGCAGCGAATGACCGGAATGTGGGCTGCGACCGCAGAATGCCAGCAGGGTGCCGAATGTCTCTTATGGGCCGTTCGTGAAGTGTCATATAGTCATACTGCACTCCTTGAGAGCGAGAACGACTTGCCAAGACCCATTCGACCCGCAAAAACTAGGTTGCGTAGGTGTCGACCTGGCAGCAGGGGCTGAGAAAATCCGACAGATGTAGGGCGCCGAGAGTTGGACACGTTGAACAGATTTGGGCATCTTAATGTGCCGCCGAACGGCCCTTTTCGCTTTATTGCGTTGGATGTCGAAACGGCGGGAAAGACTATTAGTAGCATCTGCCAGATCGGACTTTGTTTCGTCAGCGACGCTGGTTTTATGCAAACCTATTCTGTCCTGATTGACCCCGAGGGACCGTTTGAGGCTTTCAATACTGAGCTCCACGGGATTTCCGCCGAAACCGTGATTGGGGCTGGAACATTCCCAACGGTCTATGCGTCCTTGTTTGAAGTCCTGAACACGCACAACCTTGTGCAACACAGTACGTTTGATGAGAAGGCGATGACGGCTGCTTGCGCCCGGTATGGCCTGCCAATGATCACGTCGCATTGGACGAATAGCGTCACGATTGCCCGCCAAGCATGGCCTTCATTGAAGGGCGCCGGTGGGCACGGGCTGGCAAATCTTAAAAAACATCTCGGACTTGAGTTTCACCACCATGACGCTGGAGAGGACGCCCGTGCCTCGGCTTCTGTGATTCTAAAGGCGGAAGAGGTTTTAGGGGCGCCGCTGTCCTATCTCACGACCAACCGCCAGTTGACCTTCCCATTCATAAATCGATCTGAGAGATAAGGGTTGGCGAAGCTGCGTTGCGACGAGTGAGGACATCGGCAAGGTCCGGATTACATAGGCTCAATCGTTAGATATTGCTCTTGCAACAGCGTTGGTACTGATCCCAATAAAGAGACTTCGCTACCGCGAACGAACGACGGCTCCCGTTTGAGGTCAACCAATTGATCCGTTTCTTGCGCTTTCAGCTCATGTAGCTCAACACCCGCAAGAACCGGGTCGCGCTTCACTCGCATCATTCCTTAGGTGATTGGCATGCAAATATTGAAAGGCATGACCATGGAACTAGAAAATAAAACCATCATCATTACCGGTGCGAGCAGCGGGATCGGCGCTGCTGCCGCACTTTTGTTTGCCTCGGAAGGGGCGAATGTTGTGTTGGGTGCCCGCCGGGAAGCTCAGCTGAACACACTTGTCGGGCAGATTACCCAGAGCAATGGGCGCGCTGTGTGTCTTGCGGGCGACGTGACGGACGAAACATACTCCAAGGATCTTGTTGATCTGGCGAAACGGCAATTTGGCGGCCTTGATGGCGCATTTAACAATGCGGGCATTATGGGTGAGATGGGTCCAGTTCACGAAATGGATTCACGCAACTGGCAGTCGGTTCTTGCAACAAACCTGACCAGTGCGTTCTTCGCGGCAAAAGCGCAGATTCCGGCAATGGAGGAACGCGGCGGCGGGTCTATTGTCTTCACTGGAACTTTTGTTGGTTTCAGTAATGGGGGCATGCCCGGCATGGGGGCCTATGCCGCATCAAAGGCTGGACTGATTGGGCTCGTACAGTCTTTGGCATCTGATCATGCGGCCAAGGGGGTCCGTATCAACACTATTTTGCCGGGTGGTACTAAAACCGACATGGCCGGCGATGATCCTGCGACGCACGATTTCATTGCCAGCTTACATCCCCTGAAACGCATGGCAGAGCCAAAGGAGATTGCCCAATCTGCTATGTTCTTGCTGTCAAACCGGGCAAGCTTCGTGACAGGTTCTCCGGTTGCCGTTGACGGCGGTATGGCAACTCGGCTGCTTTGAATATCTGCCGTTGGTTGCTGGGTAACTAACGGCGGTTGGGGAAGCTGCATCGCGGCGTGATGGAGCGTGATGATTTTCGGCTTTCGGCAGATCCATACTTCTCATCGACAGCAAGGCGACAGGGATGCCGCGCCGAATCTGAAGACCGCAAAGAGCCCAAATGGGTATTTAACGGTCGACTGCGATTTAGCGTAGCATCAGATAGGCACCGGCTAGAAGCAGGAAGGCTGCTGCAATCCGTGATGAATCGATGCTCCTGACAGAGGCATCAAATAAACCAAAATGATCAATAAGCAATCCCACTAGAAGCTGACCTACAACAACCAAAGCAATCGCTGACGTGGCTCCCAGTTTTGGAACAGTTTGACTTAGCGTCAGATACAGAACTACGCCGAATAGACCACTGCCCAACATATACCAAGGTAAGTGCTTCCATTCGCTAATGTTTTCTCCGCCGCGGGCGATCAACAATGCAAGTGACGCGACAGCCCCACCGAAGTGAACGATGAAACTTCCAGCAGCCCCGCCTATACGATTGCCCATGGAGCCAGCGATTTGAGCTTGCGCACCAACAGCGAAGCCACCTGCGAGACCTAATCCTACAATCAGTAGAGTTTCGAACATGAGCACCTCAATTTTTGGAGTTGGGGCGAACGTACTCACCTTCGCCAATATGCGCGAGTGTAAATCCCGACGGCGGCTTTGTCCGGAGGCTGTGTGAAAACTCTGGCCGTCCCGCGGAATAGGCCAAAAACACCCTTTATGTGCGTCTCTCGCGCTTCTGAAAGAGCTTTTGCACAGGTGTTGAAAACGAGCGCGACGAGAGAGATCATGGTCCGGAGTTTTTACACACCCTCTCAGCGGTCCCGACCTCCAAACTGATCGCGATATTGCGGGTGCAGCTAAAGTCCGGACTGCGGGCTGCGACCGCAGCATCTGAAGACCGTGCTCAAGGTCAGCTCCGGGCCGCCAGCGAGATCCGACTGAAGTGGGGCAGGGGAAATTCTGCTCTGCCTCCGAGGTTGGAAGTGAGCCCAAAAAGTAAGTTTGTTGCGACACCGTCAATGTTTGTCCTTGGCTTCAGTATCCGATGCAAAACAGCAATTCCCCAGCACTACGACATCTGGCTTCCGGCTATTTGCAGAGATCGTAGGATAAGTTTGTCTGATAAGTCGCTGTCGCTGGCCGCTCCAAAAATTTGCGACACATCCGGATTTTCTCTTAGATCAGGCCGCCAACTGGCCCAAAACTTCTGGCGACGGAAATTGCCTCAGGCGAACCACTTTCAACCAGGCTAAGCCAATAACGTAGCTAAGCTAAGGTAAATAAAATGGTGCGGCTCTTTCAGTCGCTCCACTTCCGGTTCTATCTTCATTACCGAGTGTTGGCTTGCTTTGCTTTGAGTGTTTTGAAGAAGCGTCAGAAGAACTGCATTCAACGGTTCGATTGGATGGCTTCTCTGCAAAGAATTTTTTTGACTGGAACCGCTTTTGACCAAGGTTTTTTTGAAAGCCAAACAATCCTAGAACAAACTGGTGCGTACGAACGAATTTACTAGCGTTTGGGTCCTCTTTTACGTCTTCTGTTTCGATTTTTTTCATTGAGACTGGCTCCTGTGTCAGACCGCCTTCCCGATGGTAACACCGTTTCGTTGCTCTGGTGCTTAAAAAAGTGTTCCTTTTGACGACTCGTTAGTCAGCGATTTCGTTGACCAACCGTGTCTCCAGCAACTGTCCATTCCTGTACAAGACGGGGTAGGCAATGGAGGCGATGTGACTGTTAAATTCCCGGAATGCCCGCAATGTTTCGAGATGAATATCGCTGGTCTCGAGGCTTTCTGTTGTCCCGTGCTGCAAGCGGCGGAGGTGCCGTTTGCGGCTGTCCCGCTCCACGCGTTTAATCTCGGTTTTTTCAAGGCTGAGAAGCCGTGCGCTTTCCAGATCGTCAGAAATCAGCACATTTGATGCCAGCTTCATGTTGGCCAGAATACCCTCGTGCATCTGAACAAGTTCCGACCAGCCTTCCTGCGAAAATGTGGATCCCTTGGCGCGCATTTCACCTGCCAAAACGGCCAGGCGCTTTGCGACAACATCGCCCGCCGTTTCAAGCCGGATCGCAAACTCCATAAGGTCACGTGCGGTCTTTGCATCCTGTTTTTCATATCGTTCTGGGGGTATAGCGGCAACAAAAGCGCGTATGCCCGACAGGCAGCGGTTTACATCCTCGTCAATGGCCTGAACCGCACGAATCTGATCCTTGTTGCCGCTGCGGTACAGTTCCAGGGAAGGACGGAACATGGTCTCAATAAGGTCGCTCATCCTCAGCAGCTCACGCTTGAGGCTCGGCAGGGCCTGGCTGGGGTTGGAAACGTTTTCCAAGTCCAGTGCGCTGACTGGTCGCGCAGGCTGCGAGTTCTGTTCTTTCTTCTGATCCGGCAGTAGACCTTCGAACATTCCCTGCAGCCGCCCGCAAAATGGAAGGGCCAGAACCAGCAGTGACAGGTTGAACGCAAGATGCACATTGACCAGCATCTGGCCCCCTTGCGGGTCCCCCAATAGTCCGGTTCGCAAAGCGAGGTTTGCTGCAAACAAGGTCGCCAAAGCCCAACTGCCCCGCAGCGCTAGATTGGCATATGGTATGCGCCGGGCAGTAACGGGCATCCCACGCGTCAGCCAGACCGGAATGAAGGCCGAGCCAAAATTCGCCCCAAAGACCAATGACATACCGGCGGCAAACGGGATTGCACCAATCTGTACAAGCGTCACGCACATAAGGATGGCCGCGACCGACGAATGCATGACAAAGGCCAGCGCACCGCCGACAAGGAAGGCGGTAATATAGTCGCGGGCCAGGTAGTCGGCTACGGCGGGCAAAAATGCGCTGTCGCGGATGGGGTCCATCGCCTCGCGCAGGAACCTGAGCGAGATCAGGATAAAGGCCACGCCCATCAGGATGCGCCCAAGCTGGCGGGCTTTCTTGGCTTCGGTTTTTACGAACAGATAGCCGCCAATTGCCAGTAGCAGCGGCACAAGCCAGTCCATCCGGAAGGACAGGATTTGAATGATCAACGCCGAGCCCAGATCGCCACCCAGCACAATCGCCAGCCCGGCCGGAAAATTGAGCATCCCGCTGGCCGCAAAGCCCGAAGTCAACAGTGCCACCGCGGCTGAGCTTTGCAACACAATCGCCATCATCACGCCCACCAGTGAAGCATGCATATAATTACGCTGCTGCGTCATCACTCGCTGGAACGACGCGCCATAGCTGCGTTCTATCCCGGTACGAACCATGCGGACTGCGTACAGCAGCAGCATGGTTGCCCCGGCCAGACTGATCAGGAAGGTGACAATTGCCATACTTCACTCCAATTTCAAACTTGGCTCAGTTCACCGCGGTTTTCGTGCGATTGCCCAAAAAATCAACCTTCTTCGACCACGACACCGCCGGCGCGTGTTCCAGTTGAATTTACAGCACTCCTTTCGGCAATGCTCCGGTCCGTGAGGGCGGAGCATTGCCCCATTGTCCGACATTGCGTGGCGGATGCGGCTCGGCTGATCAAATCTCGTCCTCGATTGCAGCAACCACGATGTCGATGGCCTGGTCCAACTCCACTTGGGAAATTGTCAGCGGCGGCGACAGGGTCAACACGCATCCCTGGCTGATCTTGTAGCTCAGCCCCGCTTCGAGACAGGCATAATAGATCCGTTCCGCGCGTGCATTTCCAGGGGTCTTGGTAACGCGGTCCTCGACAATCTCGATCCCGAACATGAGGCCACGGCCTCGGATGTCGCCGATGATGGGAACATTCTGGAGCGCATCCATCAGGCGGCCCATCGCGTGTTCGCCCAATTTCGACGCACGCTCGACCAATCCCTCATCTTCGATAATCTGCAGCGTGGTTAATGCGGCGCGAGCGGTGACAGGGTTCTTTTCGTGTGTGTAATGCCCGATAGCAAAATCGCCGCAAACATCCAAATTTTTGCGGGCGATGCAGGCGGCGATGGGAAGGATACCTCCGCCCAGTGATTTGCCGATGGTGACAATATCGGGGACGATCTCGTCATGTTGGAACGAGAACATTTGTCCGGTCTTGCCCAAGCCGGTCGGAATCTCGTCCAAGATCAGCAATGCACCATGGCGGTCGCAGATTTCGCGCACCCGCTTCCAGAAACCAGGCGGCGGCACGATGGGCACAGCACGCATCGCCTCGGCCACCACGGCACAGATGTCGCCTTCGCGCTCTAGTACATAGTCGATCATGTTGGCACAGGCTTCCGCGCTGGCCTCAAGCGTTGTATGCCCATATGGGCAACGGGTGGGGTGGAATGGGGCCACATGCTCGGTTCCCGGCAACAATGGACCAGCAATATGGCTGCGGAACGTGGCCTCGCCGCCAACGCTTGCTGCGCCAAAACCGGCACCATGGAAGGCGTCCCAGAAGCTGAGCGTCTTGAAGCGGCCCGTTGCGGCGCGGGCGATCTTGAGCGCGACTTCATTGGCGTCCGAGCCGCCGGTGGTGAACAGTGCCTTGCCTAGATCACCCGGGGTAATCGCCACCAGCTTTTCGGCCAGTTCCACCGCCGGGTCATTGGTGAAACGGCGCGGGGCAAAGGGCAGGTCGTCCAGTTGATCCTTGATCGCCTGCACTAACCGAGGATGGCCATAGCCGATGTGATGCACCGAGTTGCCATGGAAATCCATGTAGCGGCGGCCATCCATGTCTTCGATCCAGATCCCTTCTGCTTTGGCAATCGTGCTAACGCAGGGGCTGGACAAGGATTGATGCAGGAACACATCCGCGTCGCGTTTTAGCAGTGGCGACGATTTGGGTCCGATAGACTTCTTCAGCCAAGCACTGCGGGCTTCCGAAGTATTCGATTCCCCTTCGGTATGGACAATCTGTGGCATATCCGTTCCTCGCTGTCGCTTCGTAAAAGATGCGGACCCTGAAAGGTCCGCCAGTAGGGGGAGGAATTTTGAAGCCCCGCCCGCTAACGGGAAGGGCAGGAATGTCAGCCGGGCCAGGGCAGGGAATATGTTTTGACGTTTGTGAAGAACTTCATCGCTTCGATGACACCTTCCTTAACGCCGTTGCCGCTGTCCTTGATGCCGCCAAAGGGCGACATTTCGATCCGGTAACCCGGTTGTTCCCAAATGTTGCAGGTGCCCACATCCAACCCGTTGATATAGGAAATTGCGCGATTCAGATCGTTTGTACACACACCCGAGGACAGGCCAAATTCCGTCGAGTTCGAAATGGCCATCACCTCTTCATCATTGTCGGGAACACGCACGATGGGGACGATCGGGCCAAAGGTTTCTTCCATTACCAGTTCGCTGCTATGCGGTACTTTGTCGATCACGATGGGTGGCAGCAGCGCGCCCTGACGACCAGGGTGATAGAGGATTTCCGCGCCCTCCTTCTCAGCCTGATAGACGCGGTTTTCAAAGACTTCCGCCGCCTTGTCGTGGATCACGCAGCCAAGTTCGGTTTCAGGATCCCGCGGATCGCCAAACTTGATCTTCTTGGCTTTTTCCAAAACCAGCGGCACGAACTTGTCCGCGACACTTTCCTGAACCAGTATCCGCTTGACCGCCGTACAGCGTTGGCCGGAGTTGCCGGTCGCGCCCGAAACCGCAATTGTTGCCGCCTTGTCCAGATCAGCGTCGCTGAGGTCATTGAGAATAATTAGGGGGTCGTTGCCGCCGAGTTCCAGCGCCTGGCGTTTGTAAACTCCCTTTTCGGCAATCATCTTGCCGACCGGCACACCGCCGGTGAAGGTGATGATGTCAATATGCTCGTTGGTGATCATTTCATCGCCGATGTCGCCAGGCCAGCCGGTGACAACCTGGAACATCTCGGGCGGCAATCCCGCTTCATAAAGAATGTCGGCTAAGGTCAGCGCCGTCAGCGGAGTGAGTTCTGTCGGTTTGCAGACCATGCAGTTGTTAGTCGCAATAGATGGAGCAATTTTGTGGCTGACCATGTTCAGTGGGTGGTTGAACGGGGTAATCGCACTAATCGCCTTCACCGGCTCTCGCGTCGTGAAAATTTTGCGTGCCTTGCCGTTATGGGTCAGATCGCAAGAAAAAATCTCACCATCATCCTTCAGCGCCTCGGCGGCGGCGAACTGGTAAACATCCTGCGCGCGTTTAGTTTCGTAGATTGCATGCTGGTGGCAAATGCCCAGTTCCAGCGTCAGCCATTTGGCAAGGTAATCACGCTTTTCCCCGATCAGCTCACCCGCGCGCTGCAGGATCTGGCTGCGTTCATACCGGGTGAGTTTCGGCTTGTAGTTCGCCGCAATCTCGAAGGCCTTGCGTGCATGTTCAGCAGTTCCGGCCGGGACATGACCCACTACCTCGTTGGTATAGGGGTAGAGCACCGGAACGGTTTCGTCGGTAAAGACAATTTCACCTCCGATCCGCATCCCTTCGTTTCGTATTTCGGTATTCGACATGGTTTGATCTTTCATGATTTACTGTGCCGCTGCTGTGGTTGCATAGAAAAAGGCATCGAAGTTGCGCAACACCGGCTGGTTCGGCAAATCGATGACGCGGTTTACGATGAAGGGCACCTCTTGCTCGGTCAAACCGCCATGGCTGCGCAGTGGCTCTTTCAGGGCCGCCAGATCATGACGATGCTCGGATGTGCCGATGCAGATGTTTTCGCCGGAGACCATCACGATGTCGCCAATCCGGTCGCCAGGCAGTTCGAATTGCTCGATGGCTTCAGCCTTGGTCAGAACATGGGTAATCCCCTCGGTCGCTCTGAGTTTGGCGATGATATCGTCCTGATCCGAACCTTCGGGCAGGTAGGCAGTGGCGAACGAGCCCAACGCGCCGTGATGCACCACGTATGGGTCGGTAATCGGCAAGATGACCCGCGCTGCGTCCTTACCAAGCCAATCGTCCATCAGATCCTGTGCGTAGACAACGGCGGGGGACCCATCAGCCAGATGCTTCGGCTTCATGCCATGATCGGCGGTCACAACGATGGCGGCACCCAGCTCGTCAAGCTCGCCCAGATAGCGGTCAAACATGGCATAGAAATCAAGTGCACCCTGCTGTTCGGGGGCGAACTTGTGCTGAATATAGTCGGTGGTCGACAGATACATCACGTCGGGTTTGAACTCTTTCAGCAGCTTGACGCCGGCGGCGAATACAAACTCGGACAGTTCGGCCGAATAGACCTCAGGGACGTCCATGCCCAGCCATTTGCTTGCATTGTCGATGCCGTGCTCGGCCATAGTCGTCTCGCCCGAGCGTTCCGAAGAAAAGGCAACGGCGCGTCCTTCGTCAAATTTCAACCCGGCACCGAGCAAGGCGCGCAGCTTGTCCTTGGCGGTAACCATGGCAACGCGGAAGCCAGCATCGTAGAACTGCGAGAAAATGGTCGGCGCGCGCAAGAAGCGCACGTCGTTCATCATGACCTCTTCACCGCTGTCAGGGTCGATCAAATAGTTGCCGCAGATACCGTGCACGATAGGCGGCCGGCCGGTGGCGATCGACAGATTGTTGGGATTGGTGAAGGAGGGGATCACGGAATGTGCCAGCCGATCAGTGCCTTCTTCTCGCATCCGCTTAAGGTTGGGCATCAGACCCTTTGCAATTGCGACTTCCAGATATTCCGGTTCGCACCCATCTAGGCAGATGGCGATTGCGGGCACTTTTGGCGTCGGATAGACGCGCTCGTTTGCTTCAACAGGTGTTTGGATAGTCATCTTTTTATGTTCCTTGGTAGTTAAGCTGCCAGTTTGGCGCGTTCTTTCAATGCCCGGAGGGGGGGTGCAGCGCTTGTGACACCCATCTCCTCCAATGATTCTTTTGCTGCGTTTACAACTTTGCGCATGACGTGCTCGTCCATTTGGCCGATACATCCGACACGGAAACTGTCGACCACCGTCAGCTTGCCTGGGTAGATGATGAAACCCTTGGACTTCATCAGGGCATAGAACTGGTCGAACACGAAATTTTCGTCCGCCGGGCAGAAAAAGGTGACAATAATTGGACTGAGCCAGCGATTGTCGAGCAATGTTTCAAAACCCAACTCGCGCATTCCCGCGACCATGACATCGCGGTTGCGGGTGTACCTACCGCCGCGGCCCGGAACACCTCCTTCGGCGGAATGCGCCCTGAGTGCCTCGATGAATGCCGCCACCACATGGGTGGGAGGGGTGAACCGCCATTGACCGGTCTTGTTCATATGCGCCCATTGCGCGTGTACGTCCAGGCTCAGCGAATGGCTGTTGCCCTCCGCTGCCTCAAGCTCGGATTTTCGGGCGACGATAAAACCGAAACCGGGCACACCCTCGATGCATTTATTGGCGGAGGATACCATGGCCTCGTACCGGATCTCGCTCGGTTTCAGCTCGACGGCGCCGAAGGCCGACATCGAGTCGACTAATAGCTTGCGCCCGGCGGCATAGGTGACCTCGGAAATCTCTTCGACGGGGTTCAGAATGCCCGAACTGGTTTCACAGTGAATCGCAACCACATGCGTGATGTCGGGGTCATCGGCAAGAATGCGGGCAACTTCGTCGCCGCGCGGCGGCAGGTAATCGCCCTTGTCCAGAACTACATGCGCGCGATCCAGGTATTCCAGGGTCTTTGCGGAGCGTTGCCCATAGGCACCATTTGCTAATACCAGCGCCCTGCCATCGCGCGGAATGAATGATGCAAGCATCGCTTCGACCGAAAACGAACCACTGCCCTGCATCAGGACACAGTCGAAATCATCAGCTCCCTCGCCAAGCAAAGCCAGCAGGCTGGATCGTACCTCTTGCGTCATGGCGCGAAAATCGTCATCCCAACTGCCCCAATCCTTTAACATGGCCTCTTTTACGGCATAGGATGTCGTCAAAGGACCGGGCGTCAGAAGGTAAGGTTCACCGAGGCGCGGTTGTTCGATTTTGGGATTGGAAGGCGTCATAACCAGGCTCCAGAAAAGTATTTTCAAGAACACAATTGCAGCAAACGTTGCTATATGTGAAATTGCAAATATCAATCTAATTATAAGCACAGCCTATGAGCTGACTTCGGAGGAGCGCCATGCGACACAGCCAGCTCAAAGCCTTTCACTATGTAGCCAAGCATGGGGGATTTTCGCGTGCTGCAGAGGCTCTTTTTCTGACGCAGCCTGCAATTTCGGAGCAGGTGCGAAAGCTGGAACAGGATCACGATTTGTTGTTGTTCCAGCGCGAGCGCAAACGTGTGACCTTGACCCCCGACGGCGAGCAGCTTTACCGATATACCAAGCAATATTTTGAGATCGAAAGTCAGATCGAGGACTACCTCTCTGAGACCAAGGCTGTGGTCGATGGAGAGTTACGCATCATCGCCGACTCCGCGCACCACATGACGGCCTTTCTGGGTCCCTTTCAGAAAAAAAACCCAAATGTCACGATCACCGTGCGCTCGGGGAATAGCGAGGAGATTCTGGAAGAGCTCAGGGCGTATAACGCGGAAATTGGCGTAGTAGGCAGCCTTTCTCCGGGCAAAGATATGGATGTCTTGAGTCTTGGTTCTACTGAGATCGTGGCCTTTGCCGCACAGGGTGTTCTTTTGGCATCGAAACCGACGCTGTCGCTAGAAGAGTTGTCAAATCTACCGCTTATATTCCGCGAAACAGGGTCGAAAACGCGCCAGAAACTGGAAGATGAGGCCAAAAAACACGGGATCACGCTGAAACCAGCGATTGTAGCGGAAGGGCGCGAGGCGATAAGGGAACTTGTGGCCTCCGGCGCAGGTATCGGTTTTGTCTCGCAGGCGGAATATGGCCATGATGACCGTCTCCGGCAAATCAAGCTTAAAGGCATCAACCTGCAGATGGGCGAGAGCATCATATCGCTGTCGCAGAGGCGCGAAGTGAAGATCATCCGCGCCTTCACAGATTTTGCGCAGCGTACCTTGGAAGAAAACCCCGCCAACGATTGATTAGCGGGGCTTGGTATCAATGGTGGCAGCTAGCGACTTCGCCAGCCTTGAGTGCGTTTTAGAATTCCTTTGGACGCAATCAGGTGAATAATCCGCGCCGTTGCGTTGGTGTAAAAGATCATCATGCCCATCGCCGCAGCCGGTGCGATATCTCCGGCATCATCCATGTTCAGCACCGCGATAGATGCCAGCGTCGTTTTAGGTGAGTAGAGGAACACGACCGCCGAAACGGTCGTCATCGCATTGACAAACAAATAGATTGATATGTCCAGAACAGCTGGAAGACATACCGGAACTGTCACTCGTGCAAATAGCTTCATTGTTGGCTGCTTGAGCGAGGATGATACCGACTCAAATTCTCTGTCCATCTGCTTTAACGCGGTCACACCCGTTAGGTGTGACACCGTATAAAAGTGAGTCACCGTACAGATCACCAAAATCGCCATCGTTCCGTAGATCCCGTTCAGGGGATTGGACGGGCTGTTAAAAAAGAAGATGTAGGAAAGGCCTAGCACCATGCCCGGGATTGCCATAGGCAGCATCGCGAACATCTGAAAGATTGATCGACCTGTTCTGAACCCGTTCGACTTTTCAACCAGATATGCACCAAAGAAGACGACTGAAGTACCGATCACCGCCGTCAAAAGCGCCAGCTTGATCGAGTTAATGTAGGAGCCCCAACCGCCACCATCCATCTTGTTGAAATCGTAGTTCTTCAGGCTCAGGCTCAGGTCGTAGGGCCAAAACTTGATTAGCGCTGCGAATTGGCACACAGCCAGCAGCCCAACGATGAACAAACCGATCAGACAGCAATAGACTAGAAAGAACCGATCTGCCTTTCGATTTGGGGTTGGCTGGTACGGGACCGACCGGGCCGACAATAAGGCAACCTGCTTTGATTGCACCATGCGGTCGATCGCGAACGCCAGGATTGCCGGGATCACCAGAACGACCGAGACTACGGCACCCATTTCAAAGTTCTGCTGGCCGATCACCTGCTTGTAGATATCAACCGCCAGAACGTTGAACTGACCTCCAATAACTTTTGGCAGACCAAAATCAGTTATGACCAGATTAAATACGACGAAAGCGGCAGAGATCAGACCATATCGCGCGCCAGGAACGGTGACCGTCCAAAAAGTACGCCACGGCGTCGAACGCAGGCTGACTGCAGCTTCGTATAGTCGTGCATCAGAGATCGCCAGCGCCGTTGAAATGATCAGGAAGGCGTGCGGGAAGGTGAAGAACACCGAGCCTATTACAATGCCAATCGGACCATAGATACTGGCGCCGAACAGCAACTCTTTTATCATGCCCTGATTGCCGAACAGATAGACCAGCGCGATCCCGGGCAACAGCGAAGGCACCAGGATCGGAGCCATCGCAATCAGACGAAACACACCCTTGAACCGCATGCAACTCCGGTTCAGCGCATAAGCGAACCAGAACGCCAAAGTTACTGTGACAATGGTGCTAATTACAGAAATCCAAAGGGAGTTCTTGATAGAATTGAACAGTGCCGGGGTTGAGAAGTAGTTGACGAAATTTTCCAAGCCTCGCGATTGAACTGGCCTCAGCTGAACCCGCCGGAACTGATTGGAATCGAGCGTGACCCAATCCGTATTGTCCTGCAGCGTAGAACCGACAAGAAACCGCCCGGTGTCGCTCGTGTTACGGATTTGGTACATGACCGGACTGCGAAAGCTGAAATCGGGAAAAAGCTCGGTTACTGATAGCCGCCCGTCTGAGCCGGTAGACAGTTCGGTGCCGGAAAAAGCCCCGATTTGTTCGTTCAGTGCGTCGCCCGACAGAATGGTTCCGTCGAACTGGCCTGCGTCATCACTGACTTGGAACTCGTATTGCGACAACTCCATCCGATAGGTGGAGAAGGATTTAGAGAGCATCGTGTAAAGCGGCAGGACCAACGTCGCGACCAGATAGAGCGCGATCACGATCATGCTGCCGCGCATCAGGATGTCATCCCTGCTGAGCTTGGGTTTGATGTCAGGCCCGGCTGGAAGGGTACCCGGGTTGATTGAAATCTCGCTCATGCTGCTGTCTCCGGAACATCAAAGGCCATCAGCCGGTTTTCGGGTAGCTCAATCACCATGGTCCGACCCTCTTCCAGTTCTAGACGGCGCACGGCATTGATCGAAAAATCCGCGATCAGTTCCGAAGATCCAAATCGCTCGTTACTTAAGCGGCAGCGCCAGAACGAACCGAGGAATTCCATTTCATCAAGAGTGACGTCAATGCAATTCCTGTTGCCGCCGGTATCGAGATAACCAGCCTCATGCGGAATGATATCTTCCGGCCGGATTGCTGCAATCGCCGGCATACCGTCGTTGAAATTGTGGCCAAGGCACGCAAAGGTCTTTTCGCCGACGCTCAGTCGACCACCTTTGGTGACCTGTGATTGGATCTGGTTCATTTCTCCGATGAAGTCCGCCACGAACAAGTTAGCAGGCTCGCGGTAGATTTCTGTGGGTGATCCCACTTGTTCAATAACCCCATGATTCATGACAACGATCCGGTCCGCCATGGCCAGAGCTTCTTCCTGATCATGTGTCACCATCACGGTGGTTACGCCCAGTTTGCGCTGTAACTCCTTGATCTCATGCCGCAGGTGAACACGCACTTTGGCGTCCAGTGCCGACAGGGGTTCGTCCAGCAGCAACAGGCCGGGGTTGGTTGCGATGGCACGGGCCAATGCAATCCTTTGCTGCTGACCTCCTGACAACTGCGCAGGGTATTTCTTGCCCTGGTCCGGCAGTCCAACCAGATTCAAGAGTTCGTTTACACGAACCGCGATATCCGACTTGCTGCGGCCCGTGTTTTCAAGGCCGAAGGCGATGTTCTTTTCAATCGTCAGATTTGGGAACAGCGCATAGGATTGAAACACAATCCCGAAATCACGCTCGGACGGGGGCAGATTGGAGACGTCTTTGCCATCTTGCATGACCGTACCTTTGGTCTGCAAATCCAATCCGGCGATTGCACGCAGAAGAGTGGTTTTCCCACAGCCGGACGGACCGAGGAAACAAATGAATTCGCCTTCGTTGATTTCAAGGGAGATATCCTTGAGCGCTAGAAAGCTGCCGAACGCTTTCCACAAATTCTGGATGCTGAGATACAGTTCACCGGGTGGTGTTTTCTGAAGCACGGGAGAGGTCCTCACATCTGCACCTCGGGCACGGCCGAAACTGGCCAGTCTGATCCGGGTGAGTAAGTTGTTTGTTGGGGAACAAGAGCATGGTGTGCAGGAGGGGCACAAAAGCCCCTCCTGCTAATGGGATTACTTCGCTTCCGACTTTCCGTCATAGCGAGACTGCCATTCCTTCAATATTGCCGCGCGATTGTTGGCAGCAAACTCAAAGTCATTTTCGATCATTGCATCCAGAAGACCCTCGGGGAAGTGCTCAACTGGTTTTGCAACACCCGGATAGGCCACGACTGCATAACCGGTATTATACATTTCGTTGGCCTCTTTGGTGACCGTGAAATCAACCAGCTTCTGCGCGGCCTCGAGATTTGCGGTACCAGCAACAATTGCGGTTGCTTCCATGTCCCACCCTACGCCCTCAGAAGGTACGATGACCTCAAGAGGTGCTCCGTCTGCTTTGGACTTGGCCCCACGGAAGGCAAAGGAAATGCCAATTGGGATCTCGCCTGCGGCCGCCAGTTTGCAGGGTTTAGAACCTGAATGGGTGTACCGCGCGATGTTCTCATGCAATGCATCCATATAATCCCAACCGCCATCTTCGCCGAACATCTGAAGCCAGCTTGAAACATCAAGGAAGCCGGTCCCTGATGAATTCGGGTTCGGCATGATGACCTGATCCTTATACATCGGGTCGGTGAGGTCCTTCCAGGATGTCGGCGGTGTCAGCCCGGCCTTTTCGGCCTCGACTGTGTTGTAGCAAACCGAAGCAACCCAGGCATCCATGCCAACCCAGGCCGGAGGATTGTCGCCATCAACAAACTTCACATCCAGTTCTTCAACGCCAGCCGGCGCGTAAGGTTCCAGCATACCCTCCGACTTGAGCAAAAGCAGCGACGTGGCCGCCAGACCCCAGACGACGTCTGCCTGAGGGTTGTCCCGTTCTGCCAGCAATTTGGCGGTGATGATCCCGGTCGAGTCGCGAACCCAGTTAATCTTGATGTCAGGGTTGCTTTGGTTGAACGTCTCGGCGTATCGGGCCAGATCTTCCGCCTCGACTGCGGTGTAAACAGTCAGTTCTGTTTCTGATGCTGCTACCGTCGCGGTCAGCGTGCCGACAGCAAGAGCGGTAAGAAGTGATGTTGCGTGTCTCATTGTTATCCTCTGTTGGTGATTTTTGGAATGGTTCGCCATTCTCGTGCGGCGTTCTCATTCAGATTAGTGCCAACAGTTTGACAGATATTCTTTTCAAGAAAAATCGATTATACCTTCAACATCATAAGCCAACCTTATGGAAGAACTGTCGTCGACCCCAGGATTGTTGTGATCGGTTCTAAATTTGCAGTGGTACGTTTTAAACGTTTGAAATCAGTGCTTTGATTGTGTTTAGTGCTGCCCTGTCTTAACGCCGCCGGCACGCACAAGCGTTTGTGCAAAGGTGGGATCGGCATTAATCATGCGGTGGTCCAGCATCTTGCGGGTCAGGTGAAGCAGCGTTGGCGTGTTTTCGGGCCGCTCTGCGTTGGACATTTCTTCGCCATCCTCGTCCATGCCAAAGAGTACCTGCGGCAGCCCCGCGCCAAACTCGACCAGACGGTGTTTTTTTGTGCGCAAAATGCCCAGATTTGCCTGTCGAGAGGTCAGGCCTAGCTCAACCATCCACGACGTCGGCTTTACCGGATTGCCAAAATCGAATTCGGAAAAGCTGTGTGTAGCGCCTTCCGTTTCGGTGTCAGCCAAAATACCAAGCAAGCTTCGCCCGTTCATTGAAGAGGGGATTTCCGAACCCACTCTTTTGAGAATGGTGACGGGTATATCAATGGATTCCGTGAACCCGGAATGCACTCGCCCGTGCATATCAGGACGCGCGGGATCGCGCACAATCAAGGGCACATGATAGGCGGCATCATGGAACGTGCCTTTCCCCCACAGCCCGTAGTCGCCGAGCATCTCGCCGTGATCTGCGGTGACGATCAGAACGGTATTGTCCCACAGACCGGAGGTCCTGAGCCAGTCTAATACGCGCCCGATATGATGATCGACCTCCGTTGCTAGAGCCAGATACAGCGATCTCAGCTGGGCGATGGTTTCCGGATCATTCTTCAGATCGGGGAAGCCGACAACCATGCTTGAGATCGGTTGTTTATCCTGCGCCGGGGCAAGGAAAGGGTGCCAGTGTCGGTCTCCCAATGGATCGCGGGTTGAACGCGGCGGGGGCATATCCTGTGGATCGTATAGCGTATTGTAGGGTGCAGGCGCCACAAACGGAGGGTGCGGCCGAATATAGTTCAGCGTGGCAAACCATGTGGATTCAGCATCCTGCATCTTCGACAGGAACTGATCCGACAGAAACGCCGTATCGCTTTGTTCAGCCGGATACAAAGCCGGATCGCCGACGTTCGGGCCGTTGGGTCGATAGGTGTCGGGGTAGGGGGGTAGCTCAACGCCCCGCTGCGACAAATGCGAAAGCCAGGCGTCAACATCCGATTCCATACGCATTCTCACCACCTCCTCAAAGCCCGGAAGCAACTCCTCGTAGCTTTCAAGCCTTGGGTCATCGAGGGGTAGAACCCGGGGATCGTGGGTCGTGTCGGAATACCCAAACATACGTGGAACGTACCCAGCCTTCCGCATAGCACGCGCCAAATTCGGGGTATCGTGCCGGAGCGGCGTGCCGTTTCGGACTGCCCGGTGATTGAAAGCATATTGCCCGGTGAACAGCGATACCCGGCTGGGGCCGCAAGGAATTGTGACGGCAAAATGGTTGGCAAAGCTAACGGCGCTTTTCTGAAGTCGTCGCAGGTTGGGCAACTGCGCCACCCGGCCGAGTCCATCCTGCCCCAGAAGATCATAGCGGAACTGATCGATGACGATCAGCAATACATTCGGGCGTGTATCTGTGTTCTCTGTCTGCAAATCCCCCTCCTAACCCCTCAACTTGCCATCGCCAGAGCTACAATCCCGATCGCCACGATGCTCGCAGCCAGAAGCCTGTTGGATTTTGGCCCTTCGCCAAACCACATGACGCCAATAATCGACGCAAAGATAACGGAACTTTCTCTGAGCGCTGACACCACGCCCAATGGCGCGATTGTCTTCGCATAAAGTACAAGCCCATAAGCCACGCCCGAAATGACACCGCCTGCGAGGCCGGCCCAGACATAACGTCTGGGTAGAGACACGACACGCTGCCACCTGGTAGTGAAGATGAAACCTGCCACAAATATCTCGGCCACGAACAGTGTTGCGATGTACCCCAGTGTGTTCTCGGATAACCGGATGCCAATACCATCCACAAGTGAATAGGACGCAATCATCAAGCCAGTGCCAAAGGCGGCTGCTACGGCGATCCAGTTTGTGTGTCTGCCTAATCCTGCAAGGGACAGGCACCCAATACCCAATGAGATAAAGATAATGCCGATCCATGCGACGGGTGGTAGAATTTCGCCCGCGAACAGTATCGCGCCCAAAGCGACCAGAACCGGTGTCATTCCGCGTGAGATTGGGTAGACCACCGATAGGTCGCCATGTTTGTAGGCGGTGTTCAGAAACCAGTAGTACCCCCAGTGGATCAGGGTGGAGCCAACGATAAAGGGAAAAGCCGCCCAGACCGGCAAGCCAGTGAATGGTATTACAAACATCGCTGGTATCGCATGGCCAAGCGAAATCAGCCCCAGAACAATGGCTTTGTCCGGCGCGCCTTTGACAACGGCATTCCAAAGCGCGTGCAGAAATGCAGCGGTCAAAACAATGAAAAGCGCGTCAATTGTCATTAGAACCTGACGAAATGTGGTGAACGCCTGCGACGCATCAAGTTTCGAACCTTGGGGCGTTCAACCGGGCGCGTTCGCACGCGGGTGATTGCCCGAACCTTTGTTTGTACTTCTGCGACAGCGTGGCATTGGACCCAAATCCGCAGGCAAAGGCAACCTCGGTCAGCGTCAGATTGGTGAATCTGACAATTGCCTGGGCCTTTTCCAACCGTTCCTCCAGGTAGTAGGCTTTTGGGGTAAGTCCTGTGGCTGCTACAAATTTCCTTTCAAGTTGGCGCACCGAAATTCCTACTTCCTCAGCAATGCCCTTTATCTGGAGTGGTTCTTCCAGATTATACCGAAACAGTTCTATGGCCTTGTCAACAACAATGTCGCCGGTAAAGCCGTCATCGACTCGGGCGATGTCGTGTGCGCAAGCGATACACCTGCCGAAATTCGGTCTGTAGCTCAGGAATTTCCGGTTTAGCCGGGGCTGTTCCTGCGGAGTAAGTGTGTCGCTTGTAGTCTTGGACAGCAGGTTGAGCAGAGAGAACCCTGAACCTGCAGACCATATCGCTCCACTAGCGTGGCTATCGCTAGATGCGGGCGAGATATCTGGGAACTGTTCTTGCAGTGCACTTAACAATGAGGACGAGGCAGCGACATCCAAGCCGCAGAGAAGCCCGGTACGTGCCAGTGGGACCAACGCCGCCTCAACTGCGCCCAGAACCCGGCCCGCCCTGAGCTGCGAACGCGCCACGCGGCCAAGATGGTTTTGTTGATCAGGAGGCAGGGCCGGTCCTCCGAGCAAAAACAGATAGCCACATCGCGCCGCGTCGTCATCGATGCGGCTGGTGCTCAAATTTACTCCGCAATCGCTCTGCACATCAGCGCCAGCAAACGACAGAACCGAGACTCTGAGCCGTTTGTCAGGGGCAAGTTGGTTCGCGGTCTTCAGATAGGCCAACCCCACCGAAAGCTGATCCAGAGGCAATCCATCCCAGCACAAAAAGCCGATGTCGTTGACACGCGTCGTGTCGAGTTCGATGACCGAACAGTGTTTCATCAGTTTCTATGCCATTTGGGTGCCATCAGAGACTAACCGTCCGTTTTAGGCCGTTCGCCTTTTGCATCGTAAGGGGTTCGTAAATGAGCCGTTGCAGACAACCGGGTTCCGGCAAGGTCGATTTCGAATGCCCCGCTTCGGATGTATTCCGCCGTAACCCGCTGCGGCGCGTCCAACTGGCACAGCGCGACCGCTGCACCCAGCGTGTGACCATAGGCAGCCGAACGGACCTCACCGACTTCGACCCCATTGCACAACACGGCCTCACCGCCCCACAGCTGCGGAGCACCACCTTCCAGCACCAGTTGCACGATCCGGGTTTTCAGATGGCCGGGGTCCGCTTTTGCGGCTAGCAGTGCCTCTTTCCCGATGAAGCCGCCAGGCTTGTCATAGTCCACGGCAAAGTTCAGACCAGCCTGGATCGGCGTGATGTCCGGGGTCAACTCGCGGCTCCAGGCGCGGAAGCCTTTCTCGATCCGCAGGCCTTCCAGCGCATAGTATCCCGCATCGCGAATACCATACTCGGCCCCGGCGCGCATCAGGTCTTCGTAAACGCCAACTGTGAATTCAACCGGAACCACCAATTCCCAGCCCAATTCGCCGACATAGGTCATGCGATTGGCCAGAACCGTTGCATAGCCCAGATCGATTTCCTGAACGGTGGCAAACGGGAAGGCTGCGTTCGACAGGTCCGCTTTCGTCAGCTTCTTCAAGACATCACGCGACTTTGGCCCCATGACCGACAGCACCGACCATGCAGCCGTCACATCCGTCAGGAAAACATGGGCATCATCGCTAAAATTCTTGCGTATCCAATCCGCGTCGTGAATGGTTTGGGCTGATCCCGTGATCAGCATAAACTCTTGCGCTTTCACTCGCAGAACTGTCAGGTCGGATTCATACCCCCCACGTTCATTTAGCAAGCCTGTGTACACTGTCTGGCCCACGGGCACGTCAACATTTGCTGCGCAGATTCTGTTCAACTCGCTGCAAGCATCGCGTCCTTGCACCAGCAATTTCGAGAACGAGCTTTGGTCAAACAGCGTTACTGCTTCGCGAGTGGCCTTGTGTTCTTTACCAGCATTGTCATGCCAATTCTGACGACCGAAACTATATTCGATCTCGGCTTTTTCACCGTCTTCGGCAAAATAGTTCACCCGCTCCCAGCCCATTTTTGACCCGAATACGGCGTTCTTCGCTGCCAGTCGGTCATACAGGGCCGAGCGGCGGAAGGGGCGAGCCGTGTCTAGTTCCCGGTTGGGCCAAGGCATCGCGTAATGCAGGCCCAGTGTTTCCTTGACCCGGTCATGCAGCCAAGTCTTGTTGTTGTTGAAATTCGCAAACCGCCGGATATCCACCGCAAACAAGTCCGAGGTCGGAGCGCCTTCGACAATCCACTCAGCCAGCGCCCGTCCGGCACCTCCTGCGCTGGCGATGCCCATGCTGTTGAAGCCCGCGCCGACAAAGAAATTCTTCAGCTCGGGCGCTTCACCCAAAAGATAATTGTTGTCGGGCGTAAAGCTTTCAGGTCCGTTATAGAATTGCCGCACGCCTGTCTCGGCCATGCTGGGCACTCGGGTGAGTGCGTTTTCCATGAGAATTTCAAACTGGTCCCAGTCATCCTCCAGAAGCTGGAAGAAGAAGTTGTCTGGTATGCCGTCCATACCCCAAGGCTTGGCGTCCGGCTCAAAGCCGCCCATGACCAGACCGCCTGTCTCTTCCTTGAAATAAATATAGCCATCTGGATCGCGCAGAACGGGCAGGTCGGGCTTCACACCTTCGATCTGCTCGGTCACGATGTAGTAGTGTTCGGCAGAGTGCAGAGGCACGTTGACGCCGCACATCTTGCCCAGTTGACGTGCCCACTGTCCACCGCAGTTCACCACGATCTCGGCATTGATCGTGCCCTGATCGGTGACCACACCGGTGACGGTGCCATCTTTGGTCAGAATGTCAGTGACCTTCATTCCTTCGATCACCTTCGCGCCACCCATGCGCGCGCCTTTGGCCAGAGACTGGGTCAGATCAGTTGGGTTGGCCTTACCGTCACCGGGCATCCACAGCCCGCCTTTGACGTCGTCCACCTGCATCACCGGCCATTTGTCCTGCGCCTCCTGCGGGGTGATAACCTGGACCTCGACCCCCTGCGCCCGCGCGGCAGCAGCGGTGCGCATCAGCATAGTCATGCGATCGTCGGTCCGTGCCACTGTGACCGAGCCGCATTCCATCCAGCCGGTGGCGAGTCCAGTCTCGGCCTCAAGCTGTGAATACAGCTCGGTCGAATAGCGGATCAGGTTGGTCATCGCGGGCTGGCTGCGCAGCTGACCGACGAGGCCCGCTGCATGCCAGGTTGTGCCGCAACTCAATTGGCCCTGTTCCAGCAGCACAACATCTCGATGCCCCATCTTCGTCAGGTGATACGCGACCGAGCAGCCAACGATACCGCCCCCCACGATGACAAATTGCGCGCTTTGCGGAAGTTGGATGTCGGCCATTGCGTTGCTCTGTACAAGAGGAATCGGGTTTGCACCCACCTTATTGCTACTTTGCAAATCTTGGCAATATTTTTCTTTTCTTGGCGTTAAACGCTGACAACATCAACGGGTTGGTCTCTAATCACTTCCGAAATGCCTTTAGGTAAATCGCCGTCAACCACTAGAGTTACATCCCCAGGCAGTGGTTTCATCGCAACTTGCCCCACCACATCGAATTTGCTGCTGTCCGCCAATAGGAACGGGCGCTGCGACCGCTCTATCATCATGTGTCGCAGGTTTGCGCCTTCCAGCGAAAAATCGGTGAGCAAGGTCCGAGCACTAATCCCACCAACTCCGATCAGTGCAAATTCTGCATTGTATCGGGAAAGGTGGTCCAGCGTGTCCAAACCCATTGTAGCATTCTCCGAAAAATCTAACCGCCCGCCCAGCAAGGTGACCTCTTCTGCCGCTGGCGCAAGTACCGAGGCTATGGTTAAATCGTTGGTATAAATTGCTAAATGTTGGCGAATGGTCGCCAGAGCTTGCGCTGCCGCGAGTGTCGTCGAGCCGCTGTCAATGATTACACTCGCTCCGTCTGGAATTATGCTAGCAACGTAATTGCCAATACGCTCTTTGCCTTCTCGATTGGTTTGAGTGCGGTCAACCATGGGAGGTTCGTGCGTACGCACACTGGTCGCTCCGCCGCGTACCTGGTTGAGTTTGTTTTCCTGCGCCAGTTGCTCAATATCCTTGCGAACAGTTTCCCGCGATACGCCGAGCCGTTCGGTCAGGGCTCGGATTGAAACTGCGGGTTGACGCGAAACTTCTTCGAGGATTATTGCATGTCGTTCTGATGGTAGCATAGGTTGATCTTCCGGCTCAGGTCTGCGTAACTTTGCCAAGTTTCGCAAACAGCGTCCAGCCCGGTTCAATACAGACGAGTGTGTTTCGGTGCCAGCTCAACGAAGCCAGTCGCGTTGCGGAAGGCCTGGCTGCCGCTCTGATTAACGGGTGTAGGCCGAACTAGGTTTAGAATGTACCCCGACTACAGTCCAATACCCGTAAGAGAAATTATGATAAATTTGCGCGAGTCCCATCCACGCATTCCGATTTTTCTATCCAGGGACTTCTCCAGACGAGCTTTCCTCGATCTCGTGGACATCACGTTCTGCTGGGTTCATTGGCATCCGAACACAATATTAGTCAGAGCAGATTGCTCCGGCAGGGCTCATCAAGGAACGCTCAGCAAATTGTGGCGACTTCGTAACAACCGATGCAACTGACCGCACTCAATTGTGCTCGGCAGTGATCATGTCTTTGAACTGAGACACTGTTTCTTGCGGAACACCGGCCGCTTCGAAGATAGCGGCGGCAAAGCTGACCGGCGCTGTACCGGCTGCGGTAACAACACTGCGTGAGGAAACGGCCGCTTCGCTTTGAACGTAACTCGATGCTCCACCATACCCAACAGCGTTCTTGATCAAGAATTCCCCATCATTCGAAGTATGGGGTACGGAATTCAGCAATCCCGATCGGGCCAGAGCCAGGGTTCCACCGCAAATTCCGCCGACAGGAACGCCGTTTTCGTACTGAGCCACAAGCAGATCTGAAATGTCCGGTGCGGCCTCAGAGTCCCACACGGTTCCACCAATGACTGCCACTACATCCGGTTGCCACGCGGCGAGTTCTTCCAGTCCATTGGATACGATAACGGTCATTCCTCCCATCGAGCTCAATTGCCCGGGAATTGGGGAAAAATACGCAACGTCGAGCCCGTAAAAGGAGCCGCCGATTCCGCCAATCATTGCGTATTCCCAGTCCGCGAAATCATCTGTGAGTATCAATGCGACTTTCGCCATTTTGGTTATACCTCCTGAGGATCCCGCTCTAGAACATATAGGGAACATTCCGGATGTGCAATGTTACTGGTTAACGAAAGCCCGCCGTCTTCCGATGTGTTTGTCAGGGCAACCGTCAGGCATTTTGCCGATGAGTAGAAAGCACCTATTCTGGGAAAATATGTAAAATCGAATTATTGGAGAAAAGTTATGCCCGTGCCCCAGATTGTGACCATCGTCGGTTATATGACAGTCCCCGAAGCTCACGCAGATGCATTTCGAAAAAACTGTGCTGACATGATTGAATTGCGCAGTCAGGAATCTGGCCATTTGGCGTCGGCCTACAGTTTCAGTGCCGACGGAACGGTGGTGTCCCGTGAAGATTATGACAGCGCAGATGCGGTAATCCGCCATATGGAACTGGGCAGCCACATCTTTGGAAGCACGCAAAGCCTGGTCAGTATCACCGGGGTCGAATTACATGGTCCTGCCGCTGAACTTGAAAAACTGCGCGACCTGTTCAGCGGAATTTCTCCTGGTTTCTTTGTAACCGAGTTCGGGTTTCGGCGGTAGCCGGGCTTGGAAAAGGGATCTACGGCAAGTCGGTAAGGTAGAGCCAGCCCAAAGAAGGCGGCATCATCCTGCCAGAGGAAGCCTACAGAGGCTTGGCACAAACCATAGGTGCAGCACTTTGAATCCGCAGCTCAACATGTGGGTTGGTTAAACCCCCAGCCGCACGGCTGTCTGCATTTAGGATGGATGTCCAATTCAACATCGAAGCCGGAGACATTTCCAAATTTGACAAAAGCCGCATGGCTGCGACAATCGAGACATCTGTTTGCGGTAGGTGGAGACAGGTCGAATGAAGGGAAGACGACGCTTTCTGACTCGTGTGATCCCATCCACATTCTGGGCGTCCATCACAATGCGAAGCCTTTCCCGAAATGCGGAGGCAAAGACCGTCGAAGACAAGAGCTACAAAAAACTCACAACTACCGAGGCGGAAACTCTGGCGGCCTGGTGCGCGACCATCGTTTCCGGCGCCGAAGAAGCCGGAGTTGCCCGATTTGTCGACCAGAACCTGGCAGGCGATCAGGCCGCGTCCCTGTTGCTCCTCAGATACCTGGATGCCAGCGACATGGCGGGATTTTATCGCAAGGGTATCTCAGGCATTGAAAAAGAATGCCTCCACCGCTTTGGCCTGCCCTTTGTGCAGGTGACCGACGAACAACGTGTAGAAATGATCCAAGCCGCCATAGCTTCAGACATGCAGGTCTGGACCGACCCCGACCCCAATTTCTTCTATTTCATTTCGCGCAGCGACGCGGTGGATGTTGTTTATGGCACGCAGGAGGGGTTTGCGGATCTGAACATCCCCTATCTCGCGCATATTCCGCCACCTCGACCTTGGTAACAAATCCGCCGCCAGCAGAATGACCGGAGATAATGAGGCCCAATGACGAAAATCTCTAATGATAAGGTTGAAGTCGTCATCATCGGCTCTGGCATCGCCGGTAGTACAATGGCTGCAGAACTGGGTGAGGCAGGGTTTGATGTGCTGGTTCTTGAGGCCGGGCCGGAACGACAGCTATCAGACATGATCAGTTCTCAAATCTGGTCCCGGCGGCTCAGATGGGCGGGTCCGGAAGTTCGGGAGACAGGTGATCTTGTGGGAGCCGCGAACTTTGCCGTGGGGTGGGGGACCGGCGGTGCAGGCTTGCATTGGTACGCAAACTGGTACCGGCTGCACCCCGACGACTTTCACGTCAGGTCTCTGTACGGGCGCAATCTGGACTGGCCCATCGGATATGATGACCTGCAACCATGGTATGACCACGCGCAATCCTATTTCGGCGTGTCGGGGGATGACGATCCCAATGCGCCGCCCGGCGAGGCTTATCCCATGCCTGCCATTTCCCTATCCAAACAATCTCAGGCCATCAAACCCGGGTTTGATGCGGAAGGGTTGACGCTAACGACAAATACAGTGGCGGTAAACTCAGTCTCCTATAACGGCCGGGCCGCCTGCCTGCTTGATGGCTGGTGCGACGCGGGATGTCCGATCGGGGCATTGGCCAACCCGCTGGTTCTGCAATGGCCGCGGGCACAAAAGGCGGGCGTTGAGCTACGCCACAATGCCTATGCCGCACGGATTGAAACAGACCCTTCGGGATCGAAGGCGACCGCCGTCGTTTATCTTGATGAGCAGGGTCGGGAAAACCTACAACCTGCAGACATTGTCATCTCGGCCTGCCACACAATCTGGAATGCGCGGCTGCTTTTGCTGTCCGGCAATGACAAGCATCCCGATGGGCTGGGCAGTGGCAGCAAGACACTGGGGCGCTATTTTACCTCTCACGCGCTCACAACCATCCACGGGCTGTTCACGCAGGAAACAGAGCCCCATTTGGGTGTTTCGGGTGCCAACACCCTTTGCCTTGATGGCTATGATGACAAACAACCGGCAAATGATGCTTTTGGCAGCCGCGCGTGGCTTGTCGGGCAGGCAGCAAAACCCAACGACCTGTTGGGGACCGCTCTGGCCAGGCCAGAGGTGTTTGGCGATGCTCTGGACGCATATCTACATCAGGCCAGTTTGCATTACGGAAACATGACAGTGCTGTGTGAGGAAGACAGCATGCTGGAAAACCGTATCACGCTCGATCCATCAAAACTCGATCGTTATGGGTTGCCGATGGCACATGTGAGTAATTCACTGCCACGGGCAAATGCCGCCAGGTCGGAACTGGCCAAGGCGGAGGGTCTCCGCATCTTCAAGGCGGCAGGGACCAGCGATGCTTGGGCAGGCCCTCGAAACCCAATGCACATGATGGGTGGAACCATCATGGGTGACGATCCATCAGCATCTGTCACAAATTCATATGGCCAGGTACATGAGATCGACAATCTGTTTGTCGCGGGCGCAAGCCTGTTTCCCACGCCGGGCGCGATAAATCCGACGGCCACGCTGGCTGCGTTGGTGTTTCGCACGGCAGATTACATTCGCACCCACCGATCAGAGTTGCTGCCCTAAAGCGCGCTGCGCGAAGGTTGTGCGCGACCCAAACCGTCGAAGGCGTCCAGCAGAGTTTCAAACCAGCGGTGTAGTGTGCTGTCTGGAGGCCAGAACGCAGCTCGACTGACAACCCGCGCCCATTGAAATGTTCCGAACAAGATGTAGTCTGAATGGTTCTGTTGCAATCTTTTGACTATTGACGCGCTTGAATGCAGACGGTGAATGATAGCCGGTGTATTCAGTCGAGAACCTGTTCATGATTTCATTCAAAGGTGCGCAATATCCGAAGGACGTGA
>NZ_JBXWMK010000019.1:0-42567 GCF_059609785.1 Ruegeria sp. YTSC003 | reverse complement strand
TCTGAGCCTCTCTTCGGCGTCTACTACATCCAGACTCAAGCAGAATTTCAGCGCCCAGAGGCTAAGGTGTTCGTCAATTGGCTTAAAGCGCAATCACAAGCCGTATCGAGACACAACTCTGGAAGCTGAGAAGTATCTATTTACTCACCTGCTCTGTTTGCTCAAGACCGTTGGTTTCGCCGTTTTTTAAGGCTGCTTTGTGGAGGAGCCAGCTGCGATCAGAGCCCCCATCCCTCCATCGATGAACTGCACGTTTTGAAAACCCATTGCTGTTAATACATTTGCCGCTGCCGCGCCTCGGTAGCTCGGAGCTCCGCCACAAGTGGTGAAAATTCGCCTTCCACGATCCTGTAACTCTTGAGATCTGTATTCATTTTCAAGGTCTGCCATCCAAGCGACGGCGCGACCAGGAGCCGGAATTGCTCTAGGGCTGATACCTGTAGCCGCCATTTCAGCGCTATCCCTCACGTCCACTACAAGTGCGTTGGGGTCTTCGATCAGTACTGCCAGCGTGTCAGTTGCTGAAATCGGATTTGCTTTGGATATTTCCTGAGCTTCCATTTGTGCGAATGTTAAGACCATATTGCCCCCCGACTGCAAATCCTGCGCTATGCTAGCATGCGGCTGATTTACCGCAAATCGGCACCGAAGCGATGCTTGGCAGTCTTGTCGTCGTCCAGACTGTTGCCATCAACGAAGTTAAATAAGTCCCGGTCAACGGCAGAAGCGGGCCTCGCAAATACCCCGGCCATTGCTGTTGATCAGTGATTACTGGGCGGCCAAAGCCTTCTGCCTGCAATAACACGATGCCTTGATCGGCACCTCGGCGCGAGCAGTGGCCTTGTCCAGTTGTGGCTTAATGTGGGCGGCTTCGACCGTTTCACCGCGCCGGGTGAGACATTCGTGCAAGCCATGCAGGCTCCAGACGTTGCCCGGATGCTGACAGGCCCGGCTAAGCGTTGCATCCAGGCCAAGGTCTGCACGGTAAACAGCTTCGGCCTCCTCCATCTGGCCCTGCTCAAGAAGAAGAGCACCCAGCGCATGACGGGTGGGTTGCATCCAGCCCCAGGGCTCGTCGTATGGCAAGTTGTCGTCGATCTCGACTGACTTTCGCAGGTGGTCAAAGGCCGTTTCGTGCTCTCCTGCGTGATAGTCCAACTCACCCAGCATCATTTGCTCAGCGACCTTCAGAATGTCCCGGCATGTGTTGTTGAACAGCATTCGGGTCTCAGGAACTCTGGCCAGAGCATCATAGAACTTGGCTTTTTCACTCTCGGCTTCGGCGACCCTGTGTAGGTTGGCCAAGGCAACCGTCCTTGCATACCGCATCATGGCAATGGTCACGCTGTAAAGCTCTTCATCCTCTGGCAGATCCTGATCGAGAATATCCTGCCAGAGACCAAACCTGATCAGCACATGTTGCTTCATTGGAATGAAGCCTTCAAACCAGTCCGCCATAGGCCGAAGAGTGTCTGACGGCAAGGTGTCGATCAGCTCATCGGCGGCTTCGATTGCTGCCGATGGTTGCCCCAAGAACATCGCACCGTATATTTTAAAGTGATAGTTGTGGCACCGATAGACGGAATAGAAATTGTCAGGGCCTTCGCGCTTCAGAAACTTGCGATCTGCCAATATGGCTTTGTGATTGCGCAGTACCACGTTCATGTAGTCTCCGCACAACACGTCGATATGGGTCGGCATGTGCAACAAATGCCCGGCCTCGGGCACCAGCGTGCTGAGCACATCGCCGTGACGCAGTGCCCGTTCGGGGTGGGGCGACATTTCCATCAGGTGAATGTACATGTGCAATAGTCCTGCGTGCTCCCATGCTCCGGAAAGTGTATCGAACGCATTTTCGAGCACGGATATTGCCTCGAGCGTATCGGCCCCTTCGGCGGGCTTTCCGGTCGGCAAATCCCAAAGCTGCCAAGGTGTCCGGTTCATGAGCGACTCGGCCAGAATCGCAGACACGTCCAGGTCCGGATCGAATTCGGTGTGAACCTTTCGCATCGCATCAGCGAAGGCATCATTCCACGGGCTGAAATCCTCAATATCCGATGAAGATGGATAACGCGCTGGAATGGCATCGATTAGCGCGCGTTCAACATGCGTCAGCCGCTCCTTTAACGACGCAGCAGCCTCGATTGACGCTTTCGCCAAGGCGATACAGTCAGGCTTTTCGTCTTCTTCGAATGTTTCCCAGGGCTTGTTGTAGTTCGGCCCAATACAATACGCGATGCCCCAGTGCGCCATTGCGCAATTTGGATCCGCAGCTACAGCATTCTGAAAGCATACAATCGCTTCTTCGTGGTTGTAGGCGTAAGTCCAAGCCAAACCACGATCAAACCAAAGCTGGGCTTCGTCCGACGAGGTTGTGATCTTTCGGCTGTAGCTACCGAGATCATAGTATTCCATCACAATAACCCCCTAATTAGAGGTAGGAGGTTACCACAATGGGCTGTTTCTCGATACTGGCGACATCAAAGCCGACCCAAGGCATAGACCCGTCTTATATGAACTCCATTGATCGAAGCACTCTTCTTGGCGACTGATCAACTTGTCGGCCGCGTGAGTGACGCGCCGTCCAATCCCTCCACTGTAGCCCACCGACAAGACCACAAACACCGCTCGCACACACCTAAGACGGGCTTTTGAGAAAGCTGATGTCAGCAGTCAGATTGGTCTTTTCCGCCATCTAACACTTTTGGGGCTTGGTAGCGTCGTGCGACAGCTTCCGTTCTAAGTGGTGTTGAAAACGTGTAATTTGGGCTCATTGCGGGCGTCAAAAATTCAGGCACCCTATCCTTCTAGCGTGGCAACTGCATGGTCATGAGAGGTATGCGGTCGATGCATGTTGAGAATGCGTCGAGCTTCATTCGATTGTCCCGGAATTGCCAGCGCATGCGCCAATGAAAACTCAATTAAGTCGCGTTGCGCCCGGCTGCCGCCTAGGCGTTCGTGCTCAGACATGACACCTACAAATTTCTCAATCGCTTCATCCGCATTTCCATCCGCCAACGCACGGAATGCGCCTGCGACCGAAGCAACGGTGGGGCCGCGGGGCCCTTTGCGCCGTCAATGGTTGTTTCCAGACGCTCTCTGTTTCCAGCCATCGCATGCGCAAGAGCAGCGTGAACATCCGCAAAAGCCAAGCCAGGTGAAGGAAAGAACTGAACAGCATAGTCGCTGGGTTGTTGCCAACGCTCCTGAGGAATTTGCTCACCAGCCAAAAAGGCGCGGTGAACAATTGCCACACTATCAGTCAGAACGTTCAGTGGTGGCGCAGGAGGTCGGTCGGGGGAATACGTTCTCTGCGGCTTATTCGTTTGTCGAGTAGCAGCCCAAACCGGACATTCGCAACAAGACTTTGCAATTTCCGAGATCAGGACAAAGCGGTCGATGACGAGAAGCCTAGAGTTTTTTAATTCCAGTATCGAAAATCGAAGGGCGCACGGCATCCTCTTACCTTCGAACAATAAAGTTTTGGCGAAGAACAACGTACACTGCTCAAATTGAATTCAAAAAACGCTCTATTTCCACTAGGGCTTTAGGCCAGGCAGGATCATACTCTGGCATCGTATTGTTTGCTGTCTCAAGGCCAATAAAGCGCGCCTTCTGGATACCGGAGGCGAAAATCCTACCTTGTTCAACACTGTGCATCCTGTCTCGATTAGCGTGCATAACCAGAGCCGGACAGGTGATCCGCAGAAGTAGATCGGTTACGTCGACCCCTGCGACCAGTGGTCCAATCTTGAGCCAATCCTGATGGTCCATTGCCACTTTCATAAATTCTGCATAAGTGCGCTGGTCATGCGGACTTGCGGTTGGAGCAAATGATTGCGCCATCAAGTCTCTTGCAGAAGGGTATTCATCGTACCAGCCTTCAAGACTCATATCCATCATTGCTTGCCCAAGCGCGGCAATTCCGGGCTGTGAACGCACCGCGAGTCCTTGTGCAAATCCACCGAGTAGAACCAACCCCGAAACACGGTCAGGATTATTTGCGGCAAAAGCCGCGGCAATGGTTGCCCCAAAAGAAATGCCAAACAATGGAACTTTTTCGATCCCGGCTGCGTCCAGTACGGCCTCAACATCTTCGACGATCCGATTCAAAGACACATCCTGCACGCCCCTCTGGGACAAGCCATTGTTTCTACCATCAAACCGATAAAGGCAGTGATTTTCAGAAAGCAGCGGCAACCACCCGGCGATGGTGTTCATCGTCCAATCGTATTCCAGATGCCTAAGCCAGTTTGGTGTGACCAGTAACTTTCTACCACTTCCAGTGGATGTCCAGGCAAGCGTTGTACCGTCTTTTGATTTTGCAAAGCGGACGTCTTGAGAGCTAGCCAGCAGCTTGTTCTTTGCGCGTCTTTTGTCACCATCTAAATCAATAGAGTAGGCTTCAACTGGATTTGGAATTCCCTTCAACCGTATCGAGCTTTCTGGTCGCAAAGCAACCGCCAGCGAAGTTCCCGCAACTTCAGCAGCTGTCTTGCTGACGAGACAACTTCCAATATGCGCGCTGGACTGAAGGCGCGACGCAACATTCACGGCCTCTCCGAACAAGTCTGTGCCATTTGGCATTACGTCGCCAACGTGGAGACCTCCTCGAAGTGTTACGTCTTCATCTCTCATCTGATTGAAAATCTGGCTGGCAGCATTAATTGCGTCTGTGGCTGCAACAAACTCAACCAAAGCACCATCTCCCATCAGCTTGAATATTCGTCCTTTGTTTTCATGGACCAACGGTCTGATCACATCGTCCAAAATGCGTTGTAGAGTGTTCAGCGTGGTCTCAGCATCCTCTGACATGCGCTTGGTATAATCGACGACATCGAGGCTTAGGATCGCAGCAATTTTCCGCTTCATCAGTCGATGTGGTCCTTTTAGCCAAACCAATTCCTCTGAACCAAAATTAACAGACGAATAGATTTTTGTGACCAAAACTTGTGCCTGGGCATTTTGCTAAGCCTGCAAGTTCCCAAACTTGCGCTGAAACACACAGCCGAGCAAAACGTCTTATTGGCTGGCGAAACCTAGAATTAAGGTGAATGATTAACGCATTTCACGTCGCTAACGAAGGTTCACTTCGAAATATCCAATCTAATGGTATCAGTCCGTAGTTCTTCTCATCTGTGACCGATGGCAGCCCGAAGCGGAACTTCCACTCCGAGCTTTGCAAAATCTAACAAGCGGACGGCAGCTACCATTAGTGTGAATGGCTTGAAGGTATCGAGCATTCGCCACGGCGACAATTTAAGAAAAAAATGACTGCGAGAAACAAGGTGGCTGAAACTGCTCTCTGACAGAAAACAGGCGTCCCCGCACACTTTCGCGCAATTCGAGCTTAGCCCAAGGTGTTTCCGGTGATGAAGGTGTACGAGCTTTCAACCAGTTCGATGACGACATCCAGCTCTTCGGGTGTGGTTGGAGTATAGATCATGACAAAGCCGCTCCACCCAGGACGTTGCTTGGCCCAAGGGTGAGCTACGGCCCAGCCAGCCTCAATTGCCCTTCGCGCCATTTCTGGGTCGAGCGAGGCGTGCAAGCTGCCATCAGGATGCATGTGCGCAAACTCAAACCCACCGACGATAGAGTTCGGTTGGGACAACAACATATCGGGATCAAGCTGAAAGCCAATCGCGCCAGGTAATGATATGCGTGTGGGGCCAAGTATGACCCCCGGGAATTGCGCAACTCGCTCCAGCAATAGCTGGGCCAAATCGGCATTAATTTCGACACCAATCTGAGTGTGCGGCACGCCGCTTGTCGTTTCAGGACGGGGCGAGATGCGCTCCGGCAAGGAGCGCTCTTGCGCGGACGCCATCGAGCACATCAATGTCACTACCGTCACAGCAACCGCCAATGTTCTCAGGTGTACATTCATCGTGTTGACCATCCGCCAAAATCAAAGATTGAGTGCTCAGCGCCGTATCGGTGCCCCTGCACGCATCATTCAGCTTTTAACGCTTCGATATTGATCAAGAGCTCTATCTCGTCGCTCACCGCAGGTGCAAAGGCCCCAAGTCCGAATTCAGACCGCACGATAGTCGCCGTGGCAGCCAGCCCCAAGGTCGGCGTGCCCTCTTTTGGGCCAAACGGGTATGGCGCTGACTTGTTAAGCGTTGTTTCCAGAACAACAGGCTTGGTGACGCCGTTCATGGTCAAGTCGCCAGAAATATCCGCGGAATTGTCCCCGGTTACTTCAATGCTGGTTGAGGCAAATGTGACCACGTCACCGTCGCTCGCGCTGAAAAAGTCATCGGACATGAAGTGTTGCAAACGGGCATCCCAGCCCGTGATCATGGATTTTACAGGCATAGACACTGTGACAGACGACGCAGACGGATCATCTTCGTTGAACTCTATCTCGCCGCTAAAACCTGAGAACATTCCAAATGTTTCTGAGAACCCGATGTGGTCGTAGCTGAACAATACCTGGCTGTGTCCAGGATCCAGCTCGTAGGTGCCACTCTCGGACAATGCGGTTGTCGCACCCATCGATAAGAGTACCGCCAGCGGGGTTGCTGCCACTTTGAACATTGATACGCTCCCATTTTGACAAGACTTGTTTGCGGAATTGAGTATTTAGCTTTTGTTTTTAGCTGATCACACTTATAGAACAAAATGTTCTATAGCGCAACAAAGTGTTCTACAGGAGGGGCGATTGAAAGAAGATCCTAGGCTGATCGCCACACGACAGACTGCGATTGATGCGGCGCAAAGGATACTGAGGGATGAGGGCGTGTTGCACGTAACTCATGGCGCAGTTTCGAAGGCAACTGGCATTTCGCGCAGTACACTTTACAGGCACTGGCCAGATGCGCGCAGTCTGCGTGATGCAGCGTTCAGGCGCATCGCAACACCGCCGAACATACCACCCAAAACCGATGGCCCGCTGCGATCTGACCTGCGCTGGTTACTCGGCGTACTGATGGGAGCCTTGAATGACACACCATGGGGCCAAATCGCGCCTCAGGTGGTCGCTGCTGCGTCCACCGACGAAGAAGCGCGGTTGGTGATCACTGAATTCATGAAAGACAGGTTCGCAAGTGTTGAAGCAGTATTTGCAGCCGCAATAGACCGCGGTGAGATCGCCACGAATGTTCCGGTTGAACAGCTTATAGAACTAGCAGTCGCGGCACCTTATTTCCGCAAGCTCATACGTCACGAAGCACTGGACGAGGATTGGTTGGATCGACATGTTGATCTGCTTTGCAGTATCGCGAAAACCAATTCGGGACAGTGACCATCGCCTGACTTTGCAATCAAAGCGACCTGCAACAGGCGCGAGATTTCGGCAGAGCAGCAGATTAGATCAAAAGCATATCCAGCTAGTTCCCAATAGCGGTTGCTCCAAAAGGTCTCGGCAAAGACTCGCAATGATCGTTCTTCGAATTTTGCAAAGTCCGCGTTCTGCGCATTTCTGTAATTCGGACAACGCGCGGCATCGGCCAAAGTGGGCTCTATGCGGCCATTCTCCGCGGCTTGCATGTTTGGCAGGTCCAGCCCAATCCGGACACTTAATCCAAGACTTTGCAATTCCGACTTGCGGACAAAACTGACCTTGGCGTCTACACCTTCGCTGACGCAGGATCCACCGCACTGGCAGCAACAGCTCTTCCCTTCAACAGGGAAAATCGCCAAAGCGGCCGTTCCACAACGGGCTTTGGAGCTCCTTGATCGCTCTTTGACCAGACGGCGCTCTGGCATGGAAACAAAGGGGCTTGGCTCAGCGCCATAACCAAAGCTAGCGAATAGGCGTCAGGATCATGAAATTGGGCTTCTTCGCGCAAGCAGGGCGAAGACAGGCAACATTGTTACGATCCAGACCACGCTATAAATTGCGGATGGTATGGCATATTCGCTTAACCCATTGGTGTTAGGCAACAGCAAAGTGGCAATTGCGATTCCCAAAGCTCCGTTTTGAACGCCGGTCTCAATTGAAATCGTCTTCGCCTCGATGTCTGTGCATCCGAGCATCCCTGAACTCATGATGCCAATAAACGTGAGTGACGCACCTACAACAAAAAGTGCGGGTCCAAGCCTAAGGTAGTTATCCGCGACCACCACCCAGTTTGAAATGATAGCGCCTCCGATGACCATCGCAAAAAGTAGCATAGAGACCTTGCTAAAGATTGGTTCGACCGCAGCTACAATTCGCGGCGCCAAGGATCGCGCGATCACCCCGGCTAGGATCGGTGAAGCTGTTAAAAAAAACATTGCTAAAGCCGTCGAAGAAATGTCGATAGCGGGCGCAGTTGCCCCCATGAACATCTGCATCGAAAACCCCAGGATGAGCGGTAAGGTAACGACACAAGTCAGACTGAAGACTGCTGTAAGAGTAACGGACAAAGCGACATCCCAATTCGAAAGCTTGGTCACGATGTTACTGATCGCCCCGCCCGGACAGGCCGCTAAAATCATGATGCCAACGGCTGCCTCAGCGGAAATCCCAAAGATAAAAGTCACCATCAAAGCGATGCAAGGCAGCAAAATGATCTGGTTGAGAGCGCCGACGCAAAAGGCCCGTGGACGTCGTCCGATACGTTGAAAGTCAGCCGCTGTGAGTCCGAGGCCAAGGCAGAACATGATGACAACAACTGCGAGCGGCAGCAGCACAGATATGAAAATTTCGCCCATCTACCATGACCTCTATGGCTGCATGCTTCCGCACGCTTTCGGACGATACCGTTCAGAAAACCTGATGACGAGTGTTATCAGTTTGGCGCATTTATCCTCAAGCGCCCGAAGATCGAAGCTGTCTCTATTTATTATACCTATCACAGGGTTGGACGATCTGGCGTGAAAGAGCTTTCCAGTGCTAATCTCACTGTATGGCAAGTGTAACTTACGCATTCGCCCGCGCGATGGCCAACGCCGCCGGGATGACGCTAAACGACGATGGCGCCCTGATTTCGAATGGCGCTGTCGTGCTGCGTCTACCAGAAGCTCAAGACGGCCAATTGGCGGATGATGCGTATTTCGATCTGATCGATTGGATTCGTGCGCAACAAGCGGACGAGGCCGCGTTGGTTGAGGCCTATGCGAACGCGATTGCAACCGATGATCTCGGCGTCCTTGGCCTAGCCGTAAAGACAGCTCCGACCTTGCGGCAATCTTTGCAACGGATCGAGCGTTATTTTCGTCTCGTAACGGACACCGCAGTTTACAGACTTGATGAAACCGGCGATCCGGTCCTTTGGATTTTTGAGGGACAAACATCACATCGCGCTGCCTTGGAGCTGCGCAACGAATGCGCGCTTGCGGCCTTTGCGAGGAACATGCATCGGTTTGTGGGTGATGGGTTGTCGCTTGCATATGTCACGTTTCAGCATCCATGCAGACAAGAACCAGAGCGTTACGCCGAATATTTCGGGTGCCCGGTTCGATTTGGGAGCGCCCACAACGCCATTGCTATGCGCCCTGCTATGCTGGAAAGCGAAAATCGTCTTGGCGATCCGGGCTTGTCAGATTTCATGACGAAGCACCTGGATGAGGAGTTCAACTCTCGCGATGACGACACCTCACTGAGCCAAGCAATTGTCCACCGGCTTACACCGGCCTTGAGTAACGGCGCGCCGCAAGCAGCGCATGTCGCACAAGAGATGGGAATGAGCGAGCGCACGCTTTACCGCAGGTTGGCCGAAGAAGGGCTGACCTATCGCGACGTTCTTGGTCAGGCGCAAGTTGCACTTGCTCGTGACCTGCTCCGTGACGGTAAGGCTTCCATAGCCGAGATCGCCTTTATGACCGGGTTTTCGGAACAGAGCACGTTCAGCCGCGCCTTCAAGCGCTGGGTTGGCCAGGCTCCGGCACGATTCAGGCAGCAAGCGACCTCCGACTAGGCACACACCTCAAGACCACATGGCAGGTTCGGCCAAAACCTTGGCAGGGCGGGCCGATACCTCAATCGATGTGGTGCATAACTTCTTCTTTGTCAGATCCACCTGGGGCGCTGCCGAGTAAAGCAAACCCATTTGCCCCTCTCAGACAAAGGAAATTTGCAATGAGCAATCATGACCACAAACATGGAGCAAGCTGCGCTTGCGACGTCACGCCCGAACACGTTGATATGGCGCGCCGGCGACTCTTGCAACAAGCCGCCGGTGCGGCCGCGGCAGGTACAACAATAGTGGCTGGCGGGCAGGCCCATGCCGCGACCGACGAAGCACGCGCCTACTATGCTGACCCGGAAAATCCAGGCCTTCCCCAAATCGACATGACCATCGAGCCGGGGCGTACTGCGCTTGTGGTGACCGACCCCCAGATTGATTTTTTGTCAGAGGACGGTGTGACGTGGGGTGTCGTTGGCGAAAGCGTGACCGAACAGGGCACGGTCGACAATATCGAACGGCTTTTCATTGCCGCCAAGGCTGCGGGGATGCCGGTCTTCATCTCGCCCCACTATTACTACCCACATGACCACAAGTGGGAGTTCGAGGGCACTCTGGAAGCCACGATGCACAGCATCGGCATGTTTGACCGCCTGGGACCGCTCAATTTGGACAACTTCGAGGGCTCAGGTGCCGACTGGATGCCGCAATACAAGAAGTACATCGAGGATGGCGAAACCATCATTTGCTCGCCACACAAGGTTTACAGCCCTGCTCAGAATGACCTGAACCTGCAATTGCGTAAACGCAAGATCGACAAGGTTATCCTCGCGGGGATGTCGGCGAACCTTTGTACGCAGGCGCATCTCTACGAGCTGCTGGAGCTAGGCTACGAAGTCGCTGTCGTTCGCGATGCCACAGCCGGGGCTAAGGTGCCTGAAGGTGACGGGTATCTCGCCGCCATCATCAACTTCCGTATGGTCGCCAACGGCGTCTGGTGGACCGACGACGCGGTTGAGCGCATTGGCCAATCGGCCTGACACAATTCGATCTTCAAATTTGATCCTGACATCCTGAAAGGACATATCATGACACGCATCTTTACATTTCCCGCGCTTACAACAGCGTTGACTCTCGCCCTGGCGGCGGCGGCATTGGCTGACGATGAATACAACGTTTCGAACAGTCTTACCTTGACCGGGCAGCCCCTCGGCATGCATGGCGTCGATCCTGTATCGATGTTTGAAGCCGAAAAACCCGAAATGGGCAACGCCACTTTTACATCGGCCCATGATGGAGTGGACTACTATTTTGCGTCGCAGGCAGCGAAAGCCACATTCGAGGCGGATCCGACGGCACATCTGCCTCAATTCGGCGGATTCTGCGCCTTTGGCGTCTATGTAGGCAAGAAGCTTGATGGCGATGTTCGGTATGCCGATATCGTGGACGACAAGCTCTATCTCTTTGTGAATGAGGAAATCTTCAAGAAGTACCTTGAGGACAAAGAGACCGTGATCCAAGGCGCCCATGCCAAGTGGGCAGACATCCACCACACGCCTGTCGGCAGCCTTTGATCGAGGAATTTGGTGGCTTTTGCCGGTCGGAGCCACCGCTGCCTCTCCCCTCCCCAAAAGGCCGGCATTTCTCCAAGACACCCTGTCCGCAATGACAATTCGCGTGTGTCGAAAACTCTTCCCAAAGGAAACCAGACATGACTGATTTTGAGACATATACAATCGCCTCAGCCCCTGATGCCGCGAAACCAATTCTGGAAGCATCGCTGAAAGGATATGGTTTTGTACCCAACCTTTATGCGGCCATGGCCGAAGCGCCCGCAATTTTGGAAGGCTATACGACACTTTCCAGCATCTTTGGAAAGACCAGCCTGTCAGAGACTGAGCGCCAGATCATCCTTATGACTAACAACCGGTTGAACGGGTGCAAGTACTGCATGGCCGCCCATACCACTCTTTCACAGATGGCCGGTGTCCCCGAAGACGTGATCGCAGCGTTACGCGATGGCAGCCCTATCGCCGACCCCAAATTGGAAGCACTGCGCAAATTCGCCATCGTGATCAACGAAAGCCGAGGCTGGCCCAGCGACGCACAGGTCGAAGCGTTTCTGACGGCTGGTTACACACGCCGATCTATGCTGGAAGTCATCCTCGGCACAGCGTTGAAAACCCTGTCGAACTATACGAACCATGTGGCGGAAACCGCGTTGGATGATGCCTTTGTGCCAAATGCATGGATCGCCTCGGTCGCGGCAGTGGCTGAATAGCGCGACGCCCGCCCATTTGTTAATCTTGCTTTTGGACCTGTGTTTGATTCCCGACAAGAAGGGGATCTGATTTTAGACGTCCGACAGCAAAGTCAACAAAGGTGCGCACCTTCGCAGACACGGTTCGTCCCTCTTGATGCACAAGATGGATGGGGACTTCGGGTGGTTCATACGACTTTAGAACAGTCTTGAGCCGCCCATCTGCAATGTAGGGTGCGACTTGATAGGACAGAAGCCGCCCGACACCATGACCTTGCAAGGCCAACTCGATCACAGCGTCATTTGTGTTCATGCTGATGCGTGGGCTCATGCGTTTGGTGACAGTCTTTCTGCCCCGTTGAAAATGCCATTGGGCCGATGCATTCAAGGCAGTTGAATTAATGATTGCATGGCAGGATAAATCATCGGGCGTATCTGGTTCGCCATATTGGTCAAGATATTTACAGGAAGCAAACGCGACCTGCCTCACCGTACCACACCTGACAGCCATCAAACTGGAATCAGCGAGGTTGCCAATTCTGATCCCGACGTCGAGACCCTCATCAATCAGATTGACCACTCGGTCCACATAGAGCGTGCGCGCTGAGAGCTTTGGATACAGATCCAGAAATTCGCCCAAAATTGGAGTGACGAACATACGGCCAAACAGGACTGATGCAGTAACACTAATTTCCCCGGTCGGTTCGGCATAGGAACCGACAGCGGCGCGCTCGGCCTCTTCAAGGTCAGCCAGAATACGTCTGGCATCCTCAAAAAACCTTTGCCCGCTATCAGTCAGCATCACTGAGCGCGTTGTGCGTACAAAAAGACGTAGCCCGAGGCTGTCCTCAAGCATAGAAACCATTCGGGTCACTGTCGGTGGTGACATGTTGAGGTCGCGGGCCGCAGCAGCGAAACCTTTTAGTTCGGCGACCTTCACAAAGACTTTTAACGCGTGAAATCTGTCCAAGATATTATTCCATATTTTTGAATAATATATTGCCAAGTATCCAAATTCCGCAACTTGAAAGCTCCAACTAACTTCACCTCAGTCCCAGGGCATCGCCCAGGCCGAGATGGAGAATTCAATGGCACGACCCTTTGCAGAGATCAGCTTCACGTCCTCCGTTCGCGAAACGCAGGCCAAAAACGGGTCAGCTAACGGCTACGCGAAGTTTCTGGACGGCACGCGTCAGGAGGACTCAATCAGCCCGGTCGAGGCCAGGTTCATCGGGCAAAGAGACGGCTTCTATCAGGCAACAGTCTCGGAAACCGGCTGGCCCTATGTACAATTTCGCGGTGGACCAGCGGGTTTTCTGAAAGTGTTGGATGAACGGACACTTGCCTACGCCGATTTCCGCGGCAACCGGCAATATCTCAGCACTGGGAATCTGCTGGGCAATGACCGAATCTCGCTGATCCTGATGGATTATCCCAATCAGCGGCGCCTCAAGATCTGGGGTCGGGCGAAACTCATTGATGCCAATGCCGATCCGGCGCTGATGCAACGCCTGAGTGAGCCGGGCTATCGCGCTCATCCTGAGCGGGCGATTGTGATCAAGCTTGAGGCGATGGACTGGAACTGCCCGCAGCACATCCCCCAACGCCTGACCCTTGAAGAATTTGAAGATTACCTCGTCCCGCTTCGCACTGAGTTGGAAGCACTGAAAGCTCGAAACGCAAGGCTCGAAGAGGCACTGGGTCAGCAAAACTGACCGATATCAAGCCCCGCGCGTTCAAGCACGCACGCCGTAACCTGAAGAAAGGAAACATCCATGTCGCGCAATCTGAAATCCGTCCTGAGCGCCAGCATTCTCGCACTTTCCATTGCTGCGCCATTTACACCGGCGCCAGCAATCGCCGCAGAGACTGGAATTGAAGCTACGCAGGCTGTCAGCTTCCGCACGGAAGAAATCGGCGACATCGCTATCGCCTATCGTGAAGCAGGAGATCCAAACAGACCTACTGTCCTGCTGCTTCACGGCTTTCCGACCTCATCACATATGTTCCGCAACCTTATCCCTGAACTGGCCAAGCACTACCACGTGATCGCACCCGATTTTCCCGGATTTGGAGCGTCGGAGATGCCAAAGGCCGAAGGCTTCGAGTATTCCTTCGCGAATATCTCCGAAATGATGACATCGCTGCTCGACCGGAAGGGAGTCGAACAGTACTCGGTCTATTTGATGGACTATGGTGCCCCGGTTGGTTTCCGAATGTTTGCGGAACAGCCCGAGCGGGTAACCGGCTTCATCATTCAAAACGGGAATGCTTACGAGGAAGGGCTGCGCGAGTTCTGGGATCCAATCAAAGCCTATTGGGCCGAGCCATCGCAAGAGAACGGCGACCAGCTTCGTGGATTCCTCACTCTGGATGCAACCAAATGGCAGTTCACCCACGGCGTTAAAAAACCGGAACTGATCAGTCCCGACAATTATTGGCATGTCCAATACCTGCTCGACCGCGAAGGTAATCAAGAGGTGCAACTTGAACTCTTCCTAGACTACGGCACCAATGTTGCCGAGTACCCAAAATGGCAAGCGCTGTTTCGGAAGCATCAACCCCCGGCGCTACTGATGTGGGGTAAGAATGATCACATCTTTCCGGTCGAAGGCGCCTATCCCTATGAACGCGATCTGAATGATCTCGAGTTTCATCTGCTCGATACGGGTCACTTCGCGCTGGAAGAATATGGGCCCGAGATTGCGGCGCAAATGACCGCCTTTCTGAACCGCATCACCGCCGCCAGCAACTGACGTAAAACTGGCCGCACCATGCTCAAAGGTGCGGCCGACGCATGGAGAAAACCAATGAATACGCAAGCAAATACTGTCAGACAGGTAACGGTTGAAATCGTACACGGCTTTGTCGACAGTGGCGCCGGTGGAAATCCCGCAGGCGTCGTCCTGGATGCTGATGAATTGGGCGAACAGGATATGCAAACCGTCGCGGCAAGGGTTGGATTGTCCGAAACGGCCTTTGTGTCGCAGTCCAAGACAGAGGGCTTCAAACTGGATTTCTTCACACCGAACAGGCGCATCGCTCATTGCGGTCATGCAACAATTGCCGCCTTCTCTCACCTTGACGCGCTGGGCCGGATTCCCAATCCCAACACCTCGAAGGAGACAGTTGATGGGCCAAGGCGCATACTAATGAAAGAGGGTGCCGCCTATATGGAACAGCTGTCCCCAAAATACGCGATACCAGAGGAATGGGTGGAAAAAGGTGTAAGCATCGACGATGTACTGAACTCCCTTGGGATCAACAGACATCATCTTGATCAGGAAATACCACCGGTTTTAGTCAATACCGGTAACAGTTTCATTGTCATCGGCCTCGCTGATGCCGATGGTCTTGCCAATGTGAAACCAGATTTTGCCAAAATCACGCAAATCAGCGAACGACTGGATTTGATCGGCTACTACGTCTTCACAAGAGACCCATCGGCGACCGACCGAGACGCTACAACCCGCATGTTTGCGCCCCGATACGCGATTGAGGAAGAAGCCGCGACGGGGATGGCTGCGGGGCCCTTAGCATGTGTATTGCACGACTTTGTCGTATCATCTCAACGGTCATTTCAAATCGAACAAGGGGTGTTTATGAACCCGGCGAGTCCGAGCCTGATAAAAGTCGATCTGGAAATCGACAATGGAACAATCTCCGGCCTCTTGGCAGGTGGTTTCGGCAAGGTCATGTGCTCGCGTCGAATTAGTTTCTAGCGTTGCGCTCGCGGCGAATGGCTGGCTTGGCGGGCTGCACCGCAGCAACGACGCCCATCGGGCCACGTCCGAATTGGGCCGTCCGCTAAATTTTGCAAAGTCCGGATTCCTGGGCATCGCTGACCTTAAGCAATAGCACCCGCTTATCTTGTAGCCTACAGCCGCCATCTGAGAAAACTACGGCGGAAGTCCGCATTCCGCTCTTGACGTAGATCATTCTTGTCCACTTTGGGTTGGAAGCGGCAAACTTCAAGCTTCACGGAGGCCACGTCTATGGTATGGGACCAACCAAAATTTGCGCTGTGCGCAATTAGCTTTGAATTCTAAATTCTGTGCGTGGCTTTTGCGCCCAATGTTTTGGGCCAAAGATGCAAATCTTTAGGCGAAATGCAAAGCTTTGGGCGCACCTACAAAAATCTGTAGGCGCGCGCATATCGTTGCGCGCCCAACACTGATTACATTCAGAAAATTACGGATTCTACGCCCATAACCTTGCGCGAGATTTGCGCATAAGTTTGCATTTTTTGCCCATAAGTTTGCGCGGTGCGTAGAATTCGTTCAATTTATAGTAGTCCTCTCTCAGCTCAATCGACTTTAGACGCTCATCCACAATCAAGAGTGCACTCTGGTCGAAAAAATTCAACCCTAGTCAGTGGGAAACAGTTCTAAGGCAATTGTGAGAGACTTGTTGGCCAAGATAACGTCGAGCGCCTTGTCTGAGCCGATCTTATTTTCCTAGCTAGTACCGCATACTCATTATCGAGCATCCGAAAGTGACGGCGCCGAGATCGGTTGCCTGCCATTGAAGCTGAAGCTTCGGTTTGAGATCAATGCCAGCTGATCAGTCGAGACGCGGATTCACTTGCGGAGCTACGGCGCATCTCGCCCGAAGCGCTGATTGAAGTAGGACAATCGGGATAGAAGCAATAACTATTCCTATGCGGGCGATTTCGCTGTCCGCGCGCTCGTGCAGGATCCGGCGGCCAAATTCAAATCGCGGACATTAGCATTCGGGCCAAGTCGTCAGGCCTATCGATCATCACGTAGTGCCCGAATGGCACCGAAACCGCTGTCCACCCCGACTGATGCTGGTATCGCTCAAAAAACGGTTGGCCAAGCCCTGGGACCCAGCCAGTGGCATAGATGTAGGTTCGCTTTAACACCTTGGTTCCGCCGCTCACCAGTTGAATCGGTTGCTCAAATGTCTTGAGTGGTTGCGCGACATTTCGGCGGTCTACCCACGCACAGTCTGCTCCATTCACCGAAAAAGCCTCCGCTGGGCCCGGCGCGACTTTGCCATCGACGGCACTATCACGAAGCCCTGCCGCGATATCCGCAGGCAACACATCCAAGGCGGCCTGCCCATCGCCCGGCACGAGCGCATCGAGGTACACAAGTGAGCGAATGTGGTCGGGCGCTCTATTTGCGACTCCGGTGACAACCATGCCGCCATAGCTATGACCGCACAAAACAATGTCAGAGAGTTCTTCGCACGTGATCACCCCCAGGACATCCTCGATATGCATGGCCAGATCGGTTTCGTCACTCTCGAGATGAGCACGCTCGCCCAGACCTGTCAGTGTAGGGGTAAAAACGTCGTGGCCCTCCCTGCGCAGAAGCGCGGCTACGCGAGCCCAGCACCATCCCCCTTGCCACGCTCCATGGACCAATACAAATGTCGCCATAACCCGCCCAACTCCGTCGATACTGCAATGACAGTAGATTCAACAGGGCCGCCTCGTCCACAGGATCGTTTGGACGTTCAGCGCCGATCCCCTGCATATACACACGGCTCTCGAGCCCTCCAATCAAATGGCCATACTAAAATCATAAATTACGATTTGATTATACATTATGTATGAGTATCCTTCCACATAGAGACAGCATATAGCGCGAAGCCGCAGGAGGTATTGGTGGGTCACGTTAAGTCGTTAGTCGCGATTTCGCTAACTGCATTGGTAACAATATTCCCCAACCCAAGCGTCGCAAACGAGATCTCAGAGCAGATTGCTGCTCTACTCGGTGCCGAGTTGGAAGTGAGTAGCACGCTACCTGACAGCAAGAGCTTGGATGCTGAAATCCTAGTGCCGCGTTTTTACGAAGAGAGGGACTTCACTCCTGCGTGGACACGCGATGAATTGTCAGACGAACTCTTTGATGAGTTGGATAGTGCAATAGAACAGGGCTTCAGACCGGAAGATTTTGACTTAGCGGAGCTTCAAACCGCATTTAAGGCCGCCCAAACTGGCGATGTTTCTAATCAAGCTTTGTTCGATATTCTGGCAACGGACGCTGCGGTGAAACTGGTCCATCATTTGGTGTTTGGAAAAGTAGACCCAAATGCACTGGACGACGATTGGAACTTCTCAAAACCGGTAATTCAACAAGACCCAGCCGTTGCCCTGAATCAGTTTCTTAAAGGTGAAGGTTTTAGCGCGTTAATCGCACGTATTGATATCGACAATGCGCAGTACGTGATGCTTGTCGAAGCACTGAGTAAGTATAGGGCCATTGCTTTACAGGGCGGTTGGACCAATGTTCCGGATGAAACCGTTCTTAAACCAGAGATGGTGGACCCTGCCGTCGCTAAGCTGCGCGAAAGGCTGGCGGCAGAAGGCTACGTTGAAACAAGCGGTTCTTCTGAAGATGGCGAAAACGGCACAAACCCAGCTTGGGTTTACGACGATAGCTTGGTGAAAATAGTCAAATCCTTTCAGAGTCGGCATGGATTAGAAGCCGATGGGGTCATTGGCGGTAAGACGTTCGCATCGCTAAACAAACCGGTGGAAGATCGCATAAACAAGTTGCGTCTCAGCTTGGAACGCGGCCGCTGGCTTATGCGGGAAGTCGACGACGAATTCGTGCTGGTGAACATTGCAGGAGCCCGCACATATTTGGTTACATCGGATGGCACGCTTTGGACCACTAGATCAATCACAGGGTCAGCCTATCGAAAGACCCCGGTGTTTCGAGATGAAATTGAGTACATGGAATTCAATCCCACCTGGACCGTTCCCGCCTCGATTTTTCGTAAGGACAAACTTTCGCGCATCCGCAAGGATCCAGCCTATCTGACACGCAACAATTATGTCGTTCGGAACAAGGATGGCCAGACAATCCCCGCAAACGCTGTAAACTGGGGGGCGAAGAACCCCGGCGTGACCCTGGTTCAGCAACCGGGCCCAGACAATGCGCTGGGTTTGGTTAAGTTCATGTTTCCAAACAAATACGCTGTATACTTGCACGACACAAACGACAAAACCCTTTTTGACCGAAACGAGAGAAATCTCAGTTCCGGCTGCGTTCGCCTTGAGTATCCGTTCGAGTTCGCGAGCCTTCTGATGGAGGGAGAGCCAGATTGGAGCCGACAGAAGATGCAGTCCATTTTGGATAGCGGAAAGACAACGCGCGTTGATCTACCTGAGCCAATGCCGGTTCTTTTAACATACTGGACAGCGTGGGTCGAAGACGGGGTCGTTCATTTCCGCGAGGACCCATACGAGCGGGATGCTCGTATCCTGGCGGCTTTGGACCGATGAGCACTAAATGCGCGGCGCGCGCGAACCGAATTATGTGCCCATCTAGTCCAGCAGATTGGCGAACGCCGAATTGCAGATAGACCAAACGGCGTAGGCGACGACAGGGGGATGCATGAGGACTTGGCTTCTTAGATCAATTGGGATTGTCGTACTACTTGTGTTTGCAACAATCGGATTTGTTTGGTTGCTACTTGCTGCGCCGCTATTCTCGGAGATGCGACGTGACCTGGTCGAAAAAGTCCTTTCTGAACAAATCGGACAGCCGATTGTGGTTAATGACGATGTAAGTGTCGCGCTTGGACGCATTACCCACATTTACGTCGGTGGTGTGGTTATCCCGAGCCAAACTATGCCGGAAACATCTCTTGCAGAATTGAACCTTCTGGAACTGGAAGTGGATGTTGCTGCTTTGGCCAATCGACGTCTGCACTTTGACAACCTCGTCGTTGACGGTCTCCAGGCGAATTTCCTTACAGCTGCTGACGGCACTACAAGTTGGCGAAAAGGCCGACCGACGCCAAAACCTGAACCCGAAAACGCCACGGAAGAGGACAATCAAGAGGCTATAGCTGAGACCGGCGGATCCAATGAGGGCGACCCAGAAGGTAGTGGAATCCTCTCATTCCTGAGCGACAAGAATGTAACTTTCACATCCATTGGGTTGAACATTGATGATCAATCCTCTGGCTTTTCGTTCGTGTTTGACCTCCAGTCTCTCGCTCTGGAACAGGTAGACAAAGGGCAAAGAACAAAGGTCTCGGGGACAGGCTCCGTCAACGGCCAAAGTTTCGAAATCGAGGGTGACTATCCTCATAGTGCGCCGTTTGCGACGCGCGCCAATTTTGGCGAAATGACGGTAAGCTACGACGGCGAACCTTTTTCGGAAAGCGAGGGAGGTGGCTATCGTGCTGTCTTGCAGATGGACACTGGTGAATTCGGTGACTTTCTTGAAGTCATTGGGCTGGAGCGAGTTCTGGAAGGGAATGGCCAGTTGCAAGCAGAGCTTGTTTCTCAGGATGCTCTGAAAATCGAGACCTTTACGACCACCGTAAACCTTGAGGACGGACAGCAACTTACAGCAGAAGGATCGATAGAAGACCTCTACACAGCTCGGGGCGTTGATCTGCTATTCGACGCGCGGCTTTATCCTGAGGGGCAGCCGCCGAACGCAGCAAAGAGTTTCCAGGAGCTGAAGTTCACAGCCTTTGAAATGCACATGGTAGGATCACTTGCGTCTTTCGAGTTCGAGAAACTTCTGTTCCAAACTAACGCATTTGATCAAGGCCTGGACGTGATCGGGCCAGCCTCTATCGAACGCATTCGCCGCATGCCCGATGGTCGGCTTGCGATGCTGGGCATCGCCTTACAGGCTGGACCCATTGAGGACCCAATTCTAAAGGCCGACGGCGAAATTCTCGACCTGCTTCAGCTTCAGGACGTGACTTTCGAAGGCATACTCAACGGGCCGGCCAAATTGATTTTGCCAAATATGGATGAAGATTTTGTCGATCAGCTCGGTGGCATAAATGCCGACTTCAGCTTGTCCAATGAAGGAGGGCCTGTTTCGCTCAACAGGTTTAATGCAACCACCTATGGCACAGATATTTGGGCGCTTGACCTCGCGCTATCGGTCAGCGAATTGAAAGGGCTGTCAGGCCTTGATTTTGACGTGGAACTGGATGTCAGCGACGAAGCTAGTTTTCTGACTGCGCTTAAATTGCAACCTGTCGAGATTGGCGCACTTGCCGTCGATGCAGTGACGTCGAAGCAGGGCGAGGACTTCACTGCCTCAATCGAGTTTGAAGCCGGTTCGTCACACCTTCTGGCCGCTTTGGATGCAAAATTTCCCGAGGGCGCTTCTGTAATTCGCGGAAACGTTGCGAGTAAAAGGCTCGATTTAAACGATCTAAAAAACCTGACCGCTACGCTGGACCAGCTTAAAAGCTTGGTAGGCGACGCTTCAAAAGATCCTGAAACCGACGTACAGCCCTTGGTTCTACCGAAGGAAACCAACGTACAGCCCCTGGTTTTACCAAAGGAGAAAGGAAAGCCAGCCGATCTTCTGGATGTGCAGCGCGTACTGAGAGAGGCTGACGTTCAGGTACAGATCGACTTTAAGGAGATTGTTGGCCAACAAGGCGTAACTTCTGTTTCCAGCCAATTGTCTGCAAAAGAAGGGACCGTAGATTTTGGCCCGCTCCAGATGGCTTATGGCGGTGGAAACTTCAGCCTACGGGCAGTGATGGATCTGATTGACTCACCTGATTGGCTCTCCTTGTCGGGGTCAACCTCAGGATGGGAATTCGGAGAGATTCTCGATGAACTGGGTATCGGGATAGATGCATATGGGCGATTGAGTGGTGAGTTCAACGTTTCAGGCAGTACCGCGTCTGGCAATGCGTTTGTGAATTCCATGCGCGGCACTGCTTCTTTATCGATGTCACAAGGCTATGTCAGCACCAGCCTTCTGGAGTTGGCAGGGCTTGGTATTTTCCCATGGCTGTTTTCAGAGGAACTCCGTCAAGGTTACACGGACATAACATGCGTTGTGGCACCAATTAAAATCGAAGCCGGCCGGGTAAGCTCAGACTCCATCGTGGTTGAAACGGGTTCTGTTCAATTGGTGGCCAAGGGCCAAGTGGATTGGGTCAAAGATATTATTGCGATCAGGGCAGAACCTCGTCGAGTTGGCAAACCGTTATCCCGTAGCGCGTGGCCGTTTGATGTGACCGGTCAACTTTCGTCACCGAAGTTCAAGTTGGATGTCGGTGGATCCAGAAACAAGGCTCCGGAAGGTGCTGATGCGATGCCAGCAGACAGGCAACCGTGCGTGCCAGACATGAATCAGCTTCAATAGTCGGTCACGACCTAGTTCTTGAGTGGTTCAGGCTGTTCTGCCTGACATGCCAAAACGGCCTCGATGGCTTTCGAAGACCCACTCAGATCAAGTTCTACTTCGGTTCCACTTTCACCAATTATCGTGACGCTTTGGCGCTTGCCGAATTCGGTTACAAACGCGGGGTTGTCGAAAAAGGCGTAACCCCCGGGGACGCCATTTTTAAAAACACCTACGGCTTCGCCTTCAAACTTTGCGTCACCGAAATCGAAGTTCACGATACCGGTTGATCCGTCCTCAATCTGAACCCAGGCCGGATTGTAGGCGGCAAAGAAACCGCCAGCCTGATTGGGTGCGACACCAATTTCAACTGTCATGTCGTCTTCGAAGGGCTTCCACGCGAGGCAGCCGTTTCCTTTCTCGAGGTCGATCAAAATTGTCCAGTCGCCAGACTCACCCCACCGCTCCATACCAGCGGCAAGAGCGCCACTCGCGAGAAGCGTTACTATTGCGGTAAATGTCCAATTGATCATCTGGAACCCCAAAACGTTCTGAAAACTATTGCATTAATCCTACCCATTGCTCTGGATCAATCAAACTAATCCGACAACCTGCAAGGGCGGGGTTTAGTAGACCCAGAGTGGACTTGGTATTCTTTTACTCCGCTATATGAGCAAGCTTTCCATCCCATTCCTCAGTGGGAATCTTAGGACTTGGCGGGTCGGCCATGTAGGACGGTGTCATAATTTGCGTACCGTTCTCGTTGAACACTTCCACGATGTTTTGGTGTAGATCAGACAGAATCTTAGGCAAACTCGATCCTCGAGATGTGTATGCGTTAATTTCGTAATTGATGGCATAGTCAGCCAACTGTGTCCAAAGTACAAAGGGCTCCGGGTTTTTCTTCAAACTCTGTGTGCGATGAGCCGCCTCTATCAACATTGCCGTGATTTTTTTTGGCGGCTCCTCGTACCCGATCCCGACCGTCGTGTGCACGAGAAGGCCTCGACCATCGACTTTGCGCGAATAATTCACGACCTCTGAGTTCAACAACTGAGCGTTTGGAATACTGATCATTTCGTTTTTGATGGATTTGATAAGTGTTTCCATAAGCTTGATTTCGGTTACGTCCCCTATCTTGTCTCCGACCATTATTCGATCACCAACATTCGTGCTGCGCCGATAGATGACAAACAGACCTGCCATCATGTTTGATACAACTGTATTGGATCCTAACGAGACCATGATACCGGCAAGAATTGTCAGGCCCTGAAACGCCCGGGAACCTGAGCCCGGAATGTATGGGTAAGCGAACACCAGTGCGATTACGATGACTAAAGCCCTGAACAGCATGTTCGTCGGCGCGATCCAGTGAGCCTCAAAATCTTTGATTTCGAACGCACCGTTCTCCAGGTTGTCAAAGAACAGATCGAGGCCGCGGATCGCAAATCGACATAAGGCTGCAATAATTACCAGCATGATCAGATTTGGGATGTAACCAACGACAGCCAGCACAACATTTATCAATGGCTCACTGACGTACTTTAGAAGAACTTGAGCGATGGCCTGGGTTTCCGCGAAAGACAGCAAAACCAAGGACAGGTAGTAATAGAGAAAAAACAGAAACAGCACCCACATCAAAGCATGAATTGAATAAACGATGATAGACGCGATTGCCCTGCTTCGTAGGATTGACTTTGTAGCTTCCTCGACGCTTTCCGCTCTCTTTTCCAAGTTGTTTCTGACGTAGCCCAGAAACTTCTTCCGTTTGGCAAAGAAGAAGTATGACACCAGTGCAAACAACGCCGTCCAAGCAACAGCGGCCAAGGCGCTGTCAACGCGGCCTTCGCTGGATCGCGCTTCCCGGTACTTTAAAATGGCATTTTCGATGGCCTCTGCTTGCAGCCCGGCCAGAACTTCAATGTCCATCTGTTCGTGGTCGGCATCAGCCTGAGTGGTAATAGTGACCATATGGCCGTCGACGCGTACGAGTTGTCCAAATTCAGCCCGGGAGATTTGGATGTCGACCGTTTTGCTCTCTGATCTATCAGCAACTTGAGCAATTCTTTCTTCAATCTTTGCGGCCCTGTCCGTTGCGGGCAATGCGCTGGATCCGCGGACGACAAAAAGCTCATCCCCGTCGACAATGACCGGTGCTATGAATTCGGGATCTTCTCGCTCCTGCTGTGGCAGCAAAACTTCTTCTGACTGAGCCGAGGCTACACTGCAAAGAAGCAGAAAGGACATCATCAATATTACTAATGCTCTCATGTCTTTACTCCTTCCACTGGGATCAGGTGAACATCGCGCTGCGGGAACGGTATTGATATTCCCTCTTGGTCAAACCGCTCCTTGGCTTGTCCTGTGAGGTCCCAATAGACAGTCCAATAGTCGTCAGACTTGGACCACGGTCGACAAAAGATATTGACTGAATTGTCGCCAAGTTCACCAACAAATATTTCTGGATCAGGCGACTTCAGGCATAGTTCATGTCTTGCGACCAATTCCTTCAGAACATCGATTGCGTGAGCAGCGTTGTCTGAATACGCGATCCCAAAAACCAGATCGACGCGACGCTCATCAGATGCGCTGACATTTGTGATTACGTCACCCCAGATCTTACTATTCGGCACAATGATGATCTGGTTGTCGAAGGTTCGGATTTTTGTCGAAACGACCGACATGTCGTCAACAAAACCAGATGACCCGCCAACCTGAATATAGTCTCCGGTATCGAATGGCTTCAAAACCATGATCATCAGACCGCTGGCGAGATTGCCTAGCGTTTCCTGAAGCGCAAAGCCAAGAATGAAAGACAAACCACCAAATATTGCAAACAAAGGAGTGACGTTCACACCGAACAAGGCAAGTACAACCAGAATGCCGAGAATAAAGACCGCCCAAAACACTGCGGTCGCAATGAATTTCTTAAGCATCCGCGATATTGTTGGTATTTTTTCAAGACCGCGCTCAGTTAAACGACGCACCATTTTGGCTACAAACATCATAACCCAAACAGCAGCCAAAACACCCAACCCAGCCAATAGAAGACCAGCGCCTCCCTCCCAGGAAACCAACCATTGGAGAGCGTTGTGAAATAACGTCTGTAAATCCGTTGTTTTAAGCACGCCAGTTTTGAGCGCTAAAAGATAATCGGTGTGCGGTTTCAGGTCTTCTTCGGCGGCACCCTTTAGGGCCCATTCGTTCAAGACCAGTGTGTAATTATCCAAAATTACAGTGCCAGTGTCGTTTATCAAAGAAAGCTGTGATCTCAGGTCATCTTCTTGCGCTTCGTTTCCGTCCTGAAGGCTAAGATTGATACGGGCAATTTCTTCAAGTTGGTTGCGAACATGGTCTTGCCAGGCAACAGCAATTTCTGAAAGCTCATCAGTCGTCAGCGGAACAAGCAGTATCTCCAGGTCACCGGCAGAAATTGATTTGTCGGCAACCTGAGTTAAGAGATCTTCTTGCTGTACCTCGGCAGGTTCCTGTTCACTCGCCGCGTTCTGTGCGTACGCTGGAACAGCGTTTGACGTCGAAACCGCCGCAGCAAAGAGCAAAATAACCAAACCGTAGATGTATCGCGTCATGACACTAAAGCTCCCACATAAAGACTGAAGAGATCATAAGGAGACCGAAAAGGTCTGCCATCCAAATAGTTGGGGGCGACCCACTCACTTGCCGCCCCCGCCCGTTCCGGCCAAAAGGAAGCCCGAACGGAAACTGCTACCCGGCATTCATCAAAGATTGACCCTCAGTCTCAGTCCCAAGACCAGCGGGTCGTTCGAGTTTGATCCGGGATTTTTCAGGTATTGCACGTCTGCCGTCAGTGCCAGATTGTCGGCCAAGTCCAAACGGTAGAAAGCTTCAAGTGTCGTTTGATTGGGCAATCCTGGTGTCGTCAGGTCGGCAACAGTGGCCGCTATGCCAAGGAGATCATCATAGGTGCCAGGTCGCCACATCAAGCCTGCGTTGACTGCACGCCTGGCCAACGCACCGCCGCCATTGGACCATCCCAGCCGTCCGAAGATCATCAGTTGGTTGTCGAATGTATGGTTGGCAGAAAGTGTGGCTCCATATGTTTCCGGTACGCCAACTTGTTGGCGCGCATCCGTGTGAAACATCCCCAGATGAACGTTTGTCAGAAATCGTTTTGATTTTTCGGGCGTCCAGCCGATCTCGGCGTATTTGTAGAATTCGCTACCCCCGGAAAACCACTCAATGTCTGTGAGAGACCCATTGGCATCGCTGACCACCCCTAACGCGTAAATCTGATCCGTCAGGTAGCCGCCGACCGTGACACCAAAACCAGGATCGGGGATAGGCAGCACCGGGCTAAACAGGATTGAATAGTTCGAAAAGGTCGTTCGTGGGTTCACGTAGCCCAGAATGTCGGAGTAGTCGCCCGGATCGATCCGACCCGCCACCACTCCTCCGCGGCCGTTTGCGAAGGCTTGTTGCCAGTATGCTACCGACAAGGTCGTGTTTGTGTCCCCAAACGTGACCGCGGTTGCCCCTTGATACCCAATTTGCGCAGGCAGCGCTGAAGGTGCAATGGACTGGCCCAACCGGTGTCGGTTCTCCAGAATAAAGACAAGGCTACCAGGGTTTTCGCCACCCCGGTTTGCCAATTCCCACGTCCCGATCATCCTGAGCTGACCGGATGCAGATTCGTCCTGCCCGGTCAGGCCGTGAGAACTGCGTTGGTATAGCGCTTGGTAATCAAAGCTGAGCGCCAATCCGGTGTTTTCCCTAAATCGACCCAAAGCGGTTTCGGTTGGATCAATGGCACGGTCCAAACCGGGCCATCGAGAGTCTTCAAGTCTGCGCAGCCTATCTTGCTCCTGTTGCGCACTGGCTGATCCCGGGCCGCCCAACGAAACCTGGGCTGCGGCCTCCAGTTTCGCCTGAGCAGCATTTTCCTGGGCATCAGCAGCACTACTAAAAAGTGCAAAGGCGCTCAATAACGCGGCGGCAAGGGTCGGTCGTGGTGGAAGATACGACCTCTGGTGCGACAAACCTCCAATCACTTTACGTCATCCACTGCTTTGATTTCGGGAACACGTTCCAGCGCCGCAGCCATGTCGGCGCTGCTCATCAACTCGATCATCTGGTAATCATCAAGCAGGCCATCGCCGAGGCGGCTGACATAGAAGGCCTGGATAAAGGTTGGATCGTCTGGCAGGGAAACGGTGATGTAGTTCTTCCCGTTTCCAAGCCCCCAGTAATAGCTCAAAAGCTCTCCACCGAGCGCTTCGATCCCGCCCTTCACCGAGGCTGCGCGATCCCCCGGATTGGCGATCTGCATTTCCCAAGCGGTGCTATTGGACGTGCCAATGAACAAAAACGTACGCATGCTTTCGGCGTCTTCAGCTGCGGCAATTGAACCACAGATCGCCATAAAGACGCCAAGGCTGAGATGTTTCACAGTCTTTCCTTTCAGGGAAGGTTTCTTGGCTGAAGTGTGGGGTTATCAAAGATAGACCACCCCACTTTCCTTTTATTCCAGCGTATTCTTGTAGAATTTGCCGTCCTTCATGATGACACGAATGGTGTCGAAACCTTCTTCACGCGGTTCCGCGTCAAACCATTTCGGTTGGGCCCCCAAGACAGAAAGATCTTCCAGCGGGTTGCCATCGACGATCAGGATATCGGCGTAGGCTCCTTCTTGGATCACCCCCAACTGCTCCGGATAAGGATTACGTTGGCCAGTCAGCTGCGCCAGTTCGCCCGCGGTCGACGTAGCGGAGACCAGCATCGCATGATTGCCGAACCAATCGGCAAACTGGTACTTTTCGAAATCGCGATGGGCACGGCCCTGATCGAGCGTTGACAGTACTGTATCAACGTTGTGCACGACCTTGGGTTTGTATTTCTTGACAAGCGCGATGAGATCCTTGCTTTGGTCATGTGCAACCGCAAGCTTGATGCCTGCTGGCGTACCCGGTGCAAAGTTGGGGTGCTCAAACAGAATCGGTGAGAACCCGGCGGTGTTGAGGGACCAGAATATTCCTTCATCAGCCATGCGCTTCACGGTTTCTTCTGTGACCATCTGGCCGTGTTCAATGACCTTGACGCCCGCATCCAGTGCCATTTGGACAGTTTCGTCCGTGTATGCATGCGTAAAGGCGTAAGTATCGAAAAAGGCTGCGACCTCTACGGCCGCCCTGATCTCTTCCACGCCGTATCCCACAGACCAAAGCGGGTCTAATTCCGAGGAAACACCGCCGCCGACGGTTAGCTTGATTTGTGTAGCCCCATAGCTGAGGTTCCGGCGCGCGGCCGTTCTGATTTCGTCTACGCCGTCTGCAACGACCGCGAGATTGAGTTCTTCCACCTGTGCGACGGGGCCACCTTCAGCCCGGGCACGAGGGCTGCGCCAGTCCGTGTGACCAGATTGTGGGCCGATGCACGCGCCGCTCGGGTAAATCCGTGGCCCGACAAGGATATCCTGATCGATCAGCTTTTTCATCGCATCGCCTTGGCCACAGGCATCGCGAACCGTTGTGTACCCATCCATAAGGTAATCACGCGCGTTTGCGACTGCCATCGCGCCGACGCCGTCCCAATTCGCATATTCCGCGCCGCCAAAGCTTGTGAACAGACCGGTTAGGTTCAGGTGGACGTGGCTGTCGATCAGCCCCGGCATCAATGTGCGACCACCTCCATCCACAACCGTCGCGCCAGGTGCGTCGATGGCCTCGGTGGACACTTCTTTGATCAAGTTGCCTTCAACCAAAACGCTGGCGTTCTCGATCCGCGCCTCATTTACTCCGTCAAAGACATGGACGTTGGTGAACAGGGTTTGTGGCAGGGTGTCCTGCGCAAACGCGGCAGTGGCCGTGAAAAAAACCAGGCTCGCGACGGCACCCGTCTTTGTCGAAATATTCATGTCCTTCTCTCCCTTAAAATTTAGTGCGCGGGGTGCCGAGGTAAGTTCACCCCACGCGACACTCAGTCGAGTGTGTTCTTGTAGATCACGCCATCCTTCATGATGATCTTCAGATTGGTGTCGGGATCGGACAGCAGCAGGATGTCCTCCAGCGGGTTCCCGTCGACCAATAGAAGATCGGCGTATGCACCCACTTCGACCACACCCAGCGGGCCGTCCTGATAAGGATTGTTCAAACCAGTAAGACGGTTCATGCGCGCGCCGTTTGAAGTTGCGATGCGCAATATGTCGAAGGGTGTGAAATTCGCTTCAAGCAGGTATTTGAACTCGTCGCTCATCTTCTTGTCCTGCTCTAGTGTTTGGTCCCAGTTGTTGATGAGGTCAGTGCCCAGGGTATAGAGGTCGATCATGCCTGGCGTGGTTTGAATTACTTCAATCATGTTGGCCGCGGCATCCCGCACCGTCTTCCACTTCGCAAACGACGCTGGTGTGTAAAATGCTTCGGCCTGCTCGGTGGAGACCGAGTAGACCGGAGCCACGGCGGTCGCAAACATGATCTGTTTTTGAACCATGACCTCGGCCACTTCCGGAGTCAGAAACGGGATGTGTTCGACGGTCTTCGCGCCATTGTCGATACAGTTTCGGATCGCCTGTTCAGTGAACACATGGCAGGTCACATATGTGCCCCACTGTTCGGCGGTTTTGACTGCCATCTGGATTTCATCGGCTTGGTACTGAAGCGAATGCAGGGGGTCGAACTCGGACGTAACACCGCCGCTGACCATAATTTTGATCTGGGTTGCCCCGCGGCGCAGGTTCTCGCGTACGGCCATCCGGATCTGATCCGGCCCATCGGCTATAAAGCTCATTTCACTTTCGACCCAATGTGATGGTCCTTGCCCAGACAGTGTGGGATGCCGGTCGTTCAGTTTACGGAAGTCCGCGTGCCCGGATGTCTGGGTGATGAAGGCTTCAGAGGAGTAAATGCGCGGCCCGGGAAACATGCCGGAATCTATAATGCGAGCGATGGATTTTGCTGGTCCGCCCAGGTCCCGGACAGTGGTGAACCCATTCATCAGGATGCGTTCAGACCGAATTGTCGCGACGCCGCCAAGATGAAAGGGTGTGATATTCTGGCGCAACCCATCGCTGAGAGGGTTGAACACCGTAAGATGCACGTGTTGATCATGCATTCCGGGCATCAGTGTGCGCCCACCACCGTCGATGATTTGCGCATTGGCGACGGCAAGCGGCTCAGTCGAGACCTCGGCGATCAGGTTATCAACGACCAAAACATTTGCGTTCTCGATCCGCGCTTCGTTCACCCCATCAAAGACATGAACATTTGTGAAAAGGATCGGGAAACTTTCTTCCTGTGCAGCGGCATGAGTTGGAAACAGATGGCTCGCAGCTAGTACTGCGGGCACAAGTATGCGCATCAGACATCCGTTCATCAGGGCTCCTATCAACAAGAATCGCAAAAGGCGCATTTAGGAGTCATTATAGAATTCGAATAACTTGATGCCTGACAATTTGCCGGTTCGTGAAAAATAGTTTTGGAAAACTGCAAGATTTCATAATTTTATTGTGGGAATTTCCTACACTCGGGCATATCGCGAATTTCTGGAGAAGAGATGACAAGAAGACTTGGTAATAACACGGATCAGTCGCTGCCACTCGTCAGGGCTTCAGTTGCGGGTCCGGTTGTCGCAGCGCTTCGCAGCGTAGGGGTCGAACCCGCGTTTGTTCTTGATCCTCTGGGGTTGAACGAAGCGCAGGTAATGGACCCGAAGAATTTCCTGCGCCACGATACCGTCTACCAGATCTATCAGGCCGTGGCAGAAGCCACTTCACCGGATTTTTGCGCACGGGTCGGGCAATCCGTCGATCTTGTCAAATTTCTCCCGCTTGGCGATATGCTGGCAGAAGCCCTTACATTGGGAGACTTCTTTACCAGATTCACACAAGCGGTTTCCAAGGAATCCAATGCCGTTACGCAATCCCTCTTTGTCGAAGGAGAGCACGCGTATTTCAGTGCCAAAAGGAACTTCCAGATTTCGGTTTCGCCCAGCCAAACCGATGCGTTTCTGACAAGTATATGGATATCCCTGTTGCACCGTGTCCTGGATTTCAGGTGGGACCCCAACCAGGTCATTCTTCGCGTCAGTGACCCGGATGCGCTGCCCGGTCAGTTTCACGGCGTTCGGGCAATCAAGTGCAATCCTCAAGGTTTTTCGATCAGGTTTCCCTCCAGCTGGTTAAGTTACAGACTACGACCAGAGGCACTGGAAAACCCCCCAGACTACAGGGTTATGGATGAAGATCTGGCCGCCCCGCAGGATTTCCTTGCGGGACTGAAAGGCCTAATCAGGGTCCATCTTGCGGATTCAGGATTTGGTGTGGATGAGCTTGCGGACCTTTGCGGCTTTCATCAGGAAACACTGAACAACCGGCTGGAACCTTACGGTCAAACGGCGTCCCAAGTGATCGCGCGCATTAAGCAGGAAGAAGCCGAACGCCTGCTGGCAAAAGACAATAAATCCGTCGGCGAGACAGCGCAAAGGCTTGGCTATGCCGACCCAACCGCCTTCTCCAGAGCATTTCGTAAATGGACGGGCGTATCTCCAGCAGCCTACAAGAAATCAAACCGGAAGGACTAGCATTGCTCCTGAACATCGCCATCGGTCTTCTATCTGCATTTTTTCTCTTTGCTTCATCCATTAAGATTTTTGGGTGGCAAAAGAAGGTCTTTGAAATCCAGTTGGGCATGTTCGAAAGCTACGGCCTCAACAGGCAGATCATGTTCCTCGTCGGATGCGGGGAACTTTTCGGGGCAATTGCCATCTGGTTTCAATCGTCGTGGATCGGGCCGCTAGGAGCACTTGCGTTGCTCTGCACATCTGTCGGAGCGATATTCTGCCATCTAGTGTTCGATACCTGGAAGCAGAGTATACCGGCGACGATAACAGGGACACTTGCGGCTCTTGTTTTGAACGCTGGGTATTCAAAGCTTCTAAACATACTGTAACAACGGCCACCCGACCGATACCAGGAAATCCCAGGACAGCGATGGAACGTCCATAACGGACCTTTATTCTCGACTTTGCAAAGTCCGCTTTCTGCGCATCGCTGACCTTAAAGCGCGTTGAAGCATTTTGTATTTTGGGCTCCTTCCGGACCTCAGAGGCTGCGCAGCAATCCGTGATATGGTGCCTCGTCAACGTCGGGTTGTCGTTTTGGGAGGGCATGGCGGATCGGAGGATCAGTCATGGAAACACCAAACCTACCAGCCATTCGCGCACTTCGCCCCGCATGGAACAAGGGCCGCATCGTGGGTCAGAAACGACCGCTGAAGCCAAAGCATGTCTGGGCGATCCGTGTTCGACTTGAATTGGCCGAGAACCACCGCGACCTAGCGCTGTTCAATATGGCGATCGACAGCAAGCTGCGGGGGTGCGATCTCGTGAAGATGAAAGTCGTCGATGTGATGGCATCTGGTCAAATCAAGGAACGTGCCTCGGTACTGCAAAGCAAAACGCAGAAACCTGTTCGCTTTGAGGTTTCCGAAGGTACGCGAGCTTCCGTTGAGAAATGGATGGAGGATGAGCTAATGGTCGGGTCAGAATATTTGTGGCCAGGTCGCTTCCATGAGCGACTGCACATCTCAACCCGCCAATATGCGCGGATCGTCCGCGAGTGGGTCACTTCGATCGGTCTCGAAGCGAGTGCTTACGGTACTCATTCAATGCGAAGAACAAAGGTCACCCAGATCTACAAAAAGACGGGCAACCTTCGGGCAGTGCAACTACTTCACGGACACACAAAGATGGACAGTACAGTCCGGTACCTAGGTGTTGAACTAGAGGATGCTCTGGCCATCGCTGAAGCCATTGAAATTTAACTTCGCAGGGCCGTCTTCGTCGACGGCCCACAGCCGACATTAGATATCTCTAAGAGTTCACCCATCGGCTTTCCGAGAACTGTCGTTCGTATAAAACGCCGCAATTTCAACAAGCGGATGGCCGTGAGGCGAACAAGCCTGCCGTCGTTGAGAAGCGATGTTAAGCAAACTTGATTGCTTTGAGAGGTCCGATTAACGTTTCTGCAACCATATATTTTCGCGACTTTTAGGACATGCAGATATAGATGACACCTGATGTGCAAACCGCCCGCCGCATGGCACAAGATCACTGCGCTGCTTGGACAAACCGGGCGTCAGGCGATGTCGCGGGAAGATATGCTGAACATACATTAATGATAATGAACGGTGGCGAGCCAATGAAGAGCCGGACCGAGATTGGCGACATGGCGGCGGGATTTATGGCTGACTTCCCAGACCTCGTTCTTAACCTAGACACGGTTCTCGTCGCCGATCACCACATGGTCTATGCGTGGACTTTCGAAGGCCATCATAAAGAAACCGGTAACCACGTTCGTTTCTCGGGCTGGGAAGAATGGGACCTAGACGACAACCTGAAGGTCACCAAATCGCTCGGTTGGTATGATGGCGCGGATTATGAACGCCAAGTTGCGGGAACATGACCATATCCGGCACCAATTTACGCACTGTTCGCACAGTCATGTACGGCAAGTCAGACCTAATTTGACTCTAGTCGGTGCTCTTAATTGCCTACAGCAAGTGAGAAGGCGTCCATCGGAAAAGGCTTTTCTCATATTCGGTAATTGATTTCGAGAGCCACTGCATGAACAGCTTTGCCGCCGGTCGAACCGGGCCGGGCAAAGTGACAAGGTAGTAGCCGATCTGAGGTATTGGATCGTCGAACAGCGCCACAAGTTGTCCCGACTTCAACTCGTCAGAAACAAAAGCCGGGACCGTCGCCCCGATACCATCACCGCGACGGATGCCATCCAGCAGCATATTGCCCGGCACGCGGACAACTCTCCGGTCGGCGTCAGTCGCAACTCCGACCTTTTCTAACCACAGGTCAAACTCGACTGACGCTTGCTCCTGAAGAAGCGTGAAATCTAGCAATTCTAAGGGATTCGTGAGCACCCGGTTTCCGATTAGTTCGCGGGACGCGACGACCGTTAGACAGCCTGGCAGCAGTATCTGCGAGACAAGCCCTTGCCAGCGACCCGTTCCGTATCGGATGGCCATATCAACCCCGCCCGGCTTGAGATCGACAGCCTGGATCGTTGAATCGATCCTCAATTCGATATTGGGGAATTCGTTAATAAATGTCGACAGACGCGGCATGAGGAACGCGCTTGAAAACATCGGAGTCGCACTGACCACCAACGGTCGAACCGACTCTGCACTCGACATGCTCTCGGTCAAGGAGGCCATTTCAGCGAAGGCTTTAAGCAGGCCAGCCGACAGGAATTCGCCTTGCGATGTCAGAGAAATGCCGTGTCGGGTACGTGTGATAAGCCGAGTGCCGAGATGTTGTTCGAGCCCGCGGATTTGCTGGCTGACTGCGGAATGGGTCACGTTCAGCGCCTCTGCCGCCCGGGTCAGATTTCGAAACTCGGCAGCAGCGGCGAAGGCTCTGAGAGATGTCAAAGAGGGAAGCGCGCGCCAATCCATAAGTAAGATCATCTAACAATATATAAAAATTTACAACTATGTGATCCTCCGGTGCCGCCGCATGCTGGTGCATTAATTCATTGGCGACCACACGAGGCAAACATTATGGAAATTGCTGTTTTGGGACTGGGCAATATGGGCTCAGCACTAGCGCATTGCTTGCACAAGGCAGGCCACGATGTCAGCGTTTGGAACCGCACGTCGGCAAAGGCAGTGGTTTTTGCCGAGGCTGGAGCCACGATCTGCTCTTCACCGAATGATGCCATTGCGGTGTCTGATTTTGTCATCATCTGTGTCAAGAGCCACAGAGAGACTATTGAACTGGTCAACGGGCTAAGCGTCTCGCTCGAGGGAAAGACCATCTGTGACATGAGCACGGGCGATACCTCGGATGCCGATAGACTGGTCGCTATCCTTCAGGGAAAAGGGGCTGGCTACATGCTGGGCATGATCAATGCCTACCCTTCCGGCATTGGTGGTGACGAAACCACAATCCTTACGGTGGGCAGTGCCGGAACTTGGGGCCGCTATGGCAATATCATCAGAGAATTGGGTGGAAAGTCCGCCCATGTTGGAGAGAAACCAGCGGCACTTGCCGCGCTCTTTGCCGGCCTCTTCACGGTTCGGCAGGGGTTCATGTTCGGAATGATCTACGGTGCACTTGTCTGCCAGAAAGCGGGCATCCCGATGCAGGTTTATGTCGACCAACTCCCTGCTACAATCAAATTGGTCAATGACTACCATGACCTCTTTACCAGAACTGTTCCGGTTGAGGATTACGACAGTGCGGAAGCCTCCCTGAAGGTTTACGCGATGGCGCAAGAGGACGCGTTGAAGACCTATCACTCACTTAAGGCGCCCGCTGAATTCATCCAGTTGATGCACGACCGCACCAAAACGGCTTGGGACGATGGCTACGGCGACAGACAGCTGACCGCACTGGTCCAGCATATGACGGATGCCTGATGCAAAAATGCTCCGGCCCAAACCGGTCGCTCAACTATGGACTAGATTGCTGTAGTCGCAGCCCGCTTTCCGGACATTCGCTGCAAGCCTGCAGTGACAGGCGCCCCTCAGTTCAATCGTTGAGGCACCTGCGTCGCGTTGCTCCATTGCCGGGGCGACTGGCCGTACATCCGCTTAAATTCGCGGCTGAATTGAGAGGAGCTTTGATACCCCACATCCCATGCCGCCTCCGACACGGTCTTTCCTTCCGCAATCTTCATCGCAGCGTTGTTCAGCCGCATCGATTTGACAAACTGGATCGGAGACATTGTCGTGGCTTCCTTGAAGCGCCGATGGAAGACCGCGCGGCTCATACCAACGTGGTCGGCCATGTCGTCAATGGTGACCTGTTCGTTCAAGTGGGTTGAAAGGTAGTCGATTGTTCGCGCGATTTCGTTGCCGACGCCATAGGCCCGTCTTGCCGCCGCCCCAGCTTCGCCCATGAGAACCGCGTAATACAACTCGCGCAGTCGCCCATGTCCGAGCACCTCCAGGTCAACCGGATTGTCGAGCAACTCGAGAAGCCGCCACAGTGCCTGCGTGAAACCGACATCCCAGGACGCTAGTTCCAAAGCCGAAGGCGCATTCCCTTGCGGCTGTCTACGTCCTCCAGTGGCGGCCTCGATCTCCATCGTAAGCTCTCGCATCATGCGTCGATCTAATGTGATCATGACTCCCAGTAGCGGGTCCCTTTCAGAAGCTCGTGGTGCGCCTGCTTCGACCGGCAAAGTCATGGGGCAAAGCAGGTATTTGTCGCTTCCGTACACGTAATGCTGTCCGTCCAGTACGGCTTCCTTGGCGCCACTGAGAATGGCCACGACCGTGGGCTCATAGACGGCAGGAACACAAGGCACCGCCTCGGTCACCCGGAAAAGCTGGACGCCCCTTAGTGCGGTATCAACAAGGCCTGCATCTGGCAGACGGCGCTCGACAAGGTTTTTGATCTGGTCTTTGCTCATGCACTAAAGCTGGCAGGGAACTTTCTTCTTTGCAACGGGGTTGAGACGATTGGGCAAATAATCGAGAGGATATCGCCTGTATCTGTACCCAGTCAGATTCTATCTGTGCGTTCAAGCAATAACACCACAACCGCCGGCCAAGGCTGGAAGGAGATAGAATATGGCAGATACGACATTCGGACCTAAAGGTTGGACACCCGAGCGCCTCGGCGACCAGTCGGGCAGAACCTACATCATCACCGGTGCAAACGCTGGCGCAGGCTTTCAGGCCGCGCGCATCCTTCTCAAGAAAAACGCCAAGGTGGTCATGCTGAACCGCTCTACCGAGAAATCAGAGGCGGCAATCGCGGACCTGAAACAGGAATTCGGCGCGAAAGCAGATGTGAGCTTCATCCGCATGGACCTGTCCGTTTTGGATAACGTGCGCGAGGCTTCCGAAGAAGTTCTGAAGACGGTGCCTCGGATCGACGCGCTGATCAACAATGCGGCCATCGCTCAGGTGCCGACGCGCAAGCTGACCGTCGACGGGTTCGAAAGCCAGCTTGGCACCAACCACTACGGACATTTTCTGCTCAATGGTCTGCTCTTTGACCGCATCGCGGAATGCAAGGGCCGGATCGTGGTCGTTGCGAGCCTCGGCTACAACATGGGTCTCAAAACAATCAAGTTCGATGACATGAACTGGGGTGAGGGCTACGGCGCAAACGCCGCATATTCGCAGAGCAAGCTGGCGCAGATGATGTTCGCCTACGAACTGCAGGACCGTCTGGTCGCGGCGCGGCGCACCTATGTTGAGGTCTACGTTTGCCATCCCGGCTCATCGGCGACGTCTCTGATCACAACAAGCGGCAGCCGCACAATGCGTTTCATCTGGTGGCTGATGACCAAGACGCCGATGGTCCAGACCGCAGAACAAGGCTCATACCCTGAGGTCATGTGTGCCACCGAAGAGGCTCTGAGCGCGCAGCGCGCCCTTTATGGACCGACGGGCCGTCTGGAAGCGGTCGGCCCGGTCGGCAAAGGCACACTGAACGCGCATGCCCATGACAAGGCTGTTATGTCGCGTCTCTGGGAGGTGTCCGAAAAAGCAGTTGGGTTCGAGTGGAACCTCTGATCCCATTGCCACCGGAACCGGCAAAGCAAATGCAGATCGGTTCAGCCTAAAGGACGCGGAAATATGATCGCAGCGCGCAGTAAGGGTCGCTTTTTGAAAGACGGCCCTAGGCTCCAAAGAATGCTCAATTCCCCCTAACTCCAGTCAATTAGCCTCCGCCTCTTTGAACGTAAGTATTGCTGTAACGTTCGGCAACGTTATCTACGTCGCACGTCAAAGTCTCGCAGGCTTGTTTGAGGGCCAGATGCCTCAATCATACCTTGCATGATCAGATGCTGAAGCCTCCCAGATAAGAACACATCACCCAACAAGTTGTGTTCGTCGCATCGCCCCATGGCCGTACCGACAACGCGCGCAGCAGGTGTCCAGTTTGTTGCACAGCATGATAAAAGTAGACTGTCATAGAGATTGTCGGAAACATCGACGATCTTGCCTGCTTCCCATATACGCAGTGTAGCACCACTGTCTCGCAGGCGCAGAAAATCAGAAGAAAGCGTTGCTCTTGTGACCGGGTCTACCGCTTCGCGTTGATCAAAAAGGCTCGCCAGTAAAGCCGGAGTTTGCGGACCTATATACGGCAGTGACTTTAAGCCAGTCGTTCCAACTCGGGTCACCGAACCTTTGAAAAGGCGCAGGCCATGACATGCCATCTCCAAAAACGTCCGCTCTGATGCATTCTCACCCGCCCATATGCAAACTTCCGGCGTGAGATCCTGCGTCAAATGGGCCGAGATCCGGTCGAAATCGACTAGTGACGGAAAGGGATCGTCAGGTAACTGGCCATAGTTTTGGAAAAGCTCTCTGAAATATGCCGCCCGCGATTGTTTGTCGTTCAAAGGCCCGTGGCTCAGATCATCATCGAACACATCCACGTGCCCTGTCAGGCCGTAAGTTGCAACTGCCGCGCGTAGACAACCTCCGGCACTTCCTCCCAAAACCAGATGTAGATATGCGGGCTGTGACATTGGTTACCTTTGGCTTAAGAGCGCGATTTGGGTTGTCAGGGGACACGTCCCGGCTTGGGGGCACGCAGCTTGAAGTAAATCATTTTCCGCGCAGTTTCCCAGTCTGAATTTTTCCACTTGCACATGAAACTTGCACTGCCGCTGTTTTTCGTAAGCCTTTCAAGATGTAAATATAGGACTGCCAGAGCAAAACGAGGGGTTTTACAATGGGTTTCACGCAATCGGTCATGACCTGCCTGTCCAAATATGTCGTGTTTTCGGGCCGCGCGCAGAGATCAGAATATTGGTGGTTTGTTCTGTTCGTCGTCCTGGTCAGCGTTGGGTTGGCGGTACTCAGTTCGGTCCTTTTTGGCACTGATCCGGAAACAGAAGAGGGATCGAACTTGTTGAACTCCGTTTTCCAACTGGCGATGTTGCTTCCGATGCTCGCCGCGGGGTGGCGTCGATTACATGATACAGGTCGTCCTGGATGGTATCTTCTCCTTCCAATGGCCTTCAGTATCGCAACGATGTTCATGCTGCTGACCGGGGTTGCAGTTTTTTCAGCGCTCGAAACTGGCGTTGAAGACCCTGAGACTTTGAGAGAACCAGCAGCCTTTCTCGGTGCAACCGGTTTGATGGTCATGTACGCGATTCAACTTGTCCTTTCTCTCTTGATGATCTGGTGGCTTTCGCGACCCTCACAGGAAGGAACGAATGAATATGGCGCACCGTCATAGCATTACATGACCACTCACTGGCACCTCAATGCTGGAGAACCATTATTGCCTCCTCGTACGAGGAACTTTGGGAGTTAAAAATGAAAAACACTTTCTGGTCTGCGTGTCTGATGTGTTGTCTGTCGGCGGCCCCTGCACTGGCCGAATGGGGCTTCAGCGGCAGCCCGTTGCCAAATGCATTTATTCAGACAAACAACATGACGCTGGAGTTGCAGTGCGACAGGATCAGGTTCGCCCCGGCCGGGTATGAGGATTCGCAGGATATCGTACGAAAGAACGGCCTTTCTTTTCGTTTTCTGATAAACGGATCGCAAGAAGTTGCTGCTTTTCAGATGGGACGCGAAAACTCGTTCGTCCAGATCGTCGACAACTATCCTGTCGAGATCCAGTTCAGCGACGAGGCGGATTATGCGTTCGTCCTCGACCAGATTGCCGCAAACGCCACCCTGAACCTGTCGATGGTAGATCAAGACGTCAGCTACGGCATTTTTGATCTTAAGGGATCAGGTACAGCCATCCAGTCACTCCGGGCCGAATGTCGGGCATTGGACCAAACCTCCGCGCCTATGGAGGCACCAGAAGGCGTGGTCTATTGCGGCGGCGGTGGGGTCAAACGGCAAATCGAGTTCGTGATCCTCGATGATGCCAATGATGAGTGGGACGCGCGCGTCACCGTGAACGGCGAAACCCAGCGGGCAATGACCTCATACAGCTATTTCGGCAACTCCGAATTGGTCAAGGACTTCGTTGTTGCCCTACTGGCGGAGGATCGGGCCGAATTTCTGATCTTCCGGAACCAGAGGAAAAACTGGCTGGAGTTCGGCGATTATCGGTACGACCAATGCAACTGATGCCGAGATCGAGCGCCGAATCCAGCCTTGTTTCGATTGTCAGGATGCATTTCTGCGCGTTGCTTGCGACGGCTTTAACATTGCCGCAGCCTGCCAGTGCTTCAGAGATATCTGAGCTCCCGGCGCAGCTTCAAGAAAAGATCAATCAGGCGCAACAAGCCTGCTCTGACTTTGAGAACGGTGAATTTGCATTGGAATGGGGCGCTATTGTGCGCGTGGATCTGGACGGAGATCTGAAAACTGACTGGGTGTTGAACGAGGTGTTCTTTGCCTGCTCGTCGGCCGCGTCCCTGTATTGCGGAACTGGCGGATGCATGTCGCACTTCCTTGTGGGTGATGTCATTAGCTCTATCCTCAACCAAGGTTGGGATGTCGTAGATCTTGGTCCCAACCGTGTTCTTCTCACCGATGTTCACGGGTCGCAATGCGGCGGGATCAATCCAACCCCATGTGTCACTGCAAGCGCCTGGGACGCAGAAGATGGCATTTGGCGTAGCACAGCCGCGGAATGGGAGAAGTAGAATGGCAACAACTATTCACTTGAAGCAGCTATTGGCATCCTTCTTTATCTTGCCAGCGACGCTTTTACTCACTGGATGTATTGAGGCGCCGGTTGAGGTTGCGGTCAGCGAACCGGACCCCGATCTCGTCTTTGTTCGCGGCTACCGCAGCCCGTCGGATGAATGCCAACTTGTCGGCGAAAGCGCATTCACCGTAGACTTTCTTGATGATGCCGCCGATCTTGTAGCGTGTCCGACGGGCAGCTCAGCAATGCAAACGCTTATGGCTGAGACGGGATCACGCATAGTCACCCAGACGAACAGCTTCTCGTTCTTCAGCTTGCCCTACCGCTGAACCTGTAAATTCAGGACGGACTCCCAATTCTGGAAAGTGGGCCTGTCACACGTCAGGTAGAGTGAAGACCTGTCTTTGCCACGATGCTGGCGTCAGCCAAGTGATCCAGCCTACGGCATCCGCAGAGCGGACCTTGGTGCAAACCGCAGCGAATGGCCGCAATCCGCCCATACTTACAAAATCACCTCGGTTTTCGCATAACTTGAAAGTCAGAAAAAAGTGCTATATTTTCTGACAAGGAGAAAGTTATGATTACTTCATCGATCAGACAACGCATCATCGGAAAAGGCCGGGGGGCAATCTTTGCGCCACTGGACTTTCTGGATATCGGTTCCCGCGCAAGCGTGGATCAGGCATTGTCGCGTTTGGCGGATCAAGGGGTGATCCGGCGGTTGACGCGTGGGCTTTACGACTATCCGAGAAAGAGCGCCCATTTAGGGTTGTTGTCTCCGTCTGCCGATGACATTGCCAAAGCGATTGCACGTAAGGATAATCAGGTTCTACAGCCCTCCCCTGCCATGGCAGCTAACCAGTTGGGGCTGTCAACCCAGGTGCCATCCAAGCCTATTTATATGACCGACGGCCCGACCCGCACCAAGACAGTTGGTCGACAAGTCATCCAGTTCCGGAACGCATCATCCAAAACGCTAGTTGGTGCGGGTCAGAAAACCGGCACCGTATTTCAAGCGTTGCGCTATGTCGGCAAAAACCGGGTGGATAGCCGGGTTGTCGACACGCTGGCGCGCAATCTGGATAGCAAGGACCGGGCATTGCTCGTAAAACAAAGCAGGTATGTGCCGGCCTGGATGCACCCTGTAGTGCGGCAAATTGTGGCGCGGAACTGATCGTGGACCAGTTTGCCAACGATACTCCAAAGAACCGAGAAGAAGCGTTTCAGGAAACGGCCGCCCAGCTTGGCCTGTCCAAAGCAATCGTCGAGAAGGATTTCTGGGTCTGCTGGTCACTGAAACATCTATTCGCCCTGCCCTCTTATGGCGCTCACTTGATCTTCAAAGGCGGGACATCGTTATCCAAGGTCTATGACATCATCCATCGGTTCTCGGAAGACGTGGATCTGTCCCTCGACCGGGCGCAACTTGGGTTCGAGGGCGAACGTGACCCCGAGCACCCTGCCCTTTCCGGCAAAAAACAAAAGCAATTGTTGCAGGAGCTTCAGGATACGGCCACCAAAGTAGTTGCTGGTCCGCTTCTGAAAGAAACCAAAATCAAGTTTGGCGCCGCGCTGGACCAGGACTTTTCCCTGTCGGTCGATCCTGATGATCAACAAACCCTGCTCTTCGCCTACCCATCCAAGACAAATGCGACCAGTGGCTACATCCAACCGGCGGTGCGGTTCGAATTTGGCGCCCGTGGAGTTCACCTTCCGGTTGTGTTGCGAAGTTTTGGTTGGATTACAATATCGCGCTGCGGCAGTGGGTTTAAGAGGCGAGCTCAGCGAACTG
>NZ_JBXWMK010000018.1:0-55985 GCF_059609785.1 Ruegeria sp. YTSC003 | reverse complement strand
TTCCTTCGGTGTTACCGTGGGAGATAAAGTGGCGCGTACCAGCGTCACTATTTGCTCCGAATGCTTGGATGAGATCATTATGTGAAGCGATGTATTCCAAGCCGTCAAACGTCTGTTTTCTTCCTTCGGTGTTACCGTGGGAGATAAAGTGGCGCGTACCAGCGTCACTATTTGCTCCGAATGCTTGGATGAGATCAGAATACGACGCAATGTATTCCAACCCGTCAAAAGTGACTTTGCGTTGTTCAAAATACCCATGATCCGCGTAGTGCCGCAAACCCGCGTCGGCGTTAGTTCCGAATGCCGAAATTAAGTCGGAGTAAGACGCAATATATTCTAGTGCTTCAGTGCCATCGGCGAGATTGCGTGGGAGGACGTGTGGTGCGGCAGATGGTTGGTTTAAAGGAGAGGGTGTCTCGCCGCTGCCTCCGGAGGCTGGGGCATCGGCACCGGTGTCCAAATCGACTGATCCTCCGGTTCGGGCAAAATTCTGGGTTACAAATGCCCAAGTGCGCCCTTGATACTCTCCAATCTCGATACCGATTCCAACGTAGTCAAAATCGGGGTTCAGCAGGTTGGCCCTGTGTCCATCGCTGTTCATCAGTTGATTGTGAAGCCCGATAACCTCGTCATCGAAACCGTCAGGAGCTCGGACGGACCTTCCTGCTATGTTTTCTGCCCAGCTGTAACTTCCGCTAAAATTGAACCCGGCGTCATCCATGCGTGCTCCCGGATTCGAGTTGTTCACACCGGTATGAGAAAAAATGTCCGTCGCAATCATCCACCTACTGTGATCTTCGGACGCTTCGTTGAGATTAAGTTCCAGAACAAGCGGCGGCGCGCCAACTTTAGCTCTCTCCGCGTTAATCAGATCCAACATATCTCGTTCTAGAGAGTCTGCCTGTGACATCGACTTACCTAAAGTGTTTCGCGTTTTTTGTATTGTCGGTTGGGATAGCGGCAGAACTGTGGCACTAATAATCTGTATGGAAATGTAGGAGAAAAACAGCGGGTCTCTGCTACATTTCCTTTGCAGTTAGGCGGAAAACCGCAAGAAAACCTATGTACCAGTTTGGCAATGATATTCCGCGACGTGCCACAGTTTCGCAGAGGATTCTCAAAGGTTCAAGGAATGCGCTAACAACGACCAAGCGCAAGTAAACTCGAGTAAGTAAAGCAGCATGCCGTGGCCTGCTTTTCTACCGAATGTAGGGGATTTGGTGCCCAGGAGATGCATTTAGACCTTGCACCAACATACCCCACGACATGCCACCTTATTGGGAAATGACTGACACCCCACGACCTTAGCTATTCCATCATGTGTCAGGATGTAGCAAGGTATCCCAAATCAAAAGGTGGACAGAAGGGTGGACGGATGGCGCGGCCTATCCATAAACTTTCGGCCGCAGCGGTTAAGGCAGCAGGCCCCGGTAAATACAACGATGGTGCCGGATTGTGGTTACACAAGCGCCAAGATGGCGGTGGGCAATGGTTCCTCAGGATCACGGTACACGGTCGCAGGCGTGAAATGGGCCTCGGGTCCATTGCAGATGTATCGCTCAAAGAAGCAAGGGAACATGCGGAACAGTGGCGCGCCTTTGCCCGGAAGGGTTTTGATCCAATCAAAGAGCGTGAAAAACAACGGCGTGAGGCTGAACGCAATCTACATTGTCTGGCGGATGTCGCAATGGACGCGTTCGAAAGTCGGAAGGCCGAACTTAAGGGCGACGGCAAGGCTGGGCGTTGGTTTTCTCCATTAGAACTTCATGTCCTGCCCAAGCTGGGCAAGGTCCCCGTCTCAGATATCGATCAGATCGATATAAGGGACGCCCTGAGGCCCATTTGGCATTCCAAAGGGGAAACCGCCCGGAAAGCCATTAATCGCCTCAGCATCGTTCTCAGGCACGCTGCAGCGCTGGGATTGGACGTAGATTTGCAGGCCACCGAGAAAGCCAAAGCGCTTCTTGGTAAATCTAGGCATACGCCACAACACATTGCTGCCATGCCGTGGATTGAAGTTCCAGAATTCTACAGAACCCTAGAAGTGCCCACGACAACCAACCTGGCCCTGCGGATGCTGATCCTGACGGCAGTCCGCTCAGGTCCGCTCCGGTTTATGAGATACGATCAGATTGAAGATGACGTTTGGACAATCCCTGCGCACCAGATGAAGGGTCGGTTAGGCCAAACGGCAGATTTTCGTGTGCCGTTGTCCGACGAAGCCCTGCGCATAGTGGAACTCACCAGGCCCTTCGACCGTGAAGGTTTTCTTTTCCCCGGCCTTCGCAAAGGGGTAATTTCGGACATGACGATGGGTCAACATATGCGCAAAGCAGGTTTGCCATATAGGCCCCACGGCTTCCGATCCAGCTTTCGGGATTGGGTGGCGGATCGAACCAATGCGCCAAGGGAGGTTGCAGAAACCAGCCTTGGTCATGTTGCAGGAAGTCAGGTCGAACGGGCGTATCGCAGGACAGATTATCTAGAACAACGTCGGCAGATCATGGGCATGTGGGCTGGTTATGTGACAGGTGAGGGAGAAGCCATTGATGAAAATTTCTGACCCGCACGTACGGATAAAAGTCGCTACACCGGATGAAACATCCGTTAGGCTACTTTCCGACTTCAAGAAGGCCGCCCTGCGTGGTGATCCGACCGAATTATATCAGGCAATAATCCTTTGCAGTGAAAATCAGCTTTCCATGCCGGAATGGCTTACAGATTACCTGCTCAAACTGATCGCAAACTACCATCTTGGCAAAAAGCCAAGTTGGAAAGGGGCAGGTAAACGCCCATTGATTGTCATCAGGCGTCGATTTGAAAACGAAGTAAGGCGTCGGGCGGTAATCGCGGTCAGGGCGTGGGTTAAGGACAAGAGAAAATACAAGGCAATGCCGACGGCGTGCATTCGTGCGTGGAACCGACAAGACTACCTACACAAAGATTTCAGCAGAGATGAAGACGCGCTTGGATTTGCATCGTTTGGCCTTCAGGGCATCAAACTACAGGCTGACGGTCCGTTCTTGAAATGCAGCACGCGGACTTTGAGGCGCGCCATGGCAGACAAGAATGGCACCCATCTTCCCAAGATGTCTGGGCGGATTGCATCTGTTTTTGGCCTTACTGATCCAGATACGCTGTTTGGCTATGACAAACCACTTAAGCCTAATCTCAAATAGACTGACCTACCCGGTGCACTCAAGTTCACTGGATCGCAAACCGGCTTCCGCAATTGAGTCAGTTTCCGTGGCCAAAAAATAGTTAAATCTTGGCGTTTTTGGCCACATCTTTTGAAGCTACCTTTGTCTCCATGTTCCAAGGAGACCCAAAATGCCCCTTACACCGAACCGTTACATCACACTTGAACAACTCGGCGAAAAGCTGGGTGGCCGGTCTCGTTCCAGCATATATCGTGACCTTGAAAATGGCCGCCTACCGAACCCGATCCGCATTGGTTCCAGGCTCTATTGGTGTGAAGAAGAAGTTGACGACTTTCTTAAAACACGTCGTTTGGGCGCGATCTGATGCCAGTCACGATCACCACAAAAGCACCGCAAGCATTGGGCGCAGACCCGATTGCAATGAAAAAGATTGGACTATGCAAAGCGCATGGGGTGGTTTTTCCACTTTCTAGTGGAAGCGACGCGAAGAACGAAGCGTTGTGCGCCACGCTAGGGAAGGCGATCAAACGCGAAAAGAAACTTCTATCCACTTGTGAACTTAAGTTCACTCAGGGGAAGACTGCGTTCAAGCAAACTGGCAAAACCTTTTTGTCCGACAAGCGGTGCCTGCTGGTCGCCTTGTTCGAAGACAATGCAAGGCGACCCCTAAAAACCAGGAAGTCGCTTGAGGAACTGATCGAATTGACCCAAAAGTTCGACATCCTACAAAACCTCGGCGAACCCGCGCGTTTTTGGCCAGAACCCAAGAAACCTGGCAGCGGATTCCGGGTCATTTGTTCATTCGGCCCGATTGCCCGTGCGGCGCAACGCATGGTCAAAAAACTGCTGAAACTGACATATACACCGCAAGATTTTCAATTCGCTGATCTGGCCTTTTCTGAGAAGGTTCAGCACGCAATGACCATCATCAATAAGAAAGGATATGCCCATGTAACAGAAATCGACATCAAGGATTTCTTCCCGAGTTTCACGGAAGAAGCCCTGATTGACGCCTTACCCCTCCCAAATGAGGCAATAAGGCAAATCGTGCTGGCAAAGGGTGCAAAATGGACTGCGCATCCCCATTACGTTCAGTATGAGTATATATCGTCTCCTCCGGGCATACCACAGGGCAGTGCGTGCTCAGCAGCAGTGGCTAATTGGTGCATTGCCAAGATGCCACTGGCGAAAATGGTTGGGTCAAAGGTCATGAACCACGCCGACAATTTCTTCGCGTTTTCCGTTTCACCGGATGCTGCAAATGACGTAGCCAAAGCCCTGAGTTCTGGCATTGCCGGACTGCCGGGAGGGGACTTCCAAGGAAAAACAGAACAGGCCGTCAACACTTCGCAGGGCTTCAGGATGTTAGGATGCTGGGTTTCTTGGTCCAAATTAGGCGAACTCGAAGTTGAACCGACCGAAGCCAACGTCAAAGAGTTTGCGGCCCGTGCCAGAAAACAGAAACAACGGGTCTACGGGCGCCTTACGGCGGCCTTAGAAGAAAATTCAAAGCTTCTTCGGATCGAAGGGCTGCAGGAATTCCTACGGTTTGAAAGCATGGTCCAAGGTTGGGTTCAAGCGTTTGCCTTTTGCGGGCCAATGATTGGCACCGTGAAGGATCATTACGACTTCGAATTGGATGGTCTTCGCACTGTTTTTCAGATCGATGAATACGAACTCAACCCCCTCAAAGATGTATCCACAAAAATTACCGTCAAATGGTACAGTGGGGCATGAAATCAAACACTTGAAGCCGTCGGGTTTACGCAGTTCACTTGGGTCCCTTCGGGGTTTCAGGCTATCATAAAATAAATTTGCCCAAGCCACTGGTTTTACCAAATATCCGATTTAGCGACCTTGGTGCACCAGGGCAAAATACGTCGACGATGACGTTCCAGTCTTCAAGATTTCACAGGTGTTTTTGCGTTCATTTGTTGCGTCGCAGCATTCCACGTTTGCTGTAATCAGGGCTAACGACGCTTGAACTCATAATGCCCTTGCTTTGTCGCGGGCTAAAAGGTCGGTGCACTTAAGTTCGCGGCCAAAATCGTAGCGGACATTGGTCCAATTTGCGGCAAATGGCCATTTTGAGCCCAAAGTGGACACTGGTTCGCTACGCAGCATTCATCAATTTGGGCGGAAACTGAACCTTCGCTGCGCATTGCGCCAATGGCCGCTCCATTATGGCCTTGCTACCTACGTACCGCTCAATTTGCGAAACTTAGATGGTGAAATTCCAAACCAGCTGGCAAATGTGCGGCGGAAGCTGTTGACCTCGCTGAACCCAAGATTGAAGGCAACCTCCGCGACAGAAAGGTCAGTGCCCGACAACAGCGACCTGGCTCGATCTGTCTGTTCAGCCACACGGATCTCTTTGAAACTGGTGTTCTCTGCAGTGAGCTGCCGTTGCAGCTTGCGTACGCTGACACCCAATGTGGCCGCCACCGTTTCGATGTCGGCGTGCCCCATGGCGAGTTGCGCGCGCAAGGCGTTCCCAACGACCTCTTTGGTGGTTGAGGGCGTTTGCCGCGACCGCACATCGCGGATGCCTGCCAACGTCATCGCCAGCCTCTCATCGGCTGTCCGCGGATTAGGGGTTTCGATTTCTGACAGAGGGATCGCAATGCTGGCGGCGGATCCCCCCACGCGCACCTCTGCATTGTAGATGTACTGCAGCGCGGTTTCGGTGCCTCGGTGCACCTCTGGCATCTCCACCCAGCTCGGCCGCCAGCGGCGTCCACAGAACTCACGCACCACAGACTGCAGCACAAACGGCAGGTCCTGATCGATCAAATTTGCCCCGGCGGCCCCGCCGAGCATGGTGTCAAACCCAAGCACAAAATGGTCTCCAGCCACGCGGGTGCGCATAACTGACCCCCGTTGCAGGAACGGCAGGATTTTTTCGGCCCGCGCCAAGGCCACATCCAGTTTCGGCGCGCCGAGCACATAGTCTGCGTAGGCCCCAAAGGAGGCGTAATGGAAGTCTTGCGTGATATAGGCACCGATGTGTTTTTCGGAGATCTTCAGGCTCGCAGTTTGCATGAACCGCGCCTGAAGCCGATAGGGGAGGAACACCGGCGGGCCTTCCATTACCGCTCGCGACAGTCCGGCTTCTTTCAGCGCATGTTCGGACACCCGCGGCGATGCAATTTGGTCAAGCCCTTGAAGCGCGGGGCGAAACGCCAAGGTGCTGTGCAAAACCGTGTCCATGACGGACAGTTTGTCGTGAAATGATCACTTTTGGAAGTGGCGTGACCTCCCCCCGCAAATTACCTCCAGTTTAGCAAAACGAATGACCCAAACTGAAAGTTGGAGACCAAACATGAAACGCCGTTCCGTCCTGAAAGTTGTTCTAACAAGCGCACTGATTGCGGCTCTTTCGGTGCCAGCGGTCGCCACCGCAGACAGCGCAAAGCCCGTGATTGAAGGTCTGCCAATGGCGGCGCGGACCGCACCGGTTCCTGCGGGCGTGTCCCCGGAATTGGCCGGGCTCATCGAAAGCCGTCAAGTTGGTACGCATGCCGAAACGCCATCCTCCACCGAGCAATGGCTTACGTTGCAAGCCGAGTTTGACGCTGCCTCCCTGCAAGGGGTCGCACGTTTGTTTGAGATGACCGGCGCTCAATTTGCCATCGAGAACGTGGCGGGGGTGACCACCTACCGTGTCACGCCAACTACTATTGATCCCCGGTGGGCGGACACCGTTTTTGTGCACGTGCACGGCGGGGCCTTTGTCTTTAATGGTGGTGAGGCCGCCATGGCCGAAGCGATCTGGATGGCGCATGGTTTGGGTGTTGAGGTGGTGTCCGTCGATTATCGCCGCCCACCGCTGCATCCGTTTCCTGCCGCAACAGACGATGTGATCGCCGTGTGGCAGCAAGTTATCAAGGACCATGACCCAGCCAAAGTGGCGATGTTTGGCACCTCTGCGGGGGGCAACCTGGTGTTGTCGACGGTTTTACAACTGCGCGACGTGGGCACCCCTTTGCCTGGAGCCATTATGGCCGGCACGCCCGCTGTGGATCTGGCGCAGACGTCGGACAGCTGGATCACGTTGCAGGGTCTTGATCCGCTTGGCGCCCGCGAAGGTGTGATTGAAGGCACGTTTGACATTTATGCGGACGGTACCGACCGCACCGATCCGCGACTGTCCCCGATCTACGCCAATCTGGACAACATGCCGCCGACGGTTCTTCTGACCGGCACACGCGACCTGTTGCTGAGCGACACGGTGCGCATGCACCGCGCCCTGCGCGCCGCCGGGGTTGCCGCCGATCTGCATGTCTACGACGGCCAGTCACACGGCGACTACATGGCAGGTTTCTTCGTGAACGCGCCGGAGACTCATGACGCTTGGCGTGAGCTCAACACCTTCTTTGACCTGCATCTGGAGTGACCTACCATGACCGTTTTTGCAAAACTCCCGCTTCTGCTGTTGGGTCTTCTGATGACCCACAGTGCCCACGCAGAGCCTGTGAAAGAGTTCACCAACATGCTCGCCGCAGAGACATTTACCGGACGGATAGAGGCCAGTGAGAGCGCTCTGGTGGCCAATTCGGTGCGCGGCATCCTTGCGGCGGTGCATTTCAAGCCGGGCGATACGGTTGAGAAAGGCCAATTGCTGTTTGAAATTGCGGCCCCGGCTTACGAACAAAAGCTCGCCGCCAGCCGTGCGGTCGAAAACCGTCGTGAGGCCGAATTGGCAACAGCGGAAGCCGAGGCGCAACGGCAGGCGAAACTTGGCACGCGCGGTGCGGTTTCCGAACAGGCCGTTCAAGGCGCTACAGACCGGCTGATACTGGCCAAGGTGGCGTTGCAAGAGGCGCAGGCGCACCGTGCATTGGCAGAGCTTGAGCTGGCTTCGACACAGATCAGGGCGCCGATTTCGGGGCAAATTGGGCTCGCCCAGAAACAGGTGGGCACCTATCTGGATACGGAAAACGGTCAGGCGCTGGCGCAGATTGTGCACACAGACACGGTCCGCGTCGTATACGGAATGCCGTACAAATCCCTGATCGCGTTGGACCAGTCGACGCCAGAGGGCCTGAGTGCTCTGATGGAGCGCTTTCAGGTCGACTTGCATTTGCCAGGTGACGTTCAGCCACTGGCACAGGGTGGCCGCGTGCTTTTTGCTGAAAGCGTGCTGGCCGCGGACGAAACCCTGCGCATCTGGGCGGAAATCCCAAATCTTGAGCGCGGCCTTTTTCCCGGCTTGAACGTCGAAGTCAAAGTCAGCTTCCCAAACTAAAACAGGTCGCGCGTCAGGCGCGGCCCACTTTTCCTCTCTTTCCTGGAGCAGTTCCATGGCCCGGTTCACCGATCAAATCCACACCCTGAAATACCTGTTTATCGCGGTCGCGGCGATACAGCTGGTGACTGCGGCATCGGGCACCATCGTCGCGCTCTATTTTGCCCAAACCGGCGCGTCTCAGGAAATCGCTGCGCTGGCGCCCGCTGCTTACTCGTTGGGATTCCTGATCGGCTGTTTCTACATTGCAGGCTGGATCACCAGCATTGGACATATTCGTGCATTTTCTGCGGCGGCGGCCATATGCACCGCTGCCGCCCTGCTGTTTTCCGTGACTGAAAACGAGCCCACGCTGCTAATCGTGCGCCTGATGACCGGCGTTGCAACCGCGGGCCTTTTTGCCATCGGTGACGCCTGGATCAGCGAAACCGTCGACGAAAAATCGCGGGGCCGATTGCTTGCCGTGTTTGCCATTATCCTCGGATTGATGTCGGTTTTCAGTCAGGTTCTCGTCATCGTTACACCCGACGACCTGAACCAGTCTTTTGTGCTGATGTCCTTGCTCTACTGTCTGGCCATCGTGGTAATCGCCGCCACGCCCAGCACGCCGCCCGAGGGCAAAGAACGGGCAAATGTGCGTTTCAAGGCGCTGTTTCAAGACGCGCCCACTGCCGCCCTCGGCGCGCTCACCGTTGGTATCGTGTCCACCGTGTTCATGAATGTTGTGCCGTATCGGGCGGCTGTCATTGGCATTAATGCCGCGGATGTAGCCATTGGCATCGCTGCTATTTACGTCGGGCGTATCCTGTTTCTCTATCCGCTTGGATTTGTGTCAGACCGCATGGATCGGCGCCGCGTCATTGTAGTGACGGCGACAGTCGCAACCGGCGCCCTTGCGGCCTTCGCCAGTTTCGCCACTGGCGACGGTGCGCGCCACTCCGCCATCGTGGGCACACCACTATACATTGCAATGCTCGCCGGATTGATCCTGCTGGGCGGATCGATGCTCACCCTCTACTCGCTGCTTTTGGCTCACGCGATGGACCGCACTGTGCCCGTCTATGTCGCGTCCAGCGCTGTCACAATGCTGTTTGTCTTCACCATCGGCGGCATTGCAGGCCCACTCATGACCAGCGCGCTTTCGGCGGTATTTGGCGATGCGGTCATGGGCTGGATGCTTGTACTTGCGATGGCCGCCTTCGCGGGCTTCACCGCTTTCAGGATCAAAACAGTAGCCCCGGCAGCCAGAGCGGAACAAACCCACTTTAAGGCGACCGAAACCACCAGCCTCAAATCCGTCCCCACCCAGAAACGGTAAGGTAGGAGACCACCATGACCACCCCCTCCACAAACCTCTTTCGCGCAGAAAAAGCCACTCTGCTCATCTTGCTGGTATTTGTTGCCTTGGCCATCAACGCGGCAAGCGCGACGCTGATGGTACGCGCGGCTAGCGTTTAAACCGCCGAAACAGCCTGAGGATTCACTTTCCGCACAACCTACCGAAATATGAATTTCTGCGGCGGGGCTTTAAGGGGTCATTCAGGCAAGTAGAGCTAATGTCGGTTTTGTCCGCTTACGCGACCTTAACAAAACATTTGATAAAGTCCGCTTACTGTTTTTCGTTCAGACTATAACACCAGTGAACTTGAGTTCACTTGGTCACGAAAAACTAGATGAAGCTGATCAAAGGCAATTTAGTTAAACGGGCTTGGCGCCCTTTTCTATGGACAAGATGCGATAAACGGAAGCGCGACCTATGCCCAGCGCCTTGGCAATCTCCGTGGCCCCAGCGCCCTCTGAATGCATTTCTAGAACTTCCTTGGATCGCGCCATGGCAGTTGGTTTCCGCCCCTTATACTTCCCGGCAGCCTTGGCCTTTGCGATACCCTCACGCTGACGTTCCAACATGATTTCTCGTTCGAACTCTGCGATGCCGCCGAGAACCGTCAGCATCAATTTGCCCGTAGCCGTGCCAGTATCGATGCCCATCCCAAGGATACGTAGTGTCGCGCCCTTTTCTGTCAGAGTGTTCAGTATCTCTAATAGATGCGGAACGGAGCGTGCCAATCGATCCAGCTTTGTCACAATCAATGCGTCGCCTTCGCGTGCGTAGTCTAACGCTTCCGTCAGGCGTTCGCGGGCGTGCACATCCACAGATGAAACCTGTTCTTCAAATATCTTCTCACACCCGACCTCAATTAGTTCATCGCGTTGCGCTTCCAAACCAGCTTTCTGGTCTATTGTCGAAGTTCGGGCATAGCCAATCAGCATATCTGCATCCTTGTCTCATATGACTCTTAAATATAGTGAGGCACTATGTCCCAAAAATCAATAGGCATCCTAGTGAGACGCCCCTATTACAGGTCATTAATGTTCCATTAGGGCAAGCCCCATTGGAAAACCATTGAAAGGGCAAAGCGGACGTTCGTACAAGACGCAGCTAATGGCGGTTTCGAGCCCAAAGTACCGAATGCTGCACATTTATTGAACGGCGGCTATAGGCGATTGAGTAGCCAATATTTTTGATCTGGCTTTGCAGAGGGCTTCATCGGTTTTTGGGGCTGTGTTAGATTTCACAGGGCTCGGTTGATCGGAGAGGAATTCTTGATGAAGAAGGTGATTTCATTTAGCGCGGTGCTATCGGCATTTTTTCTGTTGTCTGCCTCTGGTTCGGCACAAGCAGAATCCGCCTTTGGTTTTACCGTGATGGAAGAAGTGCCCTACGGACAGGCCATGGTCGAACGCGAGGGAACAGAGTTTGCCCGCGATTTGTGGATGGACGTGTACGAACCTGACGGAGAAACTACAGCTGCGCGACCCGCTGTCGTTTTAACCTTTGGTGGTGCTTTTCATCGCGGCAGCCCTCGCGCCACAACTGAATCCGGCGGGGCAACCGATACCTCGATGGCAAACTATTGCCGATCATTCGCCGCGGCGGGGTATGTGTGCTTCGCGATTGACTACCGTCTGACGCCAGAAGGCCCAGTATTGTCGGGCGAAGGCTATGATCCTGAGACGCTTGCGCCGGAGAGCCTGCTGACGCTGCTTCCACAGATAAATCATATACGAGCCAGCCTTTTTAGCTTGCCTACTTTGGATTTCGACGTGCCTGAACAACGGGCAATGCTGGTAAACGGTGTTATCGGTGCAGCCGAAGACCTGCGTCAAGCCGTCGAGTTTATTCGTGCGTCATCGACCAAATTCAACATTGACCCTGACCGCATCGTCCTCGGGGGATTTTCTGCTGGTGCTGTTACATCGTGGAATGTCGCTCATGGTATGGGTGTGCCTGTTGCCGGTGTATTTCTACTATCAGGAGCGGACGCAGGCTTTGATATCGAAAAAACAGTGACACCGACCTCGAACAGACCGCCGATACTAATGATCCTTGGGCAGAATGATCTTGCCGACGGGTTGGTAAACCTGCCCGTGATGTTGGCTCACTACGAGGAAAACGGAGTTGACCATTCCTTCGCTTGGGTTCCTGCGTTTGGTCATTTCTATCCTGCAGGTGCGACAAGTTTGGGTGCTGACGGAACCAAAATGCCAGTGCAAGCTCGCGTTTTGGAGTTTATTGCAGACACCGTTGGTGTTCCTCAAAAACGCCAGTAACCAATCGAGCATTTGGCGCCTTTACAAACGGCATAAGGCGTCGAAGATGTTTTAGATTGTGTGATGCTTTGTGACCGTAGCAGCCGTTTAAAAGTGGGCATTGAGCGGCAGCTAAGTCCGCGTTCTGTGGGTTCGTGTGCGGCGCAGCGAATGTCGGTTCATCCCAGACCAGCAATTCGTGCAGGACGCGGCGAATGGCTCGAAAGAGCCCAAATTGTCGAATGCTGCGGAGCAGTGTTAATGTCTGCATACGATGCTCTGGAATCCGAAATGACCAAACACCCCAGTCAAGCGAACGATGAAAGGCCCGCCATTCTCTGTGTTGCAGGCTTTGGTGACAATGCGAGCATGTTTGAAGGTCTGGCTGACACCCACCTCGCCAACAGCTATCGTTTGCTACCTATTAACCTTCCGGGATTTGGCGCTCAGCCTCTGGCAAAGAAAACAACTCTCGAAGCACTTGCGCAAACCGTCGCCGACGAAGCGAACAAGCACGGAGCCGAAATCATTGTTGCTCATTCGGTTGCTTCAATCATAGCTTCACTGGCTGCCAAAAGGGCAAGCTGTCCTTTGACAACCATCATTTCATTGGAAGGTAATATCACTGCCGAGGATGCCTATTTTTCTGGAACTGCTGCCGACTACAGTGATCCGTTTGCGTTTCGTGAGGCGTTTCTTGAGCGGCTTGATGAAATGGCGAAAACGGCACCAATCATCCGACGGTATCGTAATGAAGTATCGAAGGCCGATACTCTGGCGCTGTGGCAACTCGGCACAGACGCACGACATTTTTCAGCAGACTGCGTGCCCGGCAAGCTTTTGCAGAACGCGGCAAATGTGATTTATCTCTACAATCCCGACAACTGTCCGGACAGCACCGTCCGTTGGCTGGAAGAAAACAAGATGGATCGGATCGTTCTCGAAAAGGCCACACACTGGGCGAGCGTTGATCAACCCGAAAGGCTTGCAGAAATGATCGCTGAGGCACTCCACCGATAGGAGAATGCAGCCGTTCACAATTGGATAGATGAAAGCTGGTTTTGTATTGGTTTTCCGCAAGAACCGGGTCGCGGTGTCGGGGTCACGTAGGCTAATCCGTTAGGTGATAGTTAGTGACGGAACCAGAAGACATGACAAATCGCCCCATGCCAGCAATGGATTTTACAGCAAGCGTCATGCTGCTTCTGCTCGCTGCTGTTTGGGGCGGGTCGTTCTTCTTCGGCGAGGTTGCACTGACCGAAGTGCCCCCGCTGACAATAACGCTGCATAGGGTGATCTGGGCAGTCCCTATTCTGGCACTAATCGTCTTATTCAAAGGATTGAGTGTTCCACGTGCCCCTCAGGTATGGGGAGCTTATCTCGTTATGGGAGCGCTCAACAATGCCATCCCATTTTCGTTGATCTTCTGGGGGCAAACGCAAATAGACAGCGGGTTGGCCTCAATCCTCAACGCAACAACAGCAATGTTTGCAGCGGTCGTGGCTGGCTTGCTTCTGAAGGATGAGCCGCTGACTCCGAAGAAAATAGCAGGTGCTGCCCTGGGTATTATAGGGGTGGCCTTCATTATGGGGCCAAGCGCATTGACTGAGTTTAATCCGAGCAATCTTGCACAACTGGCTATCCTTGGCGCGACGCTCTCTTATGCTTTTGCTGGGGTCTGGGGCAGAACAGCTCTTTCGGGCCAACCACCACTTGTAAATGCCCTTGGTATGCTGATCGGCAGCACACTGCTTATGATCCCCATTGTTCTTGTGATGGATGGCCCCCCAAGCTTCGCTCTGTCTGCTGGTGTATGGGCAGCGCTTATTGGGATGGCCGCTCTATCAACAGCGCTGGCCTATGTACTTTATTTCGCAATCCTTGCGCGCGCCGGAGCCGCCAATCTTCTTTTGGTTACGCTGCTGATCCCACCGTTCGCTATCGGTCTTGGTGTCACGTTTCTTGGTGAAAAGATGGAGCCAGAAGCTTGGGTCGGGTTTGCCATCATTGCTCTTGGCTTTGCTGTAACCGACGGTCGGCTTTTTTCCCGCTTTGCCAGGCGCAAGCCCCAAAAAGTAGAATGAGGCGCTTTCTGGAGAACTTTTTACAAGCACATTAAGGAGTGACGATCCCCGTCTTAACCAACAGGCCCGGCCAAGCGTCGGGTCTATTTTTGAGTAGCGGACATTCAGCGAAGACAATCGAATGGCGGCAAAGTCCGCAAAGCAGTCATACGAACAAATAGCAGCGAATGACTGCATGGGGCCACAAATCTACCAATTGCTGCGCAACGATCAAATGGCTGGTTCTGCGCCATTCCGCCTCTGAACGGTCTCAGGGCAAAGGCGCAACATTTTAGGCACCCGGGGTGCTGACTATCTGCATCTGCGCTTACTGATATTGCCTCGTGCCAACTATAACACCATGAATCCGGCAACAGTCTTTGATTTTTACCCGTCGAGCATCGCGAGCACGGCGTCGCGTTCGGACAGGACCAACAGCAAGGCAAGATCACCCGGTTCCAGCTTTTCCAATATCATCGAGGCAGCTAGAGAGGGCGAAGATGCTCTCAGGACTTGTTGCGCGTCATATCCCTGTTCTAAGGCGGATTTTTTGATCAGGTCCGGGATTTCTCCCAATTCGCGACCTCTTAAATACCCTTCCAGTTCGGCTGCGACGACTACGTCGGGCTGGAAATTTAACGCCGTCGCGGTAACGTCCCGGATATCCTGATCCGACCGATCGCCAGCATGGCTGAGCATAATGAAACGCCGTTTCGCCGGTAGGCTTGACAGCGCATCGCAAACGGCCGAAATCGAGTGCGGGTTATGCGCAAAATCCACAAAAACACGCGCATTATTGTAACTAAACTCGTTGCAGCGTCCGGGGTTGTCCTTGGCGTCGGGTTTGAACCCGGCCAACCCATCCCGAGCCCCCTGAACGGGCAAGTCCAGTGCCAAGGCAAGGCACAGGGCCGCCAGCGCGTTCAGGATATTGTATTTCGCAGCGCCGTCCATGGTCAGGGGAACATCGGAAACTGCAATAACTACCTGTTCGGCCGCACCGTCGAAAAAGACGATATCTCCCTCCTGCACATAGGCGCAGCACTTGCCCGCATCACGCGCCTGACGGACAAGGTTGTTCTGCGCATCCAGCGAGAACCACCAGATATTTGCGGATGTATTTTCCGCTTCTGCGCGGACATACAAGTCATCGGCATTCAGTGCCAGCACGCCACCCTCGGCCAGCGTGCGATGCACGGCGAATTTGGCCTGAGCCAGTTCCGGCACCGTGTTGACCCCGTATTGCCCCAGATGGTCGTTTGCCACATTGGTGACCGCCGCTGCCGTTGCGGCGCGGGTCGGCAGACCCCGGCGCAGGATACCTCCGCGCGCGACTTCCAGACAGGCGACCTCCAGCCTTTTGTCACGCAACAGCATTCGCCCGCCGCCGGGGCCGGAATAATCGCCACGGTCGAGAATGTCGTCTCCCACCCGCACAAATTCGGTCGAGGTCAGCCCGGCAACCTTGCCTGAAGCGCGCGCGATCGCCTCAAGTAAACGGGTTGTGGTTGTTTTGCCGTTGGTTCCGGTAATGAAGGCCACCGGGATATTGTGCAGAGCCGACCAGTCCAAGTCATCGGGGGTAGGCAGCGCATCGACCGGCCAGGTCTGACTGCCAGTACCGTGCCCGATCGACACTTCGTCATCATCGCACAGGATATCTACACCATGCGCTTCTGCTGCCGCAATCAGGGCGATCAGCGCGGGATTGGCTTCCTTCTCCATGACGCTTTTGACATCCGCAACCATCTGATCGAAATCGCCGGGCTCGGATGCCAACAGTTCGGCAGCACAGAAATGCCAGACGGTTTGCACCGCGAAGATCGCGGAATAGAGCTGATCCATCGGTGCTGAAATCGCCAGATTGACGCCACCGGTGAAACTGCGGTGGGTTACGTCCTGATCCTGCCAGCCAAGTGCGTCCAGCACGCGGCGCGCGTGTTTTTCCCATAAAGCAGTGACCTGCGCGGTGCCGGTATCGGTGAAAAACACATCCATCACCGCGCCGGGGCGGTTCCACAACAGTCCCGGCCCGGTCAAGCGTCGGGCATCGTCTACCCGGATATGATCGGCGTACGCGCTTTCAATTGTCAGCGCGTTTTCAAGCTCTTCGATCCGGTCCATTCCGGTTCCCCCGCTTAATCCGCGTCTTCGCTGATGTCGCGGGCCAGGCGCACGCCGCGCGCATCCCGGATCAGGTTCTGGTCGCTTTCGAACATGTCCTCGAACGAGGTGTCGATGGGGCTTGCCACCGGCGCAGCCTCTGTGACTGGCGCTTCGCTATCGGAGTTGAAATAGATGATCTGCTTCCAGCAGCGCGTTGTGTCATCACCGAAAATCACCAGCAGATCGCCCGGTGCGGCCTGTTCCAACGCTGCAGTCACCGCTTCGACCTCATCCGGGATGATCGTGATTGCGGCATCATCGACGCCGTTGTCGATCAGGGCCTGCCGCATCATTTGCGGTACTTCGTCGTGTCCACGGCCCCGGCGGCGGTCATCTGCCTTGCAGATGAAATGATCAAAATGCCCGGCCAATGCGGCGGCCCCGTCGATGATATCCTCATCGCGCCGGTCGCCGGGCATCGCAACAACGCACAGCCTTCGGCCCTTGACCTCCAACTGATCGGCCAGCGCCGCCATCGCCTTGAGCGCGGCAGGGTTGTGGCCATAGTCGAGGATCACCTTGAAGGGATGCTCGTCATAGACATTCATCCGCCCGGGTGCCTGGAAATAGCTGGTGTCGAAGGTGCGCAGCCCATGGCGGATATTGTCCAGGTCCACTCCGAAACTATAGGCCATCGCGGCGGCGAACATCGCGTTCTGGACGTTGAAAATGGCCTTACCTTCCAATGCCGCCGGGATCAGATGCGACCACAGCACCGGGATATGAAGACCGTTGTCATAAATGGTCAGCATGTCACCATTCATGCCCTTTTCAAGCACAATTGCCTTGCCGCCTGCCTTGATATGTTCCTTGACCAGGCTGTGCCCCGGATTGGTGGTGACATAAAAGATCTGATCCGCAGTGGCATAGTCGGCCATTTTCAAACAGTTGATGTCATCGGCATTCAGAACTGCCGTGTCGGTGGCGCTTTCCACCACCACGCGTTTGACAACGGCCAGTTCCTCAACCGTGTTGATGCCGCCAAGACCCAGATGATCTGCCGAGACGTTCAGGCAGGCCGCTACGTTCGAGCGCTGATAGCCCAGACCCGAGCGCACAAGTCCGCCGCGTGCGGTTTCCATCACCGCAAAATCGACAGCCGGGTCGCGCAGAACGATCTGTGCCGACTTAGGTCCCGTCATGTCGCCCTTGACGCTCAGTTTGCCGTCAACATAAACGCCATCGGTCGAGGTCATTCCAACGGTCTTGCCGCTGGTTTTCATGATGTGCCCCAGCATCCTTGAAGTGGTCGTCTTGCCGTTGGTTCCGGTGATTGCCGCGATGGGAATGCGGGTTTCCTCGGTAGCCGGAAACAGCATGTCGATCACTTTGCCCGCCACGTCGCGCGGCTGACCTTCGGACGGTGCCACGTGCATCCGGAAACCAGGGGCGGCGTTCACCTCGACAATCGCGCCGCCGATATCCTTGTAGGATTTGGTGATGTCGTCGATCAGGAAATCGACGCCGCCCACATCCAGCCCGACGGCCATGATGGCACGCTCGGCCATGTCACGGTTGTCAGGGTGCACCACATCCGTCAGATCAATGGCCGTGCCGCCAGTCGACAGGTTCGCGGTTGATCGCAGATAGAAGACCTCGCCGTCAGGCAGCACAGTTTCTTCCGTCACGCCCGCATTTTCCATCAGGCGGTTGGCCTGATTGTCGATCTCCAGCATGGTCAGCACTTTTTCATGCCCGATGCCACGGCGCGGATCCTCGTTCACGATATCGACCAGTTCGGCAATCGTGTGCGTGCCATCGCCTACCACATGGCCCGGCACGCGCTTGGCTACAGCGACCAGCTTGTTGTTCACCACCAGCATCCGGTGATCGAACCCGGTGATGAAGCTTTCCACCAGAATGGCGCGGCTGCGGGAATGTTCCTTGGCTTCGGCAAAGCCTGCCTCGACCTCTTCATCCGAGTTCAGGTTGATCGAAACACCACGCCCATGATTGGCATCGAGCGGTTTGACCACCACCGGGTGCCCGATCCGTGCGGCGGCGCGCACGGCTTCACGCGCGGAATAGACCATGCGTTGCTGCGGCACAGGCAGGCCCAGATCGTTCAGCAGATTGTGGGTGTCTTCCTTGTCGCAGGAAATCTCGACCGAGATATGCTTGGTCTCAGAGGTTATGGTTGCCTGAATGCGTTTCTGGTATTTGCCGTGCCCGAACTGAACCAGTGACCCAGAATTCAGCCTGATCCAGGGGATGTCACGCTCTTGCGCGGCCTTAACCAATGAGCCGGTTGAGGGACCAAACTCCTTGCGCTGCGCCCGCAGCACAAAGCTACGCAACTCGTCATCCCAGTTGAATTCCGGGTCGAAGTCGTAGTCCACCTGTTCCTTGAGGGATTGTGGCAATAGATGCATCAGCAGCCGCATTGCCAGCTTGCCTGCGTCCAGACCAACATCGCGCTGGCGGTATTCGTAAACCATGTTGTATTGGCCGGGTTCGCCTGTGCCGCGCGTGCGGCCAAAGGTTACATCCGAACCGGCCACGTTCTGCACTTCGATGGCACAATGTTCCAAAACATGACCAAGCCAAGTGCCTTCATCTTCGCGCAATCGGCGGATGAAACCACCGGGTTCGCGGTAGGAACAGCCATGTTCCGCCAGACCGGGAAGGGCCTGGGTCAATGCATCAATAAACTCGGAACCAATTTTGGCCGAAGGCCAATCTTCCAGAACGCCCAGATCAATGACGTGGCGAATGACCGGAAAACTTGCCCAGACATTCGGGCCGACAAAGACATTGGTCGAGATTATTTTCATGAGGCTCCCCGTTGGTTAGCTTATTGTTTCCCCCCGCTGGCGGCCTCATCCTCGGACAGATCCGGCAATGTGCAGAACGCCATATGCTCATCCGGCGGAAAAGCCTGGCGAGCCGTCAGATCATAACGGCACCCTTCACCCAGAACGTCAAGCCGAAGTCCAAGAAGGCTGAGTGCTTCGCCGCGACGGGCATCCCACATCGAAGAATGGGTCAAATGGCTGGCATCCACCACGGTAACCGTTCCGCTGCCGATTACTTCAAAGACGTTATCGGGCCCAATGAAGGCCGCCGTGTCTTCGTCAACGCCCAATCCGATTAGAAAAGGGTTAAAAGATGAAGCGGTTAGCAATCGACCCAGGCGGTTGCGCTGGGTGAAGTGCTGATCAATGATGACGGCGTTGGTCAGACCCATACCGGGAGCCAGCGTGATGTTACCTTCGGCTGGACCAGAGTTGCTGCTGCCACCTGCTACCATATGCTCGGACATGATCGAAGCACCGGCCGAGGTTCCTGCAACCGGCACCCCTGCCGCGTTTCGGCGCCGGATTTTCTGGGCGACCAGCGTGCCTCCAAGAATCGCTGACAGGCGCAACTGGTTCCCACCGGTCATAAAAATTCCGGTAGCACGATCCAGCATCCCCGCGTAATCCGGGTTGTCGCAATCGGCGCGGCGCGAGATAGGCAGGAATTCAACCTTGCCTGCACCAAGCTCGGAAAAGATGCGGTTATAGTCCGGTCCGGTTTCTTCCAGCATCGAGGCTGTTGGGATCACGACGATATCAGCGTCGGCACCGCCGGACAGTTCTACGAACTTTCGGTGAATCTGCATTTCCTTGACGCGGTCTTCACCGCCGCCGATCGGAATGATGAACCCGCGCGGGGTTTCTGCATCAACGGGTGCAGGGCACATATCTTAACTACCTTCCGGTGCTATAGCGGGCAGCCACCGGGGACCGCGCGGACGCTCAAACCTGTTCATACATGCCGCGTCGGGCTATCTGGCCGTCGCGTACATGCCATTCCCCCCGGGCCATCACATGCCGCACGGCAGTGTTTTCGTCAAGAACGACCAAATCAGCGTCCATACCCACGTTCAGACGACCTTTTTGGTGCAGCTTCAGCAGGTCGGCGACATTTGAGGTCAGCGGAGCCAGCGCTTCGGGCATTGGTACTCCTCTGTTGGTGAGTTCGCGCAGCGTGTCCGGCAAAGTGTCCGACAAACCCACACCAAACCGTGTCAGATTGCCTTCATGGTCAAAGGCGGGCAGGCAGCCACCACCGTCAGAGCTGATGGTGAACCGGTCCGCGTGACCGCCCAAATCGCGAAACTGAATGTAGGCCTCAGTAGCAGAGATGCCCGGCTCGACATGTCCGCAGGGGAATGCGGTAGCGTCGATGTAACATCCGTGCCGTGCTAGCGCCACGGCCTGTTCGAAGAGTGGTTTGTTGCGATTGACATGGGTTGGATTGAAGACGCGTGCGGGGATTTCGCAGGTCGCGATAGCTTGTTCCAACATTGACAGCCCTCGCTCGCCATCTCCCATATGGCAATGCACAATCCCCGCCTTGCCAGTCATCAGGCCTGCGACATGCGCTTCGCTTGCGATCCGCAGAAACTCGTCCAATGTCGGTTGGCTCGACCGGTGATCACTGATCGCCAGTTCCCCAACACCGATGACCGGATCAAGGAACACAATGTCTCCACGGGCTGAACCGGTGAGGGTGGTCAGTGGGACGTGATAGCCACCGGTGTGACACCAGGCTGAAAGTCCTTCTTCGCGCAACCCATAGGCCTGTTGTACCAGCGTCTGCGTGTTGCGGGTCAGATCGTCCGTGCCCAATACTCCAACGACTGAAGTGACACCGGCACGCGTGAAAGAGGATAGGACAAGCGGCGGCACCCGACTGGCTGGTCCGGTTTCACCGCCACCGCCAGTTATATGCGCATGCCCATCAATAAAACCCGGAACAACCGCTGCACCTTCGACGTCAATGATCTCTGCCTGAAGCTGGTCAGGCAATTCGGGTTTTTTGCTGCCGAGGTAAATGATGCGTTCACCCGCGGTGAGAATATGGCCCAAACCAACAGGTTCAGGTGAATAGAGGCGCGCATTCTTGATGAGCTTCAACACATTTCATTTCCGTCAGTAGGAGCGAAGACATCTTTTCTTGCACTAAAAACCAGCAGAAGAACCATCCCCTACAGCAAAAAAACACAGATGCCAGACTCAAGCATTAGCGGATGTTGAGAAAAGGAAGCGGATGGAAAATTTGTCCGCTTGGCTGACGTTACCGTACACCCTAGCGCATGTTCACCTTCTGCCGTTCAAATTAGAACGCAGCAAACCCACAGCGATAGCCTAAGGGTGGGCTGTAAGGTGGATAAAAATTATCCGGCCTTACATAAGGTTTTGATAATTTTATATTTTTACGGGAAATTTGGTGCCCAGGAGAGGACTCGAACCTCCACGTCCATACGGACACTAGCACCTGAAGCTAGCGCGTCTACCAATTCCGCCACCTGGGCAGGTGTCGTGGAGGGGCGTTTAAGCCCACTGGCTGGAAGGGTCAACCAGATTCGGGAAGATTTTTGAAAGTTTTTTTCGCACATCCAAATTCAGTTTGAATTGGTTGGTCTTTTCACTGACGCGCGGCGTTATTGCGCCTTGTTTGACAAGCCTCAGAGCGCTAGATCGATAGAGGACCCACAAGCAGGAGCCCTCTCATGTCGAAAATGGTCACGATTTACGGCGGATCGGGATTTGTCGGCCGGTATATTACGCGGCGCATGGCAAATGAAGGGTGGCGTGTCCGGGTGGCGGTGCGGCGCCCGAATGAGGCGATGTTTGTCAGGCCCTATGGCGTGGTTGGTCAGGTTGAACCCATTTTGTGCAACATCCGTGATGATGCCTCGGTCGCTGCTGCAATGCACGGGGCAGACGCGGTGGTGAATTGCGTCGGCGTTCTGAACGAGCTGGGCAAGAACGCCTTTGACGCCGTGCAGGCCGATGGGGCCGAGCGGATCGCGCGTTTGGCGGCCGATCAGGGCATTTCCCAAATGGTTCATATCTCGGCCATCGGAGCGGACGCTGAGTCCGACAGCGAATATTCGCGAACCAAGGCGCATGGTGAGGCCGGTGTGCTGACCCATATGCCAGATGCAATTATTCTGCGGCCGTCTGTGATTTTCGGAACCGAAGATCAGTTCTTTAATCGTTTTGCCGGGATGACCCGGATGGGACCTTTCCTGCCGCTAGTCGGAGCCGAAACCAAATTCCAGCCGGTCTATGTGGATGATGTGGCCAAGGCCGCTGTTCAGGGCGTCCTGGGCCAAGCTGAAGCCGGTGCGTATGAGCTGGGCGGACCCGAGGTGAAAACCTTCCGCGCGTTGATGCAGCAGATGCTTGATGTGATCTACCGACGCCGAGTGATCATCGGAATGCCCTTCTTTGTGGCCCGGATCATGGCGGGCGTGTTGGACATCTTGAAGTTCGTCAGCTTCCAACTGTTCCCGAACCACATCCTGACGCGCGATCAGCTGAAGAACCTCCGCCGCGACAATGTCGTGTCCGACGAGGCCAAAGGGTTCGCGGATCTTGGGATCGAGCCAGCGACGCTGGAATCCGTGCTGCCGGATTACCTGTGGAAGTTCCGCCCTTCGGGTCAGTACGACGACATCCAGAACTCGGCCAACAATTTGCGGACCTGATCAGCTGTAGGCGATCAAAAGCAGGATTGCGCCCAGCATCACGCGGTAGATGACATAAGGTGTAAAGCTGACACTGCGCAGCAGGCGCATCATCAGGGTCAGAGCCAGCAGAGCTGAGATAAACGCAAAGAAGGCCGCGATTGCCCCGTCTCGGGCCAATTGGGCGTCAGCTTCGCGGATCACATCGACTGACAGCAGAACACCTGAGGCCAGAATGGTCGGGATCGACATCAACATCGCGATCCGCGCGCCATCCTCTCGCGTATAGCCCAATTGGCGCGCGCCGGTGATGGTAATGCCGGACCGGGATGTTCCGGGTATCAGGGCGAGAACCTGCCACAGCCCCATGATCAACGCATCGCGCAGACCCCATTCGCTTGCTTCTTTGGTCTGCGGCCCTTTTTGATCGGCCCAATACAGAACGAGGCCAAAAACCAGCATGGTCCAGCCAATGACCGCCATTGACCGAAACGCCTCGATCAGGCCGGTTTTGAACAGGATAGCCCCGACAATCACGGTGGGAATCGTGGCGATAATCAGACCCATTGCCAGCTGCGCCTGTGGTGTGTCGGCCCGTCCGGTCAACGCCTGCGGCAGCCCGGAGACCGCCTGTTTCACATCGGACCAGAAATACAGAATCACAGCGCCCAAAGTGCCCACATGCACGGCCACGTCGATGGCCAGGCCTTGATCGTCCAGTCCGGTCAGGCTGGGTAGCAGTATCAAATGACCAGATGAAGAGATCGGCAAAAACTCAGTGATACCCTGAATAATCGCCGCGAGAATCAATTGAAAAAGACCCATCTGCCCCGCCGTGTTGTGGTCACGTCTTTGTTTGCCCAATGGGTATAAGTGCTCTGTGGAAAAGGAAAGCGTGCATATAGGTCCGAATCGGAACTAAAAATCGCATTTAATTTCAAACCTCCACTAAATTTCCCCTCGATTTTCGAATTTAGGTCAGTACAGTTGACTTTTCATCCAATCTTTCATCTCTTAAAGAGACGTGACCAAGCCAATTCATGGAGTTTGACCCGTGGCCAAGCAATCGATGCTGAAATTTGTGCAGATCGACCGCGTCATGCCCGAAAAGCGTGCCGCCGATGACCGCAGAGAAGATTTTGATGAAATCTACGCCGAATTCGCAGCAGAGAAGGCCAAGGAGCAAGCCAGCCGATGCAGTCAATGTGGTGTTCCATACTGCCAGTCGCATTGCCCACTGCACAACAACATCCCTGACTGGCTGCATTTGACCGCGACGGGTCGTCTGGAAGAAGCCTACCAAACCAGTCAGGCCACCAACACATTCCCCGAGATCTGTGGCCGAATCTGCCCGCAGGACCGCCTGTGCGAAGGCAACTGCGTGATCGAGCAATCGGGCCACGGCACGGTCACCATTGGCACGATTGAGAAATACATCACCGACACCGCCTGGGACAAAGGCTGGGTGAAACCCACCGCTCCGGGTTCCGAGCGCAGCGAAAGCGTCGGCATCATCGGTGGCGGCCCCGGCGGTCTGGCTGCGGCTGACATGCTGCGTCGGGCGGGCATTCAGGTCACCGTCTATGATCGTTATGATCGCGCAGGCGGTCTGCTGATGTACGGCATTCCGGGGTTCAAGCTGGAAAAAGACATTGTTCAGCGTCGAAATGACCTGCTGGCAGATGGTGGAGTCGAGTTCGTGCTGAATTGCGATGTAGACGCCGCCAAGTTCGAGGAAATACGCTCCAAGCATGATGCAGTAATCATTGCGACAGGCGTGTACAAATCGCGCGATCTGTCTATGCCCGGCAGCGGTCTGGCTGGAATCGAAAAAGCCATCGATTTCCTGACCGCCTCGAACCGCAAAAGTTTTGGCGATGACGTCGAAGATTTCGACAATGGCCGCTTGAATGCCGAAGGCAAGAAGGTGGTCGTTATTGGTGGCGGTGATACCGCGATGGATTGTGTGCGGACCTCGATCCGGCAAGGTGCCACGTCGGTCAAATGCCTCTATCGTCGTGACCGGGCGAACATGCCGGGTTCGCAGCGCGAAACCCAAAACGCCGAAGAAGAAGGCGTGGTGTTCGAATGGCTGAGCGCGCCCAAGGGCTTTACCGGCGACGACACCGTCGCAGGCGTGATGGTGCAGAAGATGCGTCTGGGTCAGCCCGACGCGACCGGCCGTCAGGCACCTGAAGTGATCGAAGGCGCGGATTATGTCGAAGACGCCGATTTGGTGATTAAGGCGCTGGGCTTTGAGCCTGAAGACCTGCCCACCCTGTTCGGCCAGCCCGACCTGCCCGTCACCCGTTGGGGCACCGTCAAGGCAGCGTTCGAGACCGGCGCAACCGAGATGGACGGCGTCTATGCTATTGGTGACATCGTGCGCGGTGCGTCTCTGGTGGTCTGGGCCATTCGTGACGGTCGTGACTGCGCCGATGCGATTATTGATCGCTTCAACGCCAAGGCTGCCATCGCAGCCGAATAACCCTAGCCCAGCGACAGGAGGGTCTGATGCCCGAATTGCAAGGTCAATGCATGTGCGGCGCGGTCACGGTGACTGCAACCCCGGCGCGGGAATCGCTGGGAGCCTGCCATTGTGATCAATGCCGTCGCTGGACCAGTTCGATGCTGGTAACCTTCGCGGCAGAGCCCGGCTATGCCGCCTTGGGACCGGTCAAGACCTACACCTCGTCGGATTGGGCCGAACGGGCATTTTGCTCGGACTGTGGTTCGGCACTGTGGTACCGGATCACTTTGCCGGGCGAGATGCACGGACAAACCCAAATGGCTGCCGGTCTTTTTGACGACACCGGCAACCCGCTGAAACTTGAACTTTACATAGATAAAAAGCCCGAGGGCTACGCGTTCGCAGGAGAACGCCGGCAGATGACCAAAGCCGAGGTCGAAGCCATGTATGCCCTGCCGGAAGAAGGAGACAGCCAATGACCAAATATGATGCCGATTGGGTGCGGGCCGAAGAAGCCAAGCGCAAATGGATGGCCGAAAATGGTCTCTATTCCGAGGACGAAGAGCATTCTTCATGCGGCGTAGGTCTTGTGGTTTCGATTGACGGCAAAGCGTCACGTAAGGTGGTGGATGCCGGGATCGACGCACTTAAGGCAATCTGGCACCGGGGCGCGGTGGACGCAGACGGCAAGACGGGTGATGGCGCGGGTATTCACGTGCAGATCCCGGTTCCGTTCTTCTATGACCAGATCCGCCGCACCGGACATGAGCCGCGACTGGATCAACTGATTGCGGTTGGTCAGGTCTTTTTGCCACGCACCGACTTTGGCGCACAGGAACAGTGCCGGACCATCGTTGAAACCGAAGTTCTGCGCATGGGCTATTACATTTATGGTTGGCGTCATGTGCCGGTCGATGTGACCTGCCTGGGAGAAAAAGCCAACGCCACCCGGCCTGAGATTGAGCAGATCCTGATCTCGAACTCAAAAGGTGTGGATGAAGACACGTTTGAGCGTGAGCTTTATGTGATCCGTCGCCGTATCGAAAAGGCGGCACTGGCTGCCGGTATTTCTGATCTGTATCTGGCCTCGCTCAGCTGCCGGTCGATCATCTATAAGGGCATGATGTTGGCCGAGCAGGTCGCGGTGTTCTACCCCGATTTGATGGACGAGCGCTTTGAAAGTGCCTTTGCCATCTACCACCAGCGATATTCGACCAATACGTTCCCGCAGTGGTGGCTGGCCCAGCCTTTCCGCATGCTGGCCCATAACGGCGAGATCAACACGCTGAAGGGCAACATCAACTGGATGAAAAGCCATGAGATCCGCATGGCGAGCGGCACCTTTGGTGACTATGCCGAGGACATCAAGCCGATCATCGCAGGTGGTTCGTCGGATTCGGCGGCTCTGGACTCTGTCTTTGAAGTTCTTGTCCGTGCCGGCCGGTCTGCCCCAATGGCGAAAACCATGCTGGTGCCGGAAAGCTGGTCCAAGCAGGCGGTCGAACTGCCGCAGGCGTGGCGCGACATGTATTCCTACTGCAATTCGGTGATGGAGCCGTGGGACGGCCCCGCCGCATTGGCGATGACCGATGGCCGTTGGGTTTGTGCGGGTCTGGACCGGAACGGTCTGCGTCCGATGCGTTACGTAGTAACTGGCGACGGTCTTGTCATTGCAGGGTCCGAGGCCGGGATGGTGCCGATTGATGAGGCCACAGTGACCGAAAAAGGCGCGCTTGGCCCAGGTCAGATGCTGGCCGTCGATATGAAGAAGGGCAAGTTGTTCCGCGACACGCAGATCAAGAACAAACTGGCCCGTGCGCTGCCATTTGGCGAATGGGTCGGCAAGATTCACGATCTGGATGCCACGCTGGCAGGTGTGACCGAAACCCCGATTTTCTCAGGAGAGGAACTGCGCAAGCGTCAGATCGCGGCTGGTTATTCGGTTGAGGAGCTGGAGCAGATCCTCGCCCCGATGGCGGAAGATGGCAAAGAGGCGCTGGCCTCGATGGGTGACGATACGCCCTCGGCGGTTCTGTCCAAGCAATACCGCCCGCTCAGCCATTTCTTTAGGCAGAATTTCAGCCAGGTGACCAACCCGCCGATCGATTCTTTGCGCGAATACCGCGTGATGTCTTTGAAGACGCGGTTTGCGAACCTCAAGAACGTGCTGGATGAGGACAGCAGCCAGACCGAGATTGTGGTTCTGGAAAGTCCCTTTGTCGGCAACGCGCAATGGGACAAGCTGGTTGAAAGCTTTGATGCCCCGCTGGCCGAGATCGACTGTAGCTTTGAGCCCGGCCAAAACGCACTAAGCGAGGCGTTGGCCCGTGTTAGAGCCGAAGCGGAAGAGGCCGTTCGGTCCGGCGCTGGGCATCTGGTGCTGTCTGACATGAACTCGGGCGCAGGTCGTGTGGCGATGCCCATGATCCTTGCCACAAGTGCGGTGCACTCACACCTGACCCGTCAGGGCCTACGGACATTCTGTTCGTTGAACGTACGCTCGGCGGAATGTGTCGACCCGCACTATTTTGCCGTTCTGATCGGTTGTGGTGCGACCGTTGTGAACGCCTATCTGGCCGAGGATTCGCTGGCCGACCGTATTGATCGCGGCCTTTTGGACGGGACCCTGACCGAAAATGTCGCCCGCTTCCGCGAAGCGATCGATCAGGGCTTGTTGAAGATCATGGCCAAGATGGGAATCTCGGTAATCTCGTCCTATCGCGGCGGCCTGAATTTTGAGGCCGTTGGCCTGAGCCGTGCGATGGTGGCCGAATACTTCCCTGGAATGACCAGCCGGATTTCCGGCATCGGCGTCACGGGTATTCAGACGAAGGCCGAGGAGATCCACGCCAAGGCATGGGATAGCGGTCTGGACGTGCTGCCCATCGGTGGGTTCTATAAGGCGCGTAAATCGGGTGAGACCCACGCGTGGGAAGCGACCTCGATGCATATGATGCAAATGGCTTGTAACCGCGCGTCCTATGAGCTGTGGAAGCAATACTCGGCCAAGATGCAGTCGAACCCGCCGATCCATCTGCGTGACCTGATGGACTTTAAACCGCTGGGCAAGCCAATCCCGATTGAAGAGGTCGAGTCGATCACTTCGATCCGCAAGCGGTTCGTCACGCCGGGCATGTCGCTGGGTGCGTTATCGCCCGAGGCGCACAAGACGCTGAACGTGGCGATGAACCGGATCGGTGCGAAATCCGACTCCGGCGAGGGTGGCGAAGACCCGGCACATTTTGTGCCGGAGCCCAATGGCGACAACCCGTCGGCCAAGATCAAACAGGTCGCTTCGGGCAGGTTCGGTGTGACCGCCGAATACTTGAATCAGTGTGAAGAACTGGAGATTAAGGTCGCTCAGGGTGCCAAACCCGGTGAAGGCGGTCAGCTGCCGGGCATGAAAGTTACCGACCTGATTGCGCGACTGCGCCATTCGACCAAGGGTGTGACCCTGATCTCTCCACCGCCGCACCACGATATCTACTCAATCGAGGATCTGGCGCAGCTGATCTACGACCTGAAACAGATCAACCCGCGCTGCAAGGTTACCGTGAAACTGGTGGCGTCTTCGGGTGTTGGCACGATTGCTGCCGGTGTGGCCAAGGCCAAAGCGGACGTGATCCTGATTTCGGGCCACAATGGTGGCACCGGGGCATCTCCGGCGACCTCGATCAAATATGCCGGTCTGCCGTGGGAGATGGGCCTGACCGAGGCACATCAGGTTTTGGCGATGAACAACCTGCGCGACCGCGTGACCCTGCGAACCGATGGTGGCTTGCGCACCGGTCGTGATATCGTCATGGCTGCGATGATGGGGGCCGAGGAATACGGTATCGGCACCGCTGCTCTGATCGCGATGGGCTGTATCATGGTGCGTCAGTGCCAGTCGAACACCTGCCCGGTCGGTGTGTGTACGCAGGACGAATCCCTGCGGGCAAAGTTCACCGGTAATGCCGATAAGGTCGTCAACCTGATCACCTTCTATGCACAGGAAGTGCGCGAGCTGCTGGCCAGCCTCGGTGCGCGGTCGATTGACGACATCATCGGGCGGGCAGATCTGCTGGCGCAGGTCAGTCGCGGTTCAGCGCATCTGGATGATCTGGACCTCAACCCGCTGCTGATCACCGTCGATGGTGCCCATAACATCGTCTACAACCGCGACAGAGATCGCAATGCAGTGCCCGATACGCTTGATGCGGAAATTGTGCGCGATGCTGCACGGTTCCTGAAAGACGGTGAGAAAATGCAGCTGTCCTATGCTGTTCAAAACACGCACCGAACCGTGGGCACACGGGTCTCCAGCCATATCGTGCAGAATTTCGGGATGCGGAACACGTTCCAGCCCGACCACCTGCATGTGAAACTGCAAGGCTCGGCCGGTCAGTCGTTGGGGGCTTTTGCGGCCCCAGGTCTGAAGCTTGAGGTATCTGGTGATGCCAACGACTATGTCGGCAAGGGCCTGTCCGGGGGCACAATCGTTGTACGTCCGCCGCAGGTCAGCCCGCTGAAAGCAGACGAAAACACCATTATCGGCAACACCGTTCTTTACGGCGCAACTGATGGCCACCTGTTTGCGGCTGGCCGCGCAGGTGAGCGGTTCGCGGTTCGGAATTCGGGCGCCACTGTGGTGATCGAGGGCTGTGGCTCGAACGGCTGTGAATACATGACCGGTGGTATTGCGGTGATCTTGGGTGGCATTGGTGCCAACTTTGGCGCAGGTATGACGGGCGGTATGGCCTATCTGTACGACCCCGAAGGCAAGGCCGAGCAGCTGATGAACATGGAAACGCTGGTGACCTGCCCGGTGACTGTCGACCATTGGGAAAATCAGTTGAAATCGCTGATCGAAACCCATCAGGCTGAAACCAACAGCCGTAAGGCCGCCGACATTCTGCAGCATTGGGAGGTCGAAAAGGCCAACTTCCTGCAGGTTTGCCCGAAAGAGATGCTGAACAAGCTCAGCCATCCTCTGACGACCGAGGCAACTGCTGTTCCCGCCGAGTAAGCGAAAGTTGTTAGACCAAATCAGAACCCCGCGTGTCAACAAGGACACGCGGGGTTTTCAATTTACGTCCCGGCCTTGCTTAAGATTGCATACCCGCGCAACGCTCAGATCAGGCAAGATAAACCGTTCCAAACCCGGCCACAGCGTCGTATAGCAACAAAATGGCAAGAACAGCAGCGCGCAAGTCGAGCAAAAAGAAAAGCAAGGCGTCGAAATCAAAAAGGCCACTGGTTCCGCGGATTCGTCGTTGGGTAACACGCATCGCCTTGGGCGTTGTGGCTTTTGTCGTGGGTTTGGTCCTGCTTTACTCGGTGGTTAATCCGCCGGTGACTCATACAATCTGGTCGGAATGGCGAAGATTGGGGAAGGTCGAGCGCGAGTGGGTGTCGATCGAAGAAATTGCCCCGGTTATGGGCAGATCTGCCGTGGCCGCCGAGGACGCGAATTTCTGCCTGCATTGGGGCTTTGACGTTGAAGCAATCCGCGAAGCGCTGGAAGACGGCGGCAGCCGGGGGGCCTCGACCATTACCCAGCAGGTCGTGAAGAACGTGTTCCTGTGGCAAGGGCGCAGTTGGGTGCGCAAAGCGCTTGAAACGTCGATTACACCCGTCGTCGAAATCTTCTGGAGCAAGCAGCGAATCCTAGAAGTATATCTGAACGTTGCCGAAACCGGTCAGGGGGTCTTCGGGGTCGAAGCGGCAGCACAGCGATACTATGGGACGAGTGCGTCCAAGTTGTCGTCAGTTCAGGCGGCCCGATTGGCGGCGATCCTGCCGTCCCCCCGCAACAGATCCGTCACAGATCCGTCGGTTCGAACCCGCAGACGTGCGGCATCCATCCGGGATGGGGCGGCCACCATCCGCGCAGATGGTCGCGCGGATTGTTTCGAGGATTGAAACCCTATGCCCCTCAAGGCTAAAGCTGGGGGGTATTCACTGGTTCGATTGGAAGATTATGGCGCGTCTGTTTCATGTTCCCCTGTCCCCGTATTGCCGCAGGGTGCGCCTGTCGCTTGCGGAAAAGAAAATCGAAGTCGAATTGGTCGAGGAACGATACTGGGAACAAGACCCGGATTTTCTGCGCCGCAACCCAGCCGGCAAAGTCCCGGTGTTGCGACTGGATGGACAGGTCATGGCGGAAAGCGCGGCCATTTGTGAATATATCGAAGAAACCCGCCCTGAACCTCCGCTGATGCCAAAAAAACCTGAAGCGCGGTACGAGGTGCGGCGTTTGGTTGGTTGGTTCGATGACAAGTTCCATCACGAAGTCACATCTCGACTGTTGTATGAGCGGGTGAACAAGAAGGTGACCGGCGAGGGTTATCCCGACAGTAAAAACGTCAAGGCGGGTGCAAAGGCTATCAAGTATCATTTGGACTACATGGCTTGGCTGCTGGATCACCGGCGCTGGCTGGCAGGTGATCAGATGACTCTGGCCGATTTTGCAGCTGCTGCGCACTTGTCTGCTCTGGATTATATCTCAGATGTAGATTGGAACCGTTCTCAGGCGGTCAAGGATTGGTATGCCAAGATCAAGTCGCGGCCTGCGTTCCGGTCCATATTGGCAGATCAGGTTCCTGGGTTCCGACCGCCACCGCATTACGCTGATCTGGATTTCTGATAGGGTAAGGGTGTAGCGGGCTGACTGCCCCCTCTTGGCCGGGGTGTGGGCCAATTCACCCCGAGGGTACTTATAGCCAGATGAAGAGCGGATCAGGTTTAAAAGAAAAGCTGGTGGCGCAGGCGTTGAGCGAGGGATTTGTCTCTTGCCGTGTTTGCCGACCTTGGGACGTGCCCGAAGTGCCGTCGCGCTTGCAGGCGTTTTTGGATGCCGGGTATCACGGGCAGATGGGGTGGATGGCCGAGCGGACCCATTGGCGCGGAGATCCGGCCGCATTGTGGCCCGAGGCGCGGTCGGTCATCATGCTGGCCGAGAGCTATACGCCTGACCATGATCCGACCGAAGTTCTGCAGCATCCGGACAAGGCGGCGATTTCTGTTTATGCGCAGAACAAGGATTACCACGATCTGGTCAAAAAGCGGCTGAAACGGCTGGCGCGCTGGTTGATTGCGGAAGCGGGTGGAGAGGTAAAGGTCTTTGTTGATACCGCGCCTGTTCCGGAGAAGGCTTTGGGCCATGCGGCAGGGCTGGGCTGGCAGGGAAAACACACCAATCTCGTAAGCCGCGACTGGGGAAATTGGGCCTTTTTAGGCTCTGTTTTTACGACGTTGGACCTGCCTGCAGACATGGCTGAATCTGACCATTGCGGTAATTGTCGAGCTTGTTTGAGCGCCTGTCCGACGGATGCGTTTCCCGCGCCGTATCAGTTGGATGCGCGGCGATGTATTTCATATCTGACGATCGAACATAAAGGGCCGGTCGACGAAGAGCTGCGCCAAAAGCTGGGAAACCGGATTTATGGATGCGACGATTGTTTGGCCGCGTGCCCGTGGAACAAATTCGCCATCGCAGCGAGCGATGTGCGGTATGCCGCACGTGATGATCTGAAAGCACCGCCGTTGGCCGAGCTTGCTGTGTTGGATGATGCAGCGTTTCGGGCCAAGTTCTCGGGCTCGCCGATCAAGAGGATCGGGCGGGATCGGTTTGTGCGCAACGTTCTGTACGCGATTGGCAACTCGGAACGGTCAGATCTGATGCCCGTCGCGCAGTCGCTTGCCAATGATCCTGATCCAACGGTGGCGGACGCCGCGCGTTGGGCGGTGAAACGATTGTCGTAAGTGACGCAAACAGGCTGGACGTGTCGGTCCAAACCGCTACACCCATCGACAGCGAACAGGAAGGAGATCCCGATGGCGTTGGCTTTGGGGGTGGATACGGGTGGAACCTATACGGATGCGGTGCTGATCCGGGACGAGAAAGAGGTGATCGCCTCGGCTAAATCCCTGACAACCCGCGCCGATCTGGCAATTGGGGTTGGACAGGCGATCTCGGCAGTGTTGGATCAAGCACAGGTGTCGCCGGAGCAGATCTCAATGGCGTCTTTGTCGACGACGTTGGCGACGAATGCCTTGGTCGAAGGGCAGGGTGGTCGAGTCGCGCTGATTTACATTGGGTTCAAGGAAGCAGACCTTGAGAAACATGGGCTGCGGGATGCGCTGAAGGGTGATCCAGCGCTGGTGATTGGCGGTGGGCATAGCCACGCCGGGGGTGAGGCTGCTCCATTGGACGTCGACGCGCTGGAAGCCTTTTTGGCGTCGCACAAGGATGTTTCCGGGTTTGCGGTTGCCGCGCAGTTCGCAACGCGGAACCCGGCGCATGAATTGCAGGCCGCGCGTGTCATTGCCGCGACAACCGGGGCACCGGTAACGTGCTCTCATCAGTTGTCGGCCAAACTGAACGGTCCGAAACGCGCGGTCACGGCGGTTTTGAATGCGCGTTTGATCGGCATGATCGACCGTTTGATCGGTCGGGCGCAGGATCGTTTGATTGATCTGGGCATAACCGCACCGATGATGGTTGTGCGCGGCGATGGTGCTCTGATGAGCGCCGAACAAGCGCGGGAACGCCCGATTGAGACGATCCTCAGCGGGCCGGCGGCTTCGATTGTTGGGGCAAGCTGGTTGACGGGGGCCGAGAATGCACTGGTGTCCGATATTGGCGGCACCACGACGGATGTTGCGCTGATTCGGGATGGCAAACCCGCGATTGACCCAGCGGGCGCGCAGGTCGGCGGATTTCGTACGATGGTTGAGGCGGTTGCCATGCGCACCCACGGACTGGGTGGAGATAGCCAGGTGCATGTGGTGACCGAAGGGCTGGGCGGCGGCGTATTTCTGGGGCCACGACGGGTGCTGCCGGTATCTCTGATCGCGTCAGAAGCACCCGAGGTTGTTCACGGCGTTCTGGACACACAGTTGCGGGCAACAACCGTGGGAGAGCATGACACGCGGTTTGCCCGCCGTGTTCCCGGTATCAATGCCGACGGGTTGGGTGCGCGCGAAGAATCGCTGTTGGAGAGGCTGGGCGAGAACGTCATGCCCCTAAGTGACCTGCTGCGCACCCGTATGGAGAACGGAGCTTTGTCGCGTCTGGTGGATCGCGGTGTCGTTCAGGTTTCGGGTGTGACGCCATCGGATGCCAGCCATGTTTTGGGCCGATTGGATACCTGGGATGCGGACGCAGCCCACAAGGCGTTGGAGCTGGTTGCGCGCAAGCGGGTGGGGACGGGTGACAGGCTAGCCGGCAGCCCCGAACAACTGGCACAGATGATCGTGGATCAGTTGACCGAACAGACGTCTTTGACCTTATTAGAGACTGCTTTTGCCGAAGAAGCTGACGGTTTTGGTCTTGCACCTGCTGACTTGGCCCGGCACGTGTTGACGCAAAAAGGGCTGGCAAGGCATCGCGGCTTAATCGCGCTGGACGCATCGCTAAACGTGGATGTCGTGGGTCTCGGCGCATCCGCCCCCAGCTATTATCCGGCTGTAGGGGATCGCCTGCATTGCACCATGATCCTGCCGGAACACGCCGGTGTCGCCAACGCGATCGGAGCAGTTGTTGGTCGGCTTACGCTGCGTCGAACAGGAACCGTGACGTCACCGTCTGAAGGGCGTTACCGGGTTCATTTGGAGGAAGGGCCGCAGGATTTCACAGAATCCGACAAGGCCTTGGAACTGCTGGAGACGGTTCTGCGGGATCAGGCCGAGGTCGCCGTGCGGCAGGCCGGCGCCGCAGATATCCGGGTGGTCGTCGACCGCGACATCCGCACCGCGCGCATCGAAGCGCAGGACGTGTTTGTCGAAGCGATGATCACGGTCGAAGCCAGCGGACGCCCAAGGGTGGCCTCAGGTTAGCCCCCCTCGCGGGAAGGAGGGCCAATTCGGTTATTCAGCCGCGCTGCGCTTGGGCAGAACCCAATCGGGGCGCGGGAAGTGGCAGGTATAGCCGTTGGGAATACGTTCAAGGTAGTCCTGATGCTCGGGCTCAGCCTCCCAGAAATCGCTGACGGGTTCGACCTCGGTCACAACCTTGCCGGGCCAGATCCCGCTGGCGTTCACATCGGCAATCGTGTCCTCAGCCAACTGTTTCTGGGCGTCGTCCACATAGTAGATGGCCGAGCGATAGCTCATCCCGCGATCATTGCCCTGACGGTTAACGGTTGTCGGGTCGTGAATCTGAAAGAAGAACTCGAGCAGGTCGCGATAGGTAATTTGCGCTGGGTCGAAAATGATCTCGATCCCTTCGGCATGGGTGCCGTGGTTGCGATAGGTGGCGTTGGGCACGTCGCCGCCAGTATAGCCGACGCGGGTGCTGGAAACGCCGGGCAATTTACGGATCAGGTCCTGCATGCCCCAAAAGCAGCCCCCGGCCAAAACAGCGCGTTCATTGGTCATTGGATATCCTCCACATGGATCAGGTATTCACTGTACCCTTCGGCCTCCATCTCATCGCGATGAATGAACCGCAAGGAGGCGGAGTTGATACAATAGCGTAGCCCGCCGTGTTCGCGTGGACCGTCGGGGAATACGTGCCCAAGATGACTGTCGCCATGTTTCGAGCGGACCTCGGTCCGGATCATGCCAAGCGTGCGATCTTCAATCTCTTCAACATGCTCGTGCACGATGGGCTTGGTAAAGCTTGGCCAGCCACATCCGGATTCGTATTTGTGGGTCGAGGCAAATAGCGGTTCGCCCGAGACGATATCGACGTATATGCCCGGTTCCTTGTTTCCCAACAGCTTTCCAGTGCCGGGGCGTTCGGTCCCGCTGCGTTGGGTGACGTGAAATTCTTCAGGGGAAAGAGCGGCAATGGCCTCGGGGTCTTTGGTGTAGCGGGTCATGGCTTCTCCGGTGTTGATATGACTTGGACCTTTATTTGGGCATACTGGGGCAAAAATCAAAATCATATTTCAGCCTGCTCGCGTTCTCGTGCGGGTGATCCGAATGCCAAACGCACGCGTAATTCACAATAAAGGAGGTAACACCATGTTGAGACTGCTTCTGTTATCCGTCCTATTGCTGGTTGCCCGCGCTGTTCAAGCTGCACCTTTGACCGGTGAGTTTGACTCGATTGACGGCGGAACCCTTTCTCTTGAGGGGTGGAGAGGTCAGCCGGTGCTGATTGTGAACACGGCATCCCATTGCGGGTTCACGGGGCAATACGCTGGCTTACAAAAAATCCATGACACCTATGCTGATCGAGGTCTCGTGGTTTTGGCCGTCCCTTCGGATTCTTTCAATCAGGAACTGGGGTCAGCGAAAGACGTGAAACAATTCTGCGAGATGAATTTTGGTCTGACCTTGCCCATGACCGACATCACCCCAGTCAAAGGCCTCGGTGCCCATCCGTTTTATAGGGCTGTTGCCCAGCAAACGGGCTTTGTCCCCAAGTGGAATTTCAACAAGATCCTGATTGACCCAGCGGGCGAGGTTGTCGCGACGTATGGCTCGAACGTCAAACCGGATTCACCGAAGCTCTTGCGTCAGGTCGAGGCATTGCTGCGCTGATCGGTCTGCCGAGACAGCTGCACTGCCAGAATTCCCAGCGTTGTGATGCCCACGCCAACCGCATCCATCGGACCAAGCTTTTCACCCAGCAGAGCAGCAGCGACCGCGACGCCAAAGACCGGGTTCAAAAAGTGAAAAGTTGCGGCTCGGATCGCGCCGATCCTGTTCAACAAATGGAACCAGATCAGTGTCGCCAACAAGCCAGGGAACAGTGTCGTATAAGCAAAGGCCAGCATCCACGGTACGTTCGGGTGAATGTAGATCGTCTCGAATATGGGGGCCGCGAAGAACAGAATTGCCGCGCCCACCAGCATCTGTAGCCCGACCACCATCATGAAATTGCCGCCGGATGTTGCCCCGCGCACAGCCAGTGTCGCAAAGCTGAGCGCCAGCGCGCCCAGCCCGCACAGCATGACGCCAAACAGGTCGGCGCCCGCGCTAATCCGGCTGCTCATGATCAATGCGACGCCAGCGAAACCCGCCAGCAATCCGAACACGCCCAGTGGTCGAAGTTTTTCGTGAAACAGTGTCCAGCTGGCTAATGCCACGATCAGGGGCATTGTTGATGCAATAATCGCCGCAACAGATGCTTGTACGGTTTGCATTGCGTAGAAATTCAGACCCAAATAAAGGGCATTTTGGCATATTCCAAACAGAATAGTCGCGTACCATTGCGCGCGCGTCAGCCTCCAGCTTTGGCCCATCGCCCGCGCAATTGCGACCCCCAACAACCCCGAGATCAAAAATCGCAGCGCCAGTGAGAAAAGGGGCGAGGCATCGGCGACGATGATCCGCGCCGAGGTGAAGGCTGACGACCAGATGAAGGCAAATGCCAGCCCCATGGCTATGGCGCGCAGATCCATGATGACGCTCTCCCAAACGCCGCGACTGTTTCGGAATTATCTCAAACGCGCAAGCGCCCCGCGTCAAAAAAACCACAGGCCTCATCAGTTACATTCGGCATTGCAGTGTTTGTTGATTGATCAGTCAATTAAAGGTATGCGAACCGCACTCTGACTAACCAAGGGAGGTATGTTGGTGCTTTTGGAGTATATTCTTTCTTTCGGCGTCCTGCTGGCATTGGGCCTGGTCGCTTTCTTCGTCGTGAAATGGTGGAACCTGCGTTGCGTGGGCGTCACGCCAGTGCATCTGTTCACCTTCATCGCGATCCTGTTCACGTCCGGTCTGGATGTCGGCCTGATCATGTTCCCGCTGACCGAGTTTGGCGGATATGCCGAGGAACCGGCCTATGCCTTTGCGAACCCGCTGGCCATCGAGTTCGGGTTCTGGGGCTTCCTGATCTGGGCTTTCTACTTCCTGACGGCGTTCTATTTCTGCGTCATCGAACCCCGCGTGAAGTTCTTTGAGATCCCGCTGGTCAAGTTGATCAACAACGTGGTGATTATTGGCACCTGCGCCTTCACCGCCAGCCTGTTTCTGATCTACCTGCCTGGCTATCTGCCTGAAGTCGGAGACGGCGAATCCGTGGTTTCAACCTTCTACATCATCGTATTTGTGGTCATTCTGGCAGCGGCCTATTCTTCGACCGACCTGAAATACGTGCGTATCCTGTCCGTGGGTTCGACCTTCCTGTTCCTTGCGCTGATCATCGGAATGTGGGTCGCGGCTGGCATGGGCATGACCGGATTTGTTGAAACCGGCAGCAACATCAGCGCTTACTTTGCCAACCTGCACAAGTTTGTCCTGCCGCTGACCGACTATCACGCCTTCTATTTGTTCTGGTGGTTCGCGTGGTCGATCATGATTGGCCAGTTCACCTCTCGCTTTGTCGGTGGTCTGAAAACCTGGCAATTGCTGGCGGCGCTGCTGATCTTCCCGTCGATCCCGCTGGGAATCTGGTTCACCGTTCTCTACTACTATCACCTGAACGGCATCAGCACTGCGGGCATCACCAACATCGCGATGGTGATCGTGGGCGTGACCTTTGTGATCAACTCGCTGGACTCGCTGATTAGGCTCTATACGGACAACCTGAACCTGACAGTCGAGCGGTTCGGCAAGGCGATCTACGTTGCAGGCAACGTCGCCCTGCTGTTTGTCCTGACCCTGTTGTTCCAGAGCCAGTGGCTGCAGATCCAATGGATCGGAGCGGTGGTCGTTGGCCTCTATTTGGCCTGCGTGGTCTACATCCTGATCACCAAGCGCAAAGAGGTGTTGAGCATCGATTCAATGCCCGAAGATCGTGATCTGGACTTCCACAAGGTTGAGACGGTTCACTGATTGCCGAACGGAGTTAAAGAACAGACGGGCGCCTAATCCGGCGCCCGTTTTCCGTGGTCTTGAAGTTCTATTTTGGAAAAGTCAGAACCGAAAACGGAACGCAAAACCGACAAGCGGTGCAGTGTCGTAAGATTGCCGGCTAATCTCACTTCCATTTTCGTCATCCAGAGTAAGCCGACCATCGAATTCAGCTCCGGCAAAAACGTTTAGAGAAACTCCGGGATTTGGGCTGTAATCCAAGGCCAATACAACCGGGATGCTCTTGTCTTCCCCAACGCCATCCGGCGCAAGACCTTGGTCATCCAGGCGAAAGCGGATGCGTTCAGAGCGCGCAGCCAAAGACAGGTTTATTGTGTCAGTCATGGCATAACTCAGTGTCAGCCCCGGCCCTCTGGTTGCGCCAATCCCTGATCCCGTATTCAGGTTCCAACGGTCATTGATGTCCCAATCCACCAGAAGAGCCGGAAAAAAGTCCACGCCTTCTTCCTCGAGTTGGGAAAAAACGCCGAATGCAGGTCCAATCGACAAGCGGCTACTGACTTCCCAAGCCAGACCGGCAAAAACCCCGTAAGTCCGCCCATCAGACGCGTCTATACCACTTTGGTAATCCCATCTGATTTGTGGAGATATTAACAGTTGCGCCGTTTCACCGACGCGCGCGCGTACCGGAAACGAGACCCGGATATCGCGTATGTCGGTCCATGGTTGATTTTCAGTCTGATTGAAGTCGTAGTCAAATTGCCCAAGGCTTATGGACAGGCCGAATGACGTACCATCGCCGGTATTATACAGCGAACCGCCACGAATAAAGGCACGACTTGCAGAGAAATTGCCACCTCCGCTTAAGGATGCGTTGCCTTGATACGCCGCAAGCCCATCAACCTGAAAGCCCCAACCCACAGGTTGCGCAGCCAACTGAGTTGTCCAGGTTAGAGAAAAAGCAATCGCGAGAGACGAGATTTTGGAGAAGAAGTGCGTCACGTTTTTCAAACCGATCGATGAATTCAAATGTTGTTATTCAACAACTAGACGGGTAACCCGCAAAGTACATCGAAATCTATCGGGTGTGCCAAAATTCGTCCCAACAGGCGAACAAAGAAAAAGGGCCCCCCGAAGGCGACCCTCTATCGTTTGCAGTGAAAGCTGAGATTAGCCGTTCACGCTGTCCTTCAGAGCTTTCGCGATGGTCATCTTGACCACTTTGTCGGCTTCTTTCTTGAACTGCTCGCCGGTGGCGGGGTTGCGCACCATGCGCTCGGGGCGCTCGCGGCAGTAGATTTTGCCAACGCCAGGCAGGGTCACTGCGCCGCCGGCGGAAACTTCGCGGGTGATCAGGCCAGTCATGGCCTCCAACGCTGCGTTTGCAGCTTTCTTGTCGGTTCCCATTTCCTCAGCGAGAGCAGCCACCAGCTGAGTCTTTGTCATAGGCTTTGCCATTTCTTGGTCTCCTTAACGTGCCCGATACATAGGGCCTCACCGCGTAACTGTAACGGGATATTGTGGTCGAACACAACGAATAGTAGCGTTGAAAACCCTAAAAATATGGGGAAATCGTTGCTTTTTTGCGTCAGAGAAAGGCTGTTTCGTCGAATGAACGCAATTTCCGGCTGTGCAGACGCTCTAACGGCATGCCGCGCAGATGTTCCATCGCCCGAATTCCGATTGCAAGATGGCGACTGACCTGGGTGGTATAAAAGGCAGATGCCATGCCCGGAAGCTTTAATTCGCCGTGCAGCGGTTTGTCAGAAACACACAACAATGTGCCGTAGGGAACCCGGAACCGATAGCCATTTGCGGCGATGGTTGCGCTTTCCATATCCAGTGCAATGGCGCGGGATTGGCTGAGCCTTTGCACAGGGCCGGACTGATCGCGCAGTTCCCAGTTGCGGTTGTCGACCGAGGCGACGGTGCCGGTCCGCATGATCCGCTTAAGCTCGTATCCTTCCAACTCGGTGACCTCGGCCACGGCGCTTTCCAGCGCGACCTGAACCTCGGCCAGCGGCGGGATCGGAACCCAGACCGGCAGGTCATCGTCCAGCACCTTGTCTTCACGCAGGTAGGCGTGGGCCAGAACGAAATCCCCCAGCGCCTGCGTGTTGCGCAGCCCGGCACAGTGGCCGACCATCAGCCAGGCGTGGGGCCGCAGAACGGCGATATGGTCAGTGGCCGTTTTAGCGTTCGAAGGCCCAACGCCGATATTGACCAGCGTGATCCCGGACCCATCCTCGCGTTTCAGGTGATAAGTCGGCATTTGCGGCAGCTTCAGCGGTTGGGCCAACTCTTCCTCGGAGCCCTTGATCTCGACATTCCCGGTCGAAACGAAGCTGGTGTAACCGCTGTCCGGATCGGCCAATTGCGCACGCGCGTAATTCTCGAACTCGGAGACGTAGAACTGGTAGTTCGTGAACAGGACATGGTTCTGGAAATGGCTGGGATCCGTCGCGGTATAATGCGCAAGCCGGGCCAGCGAATAGTCGACGCGTTGGGCAGTAAACAAGGCCAGCGGGCCGGCTTCATCCTCGTGGTCGTACACCCCGTTGACGATATCATCGTTGGTCGTGGTCAGGTCGGGAACGTCAAAGACATCGCGCAACGTGAACCCGGCCGCGCCCTGTTGCGGGACGTGCAGATCGGGATTGTTGGCAACCGCGAAATGCACAGGGATCGGTGTGTCGGACGGCCCAATCGTAACCGGCTGGTCGTGGTTCTTGATCAACAACGCGATCTGTTGAGTCAAATAGGACCGAAACAAATCCGGCCGCGTAACCGTTGTGGCATGAATACCGGGTTCTGAGACGTGGCCAAAACTCAGACGGCTGTCGACATGCGCATAGGACGACGTTCTGATGCGAATTTCCGGGTAATAGGCTCTAAACCGCGCCGTTGGTGCGCCATGCTCAATGGCTGCCGAGAAACTGTCGCACAGAAAGCGGGTTGCTTGTTCATAGAGCGCTTCCAACCGAGCGACCGCCGCTTTGGGGTCGGTGAATTGTTCCGGTTTGGGTGCGTCGGGTGTTTTTATTATTGTCATGCAAGTGGTTCCAGAAGATCGATTTTTTCAAAGGTGCGCACATCCACCAGACCCAGATCCGATATCCGCAATTCCGGAATCACGACCAGTGCCAAAAGTGAGTGCTGCATATATGCGTTGTTGAGGGTGCAGCCACAGGCCTCCATCGCGGCGACCATGTCTTCGGCTTTGGCGGCCACAGTTGCGGCGGGGCTGTCTGACATCAGGCCTGCGATGGGCAGTTCGACCAGCGCCAATTCTTCCCCATCGCGGAATATGGTGATGCCGCCACCTACTTCGGCCAGCCTGTTTGCGGCCAGTGCCATCTGTTCGCGATCCGTGCCGACAACGATCATGTGATGGCTGTCATGCGCCACGGTCGAGGCCATGGCCATTTTGCCCTGATATCCGAATCCGGAAACAAAAGCGTTCGTCACGCCGCCCGTCGCCCGGTGGCGTTCAACCAGTGCAATCTGGCAGACATCGCCGTCGCCCTCGACTAATCCTTCGATGATCGGCAGTTCAGCCTTCAGAGCTTTGGTCGGGGCCTGGTTTTCCACCACGCCGATCACGTTGGCCTGCACGCGGTTTGCCCCTGCAGGTGCTTGGATTTCGAAATCGGCAGCGGTCAGGGTATGCCCCAGATGCACGGTGTTCCGGGCGGTATCAGGCCAGTTGAGGTGCGGGCAGTCGACGGTGATTTTACCGTTTTCGGCCACGATCTGACCGCGCGCAATCACGGTGTCGATGAGCAGTTCTTTCAGGTCCGAGCTGAGGATGACATCCGCGCGCCGCCCCGGTGTGATCGAGCCGATTTCACGCTCCAACCCGAAGTGGGTCGCCGTGTTGATCGTTGCCATTTGAAGGGCAATCAGCGGATCACATCCGCAAGCGATGGCGTGCCGAACCACACGATTCATATGGCCGTCATTGACCAGCGTGCCTGAGTGGCAATCGTCGGTGCACAGGATAAAGTTGCGCGGGTCCAGACCTTTTTCCGTGACAGCCGTGATCTGACTTTCCACGTCATACCAGGCCGAGCCCAGCCGCATCATCGACCGCATCCCCTGCCGAACACGCGCGATCGCGTCTGCCTCGCAGGTACCTTCGTGATCATCCGCCGGACCCCCGGCAACATAGGCGGCAAAATCAGGCCCTAAATCAGGCGAAGCGTAGTGTCCTCCTACGGTTTTCCCGGCGCGTTGCGTTTCGGCGATTTCCGCCAACATCTTTGGGTCGCCATTGATGACACCGGGAAAGTTCATCATCTCGCCTAAGCCGATGATGCCGGGCCAGCTCATCGCTTCGGCCACGTCTTCGGCGGTAATTTCGTACCCTGTGGTTTCCAACCCAGGTGCAGATGGGGCGCAGGACGGCATCTGGGTGAAGATGTTCACCGGCTGCATCATCGCCTCGTCATGCATCATGCGTACGCCGTCCAGGCCAAGGACATTTGCGATCTCATGCGGGTCGGTGAACATGCTGGTGGTTCCATGCGGAATGACAGCGCGGGCAAATTCAGCCGGGGTCAGCATGCCCGATTCGATATGCATATGGGCATCACACAGGCCAGGGATCATATAGCGCCCTGTGGCCTCGATGACCTGAGTCTCTGGGCCGGTGCAAAGTGATGCATCGGGTCCGACATAAGCGATGCGTCCATCAGCGATCGCAATGTCATGATTCGGAAGGCTTTCGCGGCTGTGCACATTTACCCAGATTCCGCCGCGAATGACCGAATCTGCAGCTTCACGACCTGCGGCTACGGCAATCAAACGGAGGGCGACATCGGGCCAACTAGGGAAGGGTGTGTGTTCCATGGCCCAACTTTCCCGAATGCGCAGGAAGGTTCAACCCCTTGTGAACAGGTATCATCAAACCGTCACGCAGCGCGTCAGCGCTGCACGGCCCAACCAGAAGAGACGCCCGGCAGGGCATCGATGATGGGCGGGAGCAACCCTCGGTTATTTCTGTGTATCCTTCTCCAGTTCGCGGCGAACCCAATTGGCAAAAGCAATGGCGCCGGGGCTTTCTTCGGCGCGCGGTGACAGAAGCAGATAATAGGCTTCGGGCATGGGTGCGCGATGGGCGAACGGGGCTACTAAACGACCTTGCGCAATCAGGTCATTGGCAATGGTGTCATGCGCCAGACACAGCCCTCCGCCAGCCATGGCTACGGACAAGCTGACCAAATAGGTGGTCGAATAAGTGATTGCAGGATTTCCCCAATTTAGACCCTGTTCTTCAGTCCAACCCAGCCAGTTCGACAGCAGGTTCGAGCAGTCAAAAAGCGGCTGCTGTTGCAGGTCGTCCAACGTCACCTGATAGCCTGGCGCGCAGACTGGATAGTAGTGATCAGTTCTCAGCAATTCGGTCCGAACCGTATCTGACGGCCGTAGTGAATAACGGATTTCCACGGCGGCCCCTTCGGCCATTTCGCGCGGCTCCCAAAGCTCGGTAAAGATATTCAGCTGCACCTCGGGATGTAACGCCCGGAATTTCGGCAGTCTGGGTGCCAGCCAATTCACGGCAAAGGTGATGTTGCTTTGAACCTGAACCGAGTTCTGTTGGGCGCCGGTCACGGCCTGAGTTCCACGTACGAGTGTCCGAAATGCCTCGCGCACCACCGGAAGATACGTGATGCCCGCTTCGGTCAGTTCCAACGCGCGTGGTCGACGCAAAAACAAAGGCTGCCCAAGGTACCCTTCCAAGGACTTGATCTGCTGGCTGACCGCGCTTTGTGTCATGTTCAGATCCCGGGCTGCGCCGGTAAAGGACAAATGCCGCGCCGCCGCCTCAAACGTGCGGAGCCAACCCAGCGGAGGAAGTGGTTTTTGCATGCGTATAACCTTGCCATTAGTTCAGCTAATGGAATAGTTGTGTTTTTTTCGTTGGTCAATTTTTGACGCTACAGGCACGATTTCCGAAAGTTCTCAGCTATCCGCAAAGGAGCCCGGAATGACTGTTACAAACCTGCGCGCCAATATCGACCACTGGGCCGAACGTGTTGATCTGGCTGCAACCTTTCGCTGGGTCGAGCGGCTGAACATGCACGAAGGTGTCGCCAACCATTTTAGTCTGGCGGTGAACCCGGAAGGCACCCAGTTCCTGATGAACCCGAACCAGATGCATTTTGCGCGGGTCAAAGCGTCAAATCTGCTGTTTCTGGACGCAAATGATGCCGATGTGATGAACCAACCCGGTGCCCCGGATCCGACGGCCTGGGGTCTGCACGGCTCGATCCACCGCCACTGTCCGCATGCGCGCTGTGTGATGCACGTGCATTCGATCTTTGCGACGGTTCTGGCATCTTTGGCGGATAGCACCTTGCCCCCGATCGATCAGAACACGGCCACGTTCTACGACCGATACGTCGTGGATGAAGAGTTCGGAGGCCTCGCCTTTGAAAGCGAAGGTGAACGCTGCGCGTCGATGCTGTCGGACCCCAAGAAAAAGGTCATGATCATGGGCAATCACGGTGTTCTTGTGATCGGCAGTGACCCGGCAGATGCCTTTAACAGGCTTTATTATTTTGAACGCGCAGCGGAAACCTACATCCGAGCTCTGCAGACCGGCCAGCCATTGCGCGTCCTGCCAGATGAGATTGCCGAAAAGACTGCGCAAGAATTAGAAGACTATCCAGATCAGGCCCAGGCTCATCTGCGAGAGATCAAGGCCTTACTGGACGATTGCGGCTCTGACTACGCCACATGACAACCTCATCAGGGTAACGACCATGTCTGACACTACACAGAATCCGGAATCCGCTCGCTGGCACTATCATCCTGAAGGTCCGGTGGGGTTAAACCCCTTGTTCAATTGGCCACCACGTCCGTCAGCTGTGCTGAAATGGTACAGCGGGGCGTGGCTGCAGATCACGGCATTAACCTTGTGCCTTGCGCTGGCGGTTACCGCCTATGCTTTCTTTTTTCCGTCCTTGGAAAGTATGCAAAGCTTTGCACCGGGTTGGATGTTTCGCATTTGGCTGCTGAACATGGTGCCCCAGATACTCGTCGCAGGTGGGCTGCACTGGTGGCTGTACATGCGAAAAGGGCAGGGCATGTACAAAAAGTTCGACCGCCGCGACCTGACCCGCAACAATGGTACGTTCACATTCCGCAATCAGGTTCTGGACAATATCTGGTGGACGCTGGGCAGCGCGATGACCGTCGCGACCGTTTATCAGTGGATCATCTACTGGGCGATGGCCAACGGCTATGTGCCGACCATCACATGGTCCGGCGCGCCGGTCTGGTTCGTTGTGTGGATGGTGTTTATCCCGATGTGGTCAGGTCTGCACTTTTACTGGGTGCACCGGCTGGAACATCACCCGAAGCTCTACAAATACGTGCATGCTGTGCATCATCGTAACGTGAACATTGGGCCTTGGTCGGGAATCTCGAACCACTGGTACGAGAACCTGCTGTACTTCACGACCTATTTCATCCACCTGATCGTTCCGTCGCACCCGTTGCATGTGCTGTTCCACGCCTCCTTCCAGCAGATCAGCCCCGTGTTGTCTCATTCCGGGTTTGAAAAACTAAAGGCCGGAGACACGGATGCCGCCCGTGCCGGTGATTTCTTTCACCAGCTTCACCACCGGTATTTCGAGTGCAACTACGGCACCTCTGAAATTCCGTTCGACAAGTGGTTTGGCACGTACCATGACGGGTCGGCCGAGGCGACGACCCGGACAAGGGCGTACAAGAAACAGATGTATACCTAGCTGGTCCGAAGCGCGCGCGGCGTGACCCCGAATTCGGCTTTGAAGGCACGGGTCAGGGCGCTGGGGTCGTCATAGCCCGCGCGCAGGGCAACCTCACCGATGCTCAGGTCGGTTTCCGCCACCAGTTTGCGCGCAAGGTTCAGGCGCAGTCGGCGATAGACCTGCGCCGGGCCAGCGCCCAACTCGGACTGCATGCGGACGGACAGGGCTTTCTGCGATCGGCCAACCCGATTTGCGATTTCGGACACTGGCAAGGGGATCTCAAGGTGTTCCTGCATCAAGGCCAGCGCTTTGTTCACGTAACCGCTGGTCGCACCTGCGCCTCCCTTGTGCGAACGCGCGGAATCGCGGGTCATAAACAGCTGCGAAACTTCGAGCGCCAAGGCCTGCCCCTGATCTCGCCCAATCAGGTGCAAAACCAGATCAAAGGCCGCCATTGCCCCGGAACAAGTGATGCGATTGCGGTCGACAACATAGCGCTCGCGCCGCGCATCGATATCGGGAAACCTCTCGGTGAATCCGGTCAGCTCTTCCCAGTGAATCGTGGCGCGATGGCCGTCCAGCAGCCCTGCCTGCGCCAAAAGCCAGCTGCCAGTGTCGAGGCCTACCAGCACTTTGAACCGCTGATCCGCAGAACGCAGACCCGAAAGGGTCCGCCACCCGCCATGCGCGCGGAATCCATAAGATGGCATGACCATCAGCATGTCCCCACTGGCGGTCTGGAGTGGGCGATGCGGCGCGACCTGCAGCCCGGACGAGGATGTCACCGGATCACCCCCCAACGCAAGGAACTGCCAATCATACAATTTGCGACTAGCCAGAGTGTTTGCAGCCCGCAGCGGCTCGACCGTATTGGCCAGACAATGGTTTGAGAATCCGTCGAACAGGAGAACCCCGATTTGCTGCGGTGCAGAGGGTGATTTAGTCCATTCTTGCATGGTAAACTTCTATTTCTGCACGTTACAAATGACAAGCCGCGTCAGAATATGCCGCAACGCCAGATGTGGAGACGCCCGATGCAATATGGATTGTCCGACGAACAAGAGATGATCGTCTCTACCGTTCGCAGCTTTGTGGAAAACGAAATCTACCCGCATGAGGCGCTGGTCGAGCGCACCGGAGAAGTCCCGGAAGAGATCGCGGATGAGATCAAGCGCAAGACGATTGAACTGGGTTTTTATGCCTGTAATTTTCCCGAAAGCGTCGGTTGTGCAGGGTTGAACCATCTGGAGTTCGCGCTGGTCGAACGTGAGCTGGGCCGCGGGTCCATGGCGCTGAATCACTTCTTCGGGCGTCCTCAGAACATCCTGATGGCGTGTGAGGGCGAGCAGGTCGAACGATACTTGATGCCCGCCGTGCGTGGCGAAAGGATGGACGCGCTGGCAATGACCGAACCCGGTGCCGGGTCAGATGTTCGTGGAATGAAGTGCGCCGCGGTGCGGGATGGCGGAGACTGGGTGGTCAATGGCACCAAGCACTTCATCTCGGGCGCGGAGCACGCGGATTTCATCATCGTTTTCATCGCGACCGGAGAGGATCAGACGCCAAAAGGTCCGAAAAAGCGGATAACGGCGTTTCTGGTGGATCGCGGAACGCCCGGTTTCACCATCCGGGACGGGTACAAGTCGGTTAGCCATCGCGGTTACAAGAACATGGTTCTTGATTTCGATGATTGCCGTCTGCCGGACGCTCAGGTTCTGGGTGAGGTTGATGGCGGCTTTGAAGTGATGAACACCTGGCTTTATGCGACTCGTATCACGGTTGCTGCCATGTCCGTAGGCCGCGCACGCCGCGCTTTCGACTATGCGCTGGACTATTCCGCCACGCGCGAACAGTTCGGCCAGAAGATCGGCAAGTTTCAGGGCGTGTCCTTCCAAATCGCGGATATGATCACCGAGATTGACGCGGCGGACTTGTTGACGCTGGCCGCAGCCGACCGCCTGGACAAAGGCCTGCCTGCCAACCGCGAAATTGCTTCGGCTAAGCTCTATGCCTCGGAAATGCTCGCGCGGGTCACCGATGCCGCCATCCAAATTCACGGCGGCATGGGTCTGATGGACGATTACCCGCTTGAGCGGTTCTGGCGCGACGCGCGGGTCGAGCGTATCTGGGACGGGACCAGCGAAATTCAGCGCCACATTATCAGTCGCGATCTTTTGAGGGCACTCGGTGCGTGATGGAGGGGGCCGCCTGATGTCTTCCCTGTCACGCGTTTTGCACCCCACATCCATCGCTGTGATTGGCGGCGGCGCCTGGTGCGTCTCAGTGATCGAACAGGCCCGGAAATTCGGGTTTCAGGGCGACATCTGGCCGGTCCACCCAAAAGCCGGTCAAATCGCGGGTCTGAGTGCTTTTGCACGCCTTGAGGACCTTCCTGCGGCCCCCGACGTAGCCTTTGTTGGCATCAACCGTCATGCAACGATCGAGACGATCGCGGTCCTTTCGGCCATGGGGGCCGGGGGCGCCGTGTGTTTTGCCTCAGGCTTTACCGAGGCAAACGCCGAAGACGATCAGGGCGCGGATCTTCAGGCCCGGTTGGTGCAGGCCGCCGGTGAGATGCCGATCTTGGGGCCAAATTGCTACGGCTTCGTCAACGGGTTGAATTGCGCCGCAGTTTGGCCCGACCAGCACGGTATGCAGCCTGTGGATAGCGGCGTTGCGATCCTGACCCAAAGCTCGAATATCGCAATCAACATGACGATGCAGCGCCGCGCCCTGCCGCTGGCTTTTATGCTGACCAGCGGAAATCAGGCGCAGACCCATCAGGCCGACATTGCCTCGGCCCTGTTGGATGACGACCGGATCACGGCGATTGGCGTCCATATTGAAGGGTTCGGAAATCTTCGAAAGTGGGAGGCGTTGGCCAAAAAAGCCGGGGATCGAAACGTGCCGATCATCGCGCTGAAAATGGGCCGTTCGGCGCATGCGCAGGCGGCGACGATTTCCCACACCGCCTCATTGGCGGGAGGAGATGCGGGCGCGCAAGCCTTTCTGGACCGCCTGGGGATCGCGCGCTTGGATGACATTCCAAGCTTTCTGGAGTGTCTCAAGCTGCTGCACGTGGCCGGGCGCTTGGATAGCAACGGGTTGGGGTCGATCAGTTGCTCAGGTGGTGAGGCCAGTCTGGCTGCGGACATGGCCGAGGGGCGCAATCTGCACTTCCCGCCTTTGTCGCAAGCGCAAAAGGCTGACCTGCGCGATGCTCTGGGCCCGATGGTAGCCTTGGCGAACCCGCTGGATTATCACACTTACATCTGGCGTGACACGCAGGCCATGACCCGCGCATGGTCCGCCATGATGAGCCCGGAACAGGCCATCACCATGGCAATTGTCGATTATCCTCATACGGATGCGAGTGATTGGGAATGTGCAACGCAAGCCGCGCTGAATTGCGTTGCTCAGGCGGGGCGTCCTTTTGCGGTGACGGCGACTCTGCCAGAACTTTTGCCCCAAGACGTCGCTAAACGCCTGTTGGATGGGGGTGTTGTCCCCTTTGCCGGCTTGCATGAAGCGCTTGCTGCTATTGAGGCGGCAGTAGTGTCGAAAGCGACGACGGCCGAACCGGTTCTGTTGCCCTCGGAAAATGATGCGGACAGCGTTCTGACCGAAGCAGAAGCCAAGCGGGCACTGGCGAAATTCGGCGTGTGTGTTCCGCAAAGCGTTGTGGCACCGTCGGGCTTGGCGGCACAGGTTTCGGCGAACTTGACCGGTCCTTTCGCTGTCAAAGGCGTTGGGCTAGCACATAAGTCGGAACACGCGGCGGTACGACTGGAGGTTGATGCCGACGTTGTCGCCGAAGTTTCGGCGGATATTGGAACCGATGAGGTTCTCATTGAGGAAATGGCGGTCGCCGGCGTGGCGGAACTATTGGTCGGAGTGACCCGAGACCCGGCCCACGGGTTTGTTTTGACGCTGGGCGCCGGTGGGGTGCTGACAGAAATTCTGCGTGACACGGTTTCTTTGCTGATCCCGTCCTCGCGTGATGCAGTGCAGGAGGCGCTGGGCAAACTGAACTGCGCACCGATGCTGGCGGGATATCGCGGCAAACCAGCGGCAGAGATTGAGGCGATCCTGGACGCTGTCGATGCGGTGCAGGCCTATGTCATTGCCAACGCATCCCATGTCAGCGAAGTTGAAATAAACCCACTGATCTGCACACCGAACCGTGCCATAGCGGTGGATGCTCTGATCCGAAAGGCAAGTATATGAACCCGGTCAAAACCAAGCGCGATGGCGCAATTCTGGAAGTCACTTTGGACCGTCCCAAAGCGAACGCGATTGATTTGGCGACCAGCCGTGTCATGGGCGAAGTGTTTCGTGATTTCCGTGATGATCCAGATCTGCGCGTCGCCATCCTGACCGGTGGCGGCGAGAAGTTCTTTTGCCCCGGCTGGGATTTGAAAGCAGCCGCTGACGGAGACGCAGTCGACGGAGACTATGGCGTTGGTGGCTTTGGCGGGCTGCAGGAACTGCGGGACATGAACAAGCCGGTCATCGCAGCCGTCAACGGGATTGCCTGCGGCGGCGGGTTAGAATTGGCCCTGAGCGCCGACATGATCCTTGCTGCGGAACACGCCAGTTTTGCATTGCCGGAGATCCGGTCCGGCACAGTGGCCGACGCCGCTAGCGTAAAACTGCCCAAACGCATTCCGTATCATGTGGCGATGGAACTGCTGCTGACCGGGCGCTGGTTTGACCCCCAAGAGGCTAAGAACTGGGGATTGGTGAACGAAATCGTGCCGGGCGATCAACTGATGGATCGGGCATGGGAACTGGCGCGTCTTTTGGCCAGCGGTCCGCCTTTGGTTTATGCCGCAATCAAAGAGATTGTACGGGATGCCGAAGACTCCAAGTTTCAGGATGCCATGAATCGGATTACCGGGCGGCAATTGCCGACGGTTGATACCCTCTATGGCTCTGAAGACAATCTAGAAGGCGCCCGCGCTTTTGCTGAAAAGCGTGATCCCATGTGGAAAGGTCGATAGTCGGCCTAAGCGCGTTCAAACAGGGCTATCAGCGCTGTGTCATCTTTGTTGGGGCCAGATGCAAGATCGCCATAGATGCGAACTTCGGGCAGGGTCAGGTTCCGAATCTGGCCTTGCGCTAACCGGTGCAGGGCTTCGGCAAATCCCAGCTTTTCATAATGTTGGGCATTGATCGACAGCGCGAATTGAGCACCGGGGCGGGCCACACGCAGCAGCGCAGTCAAAGCTTCTGGCCCAAGGTGGCCATGGGTGAACGTGCCGGATGAAACGATCCCGGAGTAGCTTTCGCGCGGCACCGGGATGCCTTCGTTCAGATCGGCCTCAATGGCGTCGCGGTAGATATCCTTGCGCATGGCCTGATCCAGCATCTCGGCGCTGATATCGGTGGCATCTATCGGTCCCACACCCAGCCGGGCCAGAACCGCGCCGCACAGGCCAGTGCCTGCACCTACATCAAGCACAGGCCCTTGCCCGCCGGCGCCGACAAAGGCGCGGGCGGTATGGATGTGCAGCTGATAGTCCTCGCGCGTGGCAAAGCCTTCATCGTAATCCCCGGCCCATTCAGCATAGAGACGCTTGTGGTCTTCCGGGGAATCCAGCGCGTAGGCGGCATGCAGGTCTGGTGTTTTGTCACTCATATCCAAAAGAAAGGCGCATTGGGGGATTCGAATCAAGTATCCTTGGCAGAGTTCTTGCATCTGGCGAAATTGCGGATCATCTAAGAGCGTATGACAGGCACACTATTTTCCTTCGGTCACGGGTACTCGGCACAGGCCTTGTCCCGTCAGTTGCAACCCCATGGTTGGCGTATCTTCGGCACGACGCGTGATCCGGCCCAATCGCCGGTGGTCAAGGCATCCGGCGCAGAGCCGGTGATTTGGCCGGGGCAAGTGCCACAGCTGGATGGGGTGACGCATCTTTTGATCTCGGCCGCGCCAAACGCGGACGGAGATCCGGTTCTGGCTGCATTGGCGGATGAGATTGCGGAAAGGGCGGCGCAATTCAAATGGGTTGGCTATCTGTCGACCACGGCCGTGTATGGCGATCATCAGGGCAACTGGGTCGACGAAGCCACCCCCGCGACGCCAACGGCGCAGCGCGGCAAATGGCGGGTGCAGGCGGAAGAGCAGTGGCGGAACATCCCCGGCTTGCCGACACACATTTTTCGCCTTGCAGGCATCTATGGTCCCGGTCGTGGGCCGTTTTCCAAGCTCAAGCGTGTGGGTATGCGACGTATCATCAAGCCGGGGCAGGTCTTTTCCCGAATTCATGTCGCCGACATTGCCCAGGTTCTTGCCGCGTCCATGTCCGCGCCCAATCCGGGGGCGATTTACAACGTATGTGATGATGAACCCGTTCCACCGCAGGATGTCATCGCCTATGCGGCCGAATTGCAGGGATTGTCATTGCCGCCCGAAGTACCCTTCGACGAGGCCGACATGACCCCCATGGCGCGCAGCTTTTACAATGAGAACAAGCGGGTCAGAAACGATCGGATCAAGGATGAGCTGGGTGTAAACCTGATGTATCCGAACTATAGGGTCGGATTGAGGTCGCTGATGACCGGTGACTGAGCTACCGGCCTGATTTCCGGCGATGCGCACCGGGTGCTTAGTGATAGTTTTTGGTTATCAAAACCATCCATAAAGAAAACTTATTTGCATGGTGCGAATTTGCTAGGTCTGGCGGCGACAAGACAAGAGTCGCCGATACCTTTGACAGAATGTGCGCAATCCAAGCCGTGCATCTAAAAGAGGTAAAAGTGTCATCTATATATGTTCTTGATCGCCCGCGTTTCTCACCGCGCGAACGAGCCGGATTTTAGCCAGGATTGGAGATCGACATGGACGGAAGTGATAACCCTAAAACAGGCGGATGCCCTGTAATGCACGGCGCAGGAACCCGGTCAAACCGGGATTGGTGGCCGAACCAGCTGAACCTGTCGATCCTGCACCAGAATTCGCCTGCGTCGAACCCGCTGGGGCCTGATTTCGACTACGCTGAAGAATTCAAGAAGCTGGACATGAAGGCGCTGAAAGAAGACCTGTACGCGCTGATGACCGATTCTCAGGATTGGTGGCCTGCCGACTACGGTCATTACGGCGGTCTGTTCATCCGGATGGCCTGGCACAGCGCCGGTACATATCGCACGGCGGATGGCCGTGGCGGTGCCTCGACCGGGAACCAGCGCTTTGCGCCACTGAACAGCTGGCCGGATAACGGCAACCTTGATAAGGCGCGCCGTCTGCTGTGGCCGATCAAGCAGAAATACGGCAACCAGATTTCCTGGGCCGACCTGATGATCCTTGCCGGCAATTGCGCCATTGAATCCATGGGCGGCAAGACATTTGGCTTTGCTGGTGGTCGCGCGGATATCTGGGCGCCTGAAGAAGACATCTATTGGGGTTCCGAAACTGAGTGGCTTGCCCCCACCGACAACCCGCACAGCCGGTACACTGGTGAGCGCGACATGGAAAACCCACTCGCCGCCGTTCAGATGGGTCTGATCTACGTGAACCCCGAGGGCCCGGATGGTGAACCAAACGTGTTGGCCTCGGGCCGTGATATCCGCGACACCTTTGGCCGGATGGCGATGAATGACGAGGAAACCGTCGCGTTGGTTGCTGGTGGCCACACCTTTGGTAAGGCGCACGGCGCGGGCGATCCTGATCTGGTCGGCCCCGAACCCGAAGCGGCACCGATCGAAGAGATGGGCCTTGGCTGGATCAATAAGTTCGGTTCGGGCGTCGGTGACGATACCACGACCTCGGGCATCGAGGGCGCGTGGACCGCAAACCCGATCAAATGGGACAACGGATACTTTGACCTTCTGTTTGGATATGAGTGGAACCTGACCAAAAGCCCCGCAGGCGCGTGGATCTGGGAGCCGATCGGGGTCAAGGAAGAAGACATGGCCCCGGCGGCCGGTGATCCGACCAAGAAGGTCAAAACCATGATGACCACCGCCGACATGGCGATGCGCATGGATCCGATCTATGGCCCGATCTCGAAACGCTTCCACGAGAACCCGGAAGAGTTCGCAGATGCCTTCGCGCGCGCCTGGTTCAAGCTGACCCACCGCGATATGGGGCCGCGGTCGAACTATATCGGGTCGGAAGCCCCGACCGAAGAGCTGATCTGGCAGGACAACGTGCCTGCGGTGGATCACGATCTGGTCGATGCTGCCGATGTAGCGGATTTGAAAACCAAGATCGCTGCATCCGGTCTGTCGGTGTCCGAGCTGATCTCAACCGCATGGGCCTCGGCCTCGACCTTCCGCGGGTCGGACAAGCGGGGCGGTGCCAACGGCGCCCGTATCCGTCTTGCGCCTCAGAAGGATTGGGATGTCAACGAGCCAATGAAACTGTCCAAGGTGCTGGACGCGCTGACAGGCGTTCAAGAGGCGTTCAACGGCGCGCAGTCAGGCAACAAGAAAGTGTCGCTGGCCGACCTGATCGTTCTGGCCGGTGCCGTCGGCATCGAGCAGGCTGCCAAAGCTGGTGGTCAGGATGTCGAGGTTCCGTTCACCCCGGGCCGCACCGATGCATCGCAAGAGCAGACCGATGTGGACAGCGTCGCAGTCCTGGAGCCCGCAGCAGACGGTTTCCGCAACTACCAAAAGGCCGACTACACCGTCTCGCCCGAAGAGTTACTGGTCGATCGCGCACAATTGTTGACCTTGTCCGCACCAGAGATGACGGCACTTGTCGGTGGCCTGCGTGTTTTGGGCGCCAACTTCGGTGACGCCAAGCATGGGGTGTTCACGGATCGTGTGGGTGTACTCAGCAATGACTTCTTCACCAACATTCTGGACATGGGCACCGAATGGAAACCTGCCGGCAAGGGCGTTTATGAAGGTCGTGACCGCGCCAGCGGTGAGATCAAATGGACCGGTACACGCGTCGATCTGGTCTTCGGTTCCAACTCGCAACTGCGGGCGCTTGCTGAGGTCTACGGTCAGACGGGTGCCGAGGGTAAATTCGTCTGTGACTTTGTCTCGGCCTGGAACAAGGTGATGAACGCGGATCGATTTGATCTGAAGTAAACCGACGATCATCGCAGAGGTAGCGCCGCCCGAGGGGACTCGGGCGGCGTTTTCTTTGGGTCGAGTCCCGCGGGCATACCAAGCATTGGGTACGATTCCGTCCAAAGCCTTGACTAACCCGCGCGTCACGCATCGCCCAGCCCTGTTTCTTACCCAAATTATTAAGCTAACTTATTGTTTTCATTAACATGGGCGAGTTTCTGCAGAGAAATATGAAGTTTTTTCAAAATGGGGGTTGCAGGTCCCAGACCTAATCCGTAAATACCCCTTCACCGGCGCTGCTGAGGCGGTGCTGACGGGTCGGAGAGACGGCCGGACGGGTTGGAGAGACAGCCGGACGC
>NZ_JBXWMK010000017.1:0-62380 GCF_059609785.1 Ruegeria sp. YTSC003 | reverse complement strand
ATGCCACCGGCTCCGACACCGCAACTGTAAATCTCACCGTTAACGACACCACCCCGAACAATGACCCGCCAGATGCGACAGCTGATAGTTATCTGTTTGATCAGGGTGAAAGCCTTGTGGTTTCCGCGCTGGACGGCGTATTGCGCAATGACAGCGATCCGGACGGAGATGCTCTGACGGCTACGCTTGAGACCGGCCCGGAAAACGGCACGCTAACCCTCAACCCTGACGGCAGCTTTTCTTACATCCCCGATCCCGGCCACCTAGGCAATGATAGTTTCACATATCGGGTGACCGATCCCTCAGGAGCCAGCGATATTGCTACGGTTTCGCTGAGTTCTTTAAACACTGCGCCTCTGATTACCACCGGTGACAGCCGGTTTTCCAAAACTATTGTCAGCACCGCAATGCCTTTGACACATATCGCACTGGCCGCGGATTTCGACCATGACGGCGACTTGGATATCGTCGCTACCTCCGAGCAGAACGATTCCGTTGTTTGGTTCGAGAATGACGGGACCTTCGGGTTTACCGAACATGTGATCGACGCGGCACTGGAATCATCTTATCCGGCCTCTCTGGCTGACTTAGACCAGGACGGGCATATGGATGTGTTGGTCGGCGGCTATCGCGAGGATGTCTATGCCTGGTACCGCAATGACGGTACAGGGAACTTCACCAAGACCGTGATCTTGAACGAGGATGGTGCGCATTCGATCTTTGCCGTCGATTTCGACGAGGATGGCGATCTTGATCTGGTTACCGCCGGGCAAGAGGCCAGTACCATTTCGTGGCACGAGAATGACGGCAACCAGAATTTCACCACTTATATCATCGATGCCGCAGCGCTGGCCGCGAAATCTTCGGTACCCGCTGATGTTGATGGGGACGGGGATTTAGATATTGTCGCTGCCAGCTTCGAAGACGATACGGTGGCTTGGTATGAAAATGATGGCAGCGAAAACTTCACCAAGCGGGTAATCGACACGACGGCTGACGGGTCCTATTTCACCACGGCTGCTGACATCGATGGGGATGGCGATCTGGATATCCTGAACGCCAGCAAGAACGATAACACCATTTCTTGGTACCGTAATGACGGTGGGGTGTTCACTAAGGCAACGATCACCACGCAGGCAGTGGCCGCACGCTATGTCGATGCCGCTGATATTGACGGAGATGGGGATATCGACGTGACCTCGGCCAGTGTCGATGACAACACGATCCGGCTGTATCTCAATGACGGTAATGGCAATTTCACCACTGTGATTGCGGATGGCAATGCCATTGGCGCCTATGGCGCGGTTCCGACGGATGTGAACGGTGACGGGTTGGTGGATATCCTTGGAGCCAGCAAGACGGATGGCACCATTTCCATTTTATTCCACGAAAAATTCCAGGCCGTTGATCTGGCGCCTGGCAACAGTCTGGCCATTGATGCAAACCTTTTATCAGCAACCGATGCCGAGCAATCGGCGGCCCTACTGACCTACACGTTGGATGCATTGCCCGAGCTGGGTGAATTACGCCTGGACGGTGTGGCGCTTGGTGTCGGTGACAGCTTCACGCAGGAAGACATAAATCTAGATCGGGTGGCTTATCATCAGATCAGCGCAGTTGAAGGCAGCGACAGTATTGTTTTGAAGCTGAGTGACGGTATAGCACCTAGCTCCACGTTTAGCATTGATCTGGATATCGCAACTCCACCACCTGCAAACGGGTTGATCTCAGACGATTTCGCCGCAGGTGTTCTTGATCCGGCCTGGACCATCGAAGGCCCATCGGGAATTTCGTCAAATTTTGGGACAACGGCTACAGACGCCTACCTCGCTCTGGTCACACCGGACGGAGCCTATGATGCATGGCATGTCAATAATTCCGCCCGCGCGACCCAATCAGTTCTGGACGTAGATTTCCAGATCGAGACCCGCTTCCTGACCACGCCAACGGAAAGATATCAAATTCAGGGATTGCTGGTCGAACAGGACGCAGATAACTGGCTGCGCTTTGATACTTATTCTGATGGCAATAAGTTCTATGCCTTTGCCGGCATCACTGTGAATGGCGCATCAAGTGTGGCCTTTAAGGTCGAGATTCCTGCCGGTACTGCACCTTATCTGCGCGTAGTGCGGTCGGGAGACGATTGGACGCTGGAGTATTCTCTCAACGGATCGACCTGGACAACAGCCGGCAATTTCTCTCATGCGCTGAACGCGACTAAAACCGGCGTATTCGCGGGCAATACCGGCGATGCGACTGGCTTTATTGCGCAAGTGGATTATTTTCAGACTTGGACCGATATTATTGAGGATGAAGACAAGAGCTTTACCCCAATTAATCAACCGCCGAACGCAATGGATGACAGCGGTCTGGTGACCCCCGTCGACACTGCTATGTTGATTAATGTCACTGCGGATTTGCTGGCCAATGACAGCGACCCCGAAGGAGACCCGTTTAGCCTGACAGCGTTTACGCAGCCAGCCAACGGTGCCCTGTTTGACAACGGTGACGGCACCTGGACCTATACGCCCAACGCGGGGTATTCTGGCTCGGATAGTTTCACTTACACCATCTCGGATGGCAGTGGCAGTGACAATGCCACCGTCAACCTGACTGTCGGTAATCCGATCAATGTCTGGTATGGCCAAGAACAGACCTTCGGTTCTCCTGGCGAAGGGCAGGTGTGGATCAACATTCTGGGCAATGTCGTCGGAGAAGTAACGGGGCTGACTTATTCGCTCAATGGCGGAGCGGATCGGGTATTGTCTGTCGGCGCAGATACCCGCCGTTTGCAGGATCCGGGCGATTTTAACATCGACCTCGCTTTTGCCGAACTCGATGGATCCGCAACTGACGATCTCATTACCATTACGGCCGACTTCGTAGACGGATCTACCGCAACTTATGACGTGACTGTTAAATATGAATCCGACAATGTCTGGAACCCCAATTACAGTATTGACTGGGAAACGGTCACTAATCTTCAGGATGTGGTTCAGGTGATCGACGGCACTTGGTCGTGGGACAGCACTGGCGTGCGCCCTGTCGATCTTGGATATGACCGTGTCTTGGTCATTGGTGATCAGGGCTGGGACAATTACGAACTGAATCTCACCGTTACGATGCATGATCTCGAAAATGTCGACCCAAGGGGGCGCGATGGCGGCGGCCTCGCCTTCGGCCTGTTGTGGAATGGGCATACAGACGAGCCTGTTAGCAACTTCCAACCAAAATCGGGTTGGGAACCCGGAGCCCTGTTGTTCTGGGAAGACAACGATCTGACGAGCTTCAGCTACCATTCCTTCTCCGAAACCCTTGGGCTCGAGAGTTTCAGCCTTCAGGAAGGGTTGACCTACAATTTCACGGTCCGAGTCGAACAGACCGGCATTTATGACCGAATCTACAGTATTAAGATTTGGGAGGTTGGAACGGCTGAGCCAACTGGCTGGACACTGCAGGCAACTGAAACTTTCAGCCTGGACGAAGCACCGGCCACAGGGTCGCTTTACCTCAACGCCCATTACTATGACGTTACTTTCGGCGATCTGACGGTCACCGAGATCACCGGCAGCGATATTATCCAGGGCGATGACAGCGCTGAGGTTCAGGTCGCCGTCGATACCGGGAGCGCCACGCCGGGCCTGGGCGAGGTGGATGTGTTTGTCGGCGCTGGCGGCGCGGATGTCTTTGTCTTCGGAGACGCGAACGGCACCTATTACGATGACGGGGTCGGGGCTGATGCGGGCGAAGACGATTACGGCTTTGTCTACGATTTTGCCTCGGGCACCGACCAGGTGCAGCTGTCCGGATCTGCCGCAGACTACATACTCAGTACGGATGCGCCGGGTCTATCACCGGGCACCGCGATCTGGCGAATTGGTGAAAATGGCGAAGCTGACGAGCTTGTCGGCCTTCTGAACAGTGTCTACGGGCTGGATCTCAACAGTGATGATTTCATCTATGCGGATACGCTTTTGGTCTGAGGAATGTAACAAATCATCATATTACCTCAATCGAGATACGGTACCGAGTAAATATTGTCAGTTTCCGGAGGAATGCTTCATTTCATAATATTGGCCTATTTCTTTGCCAGAGTCTCTTTGGCAAGATTACGATTACATTTGTGTTAACGGAGAATTTCCATGAAAGTTGCAATTCTCGCTGGGGGCAAAGGAACGCGTCTGGCAGAAGAAACCTCGATCAGGCCCAAGCCAATGGTCGAGATTGGCGGTATGCCCATCCTTTGGCACATCATGATGACCTATTCCCATTACGGGTATAACGATTTTGCGGTCGCCCTTGGGTATATGGGCAATTACATCAAGCGTTATTTCGCGGAATACGGAACGTTGGCGGGTAATATCACGGTCAACATGGGACATCCGGAACCGTTGGTCCGCCACGACCAGGATCACGCACCATGGACCGTCGATCTGATCGAAACCGGCGATGAAACCCTTACCGGTGGACGGGTCAAACGGCTGCAACCCTATTTGGGTGACGGGACTTTCATGCTGACCTGGGGTGATGGCGTGTCGGACGTGGATCTGCACAAGCTGCTGGCCTTTCACCGTCATCACGGTAAGTTGGCGACCATCACTGCGGTACGCCCGCCCGCCCGCTACGGGCATATGCGGTTCGAGGGAGATCAGGTTGTTGCGTTCGAGGAAAAACCGCAAACGGCCGAAGGCCGGATCAACGGTGCCTTTTTTATCCTTGAGCCGCAGGTGTTCGACTATATCGAAGGCGACATGGTCATGTTCGAACATGCGCCGCTGGAGAATTTGGCCAAGGACGGCCAGCTGATGGCCTATCGCCACGACGGGTTCTGGGCAGCGATGGACACTCTGCGCGACAAGCACAATCTGCAAAAGCTATGGGATTCTGGTGAGCGCCCCTGGGCGGTTTGGGAGAAGTAATTATGCGTGTTTTGGTAACTGGTCACCGTGGGTATATCGGTGTGGTGCTAACCCCCATGCTGGAGGCTGCCGGACATGAGGTTGCGGGTATCGACAGCGATCTGTACGAGCGTTGCACTTTCGCGCCGGGCGGAGAGATGCCACAGGTCCCGACGATCCTGAAGGACATCCGCGACATCGAGGCGGCCGATCTACTGGGTTTTGATGCCGTTCTGCATCTGGCGGCGCTTTCGAATGATCCGCTGGGCGATTTCCGCCCTGAAACCACCTATGAAATCAATTACGAAGGCACGATGAATGTAGCCCGCGCTGCTAAGGCAGCTGGAGTGTCACGCTTTGTATTCTCGTCCTCCTGCTCGAACTATGGCGCGTCGGGATCGGATTTCATCGATGAGACCGGGGCGTTCAACCCGGTGACGCCTTACGGCGAAAGCAAGGTCAAGTCCGAACTGGCGTTGGCCGAGATGGCGGATGACACGTTCTGCCCGACCTTCCTGCGTTCGGCCACGGCCTATGGTGTCAGCCCGCGCATCCGGTTTGATCTGGTGCTGAACAACCTCGTCGCCTGGGCGGTGACCACCGGCAACATCCATATGAAATCCGACGGCACGCCCTGGCGGCCAATCACCCATATCGAAGATATCAGCCGCGCTTTCCTGGCAACGCTGGACACACCCGTCGAAAAAATCCGCAACGAGGCGTTCAACGTCGGCGTGACCGAGCACAATTACCAGATCCGCGAACTGGCCGAGATCGTCGCCGATGTGGTTCCGGGTTGCGAAGTGACCTTTGCCGATGATGCTGGCCCCGACAAACGGTCCTACCGGGTGAACTGCGACAAGATCCAACGGATCATGCCGCATTTCAAACCGCAATGGGACGCCCGCAAGGGGGCGCAGTCGCTGTATGAATCCTATCTGGCGCAGGAACTGACGCTGGAAGAGTTCGAAGGCCCCCGGTACCAGCGGATCGGTCATATCAAGAAACTGATCGCCGATGACATCATCGACGTCACCCTGAAACATACCGAGAATGGCCTGTCCGCGCGCACCCCTGAAAACACACAAGAGGCCGAACCTTCGGATTTCGTGACCGACAGTGCGAAGGTCTGTTGCATATCCTGCGGTCACAAAGGACTGCAGCCCATTCTCGATCTCGGCCTGATGCCGCGGTCTGACGGCCTTCTGGAGGAAAGCGGTTTGGCCCATAAAGAGTCTCTGGTGCCACTACGGCTGGGATATTGCCCTGAATGCACGCTGGTGCAGCTGCTGGAGACCCGTCCGGCCGAGGAAATGTTCGGCGACGACTATGTCTATTTCTCGTCCTATTCCGAAGATCTGCTGAAACATTCCCGCGCAAACGCGCTGGAATTGATCGAGAAACGCAAGCTTGGGTCGGATAACCTGGTGGTCGAGATCGCGTCGAATGACGGCTATATGCTGCAGAACTTCAAGGGCGAAGGGATTCAGGTTCTGGGCATAGACCCGGCCTCGCAACCTGCTACGGCAGCGCGTGAAAAGGGCATCGATACGGTGATCGATTTCTTTGGCACCCGCGTTGCTGGTGAGCTGCGTGCACAAGGCAAGCGCGCCGATGTCATCATCGCCAATAATGTGGTGGCCCATGTGGCCGATCAGAATGATCTGGTGGCGGGCATGGCCGAACTGCTGGCCGATGACGGGCAGGTTGTGGTCGAGTTCCCTTATGTTCGTGACATGATCGATTTCATCGAGTTCGACACGATCTACCACGAGCATCTGTGCTATTTCTCGGTAGGTTCGGCCAAGACCCTGTTTGAACGGCACGGTCTGTATCTGAACGATGTGCGCCGGGTGGCAATTCACGGTGGATCTCTGCGGTTGTTCTTTGGCAAAACCGCAGCGCCCACGCAGGCTGTAACCGACATTCTGGCCGAAGAACATGACCTGGGGCTGGACCGCTTCGACTATTACAAAAGCTTCGGCGCTCGTGTCCGCGCCTTCCGTGATCAGGCCCGCAAGCTGGTGGGCAATCTGAAAGCGGACGGCAAACGCATCGCGGCCTATGGTGCGGCAGCCAAGGGCACGATCATGCTGAACTTTTTGCAGCTCAACGATCGGGCCATCGAATATGCGGTGGATAAGAACATCCACAAGCAGGGCAAATACATGCCCGGCGTGCGCATCCGCATTGATGAGCCGGAGAGGCTGATGGCGGACAAGCCTGACTATGTGATGATCCTGCCGTGGAATTTCCGGGACGAGATCATCCGCCAGCAGCAGGCTTTTTTGCAGGCGGGCGGCAAGTTTGTCGTACCGATCCCCGAACTGGAAATTGTCGAATCCTGACGGCGGAGGGTACATCTATGAGTGAACTGACCTGTTGCCCGGCTTGTGCCGGGCAGTCCCTGTCAGAAATTTACCGGCTGGATGCCATCCCGGTGCAAAGCTGCATTCTATTGGACACCGAAGACGAGGCGCGCAACTTCCCCCGCCACCCGCTGGTGCTGAAATTCTGTGGCGATTGCGGCTTTGTCTTCAATTCGGTTTTTGATCTGTCCAAGGTGGATTACGCCTCGACCACCGAAGAAAGCCAGCATTTTTCCGGCACGTTCAACCGGTTTGCCCGTGATCTGGCGGCCGAGGTCGCCTCGCTTTACGATCTTAAGGGTAAGCGGACGCTGGAGATTGGTTGTGGCAAGGGCGAGTTCCTGCAGGAACTGGCGGACCAGACCGGTACGATTGGGCTGGGTGTCGATCCCGGTTTCATCCCCGAGCGCCTGCCCGGCGCGGATGGGCACGAGATCACATTTCAGCGCGAATATTTCGACCCCGCCACCATTACCAAGACCCCTGATTTCGTTGCCTGCCGTCACACGCTGGAGCATATCCCTGAAGTGGGCCGGTTCATGCATGAGATCGCGCAGGTGATCGACGGACGGCCCGATGTGGGCGTCTTTTTCGAGACCCCGGATGTGTACAGGGTGCTGGCCGAAGGCGCGTTCTGGGATATCTATTTCGAGCATTGTTCATACTTCACTCAGGGCAGCCATGCCCGGCTGTTCCGGCGCGCTGGGTTCGATGTGACAAAGCTGTATCTGGCCTATGATGATCAATACATCATTCAATATGCCGAACCGACGGCCGGTCGTCCGGCGCTGCAGCAAGAGGATGATCTGGGTGCGGTGCGGGCACTGGCCGCCGTCTTCCCACAAAAGGTGGCCGAGATCCGCACCTACTGGACCAATTTCGTCCGCTCCCGCCACGGTGCGGGCAAACGGGTGGCAATCTGGGGTGGTGGGTCCAAGGGCGTGTCCTTCCTGACCACCAATGATCTAGGGGGCGAAGTGGCACAGGTCATCGACATCAACCCGTTCAAACAGGGCAAGTACCTGCCAGGTACCGGGCACTTGGTTAGTGGTCCCGAAAGCCTGAAGGACGCCCCGCCTGACACGGTGATTGTGATGAACCCGATCTACCTGCCCGAGATTGAGGCACAACTGGCCAATATGGGCCTGAAACCGGAGCTTGTCGCGGTATGAGCATGACCTGCCCCGTATGCGCCGCAAACAAGGCGCAGGATATCTTCCGATTGGACCATGTTCCGGTGATCTGTAACCAGCTCTGGCCAGATACCGCCGCCGCCCGCGCGGCCCCGGCCGGCATGGTGGATCTGAAACTGTGCCCAGATTGCGGGTTCATCTGGAACGGTGCCTTTGACCCCGCGCGCATGGTCTATGCTCCGGGATACGAAAACGCCCTGCATTTCTCGCCCAAGTTTCAGGCTTTTGCCGAAGATTTGGTCGCCGGGCTGGTGGCCCGCCATGATCTGAAGGGCAAACATGTAGTCGAGATCGGTTGCGGCGACGGGCATATCCTTGACCTGATGGCCCAGAACGGCGTGGCCACCGCCACCGGTTTTGATCCGTCGATGGAAGGACAGGAGACGCCCTTTACCGCTCGCGACAATGTCGAGATCGTGGGGGAATACTTTCGCTCGGATCAACTGGACCGTCCGTTCGACGCCATTCTCTGTCGCCACGTGCTGGAACATGTCGATGAACCCGTTCCACTGCTAAGCGATATCCGCCGTGCCATCGGGGGCCGCGACGTGCCGGTCTATTTCGAAGTGCCCAATGCCGGCTGGATGCTGGATGCGGTGTCCATGTGGGATGTGATCTATGAACATGTCGGGTACTGGAGCGCCCCTGCCATAACCACCCTGTTCCGCCGCACCGGGTTTGAGCCGATCTCGGTCAGTGCCGGATACGGCGACCAGTTCCTGATGGTCGAAGCACGGCCTGCCACCCGTGAACCGGATTATCTGGACGCCGGAGCCGCCGAGATCGCACGCGCCGCCCATGCCTTTGGCCGGGCTGCCACAGCAGAACTGGATCGTTGGCGTGGCCGGCTATCGGGCTTTGACGGCAATGTGGTCATCTGGGGGGCGGGGTCCAAAGGTATCACTTTTGCCAACGCTCTGAGCGATGCGGCCCGTCCGCTAGCAGCGCTGATTGATCTGAACACCCGCAAACACGGGCTGGTGGCCCCCGGTGTGGCCCTGCCGGTTATCGCCCCCGAGGCCTTGCCGGGTATCAGTCCCGATCTGGTCCTGATCTCAAACGCGCTTTATGAGACCGAAATCACCGAACAGGTGCGCGGCATGGGTCTGAACCCGGAATTCTCTGTCATCGCGAGATAGCGAGTCTTAATCAGCTTTCCTGTGTTACAGGAAGATTGAGCCGATCTTCTGCATTTTGCCGGGTATGCGGCCAGAGGGGCACTGTCCGCCCCAATGTTTTGGCAAGATCCAATTCTGATTCTTGAAATTCGATATCCAGCTGCGCCAGGAGATCCCGTTCGGTATCCGATTTAGTACGACCCGGTTTGCGGGTGTTGAAGTAGAGGTACGCCGGCTTAAGTGATCTGCGAATCCAGCGCGGCAGTTTTTTTCGGGAACGGTGCAAAAGCTTGTGCAACCCGCGATTCCTCAAAGTGATGCTCTCATTTTGTACCGGAAAACCGTAACTGTCATAGAAGGATTCATCCAATCCAAGCTGCTGCGCAATGTTGCGCAACATGCCAGGAGCATCTGCCACGAGATCCTCGAACAGATACACGTTCAGGCGCTCCGGTCCAACTATGCCCTGCCATTTTTGAATGTAGGGTGCATACTTGCTGTGATCGATCGCATGCTGCAACATTGGCCGATGGCGCAGAACCGTCGATTTTTCGGCGCGTCTAATTTCATGCACGAAGTCGGCAAACCCCATATCCGAATCGAGCGCCACCTTGTTGTTCTTGGCATAGTTATAGAGAGAATAGATTCGAGCCGATGGCTTTCTCAGAATGAAGATGACCCGGCTGTCCGGAATGCTGCCAATGACCGATTGTGCGGTTTTTTGATAGTAATATTGTGGCGAAACATCGAGTAGATATTTGGTGCGATCCTGACTTAAATCCCGGCGATAAAAACGGGCATACCCAGCCAACCCTTTCGCTAAATAGCCGTCCGGACGGCACAGTGGATCGTCCGAATCCATTAGGAAGCGTAGTTCATTTTCTGTGCTTCGTCCGATTTGTGGATGGTCGCCCAACCAACGCAGCAACGAAGTGGTTCCAGCTTTGGGAACTCCGGTTACAAAGAGATTTGGTACTTTTGGATCACGAAACATGGAAACAATAACTCACATCCAGATAGGCCTCAAAAAAAGGGCCACCCAAAAAATTCTTTCGTATAGATACCATACGGCCCCCTTTTCTAACATGTATGAATTTTCACTATCCGACTTTAAGGGTTTTTTACTTATTGGCATTCCCTAAGGTCAACTTCGCCGTGAAGTGTGGCTACCGGCGGAAAACTTCTTCCAATCTCACATGTTCTGAGCAACTCGCCGCCTAAATTGTTACATCAAAACGGACAAGAATTGCCCCAGTTTTGTCCTATTGCTATGCGACCAAGTAAGCATTGGGGGTGAGTAGTATCAGAAGGACAGAAGTCGACCTGACAGGTGGGTCGGCACTTCGATCATCTTGCCAACTTAGTGAGTATTTTGCCCGTCAGCATGACGTGTTTATGGGCGTGTTTCTGTATGACTGAACCAAATGTGCATAACAAATGCAGCCTGAAAGCTGCGGGGGAATTTCCACAAGCGCCCACTCACGCGCAGGAACCCTCGCTCGGGGATGGCAGCTTCAATCAGGAAGACGAGAAACTACCATGTCAGAAATCTACGTATCAAGCCAGGCAGAATTGCTCTCGGCACTCTCCAAAGCGTCGGGTGGCGACACAATCCTGCTGAAATCCGGTGATTACGGATCAATAAAGTTAGATGGTCTGAAATTCGATGACTATGTGACCATCAAATCCGCAGACGGCAATATGGGGGCAGAATTTGATTCTGTCGATTTTTTTGGGTCAAGCTACATACGCCTTGATGGTGTAACAGTTTCGTCACCAATGGCTCAATCTGCTATTGAGATTTCCGCCAGTGATCACATCGCTATCATTAACTCTGAGATCCACGGCCCCACCGACCAACCGTATCCGATCGAAGGTCCGACTTTTGGTATCTATTCTCACGACAACAGTGATACGATCACGATCTCAGGCAACGACATTCATCACGTTCTGAACGGTGTCGCTAACTTTGCAGTCACCAACCTGACGCTGACCGAAAACAACGTAAACTATATCGGCGCAGACGCGTTTAAATTCAGCGGAGTCGACGGCGGCGTGATCCAGAATAACATCGGGCCGACTCATTTCTATCCCTCCGACGATGCCCATGCCGACTTCATGCAGTTTCAGGGCAACCCGTCCAGTAATCTGGACATTTCGGGTAACGTCCTGCTCCTTCAAAACCGATTTGATATGCAGGGCATCTTCTTTGGCGGCAAAGGCGGCCATAACAACCTGAATATCGAGCAGAATATCATCTATACCCAGATGGGAAATGGTATTTACATCAATGATGGTGATGGCAGCACAATCACGATCTCCCACAACACACTAATCAATGCACTCAGCACGACCGGCCCGGTCACCCGGATCGCTGCCCCCTCGGGTTCAACTGTGGAGTATAATATCCACTCCAAAAAGAATGGCGAACTCAGCGGCGATAACATTGTTATGCAACACCTCGATCCGAGTGACGAGTTTTACTATTCGGATTTGTTCGTTGGCCTGCTGGACGGCAAGGGCATCACGATTGAAGACCTGCAGCCCGTCGAAGGTAGCCTAGCGGAAAGCTATGGTGCTTATGACCGCCTCATGGAACTGCTCAACGGAACAGAGGGTGACAATACCGGAAGTCAGCCCACACCAGAACCAGAGCCGACGCCGGAACCAGAACCAACGCCGGAACCAGAACCAACGCCGGAACCGGATAGCGGAAACACTGACCAAGGGTCCGTCGTCACCCCGACACAGGGCACCATATTTGCGATGATGGGCGAGCGCGAAATTGCCGGATCTGGTGATGTGTTGGAAGCCGCACATTCCAAAGATCTGGAAGTATCTTCCGGAACACTCGCCTTCTCGTTCAATGCCGATACGGTCTCGGGCACGAAGGGGCTGGTCTCCAAGGATGCTTCTGGCGACGGCCATCATTTTACCAGCTATATCAAGCAAGGCAGTCTCTACATCCGTTTCCAGGATGGTGAGAACACTGAAACGATCCGAGTCAAAGGTATCAAAGCCGACACTGATTATGATGTGCAGGTGGCAGTTGGCGAAGGCGGAGCAACCGTTTGGTTGAACGGTTCTATTGCCGGAGCAGTCTCTACGGATATGGACTGGTCGCAGAATACGGAATACCTGCAGATTGGCGGCATTGGTTGGGCTTCCCAATCAGGCGAAGACGGGTTCAAGCACACTTTTGATGGCACCATTTCAGATGTTGTACTTGTAGAAGGACTGAAAACCCCGGACGAGATGGGGGCAATCATGGCCGGAGAGGGAACTTCACCTGGTAGTGATCAGGACTCACCGGTCGTGGACGAACCGCCTGTTTATCCAAACTCTGTCTTCAGCATGGAGGGTGATAGCGAATTTTTCGGTTTCACCAAAGATATCGTCAATGAAGCGCATAAGTCGGCTTTCGAACTCAGCGAAGGTACCATTTCCTTCAGCTTTAATGCCGACAGCGTCAACGCCCGCCAGGGCCTGATGTCGAAGGACGCGTCAGGCTACCAAGGTGGTGGCGATCATTTCTCGGCCTGGATACATAAGGGGACCCTATATGTCCGTTTCCAGGATGGCGAAAATGATGCCCTATTCAAGGTTGATAACATCAAAGCCAACCAAGAGTACGAAGTCACCGCCTATTTCCAACAGGGCGAGGTTGGCGTGTACTTGGATGGTGAACTACTCGGAACCGAAGTCCTGAATATGGACTGGACCGATAATGCTGAATATCTGCAGGTTGGCGGTCTTGGCTGGGCTAGTGACACTGGCGATGATGCCGTGGGATATGCTTTTGACGGTACAATCTCTGATGTTGCGATCTTCGACGAAGTATACACACCACAGGATATTGACCTGATCGTGTAAAAGAGATGCGGTAGGAACTGATCTTAAATCGGGCCGGAAATCACAGGGTTTCCGGCCCGATTTAGTTTTGAGCAGCATGTGCAAAAAAAACCTTCACTATTAACATAATAAATCTTACCGGATGCAAAGTTGTAGCCGCAAAGCTGGCTGGTCTCCGGAACAGATCACGGAGCGTATACGCTTGGAACGTCATCCGATCCGTGTATCCCATGAGACAATCTACCGTTTTGCCTATATCAAGGATGGCCGTGACGAGCAGTTCGACCGGTATCTCCCCGAAAGCCGCAGACCGCGCAAAAACCAGCGGCACAACCACACGCAGATATTTGTGACACCCCAAGCCTGTCACGTATGCCAGAGAAATCTGTGTGGTGTGTAGGGCCGACTGAGCACCTAAAAAATCGCGGCATGGCAGGATAAGGTGACTGCGTTACAAATTTGTATTTTTGCAACTCTGCATTTTAGAAATAATAGCTAAGGCTGTCGATTTTCCCACATATCCAAATGAGGCCTCGGAACATAATTCCGACCACAAAAAAGAACGGCGGCAAGTTTGCCGCCACTCGAAACTTAAGTTTTGGGCAATCAGGCTGCTTGCTGCTTACGCCGACGCATAAAGCCGAGACCCGCCAAGCCACCAATCAGCAGAAGACCGGTTGCTGGGAGCGGTACGGGAGCGGGGGCAACCTCAACGCTCTTGATGATGAAGTTATCGTCCGATACGCAGAAGATATGGTATTTGCATGTATGTCCATCCGCCAGAACGGTAAAGGCCCTCGCAATCACGCCACCGAAATGGAATGAATTTTGGGTATTCTCATCAGCGGCGATCGTGTGACCCACATAAATATCCCAGTCGTCTTTGTCATCAACATGTGAGAAGGTCACCGAAACAAAACGCACCGCCTTGTTAAAGGCGAATGTCAGCCATTCATCAAACAGGCCATCCAGAGTGGATGTGTCATCCCATTTCGTGCGCACTCCAATACCATTACGGAACTGAGAAATTCTGGGGTTGTGGGCAAGTGAACCCGCTGTGACTGTGCCCGAAACACCGTCCACGTTGAATGTGCCTTTGGCACCCGAAATGTGAAGATCACCACCGTTCATGAGGTTGATAGTGGCGGCATGCGCGCCCATGGCCATCATCAGTATGACGAAAGCTATCGCGAGAATTCGGTGCATTTTAACCCCTAGCAACATTTAAAACGTTAAATTCCTTTCATTCATCTTAGCAGAAATAACACATTCCAAAAAGTGAAAGGTTGCCCATCGACACACAATAACCTCATTTCAGAGAGGCTTACCTATAAGATTAAGGATTCATTAAGATGTTATGACTGCTCTTTTTAAAGATTTGTGAACAATTTAAGGAGAAATGTGCCATTGTTCACATTTGAGAGAGGGTTTCGGAGCACCCGATTCTCAATCGTGGGGATACAAATGTTGCGTAAAGCCCACCTACTTGTTGTCTACCCCACCCGCTTTTTGATCCAGCCTAGAAACGCCTTGTCCGGGCTGCGCAGCGCCTTGCGACCGGAGCTGGCCCAAAATCCCTGCCATTCGGCCTCCAGCGCGTAGACATCCCAGCCAGGCGCCAAAGCGCGCGCGGCTTCAAGGGTTTCGGGTTTCAGGGGCAGGCCGTCGCCTGTCTCGATTACCACAGCGCGACGCGACACGCGGATGATGTCGCCCGGCTCTTCGGTCAACACGTAATCCGGCAGATGATCGGCGGCGATCATGTCGCGCAGCATCTTGCGGAACACCCGGCGCGGAGAAGCCGACCCTGATTTTTTGAGCAGCGTCTCGACTGAGACCCGCCAGTCGGGCTGACGACCGCAATGCTTGCGGGCCAGCTCATAGATGCGCCGCTCCAGCGGTTTGCGCAGGCGAAAATAGTCCCGGCTCAGCGTCAGTACTGATTTCGCCAGCACCGCCCGGAACAACCAGTCCGACAGTTTGACCGAGACGCTGACCATCCGCCCTGCCCGTGTGTGGCGCACGATCTCCCAACTTTCGATCAGGCCGAAGCCCGTGGTCGTCTCGACGCCGCCGGTGACCATGTTGGTGGTGATGCGGGTGCCGGCCAGACGCTCGAACGCCTCGCGCAGCCGTTTGTAGCCATCCCCCGACGTTTCGCGGTTGGTGGCCACCAGCAGATCATGCGCCTTCAGATGCAGCACCCGGCTGACCTGTTTCCCGGCATTTATCGCCGCCATCAGCTGGCTGATGCAAAAGATCAGGATGTCCTTGTCATGGATCGTCGCCAACCCTCGCACCGAAGGCGTGACGGTGATTTCCACCCCGTTATGTTCATAGTTCAGGATGCGGCGGTCAGGCCGGGTCGACAGCGAGAACATCGGATGTTCCATCGATCCCATGTCGGTCTTGGGCAGCGCATCGAAAATATCGCAGACGAAGAAATCAGCTGTTGGATACCGGTCCGGCAGCAGCCCCCCTGCCCCGGCAGTTGCATCGCTGCTCATGAAAAATCAATCAGAACTGAAGCGCTCCAGCCCATATTTCTGCCCCTGACCTGCCCGAATCTTTTATCGTGGTTTTATTGACGCTCACCCTAGAGTTATCCACAGGTCGGGTAAAGCATCGGATCGTGGGATCAGAGTCGGTCCAACGTGGGATCAGAATCGCATTATCGTGGGATCAGATTCACCAAGCCCCGGAAAAAGCTCTCAGAATTGTTGGTTTTCAAAGCTTTAAGTGACAGGATCGAAAACCGTAACTAATATATAACTATATTCTAACTAAAAAAAATTTGAGCAGACATTCTGAAGCCCCGATTGAGATGATCACAGGCCATTGATTTTCTTATAAAATTATATCTGAGTATTCAAAGCTCTTCCGTATGCCGTGTTTTATGATACACTGAGAAAAACACAGCACATCGAGCAGAAACAACATGGTCATATCATCGAAAGACAGGCTTCCGCCTTATTTCAATATTGATCCGGATACAGCGCTTTCCGAATTGGGCGAACCTTCTACAACAGCGGGTTTTGCCGCAATCGCCAGTGCTTGCGCACTTGGTCGCGAAGACCTGTCCAGTCGGGGCTTGGAGGATGGCGAAGCGCGGCAGCTTCGTCTGTTTTCAACCTGGGAAATCACCCGCTATCTGATCCCGGTTGCGGCCCCCCACTTCCGGCGGGTGCTACGCGCCAACCCGGGTTTGCCGCAGGGCCGATCCGAAACCGAAGGCGGCGCCAAGTGGTTTACGCTGGACGAGGTGTTGCAGCTGAGAACGCATTTCGCATCGGAAGGATCTAAGGCGAAGGAGTACCGCCCATATCGACCCGAGGGGGTGCCGGCCAAGCTGGTTTCGGTCGCCAATTTCAAAGGCGGCGTGGGCAAGACGTCGACTTGTGCCCATCTGGCCATGTCAGCGGCGCTGGATGGCTACAAAGTGCTTGTGATCGACCTGGATAGTCAGGGCTCGATGACATCCATTTTTGGCGGTAAGGTCACCGACGAATGGCAAACTGTATTCCCCCTGCTGGCCCGTCACTACGCCGCATATCTGCGGCGGGAAAACCAGGGTCGGCTGGATCGCGGAGAAGCCCCCCACCCCATCGACGACACGCTGATGGAGGCATTGGAAACCCGTGCCGATGGTCTGATCCAGAAAACCCACTGGCCCAATATCGACCTAATCGGAGCGCAGCTGAACCTGTACTGGGCCGAATTCCAGATCCCTGTCTGGCGGATGCAGGCGCGCGGCTGGAAACTGTGGGACGCCTTGACCGAGACGCTTGAGGCGGATGGCATCCTTAACGACTATGACCTGATCTTCATCGATACCCCGCCCGCGCTTGGGTATCTGACGATCAATGGCTTGTCGGCGGCGGATATTCTGCTGGTGCCCATGGGGGCCTCGTTTCTGGAATTTGATTCCACGGGTCGGTTCTTCGACATGCTGCATTCCACCTTTCAGTCAATCGAAGAAGGGGAAAACATGGCCGCGCGTGCATTGGGGCGCGAAGAGATGGCCTTTGAATGGGATGCGGTGCGTACGGTGATCACCCGGTATGACGGCACTCAGCAGGCCGAACTGGCGGGGCTGATGCAATCGTATCTGGGTAGCGCTCTGTCGCCCCACCGGCAGGAATTCACGGCGCTGATCGGTCAGGCGGGTGAGCAGGTGAACGGTATCTATGAGGCCGACTACAGGGATTTCAACCGTGAAACCTATGCACGGGGGCGCGAGACCTTTGACGAAACCTATGCGGCCTTCAAACGGCTGGTTGTGGGCGTCTGGCGGCGCGAGGAACTGGCCTCGCAGGCCGAACAGCAGCCGGAACCCGTGCCATGAGACCCCTGCCCTGCCCGTGTAATGTTTCGCACGCGAAACATGTCTGTCTTCCGTCTGGGTCGCTCGGAAGACCGCACGCAGTGGTAACCGAACGGCGTGCAACAGAGTCTATGACAGCCGGACAAGGAGAAACCTGAGATGGCAAAACGCAAACGGCTAACCCCGGCTCGTACCGATTTTCTGCCTGCTGGTGCCACGGGCGCAGCACCCGAGACAAATTCCATGTTTCCATCGGTTCAATCGGCTCCACCGATTGCGCAGGTCGCTGGAGATACGGCCTTACAGGCTGCGGTGGATGATCTGAGCACCGAAATTCGCTCCGCCCGTGCGGAGGGCCGATTGGTGCAGCAGGTGCCTCTGGACGCAATTGAGGAAACCCATCTGGTACGTGACCGCATTCTGGTGGACGGGGATGAGATGGCTGCTCTGGTCGAAAGCCTGCGTGCGCGTGGCCAGCAGACTCCGATCGAAGTGGTGAAACTGGCTGAGGGGCGGTTCGGCCTGATTTCCGGTTGGCGCCGCCTAACCGCGTTGAAGGCCCTTTATTCGGAAACAGGAGAAGAGCGCTTTGCCACTGTACAAACCCTTCTCAGACGGCCTGAGAGCGCCTCGGATGCCTATCTGGCGATGGTCGAGGAAAACGAAATCCGCGTCGGGCTGTCCTATTATGAACGGGCCCGGATTGCGGCCCGCGCGGCCGAGCAGGGGGTCTATACTAATGAGGGTGCCGCCCTGCGCGGCTTGTTCACCTCCGTCAGCCGGGCGAAACGATCCAAGATCGGATCCTTCATTGTCATCTATCACGCATTGGACGACCATCTGCGTTTTGCTGCGGCAATCCCGGAAAGGCTCGGACTGAGCCTGTCGAAGGCATTGAAGGAAGATCCTGCTCTGGGGCCCCGTATTGCCCGGGAACTGGGCAGGGCGCAGCCGGATACAGTTGAGGGCGAGGCAGCGCTGCTGAATCGGCTGTCTCAGGCAAAGAAACAGGCTCTATACAAGGGTTCTAATATGCCAGCCTGTCCAGGTGAAACTATTGGATCCGTCACTCTGACCCGTTCTACCAATGGTAAATCCCTGATACTGACTGGGATGACCGATGATCTGCACACACGGCTGAAAGCGTGGCTGGCCGATCAGCTCTGAAGTGTTTCGCGCGCGAAACATCACGGTTCAGGAGCTTGCGTTGTATCGTAGGGCTGGCCATAACTCTGAGAATGTATGATCCGTTTTAAGTTTTAGTTTGTGGAAGAGTTTCGTGTCAGCACCTGTGCCCAAAGTTTCCATTATAGTTATCAGCTACAACACCTGCGAAATGACGCTGGAGTGTCTGCGTTCGGTTCAGGCTGAAACCCGATTGTCTTATGAACTGCTCGTGGTGGACAACACTTCAACCGATGGGTCCGCTGAGGCGATCGCCCGCGAGTTTCCCAATATCACTCTTCTGGCTGAGGGGGAAAATCATGGTTTTGCCAAGGCCAATAATATCGCCGCCGAGCGGGCCCTAGGGGAATATATCCTGCTGCTCAATCCGGATACCGTGGTTCTGGACGCGGCCATAGACAAACTGGTCGCCTTTGCCCAGACCCGGCCTGACGCCCGCGTTTGGGGCGGGCGTACGCTATACGGCAACCGCAGCCTCAACCCCACCTCCTGTTGGCGCCGGATGAACCTGTGGAATATCTCTTGCCGTACCTTCGGGCTGACCGGTATTTTCCCGAACAGTCCGGTTTTTAACTCCGAGGCCTATGGCGGGTGGGACCGTGGCGCCGAACGCCAGGTGGATATCGTTACGGGCTGCTTTCTGTTGATCCGGCGGGAAGACTGGCAGTCGCTGGGTGGGTTTGATCTGACATTTTTCATGTACGGCGAAGAGGCCGATCTATGTCTGCGGGCGACCCAAACCCTCGGGGCCGCACCGCGCATGACCCCTGATGCTGTGATTGTGCACTATGGCGGAGCTTCCGAGAAGGTCCGTAGCGACAAGATGGTGCGTCTTTTGCAGGCCAAGAACGAACTGATAAACCGCCATATTCCCGGTTGGCAAAGACCACTAGCGAAGGTGCTGTTTGGGTTCTGGCCTCTGACCCGGCGGTTGGCTTTCTCCGTGCTGCGTCCGGGTGGAGACAATGCGCAGGTGTGGTCCGAAATATGGAAGCGCCGCCAGGAATGGCGTCGCGGATTTTCGGGGTAGTGGCTCTATTGTGATTTGGTGTTACTCGAATAACTTGCGCTGCGGTACAACTATCACGTCGCCCGGGGCCAGAACCGTGCTGCCCGAGATGCCGCCGCCATTTGTGCGATAATTGTACAAAAAGACCTGATCACCCCGGCGCAGCTGGATACGTTTGTCCGCTGCGAAACGGGTCAGCCCGCCAGCCTGGGCGATTGCATGCAGAATTGTGGTGCTGGGGGTAGCTTGCAGTTTTCCCGGATTGGCGATCTCGCCTGTGACGTAGACTTCCTTTGTGGCCGGGATGGCGGCGGCTGCAGGCGGTGGTACAGCAACGGCACCAACCGAGACGAATACGGTCGGAGGAGCGGCAAAATTGGATGCCAGTGCACTTGTCAGATCAGTTTTAACCTGATCGACAGTACGTCCGCCGGCGGAAATACTGCCTGCAAGCGGAAAGCTGATCGATCCGTCGGGCAAGACCAGCGTGTTGCGGTTGAGGCTGGTGTCTTCCAGCACTTCAATATTGAGCGAATCGCCCGATTTGATCCGGTAATTGCTTTGCGCCTGCGCTGAGACTGCAAGGAGCATTATGGTAAAAAATCCGAACAGAACCCTGAACATAGCTGGTCCTCATAAATGCTTAAGTTGAGAGAGCAGGTTAGCGTGTATCCACGCAGTCCGTAAGACCTGGCAGAGTCGTGGTCCGCAGGTTGTGACCGGAATGCCCCTTGGAATTCAATTATCTGCGCTGTTTGTCGGGACTGTTTCCAATTCCGATGTCAAACCTGCGATCGCAGCCGTCACGGTTTCCAGCAGCGGGGCAGGGGGATCCAGTTCGATGGCGGCTTGGAACGCTTCCAGAGCTTCGGCGTTCTGGTTCAGCGCGGCATAGGTGGCTCCCAGATGGTATTGCACCATCGGGTCGCCAGACAGATTTTGTGCCGCCGGTTTCAGATGAATCAGAGCATCGTCGAAATCGCCCCGGCGATAGGCAATCCAGCCATAGGTGTCCTGAAAAGCAGGTATGTCTGTACCGCGAAGACGGCGTGCTATGGTAAATGCGCGCTCCAAGCTTTCTGCGTCGTCCCTATATGAAGCCAGAAGGCTTGCCAGGTTATTGGCAAAAATTGGTATATGGCTGTTTTCGGCGTAGAGTACCTCATACATTCCGATGGCACCGTCAATATCACCGAGTTGTTCCAGTGCTCCGGCTTTGACCCACCGCAGATTAAGGTTGCCGGGCAGGGCTGCCAAGCCTTCAGCCAGGACTTGGGCGGCTGCGTCCGGATTGCCTTGAATGGTTTTCAAACGGTAGAGTGCCAGCCAGACCTGTTCGGTTTCGGGTGCGTCCTCCAAAAGCGCCTGAAAGGCGGCTTCTGCCTCGTCCGGGCGGTTGTGGAGAATCAGGATCGATCCTTTCACGAACCGCAGTGCCGGGTCGTCCGGTGTCTCCTGCAGGGCTTGCTCGACCCGGGTCAGGGCTGTGTTGATTTCACCCTGCCCGATATAGGACCGGATCAGGCCGACCTCGGCCACCTGACCGAAGGTCTGGTCTTGTGAGAGTGTTTCCAGAAAGGACAACAGCGCCTCTTCATTGCCTCGTCCTGCCAGCATCCGCGCCGTGAGGTTGTTCGTGATACCGGCTGTGTCCTCGCCAAAAACGTCCAGTCGGTCGATGACACCCTGAGCCCGGCCCCAGTCTTGCAGATCTACGTACAGTGTCCCGAGGGTCGCCAGCAGCTCGATATTGTCCGGTCGCGCCCGCAACGCATCGGTCAGTACGGATTCTGCATTCAGACCCTGTTCGTTGCTGGCCAGAAATGTCGCATACCGCATGGATTCCTCGGGCGCGGCACCGGAAGCTTCGACCGCCAGTGACAGCATCTCGGCCATCAGGTCACGGTTGCCGTCGCGCTCGTGAGCGCTGGCCAAAAGTGTCATCAATTGTGCGTCGCGCGGGCTTTCCCCAAGGGCGGCGCGCAGCAGTGCGATGGCCTCACCGGTGCGGTCATCCTCTATGAGCCAGCGGGCCTTGAGTTTTGCGGCCCCCACATGACGCGCATCCGAGGTTATAACCTCTTCAACCAATGCTTTTGCCTGTTCAGTGCGATCAGTAGCGTTCAGCATGCGGGCCAGTGTGGTTTTGATATTGTTGGTCTCTGCTGAGGGCTCGGCCTTGACAAGGACATCCCGTAGTTCGGCGATAGCGGCCTCGGCATTTCCGTTTTCGTAGGCGAAAACGGCCCGTAGTGACCGGTAGGCGGTGTCATGAGGACCGGTGGTCGCCAAGGCCGCATCCAGCTCGGTCAGGGCGGCCTCGGGGCTGCGATACTCATTGAGGAACCGGATCAGCCGGATGCGGTTGTCGGGAGTCTCTGCATCCGGGTCGACTTCGGCTCGCAGGTAAGCTTCGGCGGCCTCGAAATTCTCGTTTGTCAGATACCAGTTCAGCAACAGCGAAACGACGTTCGGATCGTCGGGAAACTGCCCGGTCATCTGCAGCATCTGTGATTCGATGCCGGCCATGTCGTCCATCTCGTTCAGTACTGCCAGACGCATTGTATAGAGGGGTGTGAAGTCTGGAGATGTTTGTAACGCCGCGTCCAGCGCGTCCAGCGCAGCAGGCCAGTCCTGACCCTGGATCAGTTTGTCAATCACGACCTGATGCGCGCCGATCAGATCCGGGTTCTCGGCCAAAAGCGACCGCGCGGTTTCAAAGGCGGTCGTTTGCGCGGCACTGTCCCTATCACTTGTAGCATCGCGATAATTCAGCACCGCCAGCATAGATCGGGCCCGCGGGTCTTCTGGAGCGATTTCAGCAGCGGCGCGCCCATGACGTTCAACCTCTTCCCAATCGCCGCTTTCTAACGCCATCTCTGCCAAGGCTTGTCGACCTTCCAGATTGTCCGGGTATTGTTCGACCAACCGCAGATACTGACCATATGCTTCGGGGATAGCACCAAGTTCACGCTGCATCTGGGCAAAAGTCAGACGGGCTTCTTTATGTGTGCCATTCAGCTTGAAAACATTGCGAAACTCGATTTTGGCTCGTTCGAAATCGCCGTTTTCCAGATGCTCCAGTGCGGTTTGAAAGTGTTTTTCAGCCCGTTCTTCCGCCGTATCACAGGCGGCCAGAAGACCGAGCCCGAGGATAAGGGCAAACCTCAGTAAGCTGTTTTGCAGCATGCTATTGATCTTCCAGCCCCAGATGCAGGAACCATGCGTTGTCGGTTCGTGTCAGTAACCCGAACAGCGTAGAACAACGCCCACAGTTTTTACAAGAATCGACAGGTCAGTTTTGAATGTCAGACTGTCATAATAGTTTTTGTCAAACCGAGCCCGCGCGGCAAAAGTTGTCTCGTTGCGATCAGAAACCTGCCACGACCCGGTAATGCCCGGGCGCATGGCGTAATAGACCTTTCCGGGATACAGGGGCTTCTGATCTTCCATCATGGGGCGGGGGCCGACGATGGACATATCTCCGCGCAGGACGTTCCACAGTTGAGGCAATTCGTCGAGGGACGATCTGCGCAGGAATTTCCCGATCGGTGTGATGCGGGGGTCATTCTTCAGTTTCTGTGTGCTGTTCCATTCGGCCCGGGCTTTGGGATCAGCAGCCAGATGAGCCTCCAGCCTCTCTTTAGCATTGGGTTCCATGGTGCGGATTTTCAGCATTTCAAAGATTGTGCCATCTTTGCCGATCCGACGCTGGCGAAAAAACGGCGACCTCCCGGTCATCACGATAATAAGCGCGAAGACGGTCACTAAAGGCACAGCAAACGGTGCCACCAGGACAACCAAAACAACGTCAAACAAACGCTTGATGCGATCCCGATAGAATCTTGAAGGCTGTGTCGCGATGCTGTGATGACGAAGCCGCTCGGCGGACGCCGTTTCGGCCGCAGCGAATTCTTTTACATGAGATGTCATAAACAAAATAACCCCAAACACTTACAACAGTCTGCTCAGACCTCGTTGTCACTATTAAATTCGCGCCTAAAACTGGCGCATAACACAAATGGGCGATGGTTCTTTGTAATTTCCCCCACCAAAAGTTTAACAGCTTTAATTTTGTTTTTGCATAAAAATTGAATGACAGAGGTCAGGAAGTTTTTAAGTGGTTATATTTCAATGATTTTCACGTTGAGTAAAGTTTAGGCAGTGCTCCATTCCATGCATGGGCAATCACAGATGTTTCCGTTTTGGGCCCATTGTTCGGGATTGATCAACATTCCAGTCATCATGCCGAACACTTGTGAGAAAGGTTGGAAGACCAATGCACTGAGGTGCCGTACACTGAAAAACGATTGACTTTGGACATGCATCTGTAGGTTTTCGACGACGATGGCATATGGGTGTGCATGCTTCGTTAGGCTCTGTTCCTGATGATTTTTTCTCTCGCTGGCGGCGCCAAACGCAGCTTCATCCAGTGTGTCTAGATACTCACGCACGGCGCGGGGCGCATCTGCCGGATCGATGCCCGCCGCTGACCAAATCTTCAGCGATGCAGTGGGCGACAGTTGTCTCGAACAGATGCCGCAACAATTCGCTCTCACGGAACCGGCCATGCCGGTTCTTGGAAAACCGTTCTCTGATTGCGGGGATGTCAACGGAAGTCGGCATTGTCGCTGCGGGGCACTGTTCTCTCCGAGGTCGACTTGTGTCGCCTCATAATGGCTTCCGGGGGCTGAACGTCTCCATATGTCGAATGCGGGGTATGCTTTGCCCCATGTTCTCGAACGAGATCGATCTGCCTTCCGTCCCGCAGGGACTTCGCGTCCAACCGTTTCCGGCGGATATCTAGATCAGGTAGCGGCCTCCTTGGTCCAATGGAATTCTTCTCCGGTTTTCCAGAGTGTCAACATGAGCACGGCGAGTTTCCGGGCGGTCGCCACAGCGGCCTTTTTGAAACCGCGCCTCGCGGCGAGCCGGACAGCCCAGGACTTCAAAGGCGAATATCGCTTCACACGACTGATCAATGTACTGGCCGCCTCGTACAGCAGACGACGCATGGCGGCATCGCCTCGCTTGGATATGCGGCCAGAATAGTCGACCTCACCGGACTGATATCGCCTCGGCGTTAAGCCCAGGAACGCTCCTACATTTGTTGTTTTAGGAAATCGCTCTGCGTTCTCGATCAGCGCCAGAAAGCTCAAGGCGACAACCGGGCCTACGCCTGGGATCGTCATCAATCTACGCGACAGGTCATGGCGTTTGGCAATCGCGGCAATCTCATCCTCAAGCGCAGCCGCCGCTGAACACACTGCCTCGTGCGAGGGGAGTACATGATCGATGATGACGGCTAGCGCCGGATCGGATTGCCGCGCAACTGACAGCTGATCTCTGAACCGCTGTCGCTGCCGCCCATTGCCGATTGCGGTCAGGCGAATGCCAAATGTCTTCAGGATCCCCCGCATATGAGCCTCAATCTCCATTCTGAGACGCACAAAGCGATCCCGAGCCCCAATGATTGTACGAAGACGGTCCGCATCTACGCTGCGGACGTGAACGGCGGTAAACCAGCCGATCCTGGCCAATTGAGCTAATCCTTCCGCGTCCGAACGATCAGATTTGTTTAGCTTGGCTGATAAAACCTTGTGGGCTGACCTCGCATCAATGCAAATCGCAGGCAGCCCCAAATCTTCAAGTTGCCGCTGAAGCCAGATCGATATCTGTCCGCTTTCATGCACGATCCTCTGCGGCGCCACCTCTTGCTTTTCCAAGGCATCCCGGACGGCCAACGGACAAAAGGGCAAGCTTCTACGCAAGACGACACGCCCCTCTTCATCGACAACACACATGGAAATCTCTTTCAAAGAAACATCCAAACCAGCAAAGTACTTCATGGTCGTTCTCCTCACGGCATTTATCCATGAGGCCAACATACCGGACCTCGCTCGCCACCGGAGAGCGGCCGCCGCAATCACATCATGTCGAATGATCAGGCATGCAGTCAGCCAGATATCCCTAAAATGGAAACAATGATGTTTATGGTGTGATTTTGTGCAGCGTATTGTGCCGGAATGCGGCAGTATGAACAAGTTCATTGTCACTTTCTGACATAATTAATATGGTCAAGCGATACGAGATGCGAAGCGTGTTTTGGCTACCGTTCAATCTCGTTTAACGAGTAAGTCGTGTGAGGGGTTATGAAAGTCTTTCTGCAGAAAGTTGCCGTGGCGGCGACAGCTGTCACAATCGCAGTTGCTGTTCCGGCAACGGCAGCAACATTAAATCTCAATGGACCTGCCGCTGGAGGTTATAAAAAGGTCAAGGTGACCGCTCCAAGCATTGGCTATCATGATACCCGCGTTAACGCCGGTGCTTATGATATGACCGAAACAACTCCGGCACCAAACAATGTTCTTGGCGATTTCGTTGCGTTCTGCCTAGATTTAGCAGCTTGGATCGGGACTGGAACGGGATATGATTACAAAATCACGAAGACGCCATTCTCGAACAGCGTTGACCTAATTTCTAATGGTGGGCTTCAACGCATCCAGGCGATTTTTGATGCGAATTACAGCCAGTCCGTTGCCGCTGACAACAGGACAACATCGGCTGCTTTCCAGGTAGCTTTGTGGAACGCCGTCTACGATGATGACTGGACCGTCACTGGTGCAGTCGGAGACGGCTTTAATGCCGTAGGTAAATATGGGGGGGTCAATGGTGTGATCACCCAGGCTAACGCTTACCTTGACGCGGCACAGAACTATACTGGTGACAAGAAATGGCGTCTGAGCTTTCTGGAAAGCACTGCGCAGCCATATCGTTACCAGAACCTGGTTGCCGTGGCACCGGTGCCGCTGCCGGCTGCCGGATTCATGCTGCTGGGTGCATTGGCTGGTTTCGGCCTATTGCGTCGACGCAGATCGACCGCCTGATTTCAAGAATTTTTTTGAATTATCAAGGGGCTGCCATAGAGTGGCCTCTTTTTGATGCAATAGTTACTCCTAACGGGAGCGCGGTGTACCGGAAAACTGTTGCGACAAAAGTGGATTTTCGGCACATTTACTCTACTTATGAGGGTGGCGCGCTATCTTTGTAGCTTGGAGTGTTCCGATGGGAATTCTGGTGTTGGCAGTAGTGACAGGTTTTATCGGTGCTGCCATAGCATTCCTCTCGGGTTATGGGGCATTCGCGGTAATGGGTGTATATTGTCTTACCGGGCTGGCCAGCATCCTTTTGGTTGCATTGCCAGTAATATGGCTATGCTCGCTGCGTAAGAGATATACCCAAAACACCTATGGAGAGTTAAACTCCGAAGTATAAATCCAGAGTTTGAAATGAAGTAGTTTTGGTATGCTCATTGGTTTGTTGTCGTACAGTGAACGAAGGTGTGCCTTGCTGTAAATTGTTTCTGTGTGATTTGGTGCATCTCCTTAAAATTGCCTGAAATTGATGCCACACATAAGTTAACAGGGGTCTGAGCGTGATAAAAAGAGGTAGACGGTTGTATTAATAGCCCTGCCGGGCCATGTCAGTGTGGAGTGTACGCGGTTCTGGTCAGGCTTACCCCGATCATATCGCAAAGGTTTGTTGTGTAGATGGTTTTAAAAGTTTCTGGGTCACCATGACGACGGGTGATCTCTATATCGAACATTTTGGTCTCAGGGAGCGGCCTTTTACATTGTTGCCGGACCCGGGTTTTTTGTATTGGTCCACACAACACAAGCGCGCTTATTCGATCCTTGAATTTGGCATCATCTCTAAAGCTCCGATTACATTGATCACGGGTGAAATCGGATCAGGTAAGACGACGTTGCTACAAAAGCTGATCAGCCAGATCGATGACGATATCACGATCGGATTGGTCTCAAACGCTCAGGGTGGGCGTGGAGAGTTGTTACAATGGGCGCTCAACGCGCTGGACGTGCCAGCCACTCCAAGGGCACCCTACGTACAATTGTTCCAGACATTGGCGAATTTTCTGATTTCCGAATATGCCGAGGGGCGACGGGTTGTCCTGATCTTCGATGAAGCGCAGAACCTGTCGCGAGAGGGGCTGGAAGAAATACGAATGCTGACCAATATCAACTCTAACAAGGACGAATTGATTCAATTAATTCTGGTTGGTCAGCCCGAGTTGCGGGACGTTGTACTGCAGCCAAAGATGCGTCAGATGGCGCAGCGGGTTGCGGCCAGTTTTCATCTTCCTCGCATGGATGCGGAAACGGTTGCTGGCTATATCGAACATCGTTTGAAGGTTGCAGGCGGTACAGGAGAGGAATTTTCGGCCGAGGCCTGTGACCTTATTCATGCGGCGACCGAAGGTGTGCCACGGTTGGTGAACCAGATCTGCGAGTTTGCAATGCTTTATGCATGGAGCGAGGAGCTTCATTTGGTCACCTCGCAGATTGTGAGAAGCGTGCTGGAGGACGAGGTCTGTTTTGGTGCTATTTCTGTATCTGAACCGGAGGAGGCGGGTCAGGTGCTGAAGCTTGGAGCTCATCAAAAAGTGCCGCCGGAGGAAAAAGCAGGATGAGTAGTATTCGGACGCAGATGAACGGAAAACGGGAAAACTGAACGTGGATTTTCGTTACTACTGGTCGATTTTTGTGCGGCGTTTGCCCTATTTCCTGATAGTGGCCTCGGTGATTAGCGCGGCCTCGGTCATCATCGCGATGACTCTGCCGCCGGCTTACGTGTCCAGCATGAAGCTGATTGTGGAATCGCCACGTATTCCGGATGAGTTGGCTGCGTCGACGGTGCGAACACCGGCACCGGAGCAGCTGCAAATCATAGAACAGAGGCTGTTGACCCGGGCCAACTTGCTGGAGATAGCCAATCGGCAAAATGTCTTCGAAGACCCCTCTGTTATGACGGCTGATAGGATTGTGGCGGGTATGCGGGTCCGTACAGTCATCAAAATACGCACAGGTCGCAACGAAGCTGCGCTGATGGAAATTAGTTTTGAGGGACCTTCAGGCGCAAGCGCTGCGGGTGTTCTCAACGAATACCTAACACTGATCCAGAAGGAAGACGTGCAGTCTAGAACGGGGCGCGCTACCCAAACGCTCGAGTTTTTCAGAACAGAAGTAGATCGGTTGAGCGAGACACTGGCTGAACGCAGCGCCCAGATTTTGGCTTTTAAAACCAAAAACGCGGGTGTGTTACCGGATACACTTAATTTCCGACTGAATCAGCAGACTCTTCTGCAAGAGAGGTTGGCACAGCTGAACCGAGATTTGGCTGTGCTGAATTCGCAGCGCAGCCGGTTGATCGATATCTATGAGACAACTGGTCAGGTTTCGGGAAACCGCATACCTAATCAGACCCCTGAGCAACTGGAACTGGTGGGCCTGCGCCGGGAGCTCAATCAAGCCCTGGCGATTTATTCCACTACCAATCCGCGTGTTAAGCTTCTTGAAGCTCGTATCAAACAGCTTGAGGAACAGGTTGATTCAATGCCGCAACTTGTAGAAGAGAGCGAGCCGCAGTCCGGGAATCCGTTGTTGGATGTTCAGTTGGCGGATCTGGATTCCAGAATTGCAGCTTCCGAAGAACAAAAAATTGATTTGAATCTGCAATTAGACGAACTGCGCCGGACTATTAATCAAACGCCGGAAAAACAGATCCGGCTTGATGATCTTGAGCTCGACTACCAGCATATAGAGGGGCAGTACAATGTTGCGGTCGAGAGCTTGGCCCGCGCCAGTACAGGTGAGCGGATTGAAGTGACGGCGCAAGGTCAGCGCATATCTGTGATAGAACCACCAGTCGCTCCAAGTAGCCCGACCAAGCCTAATCGGATGATGATCGCCGGTGGTGGCAGCTTTTTCGGTATTTTGGCTGGGATTGGCCTAATTGTTTTGCTGGAGTTGCTGAATCGGACTTTGCGCCGGCCAGAAGATTTGGTTGCAAAACTGGATATTACGCCACTGGCGACTATTCCCTATATTTCGACCTCTGGAGAAGTGATGCGTTTCAGGGTGCTGAGGTTGTTGCGGGTGTTTGTCATTGTGGTCGGCGTGCCAGCGGCTGTTTATGCGGTTCATGTATTCTACCAGCCTCTGGATCTGTTGGCTGAGCGGGTTATGGACAAAATTGGTATCCGGTGGTGAGACGAAACGGACAGTCTTTGTCCTGGAAGGATAGTGCTGAATGGAAAAACTGCAGAAAGCTATAGAAAAAGCACGGTCACAGAGAAACAAGAAGGCGTCTGCTCAGTCCGATGTTGTACCGGAGAAGGCTATCCAAGAAGAGGTGTCTACAAACAGAACTACTGATCCCTGGTTTGACCTGACGCCACTCGATATTTCCAAAACAGATATCAGTCAAAATCGGCTTGTCAGCTACGACGGCGGTGCCGCAGCAGGGCCTTATGATATGTTGCGTACACGCATATTGCAGCAGGCTGGCGTCAATGGTTGGAAGAGGGTAGCGATGGTTTCTCCACACAGTGCATGCGGTAAAAGTACCACTGCCGCAAACTTGGCTTTCAGTTTCGGGCGGCAGACTGATTTGCGCACTGTTGTTTTGGATTTTGACCTGCGTCGGGCAGGTTTGTCCTTGATGTTGAAGCAGGACTGTCAATGCACGATGGGTGACATTCTGCAAGGCAAGGCGTTACTTTCTGACCACGGGTATAGAGTTGGGGAGAACGTGGCGCTGGGGTTGAGCCGTGGGGCCGTTACAGATGCAGCTGAAATTCTGCAAAGCCAGAAGGCCAGCGATGTTATTGCGGCAATTGAGGCAGAATTCGAACCCGATCTTGTTTTGTTTGATATGCCGCCGTTACTGGCGGCGGACGACAATTTTGGATTTCTCAAAAACGCTGATTGCGCTCTGCTGATGACGGAAGCTGAACGCACGACGATTGATCAGATTGATGTGGCTGAGCGTCAATTAGCAGAACTTACCAACGTGATGGGCGTGATTATGAACAAATGCCACTATACTGACAGTATTTACGGATATGGGTACGGTTATGGGTACGGTTGATGTGCCACTAGGAATGTACGGATTGGTGAGTGATTGCGAGGACGTTTCCGTTGGTACAATCTAGTTTCAATAAGAGGTGCATTCGTTAAATTTGGAGTATGTTAAATGATTTATCCGGTCATTCTTTGTGGTGGTTCGGGAACCCGACTGTGGCCCAGTTCGCGGCGTGCGTATCCTAAGCAGTTCGTATCTTTTGACGGTCAGCAAAGTCTGTTCCAGAGCGTCCTGTCACGGCTTTCCGGACCGGAATTCGATGCGCCAATCTTTCTAACCAACGAGGATTTCCGTTTTCTGGTGGAAGATCAGGCCGTTGCTTTGGGCCTGTCGGATGGTCAGGTCATCTTAGAGCCCGCTGTGCGTAATACCGCACCTGCTATTCTGACTGCGGCGTTGAGTCTTGAGAAAATACCTGATGCATTGATGTTGGTCGCACCTTCGGATCATCTGGTGCACGACACTCAGGCCTTTCTCGACGCCGTGGCTGTGGGGGCCAAAGCGGCTCAGGGCGGGGCGTTGGTCACATTCGGGGTGGTGCCGGACCGCCCTGAAACAGGGTACGGGTATCTGCGGCTGGATGGTGTGGTGACGCCCGGGCAGCCTGCCCCGCTTGCAGAGTTTTGCGAAAAGCCGGACAAGGCGCGAGCAGTCCAGCTGTTGCAAGGTGGCAATGTGCTGTGGAATGCGGGAATGTTTATGTTCCGTGTCCGCGATATCATTGCGGCCTTCGAGGAACATATGCCGCAAATGGTGGCACCGTGTCGTGCGGCTCTGTCGCAGGGGGAAACGGATTTGGGGTTTTTCCGGTTGGCGGCGGACCCTTTTGAGGGGATTGATCCGATTTCGATCGACTATGCGATTATGGAAAAGGCCCGGAATATCGTTGCTGTCCCGCTAGAGGCTGACTGGTCTGATCTGGGCAGTTGGGATACTCTGCATGCGACCCTGCCACTGGATGAGAACAGGGTCGCTCAGGTGGGGGCGGCCACGGCGATTGATTGCCAGAACACGCTGTTGCGCAGCGAAGATGCCAATATCCAGTTAGTAGGCCTTGGGTTGAAGAATATTGCCGCTATCGCAATGCGTGATGCGGTACTTGTTACCGATATGGACCGGGCGCAGGACGTTAAAAAGGCGGTTGGCGTACTGAAAGCGAACAAGGTGGCGCAGGCCGAGGACTATCCCCGCTTTCACCGCCCCTGGGGTTGGTATGAGACCCTGTGTCTGGGGGATCGGTTCCAGGTCAAACGGATCATGGTCAAACCGGACGGTATCCTGAGTCTGCAAAGTCATGTGCATCGGTCTGAGCATTGGATCGTTGTGGCCGGCACGGCGCGTGTGACCGTGGGCGAGGAGGTGAACTTGCTGACAGAAAACCAATCCGTTTATATCCCGCTGGGTGCGGTGCACCGAATGGAAAACCCTGGCAAGGTGCCGATGTATCTGATCGAAGTGCAGACCGGGTCCTATCTGGGTGAAGACGACATCGTACGGTATGAGGATGTTTATAACAGGGGGTGACTAGGCGGGCGCGGGTCATCCGGCCGCTTCATTTTAGGTTGATTTCGAGTTTCCAGAATTAGGTAGAATTTAATGAAGGTTGCGGTATTGGGTCTTGGCTATGTCGGATTTACGGCGGCCTGTTGTATTGCCAGTGAAGGTCACGAGGTCATCGGGATAGACGTGAGCCAGAAAAAGGTGCGTCAGATCACGGCCGGCCAGGCTCCGATTGTGGAGCCACGTGTGCAGGAGATGCTGACCGAAGGGGTCACGGCAGGCCGGATTTCAGCGGATGTGACGATAGGGGCGCATCTAGATGGGTGTGATCTGGCTATTGTCTGTGTCGGCACACCCTCAGCTGCGGATGGATCGCACAATATGGGGTTCATCGCAGATGTGACCCGGCAGATAGCGATGGCGCTGACCGCTGACCGGGTACACCCGTTGGTTGTCGCCTATCGTTCGACATTTCGCCCTGGTACTGTCGAGGAACTTGTTCTGCCAATCTTCGAGGCTGTTCTGGGAAAGGCGATGCAAAACCGGGTCGAGGTGGTCTATAACCCTGAATTTCTTCGTGAGGGCAGCGCAGTCGAAGATTATTTCAACCCGCCAAAAGTGGTGATCGGAACCCGGGATGGTGCTTCCAATGCGGTGATGGGTGCACTGAACGCCAATATTGAGGCCCCTACATTTACCGTCGGCTACCGCGAGGCGGAAATCACAAAATTCGTCGATAACAGCTGGCATGCGGTCAAAGTTGCCTTTGCCAACGAGGTCGGGCGTGTTTGTCTGGCACAGGGTATTTCAGCTCGGCAGGTGCATGAGATCTTTGTCTCGGATACCAAACTCAACATTTCACCCTATTATATGCGGCCCGGCGGGGCATTTGGCGGCTCGTGTTTGCCCAAGGATGTGCGGGCGCTGCAGTATATAGCCGCGGATACCGGGGCAAACCTGCCGCTGATCAACAGCCTGCTGGGATCAAATGAGGCGCACAAGCACCGCCTGTTCGAATATGCGGTTGAAGGGCTGAAAAAACCGGCGCGTATTCTGCTGGCCGGGCTGGCATTCAAGGCTGGAACGGACGATCTGCGTGAAAGCCCAAATGTTGATCTGGCTCGCAAACTTCTGGCTGCGGGGTACGAGTTGGATATTTATGACCCGGGCATTGATGCCACCAAGCTGGTCGGGGCCAATCTAGGCTATGCCTACAGCCAGTTGCCGGTCCTGGAACGTCTTCTGGTCGATCGCACCCACGCCGAGACAACGCGTTATGACCGGGTTATCGCGTCAAATGCGACGATTGAAGCGCTTACCTTGTCAGGTAACCCTGAGATCCGCCATACAGGTCAGTTACCATGAAAGACGTTGATTTGGTTGAAACACCCCGTATGGATGCGGCCCGGCAGGCAAAACCGCTTGCTGGTCGGCGTGTGCTGATTATCGTCGAGAACCTGCCATTGCCTTTTGACCGACGGGTCTGGCACGAATGCCGTACGCTCTGCGCTGCCGGTGCCGAAGTGGCGGTAATCTGCCCAACGGGTAAAGGGTATGAAGCCCTGTATGAAGAAGTTGATGGCGTGCATATTTATCGTCACAATTTGCCGATCGATGCAAGCGGGGCGCTTGGATATCTGGTAGAATACGGGGCAGCGCTGTTTCAAGAGATGCGGTTGGCATTGAGGGTCGCCCGCCGGCACGGGTTTGATACTTTGCAGGCCTGCAACCCGCCCGATCTGATCTTTCTGGTGGCCTTGCCCTTCAAGCTTTTTGGCAAACGGTTCATCTTCGATCACCATGATATCAATCCCGAGCTCTACGAGGCTAAATTCGGCAAGCGCGGTTTTTTCTGGAAGCTCATGGTACTGTTCGAACGCTGGACATTTCGCAGCGCCGATGTGGTGATATCGACCAATGAAAGCTATCGGGAGATAGCACAGGAGCGCGGCAGGATTGCGTCTGAGGATGTATTTGTTGTGCGCTCGGGCCCCGACCTCAATCGGCTGATTGTAACGGCCCCCAACCCCAAGTGGCGCAACGGGCGTGCGTATATGGTGGGCTATGTGGGAGTTATGGGAGATCAGGAAGGGATCGATCTGTTGCTCGATTCTGTGCGGATCATAGTAAAAGACCGTGGCTATGATGTGCAGTTCGTGTTGGTCGGCGGCGGCCCGGCGCTGGACGGGCTGAAGGCGCAGGCCGAGGGGCTGGGGCTGGGCGACCACGTGACCTTTACTGGGCGCGCGCCTGATCAGGACCTGTTCGAAGTGCTGTCGACGGCGGATGTCTGTGTGAATCCGGACCGGGTGAACCCGATGAATGATAAATCCACCATGAATAAAATTTTGGAATACATGGCGTTTTCAAAACCCATCGTACAGTTCGACGTGGCCGAGGGGCGCTATTCTGCAGGACGGTCTTCGCTGTATGCCGCGCCTAATGACACGACCGACATGGCCGACAAGATTCTCGAACTGCTGAACGACCCGGAGCAATCGGCCGAGATGGGTCGCTTTGGTCGTGCCCGGGTCGAAGCAGAACTGGGCTGGGATCATCAGGTGGACGCACTGATCGGTGCCTACCGAAGGGTGGCGGAGAAAAAACCGCTCTGAAAAGAGCGGTTTCTGTTGTCTGGTTAGGCGGGAATTGTGGAAATTACATCGGCACAAACCTTGGCAGCTTCGACAAGCTCTGCCCAACAAAGCCCAGTAATCTGGCATCCGCGTCAGCCTCGGTTTCGTCTTCGCGGATCGGGGTAACATAGCGCACTAGCGCGCCGTCGGTTCGACCCATCGTCAGACCATCTACCACCACCCCGATCTTGGCGGCGAAATCGTTGGTTTGGCGTTTGCCGCGCTGTTCGAACCAGTAATAGACTAGCTGCTTTTGCAGGCCTTTCTGAATGACCGCGCGGTTCACCTCGAACGCGCCATAGGCGGGGACGCCCGGGTCGATCCGATAGGGCTCCAGGCTGAAGATTTCCCATCCACCTACCGGCAGGCAAACCTCGGGCGAATGAATGCCGTCGCCTTCGGTTTGTTTGTCGTAGAAGGCGACGAACATGTTGATGTAGCCATTCTGTCCAGGCGCGGCATAGGTGGTGTTAAGGTAATCGGTCGCGCCCAGTACTCGTTCGACATCCGGGTCCAGAAGCGCTGCCGACCCCGACCAGTTCCCCAATTGGCGTGGATAAAGTGCAAAGGGGCTGCGATCGATCGGCTCTTTGTCTGGGTTGGGTTGCATAACCCAGGCTACCGATACTGCCAGTGTGAGCAAAGCGCCTGCTGCCAGGGCGCGCGAGGGTCGGATGGCAAAAATGCGTTCGCCCACTTTTAGCAGGCCACGGGTATCCAGATCAATTGCCTCGGCCAGCGGTTTGGGGTTTGGCGTCAGGCGCTGCAGTGTGACAGCCATGGCGAACAGGATGGCGATACATGTCAGGAAGATCACCCAGCCTTCAAAGAAATGCAGAAACCCTTCGGCCATTTCGATTCCATGGTGATTGACCAAAACCCCGATCACGCCGATGCGGATCGAGTTCATCAGCACGGTCAGTGGCGCGGCCGACATCAACAGCACCACCTTGTGCCAGACCGGACCACGATAAAGCAGGGCGAAAAGATAAGAAAAACTAAGGATTGGGAACAGATAGCGCAGACCTGAGCAGGCCTCGGCCACCTGCAGCTTATAGACGCCCAGATCGATGATATTCCCGTCCAGATAGACGGAAACGCCTGCCTGCTGCACGAACCAGACCCCTATGACCGAAGAGATGCCTTGTAGGAAGATTGTCAGCTTCCAGTAGATGAAATTCGGCAGGGGCAGCATGAAGACCAGATGCAGCACCGGCAACTGATGCCGCCGCCCGATGTTCCAGCCAAACACCGTCAGCACCACACCGCCGGTCCAGATGATCATGGCATAGGTGACAATGTCGGGGACGCTGGCAAGATTGCCCAGGATTGCCACAACCAGCCCGAACGCAATCACCAGGATACCGGGCCAGCGGTCCCTGACCTCGCCCGGCGGGGGCGGGTAATTGCGCATCTCCCGCAGGAACAGATAGAGAGAGATAACCGGGATCAGTGGGCCGTGGCTGTATTCAGCGGTTGCCCAGGCCTGACCCAGCGACACGATACCGATCCAGAAAATCGGGATCGAGCCCAGAACCAGCAATGCGAACCAGAACAGCCCGACGGGATTGAAAATCCTGTCGCGGCCTATCCGATCGGAGTTTTCCGCAGACGTCGTAATACTCACCTGTTTCCCCTGATACTCGTTACGAACTGTACTGGCGGGAGTTCCGTCTCCGATCTTAACGAAAATTGGCGGGCAAAGGCTACTCAAACTGAAGTGATAAGGCGTTCCGCCGTATCCTGGTTTTGGTCACACGTCCATAGTTTCCAATATTGAAGTTATTTTGCCAAAATCGGGAGAATGTCCAAAAAATAGTGTGGGCGGTCTGGAATCACTGTTCGTCCTCTTAAGACAGGTTAGATTGCGTTATGGTGGATTTCTATTTTTTCTCGGACGATTGATTTGCAGGATAATCTTCAGGATCGAAAAATCATGACCGCAGCCGGATTCGGGCCGCCGGTCCGCCGTTCCCGGATGGATCATCTGCGGCGCGAGGTACCAAACTTTATCAAAAAGAACAGGGGCTTGTTGATAAACCCGGAATTCTGGTCCTTGCTGGGCCGTCTGACCTCCACCCGGATGCGGGGTGCGGATGTGCCAGAGGAAATCCCGGTTATGTTTGTGGCGACCCATCATAAGGTGATGACGACCTATTTTACGGCGGTGCTGCGCCTGTTGGGTTATGGCCTGAACCTGCCTTATCAAAAGGTACATATCGAGCATCCTGATCCGCATTCGCGTCTGGTCATGTCGATGCATGGCAAACTCGATCTGCCGCGGCTGGCTCCCTACCGGGGTGTGCACGTGATGCGCGATCCGCGCGACATGATCGTGTCAGGTTATCACTACCACAAATGGACCCATGAAGCGTGGGTGCATCGGCCGGATGAGAACGGACAGACCTATCAAAGCAAGCTGAATGCGGCCAATACGTATGACGGTTTGTTCATGGAGATAGATCACTTCATTTTCTTCTACCGGGATACATTGCTGAACTGGGATACGGGCGATCCGGATATTTTTGAGGTGTCGTTCGAAGACCTGATGGGCGAAGGCCGTGCCGACATCTATCGCGACATGTTCAGCCATCTCGGGTTCGAGGGGCGGAATCTGGACCTGGCCACTGACCTGATGCGGCTGTTCGAGGCCAAGAGCCGGAGTGGAAAAAAGACCGGGGGTGTCGCCCGGAAATCTCACCTGCGCAGCGGCAAATCCGGACAGTGGCGGAAAGAGCTGGAGCCTGATCACGTCGCCTATATTGAGCGCGAACTGGGTCCGGTGTTGCGAAAATTCGGATATTGATCAGCTGCTGTGTCAAGGGCGCAGGATAAAGTCCCGGCCAATGGTGAAAAAAACGGCATGAGATTGCGCACGCGGGTCTGTCAGATCTTCACGCATCCGATAGCGGTACCCGGTATTCAGCGCCCAGTCTTCTGTCAAGGTGTACTGGTAAGAGGCACTAAAATTGGCTCGATCAATTGTGTCCGTCACCTCGTCGCTAATCGTATATCCAGCGTTGAGACTGATTCCCGAAATGTTATTAATTTCGTAAAAATAGCCTAGAAATGCGGCGGTTCTGATGACGTTCCCTTTCTCCTGATCAAAGTCTACCGACCGGCGGATTTGTGCGCTGATTACGCTCCTTGGTAAGTTTTGGCTCCAATTCAAGGATCCGATAGGGGTAGCGTTGTCCAGTTCAGAGTCCGATACGCCGATTGTGAATGATAACTCCCCGGCGGGCAATGCCATGTTTCTGCTGATTAAGAAATTACGGATATCACCGTCGTCAGTCACGATCTGTTCGATTTCGGCTCCGATGGAGCCATCAGGCATATCTCGCTCCAGCCGTAGTCGCCCTGTGGGTCCATCGGTTCGTGTAACGACTCCGAATTCTCGCGTGTCGATAGTGGTATAGCCGAGACCGGCCTCAAAGCGCCAAATTGGTGACAACTCAACGTTCAGATCGAAAAAGCCCGTAGTGGTTTCACGCCTAGTCTGTTCGGTATTTTCAGATTCAAAAAGCCGATAATCCAGCCCCAATGTACCTTCTACCACTGGGGAAAGCCGCAGGAATAAGTCTGTCCCCAGATTGAACCGGTCGTTGTCGTTCAGCCCCGGATCGGTGGTGTCCGTATATCTGAGCGCAAGGTAATCGGCGTCGAATGCGGCGCCAATTGGCGCATCCTGTCCAAGCTCAAGCGAAAGCCCAGTCCTGTAACGTTCCCTGTTACCGGTGCCATTCAGATCATCGAGATCTGGTGGCAATTCAATTTCGCCCTCGTCATTTCTGAACTCCTCTAGCGGTCGTAGAAACTGGATATTTGATTGAAAATAACTGGTATTGAAACCAAATGCAGATTGTGCGCCTTCGCGGCCATAGTCTAGCTGAAAGCGCTGATTGTCCCAACCCGACTCGGCACCTGGTCCGTTCACGGCACGCAGCACGCCGGAAGCAGACACACCGATCCGGTCCAAAGGAGTTTCATGGCTGAGGTCGAGAGATAATCCGGTGGAAGCAAATGTGGTTCTGCCAGCACTGACCGGATCGAGTTCGAGGTTGTCGTCGGTTTCAAGGCTTTGATTGAAGCCGAAGACCAGTTCTGTCCCGTTTTCCTGGGCTGAAGCAGGCAACAAACAGCAGATCGAACATGCGCTAACCGACAAGGTGCGATAAATTAGATGCCGTTTCACAAGTGCCTCAGTCTTACGTTTAGTTACCGCTCTGGCCACCGCATACGTCATTGTTTTTCTGGGGTAGCCTGTTTTCTTATTGTTATGCTGCCTGTTTACAGTTTCGAACGCCCTTCGTCGCCAAAAACTTCTTCCGCCGGCGTATTTGTGTCCGGTCGTATTGTGACTGCAACATTTTTGGAGCCGGTTTCAGGCCGACCTCTTAACAGCCCCAATGGGGTTTAAGTCTCAGGCGCTGCCATCCAGTGGCTGAACATATTCCACCAAAACGCCGCGTGTAGCGATTGGGTTGATGAAATTACACAGGAAATTCCCGGCGCCCTTAACCGGGTTTTCCTGCAACATCGTGACATCCCGGGCGGCGAGCTCTTTTTGCAACGCCAGAATGTCCGGTGTTTCGAACGCATAGTGATGCAGCCCCCCGGCGCCACGGTTGAACCGGGCAAGCGATCCGCCGGTTGGCACTACAAGCTCCACGGCGGTGCCATTTTCGGGCGCTGTACAAAAAAGGCACCAGCATTCGAATTCCTCGACATAGCCGCGATAGTCTTCGGTATGACCAAACAGCGACATGTAATTTTCGGCACTTTCCATGTCTGGCTGCACGATTCCCACATGGTGCAAACGGAGGGAGTTCTGCATTATGGTCATGATCGTCTCCTGTTCTTACGACCCGGTTGAAGGGGCGAGCAGCGGGGTAAGCGTTTCGGTCAGCCAGTCTGTCACCAGCACGGCGCCGGTTTCCGAGACATGGGCCACATCGTTATAAAGATTTGGATCATCCCGCAGGAAATCCGCCGAGAAGACCGGTCCGTATTGTTCCAGCCATGCTTTCTCGAAGGGTTCCGCATAGCCGCCATAGAAAGGCAGATAGAGGAAGGCAAGCTGCACACCCTCGGATTCAGCCAGTTCGGCGATCCGGCGCAGATAGGTGCGGGGAATACCGAACTCGATCCCGGCCATCGATTCAGGCAGGATCGGGCGTGTCAGGTTACGGCGGCGGAATTTGGATTCGCCTTCCAGCGCTTCGATATCGGCAGCGCTTTTGGGGCCGGATGTTTTGCCGGGATTGAAAATCCGCGGGTCAATCGTTGTGCCGGCATAGGTGGCGGGGTTGAAATCGGGCTGATAACCGAACGCTTCGGGCAACAGATCGGCGGCAGCCAGTTGCATCTGCCGGATCGGCAGGCGCGCCAGATTTTCCGGCAGGTTCCGGTTGACGATCCACGGGCTTTGCAGAACTTCACCAGCGCCGGCCAGATCGCCAAAGGCCTGATGCCCGTGTCGGGGGAATTGCTCAACCACCGAGATCACGATCAGTTTGGGTTTATGCTCCGATAACAATTCGCGGATGATCGGCAGGCGAACATCGAAACCGGAGGCGGGCAGCGAGAAATTGACGACGCGGGCATCTATCCCTTTTTCGGCCAGATTGTCCTCCAGATCGGGGGAAATCACGCCGCGTGCCGTGCGTGACGAGCCCAGAAAAGCGATATCGATTGGGGTGTCGTCGAAATGAATACGCTCATAGATCCACCGGGCGCGCTCAAAGATCGTACCGCTCATGGCCTGGTAACGGAAATAGGGATCATGCGGCAGAAGGAATGCCAGCACAATACAGGCCAGCACCGTAAGCCAGAGGCCGGTGAGGAAGGTGCGCAGGCGCAGGGGTTTGGTCATCGGCGCATCCTAGAAGTTGAAATAAATAAACTCTGACTGCCCGCGCAGGATGAAAGCAAGCCCAAGAAACAGAACCACGCCGGTCCAGATCATCCAGGGCAGGGTCGGGCGCCATTGCAGGTGCAGCAGCGCCGGGGCTCGTGTGCGCCAGCGATTCCAATGCAGGATCGGTGAATACCGTCCCATGATCTGCTGTGTATTCGGGCACAGGAAAATCAGCGTGGCGGCACCCAGCAGAAATAGCCCGGGCTCGGTTATCAGTTCGGCAGTTTTGGCAGGCAGCACAGCAGGCAAGTTTGCGATCTCGTCCAGGCGGGTCATACCCTGCCAGATAGCGGCCGCCGCAGCGGGGCTGTCGGCGCGGAACATGACGTTGGCGAAGATCACAGCAATCAGTGTCACGGCGTGGTACAACGCCATGCTGGAGCCGGGAACGCCACTTTTACGGCGCGCCTTGCGCCGCAGCGCGCGCCAGAACTCGTTGATCGCCAGATATGTGCCATGCATCAGACCAAACAACACAAAGGTCCAGGCGGCCCCGTGCCAAAGGCCGATCACCACAAACAAAACAACCGTGGGTGCGGCGACCGTTACCGAGAAGGATGCCCATTTCCCCAGCCGCCATTGTGCGGCCAGCCGTGACAGGGGCAATACCAGCGGCTGATACATATAGGATACGATGAACTGCTGCAGGGTGATATGCCAGCGCCGCCAGTATTCGATAATCGAGGCGGCGCGCAGCGGTGAATGGAAGTTGACCGGCAGTTTGATACCGAACATGCGCGCCAGGCCGATGGCCATGTCGGAATAGCCCGAAAAATCAAAATAAAGCTGCACCGTATAGGCCAGCGCGGCCTTCCATCCGGCCAGCAAGCCTATTGTGCTCCCAGCCTGCGCAGCGTCGAAAACCGGGCTGGCATAAAGCGCGGCGCTATCGGCGATGACCGTCTTCTTGAACAGGCCGATTGCGAATATCACCAATCCGACGGTTAGATTCGCGGTCACAAAACGCCCCGGATTGCGTCCGAAGAATTGCGGCATCATCTCTTTGTAATGCACGATCGGACCCGCGATGAGCTGCGGAAAGAAAATCACGAACGTGGCATAGCGCCAGATTCCTCCTGTGCGAATCTCGCCGCGCGAGACATCCACAAGAAAGGCTATCTGCTGGAAAGTGTAGAATGAGATGGCGAGCGGTAGGATGATCCTTTCCAGATGCAGACCGACCCCCAGTATATTCGCGTTGTCGACGAAGAAGTTGGCATATTTGAACCAGCCCAGCACCAGCAGGTTACCGACAACGCCTAGGGCCAGGGCCCAGCCTGAGCCGCTTCCGTTATCCCGTGTCCGCTCGATCCACAGTCCGGTGAGATAATTGCCCAGAACCGACAGGATCAGCAGCAGAACATAGGGCGGATTCCAGACTGCGTAGAAGATCAGCGAGGCGATGACCAGAAACAGGAAAATCCACTGTTTCAGCCCCATCCGGATCAGCAGGTAATAGCCGGCTAGCGTCAGTGGCAGGAAAATGAAAACAAACGGAAGGGAATTGAACAGCATGAACGGATACGATCAGACCGGGCGGGCAATCATGCAGGCCGAGACGGAAATCTTGTTGCGCAGCGCTCGTTCCAATGCGGTGCCTTGGGTGGCGAAGAAACCGTCTTTCAGAATCTCGAACCCGGTATCGTTAAGGAGCGCGCGCGCATCATCGGGCGTCCGCATCAGGTAGAGGTGATCGGGCGAGGGGCTGTTGATCGGCACGTTGATGAAGATGCGGCCTGTTTCAGGGCGAACCTGAGCGTGCAGCTTGCGCATGACCGATTTTGGGTCTTCCAGATGTTCCAGCACCTCGGACAGTACCACCAGATCTGCCGGTGGTGAGTCAGCGGGCACATCCATGACGTTCTGAACCGCAAAATGACAATCATGATGACCCAGCCGCTCCAGTGCCGCACGGGTTTGATCCAGCGAGACCTGCGACAAATCCCAGGCGGTAGCGCTCGACAGTCCAAAGTCGCGCAGGGCCAGCGACATCATTAGCCCGTGACCCGGCCCGACCTCCAGCAGATGGCCGCCTGGGCGCAGAAGGGCGGGTACCTCGGTCAGGAAGAAATGGCAGCTTGCCGCATGATTAAACCACAGCACCTGACTGAACAGCAGCCCATCCATGTATTTTTCCATATAGTCGGCATCGGAATAGACCTCTGCATCGGCTTCGGCGAAAGTCGACAGGCGATACCGGCCTTCGCGGTGGAAAAACAATTCTTCTTCACGCAACCGGTCGCAGGTCCAGCGATAATGTGCCGCGATGGTGTCCAGCCGGTCGCCGACCAGCAACAGCACCGCGTCGGCCAGGGCTTCGGTGGTGCGCATCATATCGGCATCGCGACCCGCAAGGCTTTTGCGAATATAGCGCTCATGCTCAGGCCAGAGCGCCATGACTGCCTCGACGATACGACGGGTTGCGGGCTGGTCAGCTGCCAGGAGGTCAGAAGAGGGATCGGAAGAAGGCGAAGACATCGAGTAATCCAATTTTTCAGGCGGCTGCATCGGCGCGCGGGCCGTTTAATGTCATTGGCAATTCAGTGGGGGTGTCATAGCTGGTGAGATCAAGGTGCCAGACCGTGCGCCCGTCAGCGTCTTCAGCGGTTCTTGAAAATCCCAGCTTCTCGAAATGTCCCGACACCATACGGTTCTTCTCGGATGGAATGTATTCGCCGACCAGCCGCCTGGCTCCTGCTCGGCGCGCTGCCTCGGCGACAAGCCCCAGGGCAGCTTCTTCGACGCGGCGCCCCAACACCCGGCAACTCATCAGCCATGTGTCGCAGGTCCAGTCCTCAGGGCCCTTGCGGAAGATCAACACCGAGATCATGCCGTTGTCACCAAATTTGTCAGCCAGCCGTATCTGTAATGTGAACAGATCCGGATCCTGCTGCATGCGGGCCACTTCGGCCTCGGTATAGCGGCGCGTAGTCAGGTTGAACTGGTTGGATTTGTTAATCAACTGAGCAATACGGGTTCGACCGACATCATCGAAACCGCGCGCTTCACACACCATGTCGAGTGATTCCAGATACGCGCCGTAGTCACCAATAGCTTCCATCGCAACGCTGCGGGCGGCGTTGGCACGGTATTGCTCGGCACGCTGCGCATCGTCGGCTGACAGGCCGGTGGTCTCAAAATACCCGGCCTGAGCCAATGCGGTCGGGTAAAATGCGGGGTCGTCCGGCAATTCGGGTACGGCGACCTCGGGCAGCATCTGGCGCACCCGCTCGCGTTCGGCCGGATTGTCGTCGAGGAACGCTAGCGCATCGGTGCCGATATTGAGCAACCGCGCAATATGGCGGATGTTGCTGGCCTTATCGGTCCAGTTGGCGATGAAGATCGAAATATCGTCTTCACGCAGCAGCATGTCGGGATGTTTCTGGAAGGGCAGGCGTGCCGCGTCTTCTTCGTTTTTGGAACAGACCGCCAACACCACACCGCGTGCCTTGAGGTCCAGCGCATATCGCTGAATTGCAAGAAAGGCTTCGCCTTCCGGCGTACCCTGCCCGACGCGGATACCGTCGATCCCGTCATCACCGATAACACCGCCCCAGCATGTATTGTCGAGATCCAGAACCAAGCATTTGCGCGCTTTGCCGCGCAATGTGCCCAGTATCCGGGCGACGTGATCAGCATAAAGGGGGACACAATCAAGTGAGAAAGGAAGTTTTGCCCGGTGCCAATAAGCGGGATCGAACCAGCGCGCCCGGCCAACCGTGTCGGCCAGCGCAGCAATGTCCAGCAAGGTAACGGAGTATTCTTCAGTCAGCGCCAGGAGGTCTTCATTGAAGGCAGCGATCTGTGCCGCAATCGAGCCTGGGGCCCGGCGATCATGGTGCCCACACCAGGGATCGGGAGGAATAGGCAGGGTTTGCAGGATAACTGTCGGGATCGCAGAGCGCGCCAGCCCGTCAAGCAGGCTGCGGATATGGGCCATAGCACCTGCCACTGCTGCTTCGGCTGCCGCAGGGTCCATATGCACCGTGGCCAGTCCCAGACTGCGATAGTCCGGCGCCAGCAACGCCATGTCAGCGCCAAAACTGGCCAACCCGCTTTCAGGATTCAGCACTTCCTGCGTAGCCTGACCATAGTCCGGTACGTAGAGCGTGGCGAAAACTCCGTGGCGCAGCGCGCTGGCACGGATCGCGGGGGCCGTATATTCGGTGGTCGCATCCGCCAGCACAGCAAGGCGAACCGGGGACAGCGATGCACTTTTCGCCTGTGCCGGGTCCACCTTGTCCATCGCCCGGTTCAGTTGGGTCAGCTTATTGAGATCAAGCGCGTGATTGGCCAGCACGGCCATCGCGCCGGTTTCTGTGGCGGGATCAAGTGCGCGCAACCTGGCGCGAAAATCTGATGGAGCAGGACGCAACCAGTGGAGCCCTTCGATAGAGAACACAGCCATGATCCACTCCGCTAACCGGTTTTTTCCTGAATGCAGTCTACAAGATCTCCCACCGACTTCAGTGCCTCGATCTCAGCGGTTGAGAATTTGAACCCGTAATGCTGTTCGATCGACACAACCAGGCGGATATGGCTCAGGCTGTCCCATTCCTCGACCTCGTCCGCGGTGGTTGTTTCTGTCAGAGACAGGTCGTCGAGATCAAGAACGTCGGCAAAAATCTCGTTCAAATCGTTAAAAATGGCTTCTCTGGTCATGGCACTCTTTGCTGTATTTTCACTGATTGCTTGAAATAAATCTGCTTGAAAACTTGTACCCCATCTGGGTTCAGTAACAAGCGGTTTTGCGACGATGGGGCTTTGTGTGACATGCGGATCAGCTTCCTTGCCGCCAGGCAGACGCGGCCTGCGCGTCCCGGCCGAACAAAAGCGCAAACATGCGGCGGCACCGGTAAAGGCGGATACGTGTCAGGCAAAACAGTGCCAGAAACTGTTCCCGCACCCCCGAAACACGGTCCGAGCGGAAGATGCGCAGCACTTCACCCATAGGGGACGCCGCCAGCATCAGTGCGCGAGCACTCCACCGCAGCTGTCCGTCGATGCCTGAAATTTCAGCAAAGTCGTGGCCAATATGACGATCCCATTTTCGGGTCAGCTCACGGAAGGAGCTGCGCGCCGGCGTCTTGATTGCAATTTGCGGCACATAACGAGTTTGTATTCCAAGCGTGGTGGCGCGGCGCCCCCAGTCCACATCCTCGGCGATTGTGATTCCAGCAAAATCGCCCACCTTGCGAAACACTTCGCGCCGCACCGCCATGTTGCAGGTCGCAGCATAGCCATCCCGCACAATATAAAGCTGCATGCGGTACCCGTAGACACTTTCATAAGCCTCGATTGCGTTGGCTGCATCAGGGTTAACGCGTGAAATCCTGACATCGCCGCCAATCACGCCCGTGTCGGGTTGGTGGCTGAAATAATCGACGATGCCGCTAATCCAGCCGGGCTGCGCAATGCAGTCGCAATCGATGAAGGCCAGCAGTTCAGCCCTGGCCAGCGCAGCCCCGCGACTGCGCGCGGGACCGGGTCCTGGGGTCGGTTCATGGGCGAGGCGGACAAAGGGGAAAGCGGCGCAGATCTCGTCCGGCGTTTCAGCCGAGCCGTTGTCGACAACGATGACCTCAAAAGAAACCCCGTCATCTGCCTGTTGCGCCAGCGCCGTCAGACATCTGTGCAAGGCATCCGGTGCATTGAGGTGTGGAATGATAACGCTCAGCTGGAAGATGTCGGGCATGATCTAATGTCTCTGGTCCTGTAAATGATATTATAACCCCCCCAAGAACAAACCTAGCGGTCCGTATTGAAATGGCGGCATTGTTGCTTCGTGATGTAAATTTTTGGAAAAAGTGAGGTATTGTTGTGCGAACGTCCACCCCTCCGGGATTGAGCGGTGTTGCTGATGGTGCGTGCCGCAGCAGCATGTTATGCTGCACCGCAGTTATTTTTTAAGTGAGGCAGTCTATGAGTGCAGCCGTTTCGGTTATTCTGCCGGTTTATAATCGCAGCGCCAGTCTTGAAGATTCGATGCGCAGTGTTCTTAACCAATCATACCGTGATCTCGAATTGATTGTCGTCGATGACGCCTCGACCGAGGATTTGCAGCCTATTGTAGATGGAATCGGGGATTCACGGGTTCGCTACATCAAGCGCGAGAAGAATGGTGGCGCCTCCGCCGCGCGCAATACCGGCCTGACTGCGGCCAAGGGGCGCTATATAGCCTTTCAGGACAGCGATGATTTGTGGCTGCCCGGCAAACTTCAAATGCAGGTGGATTTGTTGGAAGCGGCCCCGCGCGAGGTAGGGGCCGTCATCCATTCCAAGGTGCTTTACGGCAGCGGGCCAGATGGTTCCTATGGGGTCGGTCTGGTTTCGATGCGGCCACCGCCACATCGCATCATGAAGCCGCATGAGGATCAGGTTCGCAAATATCTGATCGAAAACCGCATCAGTCTGCAAAACGCTTTGTTTCGACGCGATTGTTATCCGGAGCCGTTGTGGTTCGATGATGTCACCCGATCGAACGCCGACTGGGCGTTCAGTTCGTCGCTGGCGCAACACACGAAAATCGCGGAATACCCCGAACCGGTGGTCATGGCGTTTTCCTCGCCCGACGGCATCTCGAAACTGAAACGTGCCAAGGCGATCGGGTTGATCCGGATTGTGAAGCGAAACCGAGAGGCCTATGCGCGTTATCCTGATGCCTATGGGATAATGATGTGGCGCATTGGCCGTATTCTGGCCCGGCACGGCAAAAGCAAAATGGCGCGTCGCTTTTATCTGACAGGGTTGCGGCACAACCCCGGATTTCTGTGGCGGCTTGTGAAGAGCAAGATAAGCTGATCCCATGCCGGGAATACCTGAACACAGGAACGGGTTCTTTTCACCCCTGCCATCTCCGAACCCGGCGCCGCGCGCGTGCTACCAGCTGATACAGCGGCCGTTTCGCCTGCGCCTGCGCCGCCGCGTTTTCCGCAAGGAAGTCAGCGGAAAGCTCCGGTGCAAGGGCCAGTGGCATCCGGGTGGCCGGCACGTATCCAAATCGCTCGAAATCGGCGGCATAAATCCTGGCGACAAGCGCGCGGTCGGCCGCGTCCGGTTTGAACGCACCGCTCTTTGGAGCGCTGGCGCGCAGGGCATGCCCCATGGCACGCGGCTTGGCTTGCGTTCCGGCCAACGCGTCAAAATAGGGAATAAGCGCATCCAGCCCGTGTTCGAGATGGAAAATGGCGCAATCAGGCCCTCCGGACGGTGGCAGGAAATCGGCTTGCGGACGGCTGTGATTGTCATGCCTGTACGGGCTTGTCGCCCAAAGATCGGCTTCGGATTGCAGCCACTCACCAAAGCTTGTGCCCTGATCGACAGTTCCTTCAACTTCGGATTGGAAGCGATAGGCGCTGACGGCCCGATCCAGCGGGTGTCGCACCACGGTGAAGATGTCGCTGAAAAAGCCCACGGGAAAGAGACGTTCCAGCATGGCCCAGTCCACATGCTGTGGCGAGGTATTGGACCAGCGCCCGTCCGGGTCCACGGACAAATATTTCCGGTCCAGAAAAGCCAGAGGTCCGAACCGTTCGCTCATGTAATCTTCGACCGAACTGCCAGCGCATTTGGGGATATGGGCAAAATAGACCAGCTTGGGCCCGATGCGGGTAATCGGCATAAACATAATCTCCAGTCGATATCGGCCATCAAATTTGCTTGCGCGGCCCTGTATTCTGTCACAGGCAATGCTAGGCATGGAGCTATGGGAGTTCAACGGGAACTGTTTTTGCGGGGCGGTTTGTAATGCAGACCGTGACCGGCAGCCAAAGAGGCGCAGCACCAGCGCACAACGATGCGACGGGTCAGTCGGGCGCGGGGGAAAAAGCAAGGCTGCCGTTTCTGACCAAACTCGTTCTGATCGCGTTGCTTTTCCCCGCTTTTTTTTCGGTGGGCTCGGTCGTTCTTACACCATCCAAGTTGTTGTTCCTTTTTATTGTCCCGGTCCTGACCGTGAATCTGCTGCGCGGTAAGTATGGGCGGTTGTCGGCACCGGATTTCCTGATTTTTGGCTATGCGGCATGGATGACATTGGCCATGCTGGTCAATCACACGCCCCGTGTGGCAATCGAGTATACCGGCTCGAATACTGTGATCTTGCTGGGCGGATACCTGACCGCGCGGGCGACGATCCGGGACAAGGCTACTTTTGTTGCCATGATCCGCTTTCTGGCCTGGATTGTTGTTCTATCTTTGCCTTTTGTGTTTTATGAGGTGATTACTAGCAAGACCACCATTCCGCGCTGGGTTGCGCAGCTTCCCGGGCTTCGGTCTCATGGAGATATCAACCATGACCCGCGGTTCGGGCTGTGGCGTGCGCAATTTGTATTCCCACACCCGATTCATTATGGAATCTACTGCTCTCTGATGTTTTCGCTAGTATATGTCGGGCTAACGGAGCGCTTGGGTTGGTTTCGTCGTACCGCACTGACTGGTATCGTTGGAGTGTGCTGTTTTTTCTCGGTTTCCAGTGGGCCAGTATTGGCCGTGATGGCCCAAGTCGGGCTGATCGGTTGGTCGATCCTTTTTAAGCGGGTTTCCAATCGTTGGACCGTTTTCTGGGTAATTTCGATCTCCGCATATGTGGTGGCTGAATTGGCCTCAACACGCTCGGCTATCTATGCGATAGTGACGCGAATATCGTTCAATCCCTCCACTGCTTTCTCCCGACGGATATTGTTTAATTATGGCGTTGAGCAGATTCAACGCGCGCCGGTTTTTGGTGTTGGGTACAATTCTTGGCCCCTGCCTGCATGGATGACGGGCAGTGTCGACAATTTTTGGCTCTTTGTTGCAGTTCGTTTTGGGATGCCGGCATTTCTGTTGCTGGCAGGTGCCTTTGTGGTGGCTATGATTCTTGCTGGGCGTCGCGATTTCAGTGCAGACCCTGAGTTGGTCGCGTTGCGGCGGTCATGGATATTCACGCTTATCAGTGTCATGCTGGTGTTGGGCACGGTCGCAATCTGGGGCGAAGTGTATTCAATGGTCCTTTTCATGTTAGGAAGTGGATTATGGTTCTTAACGGCCAACCCGAAGCAGGATCCACATATCGAAACAGCCCTTGCCGAAGAAGAGCGACCACTGCGCTATTCCCGTTTTCCTGCCCAAGCCGTGCGGTATACGCGTTCTGCGCCTATGATCGTGCAGAAGTGATGCGGTGGCTGCATGTCGAATAATCCGCCATCTTCTGCCCCCGAAGCCGTATTCAGAAAAAAACGCTCAATGCCGTTGGACAGCATTCGTGCGTTCGCTATCTTGGCCGTTCTCGCCTACCATGTTGCCACGCGTTATGACGCTGCCAATCTGGATCCAGTAGCCCAGTTTGCCCGGCGCTACGGCCTACTTGGGGTGGATGTATTCTTTCCACTCAGCGGCTATCTGATCACCGGTTTCCTGCTGCGACGGTCGGATACGGAGAGTATTAAGGTTTTCTTTTTGCGTCGCGTGTTCCGGATTGTGCCTCTCTACATGGTCGCGGTGACATTGTTTCTGTGCTCGAGTTTGGTTCTAGGGTTCGAACAGGAGAATGTCGGTCGGGTCTGGATCAACTATCTGTTCCTTACAGGGTGGATGATCTTTTTCGACGGTCCTGAGGCCGTTCCCTACACCATCACATGGTCACTTTCGGTAGAGGAGTTCGCCTATATTCTCTTCGGGTTGGCAGCCTGGACTTTGCGTCGGAATTTCACCGCGTTCTTGGTTCTGATCAGCATCGCCTCAATGGCATTGCGGCTGCACCTCAATCTTTCCGGCTTCGAAGCTGTTTACAACTTCCCGCCGGCCCGGATCGATTCTATCGCCATAGGTGGGATTGTCGCGGTCTGCATGCAGCGCCGCGCGGCGAGCACACCGCTGATTTGGACACTGGCCTTGCTCGCAGGGCTATCATACCTTTTCGTATTCTGGGATGTCGCGCTTTGGAGTTCGTTGAAGTACACATTCATCGCTTTGATCACCTGCCTTTTAATAGTGGTGTGTGAGACTTATTATAAAGACGCTGGAGGTCAGGCGCTGTCATGGTTTTCGGCGATTGGATTCTATTCCTATTTCACCTACCTATTTCACTTGTTCAATATTGAACTTCTACTAAGAGTACCGGGTGTGTTTCAGCCAGCTTCAGTGCTGTCGTTTTGGGGGGTTGTAACGGTTGCACTGATTATGACACAGGCCCAAGCTGTGTTGTCGTTTCGACTCTTCGAAGGCCCATTGATGCGCTTTGGGCGGCGCATGGAACGACGCTTTCATGCTCGGCCTGTCACCACCGTGTCTGGAACTGATTGCACTTAGGAAAGAGGGGGAGGAATGCGACAGAGTATTTTGCTGCTGCCAGGCTTTTTAATGATGATCAGTGTGTGGGCAGGATTAGGGCGCGCTGAGGATCTAGCCACTATCCTGCAGGACGATCTGGCTCAAGCCGCGGCCGGAGACCGTATCGATTTGGCCCCCGGTGACTATGGCAGCGTTCATTTGCATGGTTTGTCCTTTGATAAAATGGTGACCCTCAATGCCCACGGCGAAGCCCGTTTTGATCAGCTGTATATTTCGGAGGTCCGCAACCTGCGGCTGAGCGGCATCCGGGTCGAAGCCATAGGAGGGCGGTCGGCCGTGCGGATCATGCAAAGCCAGAATGTAGAAATCGTTGACGCAGACATTAGCGGCCCGCTTAATCGTGTTGCGCCGGTGAATGCAGTCAAGTTTGGCATCGAAATCCGCGACCAGAGTGAAGAAATCACAGTTGCGAACAGCTATATCCATGATGTTCTGAACGGGATCGGAAACTTTGGTACGGCCCGTTTCACATTGGCTGACAACAGAATAGATTATATCGGAGCAGATGCGTTCAAATTTGGGGCCGTTTCCGATGGCATAATCCGCAACAATATTGGGCCGACGCATTTCTACCCGAGCGAAGATACGCATGCAGACTTCATGCAATTCCAGGGAACGCCGTCCAAAAATCTCGAAATTACCGGAAATATCCTGCTGTTGCAGAACCGGTTCGACATGCAAGGGATTTTTTTTGGGGGCGAAGGCGGACACAGCACTCTCAGCATCCGGCAGAACATCATCTACACACGGATGGCCAACGGGATCAGGGTCAAAGATGGCAAGAATATTTCTGTTCAGGACAATACGCTGATCAACGCATTTAGCGCCAAAAGACCAGCAACACGGATTTCGGTGCCTTCCGGTGCGATTGTGCAATCTAATATCGTATCCGGGAAAAAAGGAGCGCTGAAATATGAAAACATCGTCATGCAGCATCTCGAACCACAGGGCAGGTTCTACTATTCAGATTTGTTCACCGGGCTTCAGGAGGGCCAGCCTATCACCATCTACAACCTGCGGCCCGTGCAAGGCAGCCCGGCGGAAAGCTATGGCGCGCATACCCGACTAATGGAATTACAGAACGACGGGTAGGGCAGTTTCCCGATCATCCTATTTGTCACGGTTCAGGCGGCTGGCGATCTTGTTGCGTGCGCGCCGAAGAAGCTTTCGGTCCTCATGATCGATACAGGTGCCGAAGAGTACTAGGGCATAGATAATGGCAGAGACCGCGCAACCGCCAAAGAACTGCAGCCAGGTAGCAAGCGGGGAAATCTGTAGATAGCCATAACAGGCTCCAGTCGCTAGCGCAAAAGGGGTCAGCCCGGGCAGAAGCGTTTTGCGCAAAAATATCGACCATTTGCCTTTTATCAACTTTAGGCCAAAGGGCCACATGATCAGAAGGTGGACAAGTGCGTAGGCACCACCAAGCCCCAGCGCCGCACCAATCGCGCCCATGTCCCGGACCACCACGAAATACCACATTCCGACGAGGGCTGTCAGGCTGAGCGCCATCATGCACAGGTTGAAAGCACGGATACGACCGATGGAATATGCAACCTGATAAAACATTGCACTGGCCCAGATGAACGGATACGTGGCAAGCAGAAGTGTCATTGCACCTGCTGCCGAGATGTATTTTTTGCTTGCATAAAGCTCGATCAGAGGTGTGGCGAAAACACACAGGGGCGGTAATAGGAACAGCGCAGCCCAAAGATAGTAACGCCCGCCACGATAGTAGAAACTCTGTAGAGCGTCTTCACCCTCGGTTGCGTATATGGTGGTAAGCGCTGGTTTGGCCGGTGTTTCAGCGGCGAGGATCAGTTTGCGGATTTGTGTGTTTGCCAGATTTCCAACGTGAAACGAAGACACGTCTATAGCACTGCTGTAGCGATTGAGCAGCAATGCAGGTGCAGCTTGCAGAACCATCTTGTTAAGACCTTCAAACAGGGTCCAAAGACTAAAGTTCAGCAGACGCCGAACTATTGCTCCCGAAATGTGAGACAGGCGGAAGCGGGCTTCCGGCAATATCGATAGGGTGTAGAGGATCAGCACAAGCATATTGGCGAGTCCCCCGATGGTGGTAGACACCACAACCCACAAGACTTGGGCGCTGATCCCGAATAAAAGGCTTACAAGAATGGCGATCCGCAGAATTTCCGATCCCAGCAGAATAATGTTCTGCTCGACAAAGCGCATGCGCACATGCAGTCCGACCCGAAAAGGTGTGGTGGCGACCCTCAGACACAGGATGCTGACCAGCATCAACAGCATCATTTGTGCTTCGGTTCGGTATTGAGGATCAACATTGATCACCCAGTCAATATGCATTGCCAAATAGAGGCCTGCGGAAAATAGCGCTAGCGCCACAGTGACCAACACCGGAAACATCGAAGAAACAATAGTTGTTAAAGCGTCGCCGTCTCTACGCGCGTCGGCCTCGACCATGAAGCGTGATAGCCCCCGCAGAAAAACATTGGGAAACAACTCAGCAATGATCAGCAGTGAGGTTATGACTGGGAGTAGTGCATATTCTGACGGCTCAATACGCTGCAGTAGATATTGGTTGACCCAGACTAAGGCGGTCAGTCGAAGAATTACAGTTAGCACCGAACTGGTTGCGTTTACTACAAAACGGCTTACGCTGTTGTTGCGCGGCACGTTCATGGCCCTCTGGTCCGCATGTAAACGTTTACTCCTGCCATGAAATACAGGAAATGTCTGTCCACTTTACCAAAATAATGTCCTGATTTTTGTATGATGCAGGCAGTATGAGACTTCATATAGTTTGTCTATCATGACGGCAAGCTGGCGATCCCATGCGATCGAGTATCGGTACATCATTTGAATTGCGGTTGGAATGCTGCGCGCACCATGCAAGAGTCTTCATAGATTTGCGTCGGATTGGATTTTATGAATTGAAAGGTTGGCGTGATGCTAGATTTGACTGGATTTATTGCGGACCAGACGATGCAACTGCGAAGTATCTTGGCGGGGCGAAAAGCCCGAAAAATCTTTGCAATAGGTGAGAACAAGACCGGCACAACCTCGATCCATAAAATCTTTCAGGATCTTGGATATCGCTCTTACCATGGGATAAAGTGGCGCGATACGTCACATCAGGCGATCTTTTATCGCTATGATTGTTTTACCGATGGCCCTCCTGACGATATCCGCAAACTTGACCGATTGTTTCCAAATTCGAAATTTATTTTGCAGGTGCGCGATCTTGATGCTTGGCTTGATAGCAGAATAGAGCATATCAAGCGCTTACCTAAGAAAAAGAAACGGCACCCGCTATGGTCAGCCAAAGAGAGTTCCGCCCGTATTTGGCTGCGTCGTCGCGATGAATACCATCTGGATGTTCTGTCCTATTTTAGGAATAGGCCTGACGATTTATTGCTGATAAATTTTATCCGAGACCCGGATGCCGCATCCCGGATTGCCGATTTTCTAGGAAGCGAAGCGCATGTCAGTAAGCCGCATGCAAACCGCAATCCAATAGCGACTAAAGCTTTAAAAAACCCGGATATGATTGCGGCGACCCTGAACGGTCTTGGCGTCGCGGAACATGAGTGGAAAAATGATATATATTGCCCATCCCTTAAGACGCGTGAGGATTATGAGCGCTTCCCGGCGGATACTTCTTTTGTCCACAAATACGTCTGACGTGCGGGGGTGAAACTGTTTTGAACGCAATTGCAGGTATTGAGGAAAAGAGATGTTTGCGTGGTCGGCAGATGTCGAGCGCAGATCAACGAAAGGTTTTCCGGTAAATGAAGAGAGTGTGTCTTGGGCTTCCGGTCTTCAACGGGGAAGCGTACATTGAAGAGTGCATAAATTCTATTCTGGCTCAGACCTTCGGGGATTTCGAGCTCGCCATTTCAGATAATGCCTCAACCGACCGAACGACTGAAATATGTCAGGATTATGCCGCGCAAGATTCGAGGGTGCGGGTCTTTGTACAGGAAGAAAACGTGGGTGCGGCTAACAACTTCAATTTTTCCTTCTATGACACGAGCAGCGACTATTTTAAATGGTGCGCTTGTGACGACCTGTTAGAACCAGAATTCCTGCAAAAAACGTTTGAAGAGTTAGAACGCAATCCCGATCTAGTCCTTTGCCATTCGCAAACAAAAATCCTGCACGACGAAACCGGTGAGGAGGAATTGTTTGTTCCAGAAATTGACATGTTGGGCAAGGGCGCTGCTGATCGGTTCCGACAGGTTGTGCAAAAAGGGCATCGCTGCTACGAAGTGTTCGGTTTGATCCGCCGGGATGCGCTGGAACGAACCCGGTTGATCGGCAACCATCGTGGCGGGGATAACGTTCTTTTGTTTCGTCTCGCTCTGTTGGGTGCCTTTGGCATCGTGTCCGAACCTCTATTTGTGCTGCGACGCCATGCCAAGCAGTCAACGGCGTTGGTATCGAACAGCCAAGCCTACCAACAATGGTTCACTGGCCAGCCCCAAAAGATCACTTTCCCCGATTGGTATTTCATGCGTGAGGCTTGGCAGACGCCCCGCGGCCTTGAACTCGAATTCTCTACACGAATGCAATGTTACTCGGCGCTGCTACGTGAAACTTATAAACGCCGACGACGACTGCTGCAGAATGTGCGGGTTGCAGCGGAAACTGTTGTGTTCGGGGAGTCAAATCCGCATCAGCGTAGAAAGATGCTGGGAGCGAACAGAAAATAGTCACTCCGCTACGGTTTGCGCCTCTTCAAAAGCAGGAGTTGTGGGCAGAGTATTCCTGCTGCGCAGACCAGCATGTGTTTTGACGGAACCATGCCGGAAAGGCCTTGTCGGCTGACACGTCGGGCTTGGCGATAATCTCTACGTTTCGCGTAAAGCTTAGCACGGAACGCACAGAGTTGAGTCATCCGGCGGCGCAAGGCCTTACGGGATTGTTGAGATCGCTTCTTTGGCGCAGATCTGCGGTTTTCCAGAATGGTCAAGATGTTATCTATATTTTCCTCATACCAGGCATCCGATTTCGGTTTGGTCAAATTGTTACCGCCGGTGGCAGAACCGCGGATGAGGAGAATTTCCGATCGGATTGCAAATGCGCCCTCGTCAGCCAGGCGAAAGATCAAGTCCATGTCCTCGCTGATCCGCAAGTTCGTGTTGAAGGCACCGAAGCGCAGCAGATCAGCGCGGCGGCAAATACAGGTTTGGATGTTAAGCCCGTGCCCGCCTCTGGAGCACAGCCTGACAATCGGATCGTGCTCGACCTTGACGGGCTCGCCGCAAGCCAGACCGATCTTGCCGTACTGGTCCCTGAGTTCATCCCCCTGCCACGCCCAATTCGTCGCTGACAGTACGATTTCTTCGTCTGCCATCAGTGGCACCTGCTGTTCCAACTTTGTGGGCGTCCAGACATCATCACTATCGAGAAAGGCGATCAGAGCGCTGGATGCGTGGTCAATCCCAGTATTGCGTGCCGCCGCCACCCCTTGATTGGGCTGAGCAACATATTCAATACGGCCACCGAACCGAGCCTGCAATGTGTCGCGTGTGTCATCAATTGATCCGTCGTCCACGACGATGATTTCTGTTGGTGCAAGCGTCTGGGCCAACGCACTCTCCACCGCACAGCAGACAAGATCGCATCGATTGTAGGTCGGAATTATTACGCTGACACTCAAGGCGTGCGGAATGCTCACGCTCCGCTCCGATTGCCGGATTTGCCCGGAACAAATGCCAGCAAGAAGACTAGGATCAACGCATAGTAAATTTCGAAAGGGCCGGGAACAAAAGAGGCCAACAACGCGCCGGCCGCGATGAACAAGAGCAGGGTGCTCCAGCCCCACAGGCCAAAGGTACGCAATCGCTTGGCAAATATGTTGGCCATGGTAAAGCCCAAGATGGCTACAATAACGAAGTAGGCCCCGGCAAACCGAGCAATTCCCCCGGTCATCCCCAGCCCGACAGATATAGCCAAGAAGATACCGAGAAGGGCGGCAAATCGCCACAAAAATCCCAACCGCCCAAGACGTCCATCCAGGATTTCACCAAAAAACCCTGTAAAGGCAGAAGCTAGTGTCATAAATGAAGCCCGCTCTGATCATGCTCCTGCAGGGTCAGGTAAACTAGTCCGGACAAGGTTGCTTCGGTCCATGAAATACGCCAGCCCGCAACCGAAACGGTGCGGCCATCGAGAAAATCCCGGCGTGACAAGAGGGCCATGCGGCGAAGCAATTCTTCGTCCCCGAGAGGGAGGATAATCGAGTATTCTTCGTCCCGCAGCAACTCCTGCGCCAGGCTGGGCAAGCTTGCGGGAACAGTGCCGTCCATTACCAGCTTGGCACCAAGGATTGCCGCGCTGTCACTATGCGGCAGCAAGTCGGTCAGACGTCGCGCCAAATCCCAGGCTTGGGTCGACCGGCCCAAGGCGAACGTAGGTTTTGCCGATATCGCGGCAACCAGAATGGCAAGGCCTCTGAGAACAAAGCGGCGGTGAATGCGTGGCCGTGTCATGCAGCTAACTGTCCTTTTAGGTGATCTCCTAATCGCATTGCCAGTGCGATGATAAGAAAGGTAGGTGTTCCCCATCCTGCAGTCGAAAAGACGGAACTACCGGCAACATAGAGGTTCTGCATGTCGTGAATACGACAATTGCTATCCACCACACCCTGAGTGGCGCTATCGGACATGCGAGTTGTGCACATGTGATGCCAGGTCCAACGAACATTCTCCGACAATTCTGCGTCGTCCAATTCCAGCATTGAACGGCCCATACCGTAGGCAGCAGCAGTGTCAGCGAAGGCCGAAGAGGCCCAGCGTATAGTCCTAAAATCAATATCACTCAGCCGCCAATCGAGCTCGAGACGACGCAAACCCAACCTGTCCCTCTCGGCCCCCAAAGTAACGCGGCTGTCCGGGTTCGGCGCGGGTGCGAGCGACATTTCGTAGACGACTTTTGAGATGGGAGCGTTCCCATGCCAAAGATAAGTGGCGGAATATGAGCCGATCTGTTCGATATCCATCATGATGTTTGCCACATGGTCGCCGATCCCATCCGGAATCTTGCCGCGCGACAAGTTGCGGGACACCGCTTTGAGCGACCGACCGCCTTGCGTACTCAGGGCTTCTTTGCGGCTCATCAAACGCACCGAGCACGGAATCAATTCAAACGTTTCTTGCGCCTCGGGCGTGAGTTCGTGCCAGACTACGGATTCAGTTTCGCCCGAAATACTGCGACGTTGATAGAGGGCCAAATCAAGCCGGGGATTGACTGCGGTCATCTCGCCAGGAACCAGGTTGATGTGATCCGAGAAATAACGCCCTACAAGACCGTTCCTATTGCCGATCCCATCAGCATGTACAGCAGTCGAGGACAGTAGCAGCCGGACATTTTCAAGCCCCCCAGCAGCCAGAACAACCAGATTAGCCTGCAGCATAAAGGCTTTGCCATCCAGAGTTTTGACCCGAACCCCTCGTGCCTGTACACCAAGATCGTTTGTTTCAACCTCAGTCGCATTGGCATTCAGAATGACATCAATATTCTTGGCATTGGTAAGCGGTTCCAGAAAATGTTCGCCCATGCGCAAGGGGTGGATCATGAGCGCATTTTCTTGAAAATACTCAAAGTTTTGTTCCAGGCGAGGAAACCCATAGTACCGTTGTAAACCTTCGGAAGTCCATCCTACATCGGCGGACCAATCCCCGTCCCGCGGCAATCCCAACAGGGTGTGTGCCCGCTCATAATACGGCGTCAGATCCTGCCGTGTAATAGGCCAGCCGCTGTGTGGCACCCAAGCGCGCGCCTCGAATGAATTTTCGGAAAAAGGAAGGCAATACCCGGCCCAGTGGTTGGTCGTGCCACCAAAATAGCGTAGCCGGGAGGTGTCGAGATCTGCATAATCGCGCCCCACGATTTCGCCACGGTACAGATCCTGACTCTCATCATCGTAATCCAACCCTCCGCCTTCGAGTAAACAAACCCGAATATTTGGAGTGTTTAGAAATTCAAGCGCCAGCGCGATCCCGGCAGCTCCAGCGCCGACGATGCAAATATCATAAGAAAGGTCGGAGGGGTGCCCGACAGAAAGGGCATCGAAAAGCATTTAAGGACTCTCTCTCTCATTATACCAATTAAAAGTTTTGGGACCAATATTCGGGGCGGCCCCATCTAATGCAAGTAGCTTTTTGAGTGTCAGTATAGCTGTAATATGTTTTAATGCGGCTGAAAGTGAGTTAATAATTTACATGACCGGCCCGCGTGTTTTTTTACAAGAAACGTAATGAGTTTACAGGAAACCGGATGCAATACCGCGCTGAGATCGATGGATTGCGCACTATCGCCGTAATGCCAGTAATCCTTTTCCACGCCGGTCTTGATGTGTTCAGCGGCGGATATGTCGGCGTCGACGTCTTTTTCGTTATCAGCGGATACCTGATTACGTCTCTAATAGTTATCGAAATGCAGCGTGGTGAGTTTTCTATTCTCCGGTTCTATGAACGCCGGGCACGGCGGATTCTGCCAGCCTTGTTCTTGGTTATGCTCTGCTGCTTCCCCTTCGCTGTAATGTGGATGCAACCGGTGCAGCTGGTAGATTTTGCCCAAAGTGTGGTTGCAGTCATTTTCTTTGTTTCGAACTTCCTGTTCTGGCGCGAAAGCGGGTATTTTGCCGAAACTGCCGAGGAAAAACCGTTGCTCCACACCTGGAGTTTAGCGGTGGAGGAACAGTATTATTTGCTATTTCCCCTGTTTGTGATCGTAGTCTGGCGGTTTGGGCGACGCCCGACCCTGTATCTAGTGATGATCGGTACCATTCTGAGCTTTCTGCTGAGCGAGTGGGGTGCCCGGAACAGCCCAATTGCCAACTTTTATCTCGCACCAAGCCGGGTGTGGGAGTTGCTGTGCGGATCAATCTGCGCGCTCATTATTACCCAACATGGGCAGAAAAAATCAGACGTTTTAGCAGCTATAGGCCTGTTACTAATAACATACGCCATTTTCATGTTCGACGACGAAACGCCGTTCCCTTCTGTTTATACTTCGATTCCGGTTCTGGGGGCGGTGCTGATAATATTGTTTAGTGGACCGGGGACATGGGTTACTTCATTGCTGTCCACCAAGCCCTTTGTTGCCATCGGTCTCATTAGCTACAGCGCTTATCTTTGGCATCAGCCTCTATTCGCTTTTGCACGCATCCGCAGTGTGTTTGAGCCCTCGCCTGTACTCATGATGGGCTTGGCGACAACCGCTCTGATGCTGGCGGGCCTGAGTTGGAAATTTGTAGAACAGCCCTTCCGCAATCGCTCTTTCATCCGATCAAGAAATAAAATTTTCGGACTAAGCGGAGCTGCGGGTGCAGGTATTGTTGCAATTGCCGCTATTATGTTGGTGTTTCCGGTGGGTAGCGATTCGCGGACCGATCAACAGGCAGCGGATGTTCGTGTAAGAGGGCTGGCCACAAATTGTGAATCGCCCATACTTACCAATTGCAAAACAACGAAGACGCCGCAAGTTCTGGTCTGGGGGGACAGCTACGCCATGCAGGTTGTGCCTGCTATCTCCGAAGTATTTTCCGAGGCGGGAATTGCCCAATACACCAAAAGCGCCTGCAATCCGGTAATCGGGATTGTGAGGTTAGACCCGAGATATGATGATAGCTGGGTCGAGGATTGCATGAACTTCAACGCCCGTGTGCTGTCGGTGTTGGACACCAACCCATCGATTGAGACTGTCATTATCTCGTCACCCTTTATTAATTTAATGGAATCGAAATTGTTCACAAAGGATGGGGAAATTCTACCGCATCACAGCCTGTCTACTGTAGACGCTTACTTTTTTGACAGCCTATCCATGCTCACATCCCGAGGGGTGGGGGTTCTCATCATTTCTCCGCCCCCTTGGCCCAGCTACGGGCATGCGGGGGATTGCGCCCGAAAGTCAATGTTCTTTTATAAAAACATGGATTTATGCAATTATGATACGTCTGCACTTTCCCTAGAATCGTTGAAGGTCCAACAATTTCTTGAGGGTGCCAAGGCGCTCAAAGGAGTGGATGTGGTAAATTTGCAAAAAATCTTTTGCAAATCTGAGCGTTGTCGGGTTGGTGCTGAAACAACGGTCTTTTATGGCATTGGGGGGCATTTGTCGCTGCAGGGATCGTTAGAGTTGTTGAACCATGCCTCCTTTGTGGACAGCCTGGTTCACGCTACGCCCTCAGCAAATTAGGCCGCTTAGAAACAGAATTGCGACCGCAGAAATCTTTCGCATCCACAAAGCGGCTTTACTGAGATGGTGAGGAAGCCCGCTAAAGGGAGATAGTTGAAGCGTGGGGTCCTAATTAGAGTCCAAGTCTTCAATTTTGGAGTGATATGACTTTGTTTATCCGGTCGAGATGGTGTAAACTAGCCGAGTTTAGCAAGTAGCGATGTTTTGGTGGTTATAAATGACGATTTCCGACGATTTTGCGTCTGGCGGTTTGGATTCGGTGTGGAGCATTGAGGGCCCGACCGGGGTATCTTCCAGTCTTGGGACGACGGGGACGGATGCTTATCTGGAGCTTGTAACGCCGGATGGCGATTATGACGCCTGGCAGCAAAACAATGCCGCGCGCGCCATGCAAAACGCGACCGATGAAGATTTTCAGATCGAAACCAAGTTCCTGACCACCCCAACCGAGCAGTATCAGTTGCAGGGCCTGCTGGTTGAACAGGACGCGGATAACTGGCTGCGGTTCGATACTTATTCAAACGGCAGTCGGCTCTATGCTTATGCCGCGATCACTGTGGACGGTGTGTCGACGCTGGCCATTCGGGTCAAAATCAAGGGTGGGACCGCGCCTTATCTTCAGGTCGACCGTACGGGCGATACCTGGACTTTCAAATATTCCACTGACGGGATCAACTGGAAAACCGCAGGGACCTTTGACCATTCTTTGACCGTTACAGAGGTCGGGGTCTTCGCAGGCAACACCGGTGACACAGAGGGCTATACCGCGCAGGTGGATTACTTCCAGAACGCCGCCAGCCCGCTGGAAAACGAAGATGGCACAATTCTGCCGCCCAACTCACCGCCAGATGCGGTGGATGATGGCTTAACCACCGACGAGAACGTGGCGCTGGTGATCAGTGCCGCTGCAGATCTGTT
>NZ_JBXWMK010000016.1:0-63127 GCF_059609785.1 Ruegeria sp. YTSC003 | reverse complement strand
TGGCGGTTACGATGAGCCAGAAACCCTCTCTTATCAAATCTACTTAAACTGTCCCATTGGTGCTGACGTCAGACACGATTGAATCAACGGGCGATGTTACGACCAACAGGAATGACGGATTGGATGGCACCACCGAAGACGGCAGCATCTCCATCACTTCAACCGGACAGATACGCGCAAGCGGCGGAGGAATTGAAGCTGCCGCAACTGACAATATCACAATCACATCGACCGGAAACGTCACCGCTGGAGATAACGGGATCGACGCTGAAACAACCGGTGATATTACAATCTCATCGAACGGCACAATCACTGCCGAAGGGGACGGAATCAGTGCGCTCGTTCCCGACGAAGGCGAGGGCGACGGCAACGTCACGATAACAAACACCGGTGATATCTCCGCAAGAAGTAATGCCGTGTTCGTCGACTTGTATTCAACGGGAGACATTGAGATTGTCAGTACTGGCGACCTGACTTCCCGTCAGGAAGCAATTTCTGTTTTGACCGACGGTGACAGTGTTACCATCCAATCCAATGGCGATATTACATCGGAGTCAAACAGCGGCATTTCTGTTACTCGCTACGATGGCAACGGCGACATCAACATTACTCAAACCGGCAACATCGTGGCTGCGAACCAAGGCATAGAGGCCCAAATGTTGCGGAACGTTGATGGTAACATTTTGGTCACGTCACAAGGAAACATCACAACCCGGAATAACTCCGGTGTTGGTATTCTTGCGACCCGCTCCGGAAACGGAGAAATCGAAATTACCTCGACCGGAACCATTTCGACATCAGGGGCAGACGCGAACGGAATCCGTGCCCAACAGCAGGGAGGCTCGGGCGACATTGCGATCCGCGCGTTGGGTGAAATCAGTACTTCAGGCAACAATGGCGACGGGATCATGGCCGAGCGCACGCAAGGTGTCGGGGACATTTCTGTCGATGTGGCTGCAAATATCGATACGCAGGGCGATGCGGCGAGCGGAATCGACATCAATTCGTTTAGCCCCGATGCCGACAATAATGTCGGAGTCATTGCAACCGGAAACATCACGACGGCCGGTTCCAACGCGTCAGGAATTCTCGTCCGTAAATCGGGCACTGGGAACGTCGAGATCAATACCAGCGGGAATATCACAACAAGAGGTGAATCTTCTTCCGGCGTCACGGTTTTGAACGTTGAGGGGGGCGATACGGTCATAACTTCGGACAGCGTTATCGCCACACAGGCAGAGGCATCCAATGGCATTGTCGGGTTTAGTTTGAACGGCGATGGGGAAGTGAAAATCCAGTCCAATGGTGCGATCACTACTGCAGGAAGGTCTGCGAATGGGATCGGAGCGGGCAAGGAAGCTGTTGTCGGGAATGTTACTGTTAACAATACGGGCAGGATTGAAACCGCTGGGGTCGACGCCAACGGGATTGTTGCGGAAATCCGTGGCATCGAAATTGAAAGTGACACCGCCGTAACTGTTGAAATCGAGTCCGCCGGCGAAATCTTGACCCGCGGCGACCAATCAAACGGGATTGAAGTTCAAAACCCTGGCCGGGGCAACACTGCGATCCGAGTCGGCGACAACATTTCGGCAGAGGGCGCACGCGCCAGCGGTATCCGTGTCACAGGCTCAGCTATGAATACGTCCACTGTCTCCATCAATGGTGCAACTGTCCAAGGTGGCTCAGGTGATGGTTCGGCCGTACGTTTCGACTCGGCCGCGGGTGCAACGAATGTTTTAAATACGGCGGGTGAGGTTGTCCTGTCGTCGCTGGGTGGATCTGCTGTGATCGGAGGCGCTGGTAACACTACGATCAACAATTTCGGAACACTGACCGCAACAGCCAACGGTGCTATTATGCTGGGCGAAGGCACAAATGCTTTCAACAACCAGGCTGGCAGTACTTTCAACACTGGTGGCGTTGTCAATCTGGGTGCAGGAAACGCTCTGACCAATGACGGGGTGCTATCTCCGGGTGGGCGGGGAACGATCGCAACCACGAGTGTGACAGGCAGACTGGTGCAGGGGGAAAGTGGCCGCTTCGCCGTCGATCTCGACTTGGATAGCGGCGCGGCGGACCGCTTGAACGTTTCAGAAACCGCAGCCTTGAACGGTACCGTGGACGTCAACGTATTGAACGGGTCGGCCCGGTCCCAGCAATTCACAATTTTGACTGCGGAAGGTGGCACGGCGAACGAAGGTGTGACTCTGAATGGTTTCACCATCAGCCCAATCCTGCAGGCTGAACTGCAGTTCCCCAATGCAAATGACGTGGTCCTGGCGACCAACGTAAACTTCGCCGCTCCCGGCGCTGGGCTAAACGCCAATCAGCGCAACACCGCCAATGCAATTGATGCGGCCTTTGAAGACGGGGATGAGAACATTGCCCCGGTAACCAACGCCTTGCTTAACGAAGTGTCCAACGCCAATGAATTGAAAGAAGCGTATGACCAACTTGGCGCGGCGGGTATTCTCAGCAGTGAAAGCACCGCACTGGTCAACGCCCAGAACTTCACCAATCAGCTGTTTTCGTGCCAAGTGACCGGCGTGGAATACGCCGCCATCTCGGAAGGCAGCTGCCTCTGGGCACGGCCTCAGACCCAGCATTTCGATCAGGATGGAACGTCGGATTCTGTCGGCTACGACAGCCGGTCCTACGGGATCAGCGTGGGTGGCCAGCTTGAGTTCCGGTCCGATTGGTTTGCCGGGTTTGCCCTGGCGTATGAATCTGGCGATATCTTCTCAACGTCCGGCGTCGATAGTGATTTTGACTCTTATTCGGTCGGCCTGAGTTTGAAGCGCACGTTCGGGCGGTTTGCCTTGTCCGGGGCAATCGCTGGCGGTGTGGGCGATTTCGACACGACGCGTTCCGTCACGTTCGGCGGCCTCAACGCATCGAACACATCGAACTACGACGTCGATTATCTGTCGGCACAGGTACGAGCGGCATATCTGATTGAACGCAGCTCGGGTTATCTCAAACCTATGCTGGATTTGAACCTGACGCGCGTTAAGCGTGACGGATTCACGGAATCCGGGACGTCAGCAACTGGCCTGTCCGTTGACGCCAACAGCGAGACCTATTTCTCGGTCAGCCCGTCACTGGAGTTCGGTCAGGACCGGCAGATCCGCGAAAATCTGGCGCTGCGTGCATACGGGAAAATCGGGGCGACGTATTTCAACAATACGGATACAACCGTAACGGCACGTCTTGGCGATGGACCTGATTTCACCAACTCGACAGATGCCGACAACCTGTTTGCCGATGTCGAAGCGGGGGTGACGTTCTTTACCCAAGGCGAAAAATCCATTCAGCTTGGATATCGGGGCCGGTTCTCGGACAATACACGCATCAACAGCGCCTTTATCAAGGGCAGCATCAAATTTTAATCGAATGAGATGGTTGATCTGAACCAACCGCGACAAGGGGAAGAAGCCTTCTCCTTGACGCACGGGATGTATCGCCAAATTTGGCGCCCGATTAGAAAGTGTTGTGGACAGTGCGGAATTGCTCGGATGTGCGGATCGCACCGTTGCAAAAAATCGCCGCTATCCTGTGGATATACGAGAATTAAAGGCACAAAATCGGACCAAATGTCCGGCAATGTTTCTGCGTCCAGTAATTAAGGGCACAGTGACATCGATCGGTTTTGTCGCCAAGGTTTGAGCCCGTTGAGTTGTTTGAGCAATCGCTTGTGAGTCAGGTGGCGAGCTCAGCGAACTGCTGAAATGGACAAAGTTCGGGCGTAAGTTGGCCCTTTCGGATCATGTGCGACACTTCGATTCCGTCGAGCGTTGCGGCCGCTGAAGCGAACGACTTGAACCCGCACATGTGGCATATGCGACGCTTGATGAACCTGTGATCCTGCTTGATCAGGTTGTTATCCGGCATGAATGATCGCGACGCTTCAATCGGAGGTTTTGAAGGCCTCGATTTGGGTTAGAGTTGATCTACCGGGATCCGGTTGTCAGAGGCAGTTGGGAAGGCTTCTGTATCGAGAGCCTAATCGCCGCTGCGGCACGCGGAACTGAAGCAAGCTTCTATCGCTCTTCCGCAGGCGCTGAGGTTGATTTGATGTTGGAGCTTCCCCGAGGCGCCCTCTGGGCCATAGAGATCAAGCGGACGACATCTGCCAAGGTGACGCGCGGGTTTCACATCGCGACAGAAGATTTGGACGTCTCAGAACGCATACTTGTCTATGCGGACGGGAAGGAAGTGCCGGGGCCGGGGGGAGTACGGGCAATGCCCCTAAAAAGTGCTATGGAAAGGCTGGCGTCCGCAAAGGCTAAATAGCGACCGGGCCGGAAGTAGCGGGTTCGGAATTGAACGTTGTAGCCCACCTCTGGCCGAACCTTGTTGCAATTGAAAATACTGCCACGAGCGGCCCAATTCTGATGGGGTGGATGGCTTCTGCTCCAACCGGCGTCGCAATGCGCCATAATGCGGGTTTCAAAATCTGCTTATGAGAGGAGCCACCCCATGCAAGTCGCCACAATTGGCGTTGATCTGGCCAAGAACGTTTCCAAGTCCACGGGATCACCGCGACCGAAGAAGTCGTGTTCACCAAGCCATTGCGACGAGCGCAATTTCTGTCGTTCTTTGCAAAACCGGGCCCCTGCTTAATCGGCATGGAGTCGTGCAGTAGTGCGCATCATTGGGCCCGCGAACTTACTGCAATGGGTTACGAGGTTCGACTGATCCCGCCGATGTATGTAAAGCCATACGTCAAACGTGGAAAGTCGGATGCCATCGATGCCGAGGCCATCTGCGAGGCTGTGACCCGACCGACCATGCGCTTTGTGGCCACCAAAACGGTCGAACAACAATCTCTGCTGTCACTCCATCGTGCCCGCGATCTTCTAGTGCGCCAGAGAACGCAACTCATCAACAATCTGCGTGGCTTGGTTGCTGAGTTTGGCATCTTCATTCCAAGAGGTCTCGCCCGGGTGATCAGCTTTTCTGAGGATATCACACTTGGTGAGGTTCTCGATTTGCCCGACATCGCCAATGAAGTGATCCACAATCTGTGCGAACAACTCATGGCTTTGCATAAAAGGGTCCGCTGGTACGAAGGACGCCTGAAGCAAGTGGCCAAAGAAGATGAACGGGTGCGCTTGTTGCGCACAATCCCGGGCATCGGTGCGGTAACGGCCTCTGCGATTATCGCCAGCATCGGCGATGGGCATCAGTTCCGAAACGGCAGGGAATTTGCTGCCTGGTTGGGTTTGACCCCCGCAAACATATCCAGCGGCGGCAAGGAGAAGCTGGGGCGGATCACCAAGGTGGGCGATCAGTATCTGCGATCTTTGCTTGTCGTCGGCATGACATCATTAGTCCGACAGACACGGTCACACCCTGAACGCGCCAGCAAGTGGCTGACATAACAACTCGAACGCATACCTGCGCTGGTCGCAACTGTCGCAATGGCTAATAAGACTGCCCGGATCGTCCGGGCAGTGCTCACCCGCAACGAACTTTACAGCCCACGCGCTGTAGCCTGAGACGAAAGGAACATCGAGTTAGCAAGACCCGCGAGATGATGGTGCATAAGTCTGCCGCCAAAGCCAAGAAACTCCGCCGAATGGCGCGAGCATAATAGTCCGTAAAGCTGATAGGAACTTGGTTTGCGGAACCCATCAGGGCTAGCGGTCAAAACCGCGCAAACAGGCAGGACACATGACTGCTTCTGACAAATGCACAAATCAGATCAAAAAGGACTTGCTATGCAGGAGCCATCCACACAAGATATTCGCTTCGCTCTCTTGTTTCATATGTGTGTCATGTGAAAGCCGACATTCGATGCGACCAATAAGTTTGTCACAGCGTACCTCCTGATCCGAGTTTTGACCCAAAGTAATGGTAAACGCTGTAAGAAACGAAGTTGACTTTCATCTAGAATTTCAAGGATGGGTGTAACAAAACCAAAACTATATTGATTTAGCCTCCAATTGTCGGCCGTAATATATGACAACGCGAAAAGACCGATGTGGTAGGTAGGTTGTTAGAACATCTGGTGATTTGTTCCACCGGGACTCAACAAGTCTTCTAAATTAGAAGCGGCTGTCAGCGTCACAGGAAGGAATCAGGCTCTGACGCGCATGAACACTAGCAATACGAGTGTCCTGCACGCATCCTCAGGCCTAAGATGAAATACCGTCCACTTGTAGTTCATGAATTGCAAAAAAAGTTAAAAAATTCAATTGCTTCCAGGGGCCTCATTTAATTACTAAAAATTTAGTTTGACAGGTGCGCAAAAAATCGCTGATGCTGTCTGCTATCCGGTTTGCGCCGGAAAACCATAATTTTTTGGGAGGAAAGAGATGCGGAGACATCTACTTTCCGCAGTGGCGGCTGCTGCCGTCATTGCGGGGCACGGTCCCGTTTGGGCCGACGAAGCCGCAGCACAACGTTGGATCGACGACGAATTCCAGCCATCGACCTTGTCGAAAGACGAACAGATGTCGGAAATGCAGTGGTTCATTGAAGCTGCACAGCCTTATGCTGGCATGGAAATCAACGTCCTGTCCGAAGGCATCCCGACACATTCCTACGAATCCGAGGTTCTGACCAAGGCGTTCGAGGAAATCACCGGTATCAAGGTCAATCACCAGATCCTCGGTGAGGGCGAAGTGGTTCAGGCTGTTCAGACTCAGCTTCAGACAGGTCGGAACCTGTATGATGGCTATGTCAATGACAGCGACCTGATCGGCACGCACTCGCGTCTTCAACTGGCCTATCCGCTGACCGACATGATGGGCGGTGATTGGGCGGCGTCGACTTCGCCGACGCTGGATCTGGATGACTTCATGGGCATTCAGTTCACCACCGGTCCGGACGGCAAGCTGTATCAGCTGCCCGACCAGCAGTTCGCCAACCTCTACTGGTTCCGCAAGGACTGGTTCGATGATGAGGCCAACAAAGCCGCCTTCAAGGAAAAGTACGGCTATGATCTGGGTGTTCCAGTCAACTGGTCTGCTTACGAAGACATCGCCGATTTCTTCACCAACGACGTGAAAGAAGTCGACGGCACCACGATCTATGGCCACATGGATTACGGCAAGCGCGCGCCTGACCTGGGCTGGCGTATGACCGACGCCTGGCTGTCGATGGCTGGTGCTGGCGATGTGGGCGAACCCAATGGTATCCCGGTCGACGAATGGGGCATCCGTATGGAAGCTGGCACCTGTAACCCGGTCGGTGCTTCGGTATCGCGCGGCGGTGCTGCTAACGGCCCGGCTGCGGTCTATGCGATCCGTAAGTGGGACGAATGGCTGCGGAACTACGCTCCTCCGGGCGCGGCGTCTTATGACTTTTACCAGTCTCTGCCTGCGCTGAGCCAGGGCAACGTGGCCCAGCAGATCTTCTGGTACACCGCCTTTACCGCCGACATGGTGAAGCCGAAATCTGAAGGCAACAACACCGTGGATGACGAAGGTACGCCACTGTGGCGGATGGCGCCCAGCCCGCACGGCCCCTACTGGGAAGACGGCCAGAAGGTTGGGTATCAGGACGTGGGTTCCTGGACCTTCCTGAAGTCGACCCCTGCGGATCGTGCTCAGGCGGCTTGGCTCTATGCCCAGTTCGTGACGTCCAAAACTGTCGATGTGAAGAAGTCCCATGTGGGTCTGACCTTCATTCGCGACAGCTCGGTCAACCACGAGTCGTTCACCGAACGCGCACCCAAGCTGGGTGGTCTGGTCGAGTTCTACCGCTCGCCTGATCGTGTGGCATGGTCGCCGACCGGCATCAACGTGCCGGACTATCCGAAGCTGGCCCAGATCTGGTGGCAGCAGATCGGTGACGTGAACTCGGGCGCATTCACCCCGCAAGAGGCGATGGACCGTCTGGCTGAAGAGATGGACATCACCATGGCCCGCATGCAGGCCGCGGATGAAAGCGCCGGTGTCTACGGTGGCTGTGGTCCCCGCTTGAACGAGCCGCAGGATGCGTCGTTCTGGTTGGAAAAAGCAGGCTCGCCCAAAGCCAAGCTCGAGAACGAAAAGCCGCAGGGTCAAACCGTCAACTATGACGAACTGGTTCAGCGCTGGCAGTCTCAATAAGCCATTGAAACCCGGGGATGCCGCTTTAGGCATCCCCACCTCAAGGCCAGTGCGACGCACTGAAGAACCGGAACCCACGGACATGATCGAACTACAAGATGCCACCAAACGCGTTGGCAACGTTATCCATATCAAGCCCACGACCCTGACGCTGCAAACCGGCCATTTCAATGTACTGCTGGGCGCGACGGGATCGGGCAAAACTTCTCTGATCAAGATGATGGCCGGGCTGGACCCGGTCGCCTCAGGCAAGGTGCTGATGGACGGGCAGGACGTCACAAGGCTGAACACGCAAAAGCGGCAGATCAGCCTCGTGCACCAGTTCTTCGTGAACTATCCGCATATGACTGTTTTTGACAACATCGCCTCACCTTTGCGTGTGGCAGGGATGGCGAAATCCGAGATTGAAGGACGCGTGGAAGAGGCCGCCGACTTGCTGCAGCTGCGCCCGATGTTGCATCGCCGACCGCATGAGTTGTCAGGCGGCCAACAACAACGTACCGCGTTGGCCCGTGCCATCGCAAAAGAAAGCCGAGCCGTGTTCCTCGATGAACCGTTGGCCAACCTGGATTACAAGCTGCGCGAAGAACTGCGCGAGCAGCTACCCGACCTGTTTGCCGGTCGTGGGGCGGTGGTGGTTTACGCCACCTCGGAACCCGAAGAGGCGCTGCTTTTGGGTGGATATACCGCCCTTATGGAAGACGGTCGCGTTACTCAATTCGGCCCGACTGCTGATATCTATCGCAACCCTGAGAATATTGCCGCTGCGCGCGTGTTTTCAGACCCGCCGATCAATGTGGCCCGCGTCACCGTGTCCGGTGCACAAGCGCGATTGGCGGGTGGAGGCGGCTGGCAGGTCGCAGATATGACCGATGGCGAGTACATGGTCGCAGTGCGGCCGCACCGAGTGACACCAATCCGCACCTCGGATGCGGATGTGGAACTGACCGGTCGGGTGATTGTAACCGAATTGTCAGGGTCGGATTCCAGCGCTCATTTCCAGCATGGGGACGATGCGTGGGTCTCTTTGGCAGCTGGTGTACATCCCTATCAGGTGGGCGAAGACCATCGTTTTTTCATGAACCCGGCCCATTGCCGGTATTTCGGCCAAGACGGCAAAAGGGTAGCCTGACATGGCACAGATCAAGCTTTCAAACCTTAAACACAGCTATATGCCGACGCCAAAAGGCCCGGATGACTACGCGCTGAAGGAAATTGACGTGACCTGGCGCGATGGCGGGGCGTATGCCCTGTTGGGGCCATCAGGTTGCGGGAAGTCCACGTTGCTAAACATCATTTCCGGCCTTCTGACACCGTCTGAAGGGCAGATCCTGTTCGATGACCGCGACGTGACGGCCTTGCCGCCAGATCAACGCAATATCGCGCAGGTGTTCCAGTTTCCGGTGATCTACGACACGATGACCGTGGGTGAAAACCTGGCTTTTCCGCTGAAAAATCGAGGTGTCGACGCCGCGACAATCAAACGCCGCGTTGATGAGATAGCCGAGATGCTGGACGTCACCGAGTTACTGAGAACCCGCGCGTCGGGCCTTAGCCCCGACAACAAACAGAAGATCTCGATGGGGCGCGGTTTAGTGCGTGATGACGTGAATGCGGTGATGTTCGACGAACCGCTGACTGTGATCGACCCACACCTGAAATGGAAACTGCGGTCGAAACTGAAGGAACTGCATCAGCGCGTCAAAGCCACGATGATTTACGTGACCCACGACCAGACTGAGGCGCTGACCTTCGCGGACGAAGTGGTCGTGATGCAAGACGGTGAAGTGGTTCAGATCGGCACGCCTGTCGAGCTGTTCGAACGTCCTCAGCACACGTTTGTTGGTCACTTCATCGGCTCTCCCGGCATGAACGTTCTGCCCTGTGAAGCCAGGGACGACCGCGCCGTTTTCGAAGGCCACGAAGTGATGCTGGAAGGTCCGACCCATGGTGATGGCGGTCGCACCGATCTGGGCATCCGCCCCGAATATGTGGGGTTCGGTGACACAGGTATCCCTGCACATGTAACCAAGGTCTCGGATATTGGCCGTCACTACGTGGTCAGCGCCATGGTCGGTAACACAGCGCTGAAAGCAGTAACTGAACACAGTGTCCCGGAACCGGGATCACAAGTCTTCCTGCAATTCAAACCTGAACAATCGCGCGTCTACCGCGACGGCTGGATCGCAAGCGAGGAGCGGGCACAATGAGAACGGAAAACCAAAAGGCATGGTTCTTTGTCTTGCCGGTGCTGGCACTCGTCGCGTTCAACGCGCTGGTGCCGATGATGACGGTGGTCAACTACTCAGTGCAGGAGACCTTCGGCAACAACCAGTTTTTCTGGGAGGGACTGGGCTGGTTCGAACAGATCCTGCGCTCTGATCGGTTTCAGGCTGCGCTTGGACGGCAGTTCCTGTTCACTTTCCTGATCCTGCTGATTGAGGTGCCCTTGGGCATCATCGTAGCCCTGTCGATGCCGCGCAAAGGGTTCTGGGTTCCTGTTTGTCTGGTTCTCATGGCTCTGCCGATGCTGATCCCATGGAATGTAGTCGGGTCGATGTGGAATATCTTTACTCTGCCCAAGATCGGCTTGCTGGGCTATTTCCTAAATGACGTTTTGGGCATCAACTATGACATGACGCAGCAGCCGCTGTCGGCGTGGATCACGGTCGTCATCATGGATGTCTGGCACTGGACTTCATTGGTCGTACTACTCTGCTACGCTGGCCTCGTGTCGATCCCGGACGCCTATTATCAGGCCGCCAAGATTGACGGCGCCAGCCCGTGGTCGGTATTCCGCTACATCCAGCTGCCCAAGATGAAAACAGTCCTGACCATCGCAGTACTGCTGCGGTTCATGGACAGTTTCAACATCTATACCGAGCCCTTCGTTCTGACCGGCGGAGGCCCCGGCAATTCAACAACCTTGCTGTCGATCGACCTTGTGAAGATCGCTCTGGGACAGTTCGACCTTGGCCCTGCAGCCGCGATGAGCCTGATCTACTTCGCCATCACGCTGCTGGTGTCTTGGGTCTTCTACACTCTGATGACAAAGGATGACGCGCAATGAAGAAGCGGTCCCTTATCCCAATCCTCTATATCGCGTTTCTGATGCTGCCGATCTATTGGCTGGTGGCGATGTCCTTCAAGACCACGAACGAGATTCTGTCGGGCTTTTCCCTGTTCCCGCAGACCTTCACGCTGGAGAATTACATCACCATCTTCACAGATCCGACGTGGTATTGGGGCTACATAAATTCGATTGCCTACGTGACAATCAACACGGTGCTTTCCGTTTGTGTGGCCTTGCCCGCCGCTTATGCGTTCTCGCGCTATCGGTTCCTTGGTGACAAGCAGCTGTTCTTTTGGCTGCTGACCAACCGTATGGCTCCGGCTGCGGTGTTTGCGCTGCCTTTCTTCCAGCTGTACTCGTCTATCGGATTGTTCGACACATATCTGGCCGTGGCACTTGCCCATACACTGTTCAACGTGCCGTTGGCTGTTTGGATCCTGGAAGGTTTCATGCGCGGCATTCCCAAAGAACTGGATGAGACCGCCTATGTGGATGGCTATTCGTTCCCACGTTTCTTCGTGACGATTTTCCTGCCGAACATCAAAGCGGGTGTCGGTGTCGCGGCCTTCTTTTGTTTCATGTTTTCGTGGGTCGAGATGCTGTTGGCCAAAACCCTGACTGCAGTGGAGGCTAAACCCATCGCGGCCGTCATGACGCGTACTGCCTCCAGCGCCGGGTACGAGCTGGGCCTGCTGGCCGCTGCCGGAACCCTGACCATCATCCCCGGAGCCATCGTCATTTGGTTTGTCCGCAACTACATCGCGCGCGGTTTCGCGATGGGTCGTGTGTGAGGTTCGATATGCGTAAATTTCTTCTCATCCTCCCTTTCCTACCTACGACAACCTTGGCTCAGGCTCAGACCGGATGGGGCAACGTTGGCCAACAAGAGAAAAAGGGATTTTCCTGGACCGACCCTTTGTGGCCCGATTTCTGGATGGCCTGGACGCCTGCGACACTTGCAGTTTTCGTTGGGATATTCTCAGCCATCGCGCTGATTGGCGTTCTCGAAGGCTTCAAATATCGCGACGGGATTGAGCGGCGCGGCGTATTGGGTCTGACCACCACGCTCGGCGATCGTCTCTTCATCACGCTTCTCGGGGCTGCCTACATCTTTCTGGCCTGGCTCGGATTGGTTGGGCAACCGGTTTGGACGCCGCTGTTTTTGTCCATCGGTTGGGGCATCTTCGTCTTCTGGAAAGTTTAAGCTTTGCGAAACTGCGAAAGGATGCTTGTCTGTCAGGCATACTAAAAAATGGCGACACCGAGACTGATGCGAAAGAAAAAAACAACAAACTTACTGACCGAAGTAGAGCTGGAGTTCATGAACGAGCTCTGGGCGCTGGGTCAGGGCTCAGTCCGAGATGTTCTTGATCGTTTGCCGCCGGATCGAAATCTGGCCTACACATCTGGCGCAACAATTTTGCGCATCCTCGATGAAAAGGGATTTGTAGAAAGTGAGAAAAACGGCAAGTCGCTGACGTATCGGCCACTTCTGGAAAAAGACAGGTATCAGTCGCGTTCGCTGCAAAATCTTTCCCGGACGTTGTTCGACGACACCCCTGCAACGTTGGTTGCAAGGCTGGTCGACGATGCGGGACTGACAGAAGATGATCTGGAGGAAATTCGAGCACTGGTAGAGAGGAGACTGCAAAATGACGGCGGTTAAACCGGTTCTCGACGCGTTTCTCGAGTTCAATATTGTGCTTGGATTGTCAGCGTTAATTTGGCTGGCTGCCCGCGCGGCGTTGGGTCGAACATCGATGCGATATGGCTTTGTTGCGCAACTCCGTTCCCTCAAGACGCTATGCATTTGTGTTGTACTGAGCCCGTTTTTGGCACTGGGTGTTTCGACAATTGCCGGTCTGGTTTGGCCGGGACGTGCAGTGGCATTGGGTGACATTGCTGTTGCCGCCTACTTGCGCGGCGACATCGCTATGCCAGCAGCGCAATTCGAAGCGCTGCTGAATAGCCGCGAGCGATGGATTGATCACGTATTGTCCGGCAACAATGCCTTTGTAACCTACGCTTCGATCGCGCTGGCGCTGATTTCGGCAATGTTGGCGATCAGGGTAATGCGCGATGCTTGGGCTATTCGTAAGGCTGTAAAATCCAGCTTCCTTTGGCGCCGCTCATCGAATGTAGATATTCGCCTGTCCGACCGTGTAACCGTGCCCTTTGCCGTGCGGGGCTTGCGTCGCCGGCATGTCGTTTTGCCCAGCCATCTGTTGAACGCGCCAGCCGAACTCCGGTTCGCGCTGGCTCATGAGTTCCAGCATATCCGTGCTAGGGATGTGGAGTGGGAATTGGGCTTCGAACTCCTGCGACCAGTATTGTTCTGGAACCCGGCTTATCTTGTATTGAAGCATCAGTTTGACCGACTTCGGGAACTGGCCTGTGATCAATCTGTGGTGTCGCGCAAAGGGATCAACGCAAAAGACTATACCGCTTGCCTGTTGGACTATTGTGCGCGGTCAGTCGCTTTGAGTAACCCACGCGTTCTTCACGTGGCTTTGGTGAACGGCACCAAGGCAAAGCATGTATTGCGGCAACGCGTAGTCGCGCTGACTGAGGCGCCAATCACGACGACACACTTACCAGCAGCGTTTCTCGGGATGACATTAACCTTGGCTACAGTCCTTGCCATTGGTTCTGCATCAATCCGTCAAACTCAGGATTGGAGCCATGATCGGTTAATGCTTTCCACAGTTGTAAATCTGGAGCGGCTGGAAGCTAGAAATCAAGGAAATTGACCGCTGCTGTAAAGTTCCGGTTTGAACCAGTTCGACGGCGTCAGAACGACATACGAGAATATTGGATTCTGGCGTTTTGTAACGCTTCCGTTCAGCCGTTTTTTCAAGCTTCTGTCAGTTTCGCATAAGTGCGATCTATAACCCGCCGGACTTCGGGGACGCTCGGTGCCAGGTAAAGATGGTGTGTGAGAGGACAATACACAGTTTTGCCGCACTGACTCAAACACCCCGTTTGATCTAGTGGCAGTTCCAAGGGGCGGGTCAACGCGTTACTTGTTTGCGGATTAAACCCCCGCTTTAACTGACTGTTTTGTCGCCTTCTCCATCCCAAGAATACTTCGTTTACGATTGGGAGAAGATGTTAGAACGGACTGATACGCCTCCGCTGCTCGGTCCGCGTCACCGGTTGCCATCAACAAATCACCCAATAGCTCACGCGCAGGCAAAACGTGGCCCGGTGTTACAGGAGCTTTGGTGCAGATCGCGGCGAAGGTGTCAGTGCGAGCCCAACCCGGTCATCGCAGTTTTGTGCTGCGTGAGCACATAGCAAAAAAACTGCTGCGCAAGCATTGGTCAGCTTGCCGCTACTCAGCGAGAAGAACGGTCAATCGTGCTCAGCGCAGCGATCAAGACGACTCAAATTCACAGGTAGGCGGGACAATCTGCGCTTTCGCTGCATTTGCGCGATGGTCAGCTTTCTATTCCGGAACTGCCATCAGACCAACCGCGTGGGCCCCGGCGATGATGTTGCTGGCGATGTGATGCCCGAGTGCACGTAGTTCGGCGTCGGGGGCGACGATATCGGGGACTTGCACCGTAATGAGGCCTGCCGCGTGGGCCGCGCGGACGCCGTTGGGCGAATCCTCGAACGCAACGCAGTTTGACGGATCCTGACCCAGGCGTGCTGTGGCATGTAGGTAGATATCTGGCGCAGGCTTGCTGGCAGCGACCTGATCGCCGCCTACTACGTCGCGAAAAAGCGCGCTGAGACCCGCTCGCTCGAGATGCAGATGCGCCTTTTCTGTCTGGGTGCTGGTGGCGATGATGTAAGGTATATCCCGCTCGCGTAGGTGTTCTGCCATCGCGCGCGCACCCGGTTTGACAGGGATGCAATCCGCCAGCCGTTGCGCGATTTCGGCGTCCCAGACGGCATCAAATTCTTCCAGCGTGACGCGCCCAGCTAGCCCTTCGGTTAAAAGTCGGCGTCCCAGCGCACGGTTTGTGCCGACTAGCCGACGGAACAGGTCGTCGTCTCGCGGCAATCCGAGAGCGTCAAGCGTTGTACGGAAGCCCTCGAAGTATACACGCTCGGTGTCGAGCAACAGGCCATCCATATCGAATACGACGGCTTGGGGAGTGGGAAGAGGCATAAGGGGTGGCCGTGCTGAGGTTTGAGTGTGCGTAGCTTGAATGAACGTTTTCTGGCGAATTGGAAAGGCCGCAAAGCAGGACGCAGCGGACAATTGGCGCCTCAATTTTTCCGAAGCGCTTTGATGATTGCTGCAGTTTCCTGTTTTCCAAAGCCAGCGTCCTGCGCACGTTTGACCCAATTGCGCATTACAGTTGGTAGTTCAGTGTTGATACCCATAGAAACAGCGTGATCGTACAACCCAGTGACCGCCTCTCCCGCCACTTCAACTGATGCGCCGCCGCCAGAAATCTCGTCGAAGGAACCTGCATGGATTGCTTCGGTAAGTGGGATAGCCCTGTCACCTGCGGGAAGGATGGACGTGAACTCAGACACAGGCAATCCCTCTGCTTCGCAGACGAGCGATCCATGAATACTCCCAAATATGATGCCAAGGAGGCGTGAAAGAAACGCAAGCTCCAAAGTCGCTGCCGAGCGGACGTTCGAACCCAAGTAGCGTAAATCGCCGGCGAGTACGTCAAGGTTTGCCTTGCTATCTGAAAATGCGATTTCGTCTCCGGCGACCGCTATCCGGCCGGTTGACGTTCCGATATCGCCTGGCCAACACATTATCGTGCCGTCAAGGTAACCTGCGCCCCAATTGTTAAATTGCTTTCTACTATCCTCTGATTCTTGCGGCGACGAAGTGCCAAGCTGAATAATGTTTCTACCGGCGGCCGCCTTTGAGACTGGAGGAGTATCAAAAAGAGCGTTTGTGGTTGAGTAGTTGAGAAGGCAGATCAATGTCCTGGGGCTTGCCGAAATGGCCTCATCCAAATCATCAGCCACCCGCGCACCCCGATCCACCAAGGAGGTCATTTTGTCCTGCGTGCGGTTCCAGACGGTAACGTTACGCCCGGAGTCCAAGAGCGCGGTTGCCAGAGCAGTTCCCATTGCGCCCAGTCCAACAACCGTAATGTCGCTCGTCATCCCCAATTCCCCCATTGTGCCCCGCTTACCAACCGCAAGCCTGTAAACGATATCACGGATGACAGGGGAGAGCCGGGGAATCTAATATTCCGCTTTGAGCTCAAAACGGATGAGGTGGGTGGCTCCTGCTCCACCGGCATCGAATGTGCCAAAGTGCAGTTGTCATCGACTGCTAGGAAAGGAGCCATCCACCTCATCCGGTTCGGGCCGTGCGCAACAGTTCGAACAAGTCAGTTACACGAGGGCTTGGTCCATCCTACTGCCGTCACATCCAGACTAAAATTTCGTCGGTAGCGAAGGTTTCCCGCCAGTTACGTCGAAAAAGTCACATGACGGTACCGGCCGACATCCCAAGAAAATACGGAGACCCTGGGCTCGGATCGTAGAGCGTTGGACTGCAGAACACAGATCGAAATACCTTGCCGTGATTTCAGACGGCAAAGCTCCGCCGTATTAGGCCGGCTACGAACAGGCATGTAACTAACATCTCCAGGTTGAGCTACCGTGAGTTGTGCTGTGGCGAGTCGGATCCCGACCCGCTGTTTTTTCACCAGATCAAAAAAGCGAGGCTCACATGGTTACTACACTGGCTGCGGGTGACATTGCGTTTACCGGGTTCAATTCCGACAATCCCGACGAGTTCACATTTGTTGCTTTGACCGACATCGAGGCAGGAACCGAGGTCAAGTTCACTGATAACGGTTGGTTCGCAGCCGGCGGTTTCCGCAGCAGTGAGGGTATATTCGTCTGGACGGCACCCGCAAACATTGCTGCGGGTATGGTGATCAACCCCGCATTTACCGGGCCGAACTTTTCGGCCAGCGGTGATCAGATCCACGCGTATCAGGGTGACGACGACACGCCCAGTTTTGTCGCATCGGTTTATTTCAATGGGGACGGATATGAGCCTGACGCAACATCGTCGAATACGTCTGCACTGCCCTCGGGGTTGACCGTCGGCACCAGCGCAATTGCCCTCACCGAAACCGACAACGGTGTTTATAGCGGCCCGCTTTCCGGTACAAAGGCCGAATTACAGGCCGCCATCAACGACCCGGCCAACTGGAAAACCAGCAATACCAGGATTGAAGATGTTGAACCTGCGGGGTTCACCGTCACGGATGCCGCGCCCTCGCCATCGGTCATCATAAATGATTTGGACCTGACGACCGATGAAGGGGGAATGGCAGATACATATGAAGTCACGTTGTCAGTCGCGCCCGAACAGCCGGTCACGATCACCATAGCCGCAGGGGCTGATCTTGACGTCGTGCCAACTGAACTGGTGTTTGACGCTACCAACTTTGACCAGCCTCAACAAATCGCCGTCACCGCCGTTGACGACGATTTGCCCGAAGCGGCCGAGGTCGTGGACATTCAGCACACGGTAACCTCGGACGATCCCGCATTCGACGGTATTCTGGCCCCTGTTGTCGAGGTGTCCATCTCGGCAAGCGACATTGAAATCGTGTCGATCTATGAAATCCAGGGCGCGGGCCACGTGTCTGAATTTGTTCTTGCAGATGGACAAACGGTTGCGGATTTCTTCGCGAACCTGCCCGCCGGACCGTCGAGTGTTCTGGGCGACATGGTTTCAACCAGCGGCATCGTCACCGCGGTGGATTCCAACGGGTTCTATCTGCAGGACCCTGATGGCGATGGCAACGATGCGACCTCGGATGCGATTTTTGTGTTCACTGGATCGAACCCGACCGTCACCGTGGGTGACGCCATTTCCGTGGGTGGAACCGTTGCCGAGTTCTTTCCCGGAGGCACAGGCAGTGGCAACCTGCCGACCACCCAACTGACCAATGTTTTTGACCTGGAGGTGCAGTCATCGGGCAATGCGCTGCCCGAAGCGGTTCTGATTGGCAATGATCCGGGTGAGCGGGCGGTGCCCAACCAAAGCATCGACGATGATGCGTTTGCCTCATTCGATCCAACCCAGGATGGCATCGACTTCTTCGAAAGCCTGGAAGGGATGCGCGTGACTGCAACGGATTTGCAAGCCGTCAGCGGAACCAGCCGGTTCGGTGAAATCTTTGCGGTTGCCGATCAGGGTAGTGGCGCAACCGGCCTTTCTGAGCGCGGAACGCTCAATATCTCACCAGACGACTTCAATCCTGAGAAAATCCAGATCGACGAAGACAGTGGAATTTTCGATTTCGACTTTCCCACGGTGAATGTCGGCGATCACCTTGGCGACGTCACGGGTGTGGTGGGCTATAGTTTCGGAAACTACGAAATCCTGCCGACCGAGGATTTTACACCAAATATCCAGTCAGCAGGGTTGGAACAGGAAACGACCACCCTAGCCAGTTCAGGCAACGAGCTGACGATTGCGACATACAATGTTCTTAACCTCGACCCCAATGATGGCGACGGCGACCAAGATGTCGCCGACGGTCGGTTTGCCGCCATTGCCGAGCAGATCACCAATAACCTCAACAGCCCGGACATCATTGGTCTGCAAGAGGTGCAGGACAATTCGGGCTCGGACGATGACGGAACCGTTTCGGCGTCGGAAACCCTGGCGGAACTGGCCGCAGCTATCTTGGCGGCGGGTGGTCCGGCTTATGAGGTGATCGACAACACCTTTATCGGGGACGGAACATCCGGGGGTCAGCCCGGCGGCAACATCCGCACCGCCTTTCTCTACAATCCTGATCGTGTCTCGTTAGTGGAAGGATCCGTGCAGACCATCAGTGGGCAAGGTGAAGGCGAGGCCTTTGAGGGCGCACGTTTGCCATTGGTCGCAGATTTTGTTTTCAACGGTGAAACCGTCACGGTGGTCAACAATCACTTTTCATCCAAAGGTGGTTCTGCGCCTATCTTGGGAACCGAACAGGACTTTGCCGCTCGCCAAGAAGACGTTGATGTGAACGGCAGTCTGGATGAGCGCCAGGCCCAGAGCCAGGCTGTTCAGGATTTCGTCAACGGACTGGGTGATGGCGCCAATGCAGTTGTGTTGGGTGACTTCAACGAATTTGAATTTGTCTCACCCGTAGCTGACCTTGAGGCCAATACCGACCTCGTCAACCTGACAAACGATATCCCGGAAGACGAACGCTATAGCTTTGAGTTTCAGGGCAACAGCCAGTCGTTGGATCATATTCTGGTGTCCGAGGATCTGCATTCCGGCGCACAGGTTGACATCGTTCACGTCAATTCAGAGTTCGCCGCAACCAGCGGGCGCGCCTCGGATCACGATCCCATGGTGGCAAGCCTGTTCATTCCAGAAACCCAGAGTTTGGCCGTTGAGTTCGAAGCGGGCCGCTGGTTCAAAACCAAGGCCTTTGAAAGCATCGATGGCGAAGTTGTGGATGTCGACCGGCTTGGCCCGGTGCGCAACAGTCTCACGTTTTCGGATGTGGGTATCAAAGTGGATGCGATCGATCCAACCAATTTCGAGCTGGTTGCGATCAAACATGGGGCGATTGGCGTGTTCTCATTCGACGACTCGTTGTTTAGCCGCGATGCTGCATCGGTTGACGGTGACGAAAGCCTCAGAATTGCTCTGGAAGACACGGACCTAGAAGCAGTGGAGTTCATCTTTAGCTTTGGCGACAGTCACGGCAGCGGTGAAGTCGAGGTTGCCTTCTACGATGACGGTGTTCTTGTCGGCACCATGGTGGCGGATGCTGACGACGGTGATTTCTCGGGCTCACTCGGGCGCACAACCTTTGATGCGGTAGAGCTGTCAGCGATCGACGACACCATGTTTACAGTCGACGAATTCTCGTTCGAGGTGATCGACCAAAACCTGATTGCGTAAGACAATGCCACACGGGGTCACCCCAGTACCACCGTGTGGCATACTGCATGCCAATATTACCGCATCACGAACACTCGAAACCTCGAAAATTCGAACAGAATGGATTAGCCGGCTTGAGCCATTGAATGTGACGCGTTGCAAAAAAGAAGTTTGCATCACAATCGTGCAAGTTTGATCTGATCTGACGTCCAGAAAAATATACATCTGCAACTTTGCCATGGCTGCCAGCCACTAATGCCTCGCACGGCATTGACCAAAAGGGGTTCAGCGCCGTACCTCGCCGCGATCCGCACCGACGGCGGGTACCTTAGTTGGTGAATGTCTTTTCCATCAAAGTGTTCGGTCGCAACGACGCGCGAAGCATTAGTTTGAGCTGCAGGTGATTTCCGCTTACTGCGAATGTCTGCAATGCGGGTTGCGATCGCAGAAACCTGACTGCAAGTCGAAGGCCGGTCATGGGCTGGTCTCAAGGGGCGCTGGTTACAAGGCGGTACTTTCGGAACAGCGATCCATCGAGTGTCATCTCGCCATCAAACTCTGCGCCCATGCGCTTCAAAGCCCCTAACTTTGTGCGACTAGGAGGAAGCAGGAGCGTCACGGATGGGATACGATCGTCGCCGTGCGCAAACTCCAGCGCTTGAGCGGTTATCCTCATCCCCAACCCGAAGACTGAGGGTTTCAGCACGAGGCCGAAGTCCCAGTCAGGACCTTCACGCTGAAAGCCGCCCCATCCCACATACGCGCCGTCCGCCAGAATCGCCCAATGGCCCAACCCGTCCTGCGCCCACTTGGCTTCCTTCATTGCCACGAAGTCAGCTGTGCGCCGCTCATCCCAATTGCCTTGGAGCAAAGGCATGTGCAGAGCCAGAACTGGATCGGACATATGCTCCGCAATATCCTCGACCGCAATCTCGGGTAGGCGCGTGAAGGTGATTTTTGTCATGTGCTCGTTTGCGACACGCCGTAGGTTCTGTCGCAAACTCTACCGCACCTGTCAGATTGAACGCAGTTCTGTTAACGCGTGCCGGGACATGACAGGAGCAACCCGTGGCGATCTCATTTAAGGGCACGCATTTTCCGAAAGACGTGATCTTGCACGCGGTTTTCTTCTGCTTGCGCTACGGTGTGTCATACCGGGGTCTGGAAGAAATCATGGCGGAACGCGGCGTTGATCTGGATCATGCTACGCTGAACCGTTGGGTCAGTCGATATACTGGTCCCATTGCCGAAGCAGCACGGTATAGAAAGCGCCCCGCCGACCGTTCGTGGCGCATGGATGAAACCAATGTGATAGTGAAAGGCGTGTGGGCTTTTCTTTGCCGAGTGATCGACAACCACGGAAAACCCTAGATTTCATGTTGTCCCATCGCCGGAATAAAGCCGCAGCGACGAAGTTCTTCGCCCGCGCGCTTGAGGTGAACGGTCTACCGCGCAAGATCGTCATCGACAAAAGTGGAGCCAATACAGCTGGCATCAAGGCGATCAGCAAGATGCTCAAAAGCTATGGCTGCCCGATCCCGATCGAATTGGTCAGGCAGAAATACCTCAATAACATCATTGAGCAAGATCACCGTTTCATCAAACGAAGGATCAGACCCATGCTGGGATTCAAATCTTTCGCTTCAGCCGCATCCGTCCTGGCAGGCATAGAAATGGTCAACATGATCCGCAAAGGCCAATTCACAACCGGCCTCCGTCCGTTTCAGCAGTTCGCCCAACTGGCAGGGTAAACCGCTCACCAATTCCACTAATGCTCTGCCATCTGAAAAGTTTGCGACAGAACCTCGCGTGAAAACATTGATGATCTCTTCTGGATATGCAGTTTGTCTGTTTATGCATCTCGTCCGGGGTTTTGGAAACAGGGTCGACAAGGCGACGTCTGGCTCCTTGATGAAGTTGTCGTGAGCATCTCTGGTCGCAAGTATTGGCTTTGGCGCGCAGTCGATCAGCATGGCGTTGTGCTGGGCGAAGTCCTCCAACCGAATTGGGGCAAACGGGCTGCAAAACGCCTTTTACGCCACCTGAAAAAAACGCCTCGGCTTCATTCCCAAGCAAGCCATCACAGACAAGCTGCGCTCATATGGCGCCGCTGGGCGCGAGGTCGCTCAAGATTTGAAGCATTGGTCGCACACGGGTCTCAATAACCGCGCTGAAAACAGCCATCTCGCATTCCGAAAACGGGAACGGACGATGCAAGGCCATCTGTCTCCAGGCGGCTTTCAGAGGTTCGTGGCAACCCATTCAGCCGTTCGGAATTGCTTCTGTGTCCCAGCACGTCGTCGCTCAGCCTAAACAATCCGAAATCACCGTTTCGGCCATTTGACGCTAGGAATGCCGCAAACTAAGCCGCTTGAGATCCGGGTATCAGCATTCCTTGGTGCGCCGCAAGTTATCGCGACAACACCCGTTCAGTCTTGCAGTGCGAATTCTTTTTTCTTGTTCAATTCCGGCCAATATGCGCGAACGAATGCCGCTAACGTTCTCCGCGCCGGTAGGGTGCCATCAACGCGGCAGGTATTTCGGCTCTGCGGGCGACAAGGACGAGCGCGACGATGGAAAGTACGTAAGGCGCCATCAGGAAGAGCTGGTAGGGTACGCCTTCAATCGCAGTCTGCAGCCGCAGCTGGTATGCATCAAAGAATGCGAATAATACCGCGCCAATCAGCGCCTTGCCGGGCCGCCAGCTGGCGAAGACGACCAGCGCAATGCAAATCCAGCCCCGCCCCTGAACCATACCCGGGAAAAAGCTGTTAAACGCCGTTGTCGTCAGGAAAGCCCCGCCCACCGCCATCAAAGCCGATCCGACAACAACTGCGCCGATGCGGATGCGGATGGGGTTCAACCCCTGCGCCTCGACCGCATGCGGGTTTTCACCGGTCATCCGAATGGCCAGCCCTAACGGTGTTCGGGCAAGGACATACGCCATTGCAGCCACAGCAAAGAGCGCCAGATAAGTCGGCAGGGCCTGGGAAAACAGGATCGGACCTAGAACAGGTATGTCGGAAAGCCCAGGAACATTGAGTGGCTGGAAAGGCTCTATCGTTGGGGGCAAGTCACCCACTTCGACAAGTAGCCTGTAGAGGTAGTAGGCCAAAGCAGATGCAAACAGCGTAATACCAAGCCCCGATACATGTTGCGAAAGCCCAAGCGGAACCGTCAGCATGGCATGCAGCAAGCCCATCACGGCGCCGCAAAGGGCCGCAATCATCAGGCCCACGAGCAACGGTGCACCCATGTAGACGGCAAGCCATCCGCTCATCGCGCCCATGGTCATGATCCCCTCGATTCCCAGATTGAGCACGCCCGAACGTTCGCAGAGCAATGCGCCAAGGACGCCGAATATGAGTGGCGTGGCAATACGCAACACGGAAGCCCACAAGCTGGTATTCAGCAGCAGATCAATTGCATCACTCATCGGCGCACCCGGTAGGTTGTGAAAAGAAGGGCCACGATCATGGTAAGCAAACAGAGCGCTACAATCACATCAGCGATGAAACTGGGAACACCGGTTGCGCGGCTCATAGCGTCGGCCCCGACGAAGACTGTGGCAACGAAAACAGCGGCAGCAACGACGCCGGCCGGATGCAAGGCGGCGAGCATGGCGACAACGATGCCTGCATAGCCAAAACCGGGGCTCATGGTGGTGGTGACCCCTGCCGTTACACCCATGACTTCGACAGACCCGGCGAGCCCCGCCAGGGCGCCCGAAAGCAGAGCTACGCCCATGATCGTTCGGGGTAGGGATATTCCGGCAAAGGCAGCGGCACTGGCGTTCAAACCTGCGGCGCGCGTTTCAGCGCCAAAAACCGTGCGCGCCAGGATCAGCCAAACGGCGCCTGCTGCTGCGATGGCAAAAAGCAGCCCGATATGCAGACGCGTGCGCGGGATCAGATCCGGGAGCCGAAAATCTCCGTCTACGGGCACTGAAGAGGGCCACCCAAAGGCCAACGGATCGCGCATCGGGCCTTCAATCATGAGGCCCACAAAAAGGATTACGATGAAGTTGAGCAGAAGGGTCGTCACCACCTCATCCACCCCGAAACGCAGGCGCAAATAGGCAGGTCCCGCCAAAAGAGCCGCGCCCGCAGTCATGCCTGCTAGCATCAAAAGTGGAATACCAATCCATCCCGGAACCCCGAGCGAATGCCCGATCCAAGCGGTGACCAGCGCACCAACAAAGAACTGCCCCTCACCTCCGATGTTCCAAAGTCGCGCGCGGAAGGCGACTGCCGCAGCAAGCCCTGTGAAAATGAGCGGTGTGGCGCGGGTCAGCATCTCGGTGATCGAAAGGCGGGAGCCAAGCGCACCAGTCAGCATTTCGCCATACGCCGTGAGTGGGTTTACACCCGCAGCTGCGATGAGACCCGCAGCGAGAAGTAACGCAGTAAAGATCGCGGCCAGCGGCGCAATGATCACAAGGTGCAGTGGCACATGTGTGCGTCGTTCAAGCCGCATCATCATTTTCCTTCCAAACACCCGCCATCATCAGGCCAAGACGTTGCGGGTCAGCCTCGTTGGCGGATATGGGCTCCGACAAGCGCCCTTTAACGATGGCCTGTATACGGTCTGACAGGGCCACGGCTTCTTCCAGTTCTTCAGAGATGAGCAAGATTGCTGCGCCTTCGGCCCGGGCAGCCAAAAGCTCGGCATGAACGGCGGCAATTGCCCCTTCATCAAGGCCGCGCGTCGGCTGGTTGGCGAGCACAAAACGCGGTCCGTTGGTCAGGACCCGACCGAGGATAAGCTTTTGCATATTGCCGCCAGACAACAGCCTTGTTCGCGTGTCGGGACTGGCACCACGGATATCAAAACGTTCGATCAGCCCTGAGGTGTAATCGCGAGCGGCGCCTTGCCGGACAAAGCCGCGGCGCGAAAACTCTGGTGTACGCAGCCGTTCGAGCACCGCATTTTCCCACAGGCTCAACTCGCCTACTACGCCTTCCGCGTGTCGGTCTTCCGGTACTCTACCAGCCCCCGCACGGATCATGCCGCGCGGCCCCAGATGACCGATATCTTCGTCCAGAAGTGTCAGCTGCCCGGCGCTTGGGTGAAGCAGCCCAGAAAGCAACCCGCCGAGCGAAGCCTGACCATTGCCTGAAACGCCAACGATACCAAGGATTTCACCAGTATGGACGGTGAATGACACGTCATCCAGACGCAACTCACCGTCCTCTTCCACGCGCACATTTTTTGCAATCAAAACTGGCGCGCCAATCTTATGGTCATGGCGTACGGGCCGTTCCACTTTGCGGCCAACCATCAGTTCCGCCAGCTCTCCGGGGTTGGTTTCAGAGGTTTTGCGTTCTGCAACCATCTTGCCGCCGCGTAGCACTGCCACACGGTCAGAGGCAGCCATGACCTCATGCAGTTTGTGGCTGATGAAGATAAGCGAAAGACCCTCTTTCGTCATGTCGCGCAGGGTCTCGAACAGGCGCATCGCCTCGGGCCGGGCCAGAACGGCGGTAGGTTCATCCAGGATCAATATGCGCGCGTCGCGGTAGAGCGCTTTAAGAATTTCAACACGCTGGCGTTCTCCTACGGAAAGCGACCGAACCTTGGCCTCGGGGTTCACGGGCAGGCCAAACCGCTCTGCGATCTGCAACAGCTTTTCGCGCGCCTCACCACGAGCGGAACGCGCGCGCGTCAAGGGTTCGGAGCCAAGCATGACGTTTTCAAGAACGGTGAGGTTGCCCGCAAGCGTGAAGTGCTGGTGAACCATTCCCACACCCACCTCGATCGCTGCGCGTGGAAGGCCCGGAGGCAGCTCTTCGCCGAACACCCTGACAGAGCCTGCGTCGGCTGCATAATGGCCGAACAGGATATTCATCAGCGTCGTCTTACCCGCACCATTTTCACCCAGAAGCGCAAGGATTTCCCCCTCCGCCAGTGTCAGGGTCACATCATCATTTGCGGTAAGCGTTCCAAAACGCTTGGTGATGCCGTGAAGCTCCAGAACCTTGGTCATGCGGGTAGGCCTGCGATTGGGGACGGAAAGGAAAGTGCGGGCGCGCGGGTCTCGATAAGTGCACCGAGTTTTAGCAGTGTGAAATCGGCGCCGGTGGGACCAATCAGTTGCACACCGAGAGAAAGGTCATTTGCCATGCCAAAAGGCAGCGCCAGGGCTGGCAAGCCCGCAACATTGGCAAGCGCGGCGTTTGGGGCAAAAGCTTCCAGCCGCGCCATGTGTTCATCGGGGGAAGTGCCAGACAGATCCAAAGTGCCGACGACGGGTGGTGCAGACGATAGGACCGGCATCAGGATGGCATCGGCGGATTTGAAAAGCTTGCGGGAGCGATTTGTCAGGCGTGCCAGCTGTCGCGAGGCCGCAAAAAGCGCGGTGGCAGGTGTCGCACGACCCTCAGTAGCCAAGGCGGCTGCGAGCGGGGGGACCTGATCATCCGAGATTTTGAGTGCGGTCAGCCATTCAGCCAACGAAACAGCCAGTATGGTTCGGGCGATTTCATGAGCTTCAGCCCCAATCCGGTCGGGGGCACGAACATTATGCACTTCACAGCCTGCGTCGCGCAGCGCGTCGGCAGCACCTTCTGCAGCTTTGCGCTGATCAGGTCCACAACGATCCGGCAATGCCACCGCGACACGGGGACGTTTTGGGAAGTGCACCGGGGCCATTGGCCGGACTACAGCATGAAGGGCGGTCTCCACGTCGCGAACCGAGCGCGCCAAGACTAGCTCAGATGCTATGCCCATCAGATGATTGGCAAAATCAGGGCCTCCGGGCACCGCACCACGAGACGGCTTGAGCCCGGTCAAACCACAACACGCTGCAGGTACTCTGATGGATCCGGCTGCATCCGTGGCATGAGCAATTGCAACGATACCGGCTGCAACCGCAGCCGCAGCGCCGCCAGATGAACCACCGGGTGTCAGCGCGGGATTCCATGGATTTCGGGTCGCAGCCATGCCATCTGGTTCGCATGTCAGGGAAAGGCCGAATGGGGGTGTTGTAGTCAAGCCAAAAGGGATCAAGCCGGTTTGGTGCAAATCTTGCAACAGGTAGCTGTCACTTTCGGGTTTACGCGCTTGTGCTCGGATTGCTGCAGATCCTGCCGCAGCGGGTAGCCCTTTTGCGAAACCACCGAGGTCTTTGACCAAAAATGGAACCCCATGAAATGGACCGCGCTGGTCAGATGGCAATGCGTCTGCTGCCCTTGCCCCGGCGCGCGCCATGTCTTCGTCTAGAAATGCCACAGCCCCCAAATCCGCCTGCGCGTGGCAGGCATAAAGGCTTGCCTCCATCACGTCGAAGGCAGTGATCTGCCCTGACGTAATGGCGGCCGCAAGAGCCGTGGCATCGGTCACGTCAAAGCCCTCGTGATCAGGAGGGCTCGCTTTCGTCGATCGGAACATCCCATTCGCCGGATTGGATCGCGGCCTGTTTAGCCTCCATCGCCGGGATGGCGTCAGCAGGCACTTCATCGGCGACATAGATCAGCTCGTTGCCGCCATGGGCCATGAAGGAATATTCTGTGTAGTTGCGCCCCGTTGGGTTACCGGCCTGAACGTCGGCTACGATAGCCTCGATAGTAGGACCGTAATTCCAGATCGCGTTGGCAAAGACTGTGCCTGGATAGCGAGGGGTATAGTCGATAAGCGAACCGATGGCCTTCACGCCCCGGGCTTGGGCGGCATCCGCGGTGCCAATGCGCTCACCAAACAGGACATCCGCGCCCGCATCGATCTGGGCAATTGCAGCTTCTTGCGCGCGGGCTGGATCAAACCATGCTCCGATAAAACCGTTGACGAAGGTGGCATCTGGGTTCACCTCGGTCACCCCCATTCGGAAGGCATTGATCAACAGGTTCACTTCGGGGATCGGATAACCGCCGACCGAACCAAAGACATTGCTTTCTGACATTTGGCCCGCAAGCATACCGGCCAAATAGGCCGCCTCGTGGTTGCGGGTGCCGAAGACGCCGAAATTGTCCCCTTCCGGCCCACCGGAAGAGCCCATGAGGAAAGCGGTATCCGGGTAATCGCCCGCCACTTCGCGTGCTTCGCGTTCCACGGCGTAGGACTCGCCCCAAATGATCTGCGCGCCACCTTCGGCATACTCGCGCATCGCGCGGGGATAGTCGGTCGGAGCCACACCTTCCGAGAACTCATATTCGATCAGACCAGCGTCGGCGGCCTCCTGCATCGCAACGTGGATACGACTGTTCCACGCGTTTTCGACAGGAGACATATGCACGCCAGCGACTCGGGTCGCAGATTGTGCGTTCACGCGACGGACATAAGCCGGCAGGGCCAGTGTGGCCGCAGCGCCGACCATCAGTTGACGGCGGGTTGTGGTGAGTTTCATTGGTAGATCCTCTTCTGTTGGTGGCGATTGTTCTTGTTCTTAAGCTTCCTGAGTATTGGGCCTGGGCGCGTAATCTGCGGGATCCAGGGTCGTGGGGCGGCCGGGCAACGAAAGCGCGGCCATTCGGGGTTCTGTACGGGCCAACACCTTTCCGTTTTTGATTACGGCAAGGCGGATGGATTTCAAGCGAACAGCTTCAATCGGATCACGCGCCTGCAGTACAACCATACTTGCAGGGCCGCCCTCGCGGATTGTCGGGTCGGGCAGGCCCATGGCTTTGGCGCCATTTTGGGTTACCGATGTGAATGCCCATTCCATCGCTTCTCGGGATGTCATCGGTACCGCGTGCACACCCATATGGGCCACTTCCAGCATGTCGGCGGACCCAAGCGAATACCACGGGTCCATTGTGCAATCCTGCCCGAAGGCAACGTTTACACCGGCAGCGCGCAGCTCTGGCACGCGGGTCAGACCTCGGCGGCGCGGATAGGTGTCCGAACGCCCTTGCAGCGTGATATTGATCAGAGGGTTGGGTACCACGTTCATACCGCTTTCTGCGATGAGCGGGATTAGCTTCGATGCATAGTAATTGTCATAAGAATGCATCGCAGTGACGTGGCTTGCAGTTACACGGCCCCCAAGCCCAAGGCGCGTGGTCTCAAAGGTCAACGTTTCTACGTGGCGAGACATCGGATCGTCGCTTTCATCGCAGTGCAGGTCCAGCATCAGGCCGCGGTCCGCCGCTATCTCGGCCAGTCTTGTGACCGATCGAGCCCCTTCCGACATCGTGCGTTCAAAATGCGGGATCCCGCCCACGACATCGACACCCATATCGAGCGCCTGGATCAGGTTTCTCTCTGCGTTTTCTGATCGGTAAAGGCCATCTTGCGGGAATGCCACCAATTGCAGATCGATATAGGGGGCGACCTGTTTACGTACCTCCAAGAGCGCTTCAACACCCACCAATGGAGTGGATGAAACATCCACGTGCGAACGGATGGCGAGCAGTCCCTGCGACACGGCCAGATCGCAATACCGCTTGGCCCGCTCAATCACCGCTTCAGGTGTCAGCAGGGGCTTCAACTCACCCCAAAGCGCGATGCCCTCCAAAAGCGTGCCCGAGACATTCATGCGCGGCAACCCTAGGCTCAGGGTCGCATCCATATGGAAGTGCGGGTCCGTAAAAGGAGGGGAAACCAAACGCCCAGCCGCCTGAATCTCTTCATGCGCCTCAGCCTTGATATCAGGCGCAACTTCCGCAACGCGGTCTGCCTTTATCGCGATATCCACCGGCCCGCTGCCATCCGGCAGGCTGGCCTGTCTGATGATTAAATCGAGCATCCAACTCCCCCAAATTTGACCGCATGGTAAAAAGTATTCTGCAAGAATGCTAATAGTTTTTGTTGCACTTCCGGGTCCAGTGTTTCCGCTAGTCTCGGTGCGTGCCTATATCCAAGGCTTGTGTTGACCTTTCTTGGCAGCTGAAGCTGACACATCGATCAACTTTCGCTTTTGGGATTTTGCGTTGCAGAACTGCTAATTTTTGCAAAGGTCGGTTCACGCTGGGAATCTGTCCGTTTCAGCAGATTGCCGATCCGGACCCTTGATCCAGCGGATCCGCAGTTTTCTTGCAAGCAGAAAAATACTTGGTAACAGAATCAAATCACTGGGAAACGTGATTTCGTCAACTTCGGCTAACAGTTTGCAAAACTACCAGCGTCAAGGTGGCGAAGATCAATGCAGGAAATTTCGTTGCATGTGAAACAAAGCAGATATATAGTTTCGTATGCAACTAGATTCCTTCTTTCCCTATCGTCTCGCCGTGGCATCCGAAGCGTTCTCACGAAAACTCACGGAAGTATACCAGCGCGAATTCGGGCTATCACGGGAGGAATGGCGCCTGCTTTTTCTACTTGCCAATGCCAAAAGCCTGACCTCTCTAGAACTCTCGCAACGCACCACTCTGGATAAGGTTCAAGTCAGCCGGGCCGCGCAGAGGCTTGACGATAAAGGATTGATAACCAGAGCAATTTCCGAAGAAGATCGCCGAATTAGGGTTTATCATTGTACGCCGGAAGGCCATCGATGTTTCGAACAGTTGCTGCCACAAGTCGATGCTTGCGCGCAAGGGATGCTGAATTCCATATCGGCCGAGGATCGTGCAGCACTGGACCGAGGCGTGACTGCGCTGCTTAAGGCCGCGTCGGTGACATAGGTACATAAGCCAATCTGCGCAACTCAAGCCATCTCCAGTGCTGGCTGCCGACCGGCGTAGAAATCCGTGTAATCGGTGACGTGGAAGGGCATTGCCTTCCCGGTCGGGCTAACGCCGTCGACCTAGAATAGAATGAGGTCTGCCAGTGTATTTCTCTCAGGAGGCATCGGTCTGGTTTTCAGGTCGGGCGGCGTCAAATGCGGGCAGGGTGAATGCGCATTCTTCGATCTCAAGTAGCCGGTCGAATGGAGCCATATCGACGCCCCAGCGATGTGCATTGTAAAGCTGTGCGACAAGGCAGATATCGGCAAGGTCCGGCTCGTCACCAAAACTGAAGGTGGTGTTTGCTGGCAAAAGCGCTTGGTAGGCATGGAAACCTTCGGTCATCCAATGCCGGAACCATTCGATCCCATCCTCAGCCGTAAGCCCGTACCGGGACTTCAGATACGCAGTGACCCTAAGGTTGTTAACCGGATGAATGTCCATTGCGATGGTATGGGCCGCAGCCTGTACCCGCGCACGCTCAAACGGATCTTCCGGCAGGAACGGAGGTTCGGGTATGGTGGCGTCGAGATACTCGATGATCGCAAGCGATTGAGTGAGTACACGACCGTCCTCAAGGATCAGCGTAGGGACGCTCTTCCCGGGGTTCAGCGCGACGTAGTCCGGCGCGCGCTGTTCTCCGGCAACAAGGTCGACGGGGATCGTTTCGTAGGAAACACCCTTGAGATTCAGTGCGATCCGGACCCGAAAAGAGGTCGTCGAGCGCCAATAGCCGTATAGTTTCATGACTTCCTTGTTTTGTGGTCAACCGTCTCAGATTTTGCCAAAAATAGGTTCCCGCGCCGGAAACCGATCCGGCACGGGATGCCCGTCAGGCAGATTTGTTGAGTTCCTTGGCATGCAGCCAATCGGCATGTTTCGGAGCTTTCTTGGTCTTCGACCACTCGTCCAACATAAGCCATTTCACTTCGTCCATGCGCTCCAGCAGCGCTTCTTCTTCCGGGTCCGGGCAGGCCAGTTCGATACGATGGCCGGAAGGATCAAAGAAGTAGATAGAGTGGAAAATCGAATGGTCGGTCACGCCGAGTACTTCGACGCCATTAGCTTCCAGATGGTCCTTGAACTGAAGCAGCGTTTCACGATCCTTCACCTTGAAGGCGATGTGCTGCACCCAGATCGGGGTATTGGGATCCCGGCCCATTTCCGGCTTCGTGGGCAGCTCGAAGAAAGCCAGAACATTCCCATTCCCGGCATCCAAAAACAGATGCATGTAGGGGTCCGGCTCATGCGTAGATGGGACATGATCCTCGGCGATGGCCAGGATAAAGTCCATGTTCAGCATTTTCCCATACCATTCGACCGTCTCTTTTGCGTCTTTGCAGCGGTAAGCGACGTGATGGATCTTCTCGATTTTCATCGATTTCTCCTTTCCGAGGGTGCAGTTTTCAAGGTCAAGGCAACGTACGGTCGCCTCAGGCGTTCACATCAACCCCACCAGCCAGAGTGACAGGGAGGGTACAAGGATGAGCAGGGTCAGCCGCAGGATGTCCGCGATCCAGAATGGCAGCACGCCGCGAAAGATCGTTCCGAGTGAGACATCTTGCAACACGCCCTTCAGCACAAAGACATTCATACCGACGGGGGGTGTGATCAGGCTGATTTCGGTGGCTACAACAACGACAATGGCGAACCAGATCAGGGCGTTTTCGGGATCGAGCAGGAGTTCATTGGCAAACTCAAGCTCAAACATCAGTGGGTAGAAGACCGGCACTGTCAGCAGGATCATCGACAGGCTTTCAAGCACACAGCCAAGTACCATGTAGGTGAGCATTATGAACACGATGACCGCCCAGACCGGCAATTCGTTGTCAATAACAAAGCCTGATAGGGCATCCGGCAGTCCGGCGTAGTTTATGAAGTTGGTGAACAGCTCGGCACCTATGATCACCGCAAAGATCATGGCAGTAGCCCGGATCGAATCCAGCGTAGCTGCGAAAAAGCTGCGCCAGGTCATCGTCCTGAGGGCAATGGCGATCAGGATCGAAGCGCCTGCACCCATTCCGGCCGCCTCAGTCGGTGTGAAGAACCCACCATAAATGCCAACCATGATGAAGAGAAAAAGGCCCAGCACACAGATCACGCCTATGACGTCAGCCCGACTCATGGGTTCGGTGTTTTCCTCCTCCGGAGCCAGAGAAGGGTTCAACCGTACCGCAACCATGACCGCGCCAAGATAAAACAGCACACCAATAATACCTGGCACAATTCCCGCGATAAAAAGCTTGGCAATATTGGTTTCGGTCAGCAGGCCGTAGATGATCAGGATCACCGAGGGCGGGATCAAAATGCCCAGTGTCCCACCCGCGGCGATAGAGCCTGTCGCCAGCCGGTCATCATAGCCAAAACGACGCATTGAAGGCATGGCAACTTTTGACATCGTGGCAGCAGTAGCCAGGGACGAGCCACACACTGCAGAGAATCCGCCGCAAGAAAAGACCGAAGCCATGGCAAGTCCGCCGCGCAGTCTGCCAAAAAGCCGATCGGCACCGGCAAACAGCCCGTGTGCCACGCCCGAGCCGGCCAACACGTTGCCCATGAAGATGAACAGAGGGATGACCGAAAGGGAGTAAGACAAAGAAGTGTCAAACGCCACTTGCCCTGTCATAGCCCAGGCAGGTTCCCAACCACGCATATAGGCAAACCCAAAGCCGCCTACAGCCGCCATCGCGAAGGCGATAGGCACGCGCAGTAGTATAAGTCCCAGAAGGATCGCAAAGCCGATCAGAGATTCAATCATGGGGCGCCCTCTAGGTGATCTTGATCGGTGTCGTGTTCGATGGGCGGTTGTAGTCCGCGCAGGAATGCGATGAACGCCGAAACCATGCAGGAGGCCCCAGCCAGATAGCCGAATGGCGCCAGTGGAATCTCCAGCGCGTTGGTCACCGCGCCGTCATGGGCAGCCTTGGCTGCATGGGTGAAAAGCCGCCAAGAAAAGGTGGCTAACAGGGCCGCAGAGAAGAGGCCTGCAAACGCAGACAAAAGACGTTGCGTCTTGCGTCCGAGCGCCAGATTCAGCAGGTCGACCTCGACATGTTCGCGGTGCTCTGTCGTCAGCGGTAAGGCCAGGAAAACAAGCGCTGCCAGCAGTATTTCAGTGAGTTCAAAGGCACCGGAAAGCGGTGCGTTGAACAGGTACCGCCCAACTACATCCACACAGGTGATGAGGACGAGGCTGAACAGGATCAGTGCGGCCCCGACACCCAGAGATCTGTCGAGCAGCAGCCCGATGTCCAGCCCCTCATCAGGGGGCTGGTCGGGGAAACGATGGCGAAGCCGCTCCATGGATCAGAAGTCCACGCCAGCTTGTTTGCGCATTTCTTCAAGAGCAGCAGTGCCGTCATAGCCGTCCGCCGAGATGGCTTCGGACCAAGCTGTTTCGGCATCTGCGGCTTGTGATTTGATCGCATCAACGACTTCGGCTGGCGCTTCGTAGATTTCGATCCCGGCCTTTTCAGCCGCGGCGCTGCCTTTCTCGTCTGCACCGACCCAAGCTTCGCCAACCAGTGCGGCAAAGGCTTCACCGGAAATCGCCTCGATGGCTGCCTGATCCTCTTCAGAGATCTCGTTCCATTTGTCTTCGTTCATGACCATGAACCAAGTAGTGTTGTAGATGCCGCCGGGGACTTGCATCGTGTACTTGACATCTTCGGTCAGCTTGAACGCAGCCAGAGCGTCGTAGGGAAACGTCACACCGTCGATTACTCCGCGCGAGAGCTTTTCATACACCTCACCCGAAGACATGAAGAGCGTTGTGGAGCCGAGACCGGACATCAGATCCGAGATATAGCCGCCAGGCACGCGGATCTTCAGGCCTGCGAAATCGTCTGTCTTTTCGATCTTACGGACATTGTTGTGCAACATGCCGGGGCCGTGCACGAATAGCCCCAGAAGCTTGGTGCCCTCATGTTCTTTCTGCGCCTCCAGCGGGCCGGAATAGACATTCCAGAATGCTTTGGAGCCAGCAACGGCATCGTCACCAATGAACGAGAACTGACCGATCCGAGAGCGGGTGAAACGGTCATCTGTGGTAAAGGAATGCAAGCCGTAGGTGATATCAGCGATACCTTCGGCAGCCATGTCGTAATGTGCCGGGGGCGGGCCCATGGGCTTTGCAAGCACACGTACAGTCACGCGGCCATCGGTGACTTCCTCCACTTGCTTGGCCCAGGGTTTGATTGCCTCAACGACGATTGGATGGCGCGGCGGCAGCCAGCTCGAAAGCGCAAGCTTGGTCTCTGCCACGGTAGTCGTTGCGATAGACATTGCAGCGGTTGCAATGCCGGCGAGCAGCAGGGTGTTGCCCTTCAGTTTGATATTCATGGTATCCTCCCTTGGATTATGTGATGTCGGCGGCATTGAGCGCCTGGCTCAGGACGCCCCGGTCGCCTATGTGGTTGGCCAGGATCAGAATTAACCTCGCGTTGATTATATCGCTCTCGGCCTTGGTCTTGCCCTCATGCGTTGCCAGCAGGTCGGCGTAGAAATCGTCGGTTCCGTCGATATTCGGTGTCAGGGTCAGATCGCTCATTGGCTTACTTCCTTACCGGCCGCACGGCGCAAGGCAGTGCGCATCAGGGTTTCGTTGTATTCCGCTCGGCGGGCGGCGACATGCTGATCTGGGCGGATCAGGTAGACCGCCGAACTGGCTTCGCCGAGATAGCGTTTCCTGAGCTGACCAGTCGGGTCGTCGCGGGTTGAAAGAGCCAGGCGGCGTGCCGTGATGCCGTCCTCTTCCAGAATTTCAGGTGCTTCTGCATCGATTGTCAAAAGGATGAACTCATCACCCAGCTTCGACAACAGGTATTCATCGCCCAACGGGGCATCAGGGCAGGGGGCGCCGGGCTGCGTCCGTTCAGGACCGCCTGCCAGTGCGTCAGCGGAATTGAGTCCCGATCCACTGTACACGCATGGAACCGAGAGCCGACCCGAGTTGACCATCGGTCGTGCGAACTCATACGTTCCGCTTAGGCTGAGCACAGCATCGCGAAATATCCGACTGGTTTCTGATTTCGGCGTGATGAAATCGGTGGACCGTGTCGAATTCAGGATGTTTTCGTCCGCGCCGTAAACCCGTTCGGTATCATAGGTGTCAAGCAGGCTCTCAGGCGCTTTGCCTTGAATAACCAACCCTAGTTTCCAGCCAAGGTTGTCCACGTCCTGCATGCCGGAATTGGCACCACGCGCACCAAAGGGCGAGACTTGGTGCGCCGCATCACCAGCAAAAAACACGCGACCAGAGCGGAAGCTGTCCATCCGCTTGCATTGGAAGGTATAGATAGAGGACCAGACCATTTCATAGTCCACATCCCCCAGCATCGCATCCAATCGGCGACGGATATTCTCTTCTTTAAGTTCTTCTTTGCGGTCAACATCCCAGCCGATCTGGAAGTCGATCCGCCAGACATCATCAGGTTGCTTGTGCAACAAAGCTGAGGCGCCAGAGCCGTGGGTCGGTTCAAACCAGAACCAGCGCTCAGTAGGGAAATTCAGATCGCCTTTTAATTTGATATCAGCAATCAGGAAGCTGTCCTGAAAGACTCGACCGCTGAAATCGAGACCAAGCATCCCGCGCAGTGGTGAATTGGCGCCGTCGCAACCAATAAGCCAATCCGCTTCAAGCGTGTATGGCCCATCCGGTGTCATCACCTTCAGGGTGACGTGATCGTCGTGTACTTCGACGCTGTCCACACGGTTCTTGCCACGCAACTGGATCGGGGCACCCTTGTCCTGCAACTCGCGCAGACGGTCGATCATGTATTGCTCGAAATAAGGCTGTTGTAGATTGATGAAGGCGGGGTATTTATGCCCGTCTTCCGGCAACAGGTTAAATTCGAAAACCTTGTCATCGCGATGGAATACCTTACCGAGATTCCAGACAACGCCTTTTTCGAGCATCGGTTCGCCGCAGCCATAGCGGTCGGCCACTTCCAGGCAGCGCTTTGCGAAACAAATCGCCCGACTGCCCATGCCGATCCCCTCATGATCATCAAGCACAACCACGGGAACACCTTGGCGGCCGAGGTCCAGGGCTGTGGCGACTCCGATTGGCCCTCCACCCATGACCACAACCGGGTGACGCACCGGTGCGTCAATATCCTGATCCGGCGATTTCTCGTATGGATAGCTCTTGTAGGCGAGCGTGTAACGGTCATCAAACATTGGAAAACCCCTTCCCTTCAGGCGTTCAGCCTTGCAGTTGCTCCCACATTTCCAGATCCCGCTGCGCCGTCCAGATACGTGGTGTGTCGATGCCGCGGGCTTCGTCATAGGCGCGTGCAACATTGAACGGCAGGCAGTGTTCGTAGATCGCGTAGTCAGCGAATTTCGGGTCGCACGCGTCACGTACAGCGTCCCAGGCATCTTTCAGGCTGCCGCCGCTAGCGGCGACACGAGCGGCCGGGCGATAGGTGCTTTCGACAAAATCCCGGGTGGACTCGATCGCTGCTTCAACCATATCTTTTCCGAGCAGAGCATCACCGCGGCCGGGCGCAATAGCATCGACGTCAAATGCGGCGATATTGTCTAGAGTGCCACCCCAATCGTTGAAATGGCCGTCGCCGCAATAGCAGGCAGAATGATACTCGACGATGTCACCGGTAAACATGACGTTCTGGTCGGGAACGTGAATGACGATGTCACCGGCAGTATGGGCGCGACCAAGATGCATTAGATCAACGCGCCGGTTGCCGAGGTATGCACTCATGCGATCTTTGAAGGTCGCGGTGGGCCAGGTCAGTCCGGGAATGCTTTCATGGCCTTCGAACAGACGTGGAAAACGCTGAAACTCACTGTCCCAATCTTCCTGACCACGTTCGACAACCTGCGCCCGGGTTGTTTCGGACATGAGAACCTGATCTGCGCCATATGCTGAAGCGCCTAGAACACGAACCGCGTGATAGTGAGTTAGAGCCAGATGCGTGATCGGTTTGTCGGTAACTTCTCTGACCTTCTCAATCACCTTGCCAGCCAGACGTGGCGTGGCCTGCGCCTCGACAATCATGACACTATCATCGCCGATGATCACACCGGAATTGGGATCACCTTCAGCAGTAAAGGCCCAAAGCCCTTCACCCACTTCGGTGAAGCTAATCGTCTTTTCACTCAAATCTCCCTGAGATGCGAATGCCTTAGCCATTGTGTTCTCCCGAAGTATGTCGCTCGCGTGACTCGTTTCGTTTCATTTGCAACGAATATCGTTACATATGAAACTAAAGTCAATCCCGTTTCGTTTGAAGTTGCGTGTTTGAACTATTGTTGCTGAGTGCATTCGAAGATTTTTTGCGAAGTTGCCGGCGTAAAAAAATGTTGTCCATTCCAGCTATTTTTGAAGCCAATCATGCCGACCGTTGTAAAGAACTGCATTCCCATTAAGCGCCTGATAGACCCAATGGGTTGGTTCAAGGCTTAGCGCTAGTGGCTCCTATGTTGGATAGGATCGAAATGGTCAACATAGCCGTAAGCGTCGATTCACATTCGGTCTCTCTCAGTTTCCACATGGCGCCGTGTAGACGGGACAATTTGATTGTTCCTGGATTCTCAATCGTCGCGGCCAATGTCCTGCGACAGAATCTGCTGACGGGGATCATGGTTGGGAAGCTTCTGAAAAAGAAACGACACCGGCGACGCTACAATTTTACGCGATGGGAGCCAGAGGCTGTCTCAGCCAGTCACAGGTCTACGTCCACCAACATCCAGCACCCAGCATTTGGTGCCTTCGAACACGGCGGTAGTCAGGGCGTGGCCATAGCCTGCTCCTGTATCCAGATTGATACGGTTTCCATGGTGTTCAGGTGCGGCCACGTGGCTGTGGCCGTGGACGACTAACCATGGATATGGGTCTTTATGGTTCAGGAATTCCTCACGAATCCAAATCAGATCGTCGTGGTCTTGCTGATCCAGTTTCACCCCGGGTCGAATACCTGCGTGCACGAACAGCAATGCGCCGTCCTGATGGAACGGCTTTAGCCCGGTCAGAAAATCGATATGAGCCTGAGGGACGGCCTCTTTGGCCTTGGCGTGGACTTGATAGATTCTGTCCACGTTGGCGGTTTCAACCCCATAGGACCGCAGCGTTTCGATCCCGCCGATCCGAGGATGAAGCCAGTGATACCCGACCAGCAGGCGCGCATCATTGCGCGGATAGTCCTCCAGGAACATTGCGCACATCTGGTCATGATTGCCACGTAGAAAGATCCAGTTCTTACCGTCGGCGTTCCCTCGGACCAGCAGATCCAAAACCCCGCAACTTTGCGCACCCCGGTCCGTATAGTCACCGAGAAACACGATCTTGGCGTCTGGTCCTCCATCCCGTTCGATCCGGTCCAGTGCGTCTTCAAGCATACCCAGTTGGCCATGGATATCGCCAATTGCATAAACCGGATCTGACATGAGTGTTCCTTGTCGTCGTCTTCAGGCGGTAGTTGATTTGGGATCAGTCCACCCAGGCAATGCTGAGGTCTTCGCGAAAAGCAAACCGTACCAGATGCGCTTCGATGACTTCCTGCCAGCGGTTCAGATCTCCGCGAGGGCCGGTCTTAGCCGTCAGCGAAAGGCTGGTTTCACCTGCGACCAAGGTCAGCCGATTTCCGACCGGAAATTCCACGCTGCCGTGGGTGTCGTCGAAAGCCACCTGGGCCTTGTGGGACCAGTGCTTGCACAATTGCTGCAGGTACTTGCTGGCCGCTTCCGTTTGGGCAACACCCGAAACGCTTTGGTCAGGTAGCAACGCCAAGGCTTCATCGGCGGCCCGGCGCACCGCCTGCGCGAACAAAGTAACGTCGATGTTTGTAGCCAGGAAGGTCGCCCCCAGATCCAGACATTTACGCTGCATGGCCGGATCAAGTGTCAGTATCCCGGCAAATTTGCCTGCCGCGACGACCCGAGTTATCGCGTCCAACACAGCCTCTACCACTTCTGTATGATCAGCATCACCAATATGGCCCATGTCAGCAGCCAGATCGGAGGGACCGAGAAAGACCCCATCAACGTCAGAGGCAAGAATATCGTCTAGTGCCTCTAACCCGGCGCGGTTTTCCACCTGAACAAGCAGGCAGATTTGTTCATCCGCCGTTTTCAGATAGTCCGGGATCGCCGCAAATCGCGAGGCCCTTGCCAACGCCGATCCCACGCCCCGAACCCCGTAGGGTGGGTATCGCACAGCCCGCACCAAATCCCGCGCCTGATCTCCGCTTTCGACCATCGGCACCAGAATATTCTGAACGCCGGCATCGAGGTATTGCTTGATCATCCAGGTTTCACCGATCGGCAAACGTGCGACCGGTTGGCTGCCGCTTCCTTCGATGACCCGCACCTGTTCCAGGATAGAGCGAAGATCGTTTGGGGCGTGCTCTCCGTCAACAAGCAACCAGTCGAAATGGGACGTGGCCGCGATTTCAGCGGCATAGGTGTCGGCCATTCCAATCCAGCAGCCGACCTGCGGCTGACCAGCCTGCAGCGCGGCCTTGAAAGCGTTTAGTGGCGCAGGCATCCCGGCCTCCTTTAGGCAAAGTTGATATCGACCGAGCCAAATGGCCCGAAATCAGCATGGATTTCGGTGCTCGGCGGGCATTCGACGGGTCGTATAAAACTACCAGACAAGATCACCTGACCCGGTTCTATGCTCTGGTCGTACTGCGCCATACGACGGGCCAGCCAGACGACGCTTTCGACCGGGTCGTTCAGAACACCCGCGCCCAGACCGGTTTCCTCGATCTCACCATTGCGGAAGGTCAGTGCCCCAACCCAACGCAAATCAAATGCATCTATCGCGTGACGCTCAGGGCCCAACACGATGCCCGCATTGGCGGCGTTGTCGCTGATTGTGTCATAGACGGTACGTGTCTGTCCGGTTGCGGGGTCGGCACGCTGAATACGCGTGTCGAGGATTTCAATCGAAGGCGCGACGTAATCCGTGGCGGCAATGATGTCGTCACGGGTGACGTTCTCTCCGCCTACCGCAGATTTCATGACAAAAGCAATCTCGGCCTCGATCCGGGGCTGGATGAACCGGCCCGCAGGAACGATTCCGCCGTGATCGAACTTCATATCATCGAACAAAATTCCGCTGTCGGGGATATCGATATTCAGCGCATATTGCATCGCTTTCGAGGTCAACCCGATTTTCCAACCGATCACCTTGTGCCCTTCGGCCAATTTTTTTCGATAAATGGCGTTCTGGATCTCATAGGCGTCGCTCATCCCCATTTCGGGATGGCGCAGTGTCAGAAGGCCAATCTGTTCGTGCGAACATTCAGCCTGCAATAAGTCGGCTGCGGCACGGGCATGATCTTCGGGGGTCATACCTGTTCGTCCTCGACTGTGTTGCGCAGCGTTCCAATGCCCTCGACTGAGATTTCCACTACATCACCCGGTTCCAGGTATTTTGGTGGATCAAACCGCGCACCCGCACCCGTCGGGGTGCCGGTGACGATGATGTCACCGGGCAGAAGCGTCATGAAGGTCGAAATATATTCGATCTCGCGCCTTATCGGGAACATCATGCGATTCAGCGTATCGTCCTGGCGCAACTCACCATTCACATGGGTCTGAATTCGGGCATCGTCCAACTGGGCCGCGTCGGTGAATGGCACTAGCCACGGACCGATGGCACCGGAATTGTCCCAGTTCTTTCCCTGTGTGACGTTGAACTTGGCATGGCGGACCCAGTCGCGGATTGTGCCTTCGTTACACAAGGTCAGGGCTGCGATGTGGTCATAGGCATCTTCCTGCGAAATTCGCCGACCGGATTTGCCAATCACGATAACGACCTCGCCCTCGTAATCCAGCGTGCGGTTTTCCGGCGGGCGGATCAGCGGGCGGTCGTGCCCGGTGAAACCGCTGGCAAAGCGCGGAAACAACGACATGTATTTCGGCTGTTCGCTGCCGTCTTTGTATTCTGCGTTGCGGTCGGGAAAGTTCACTCCGACGCAGAGGATGCGGCGGACATCCGGCATCACCATTTCGTAAGTGAATTCCTTGTGGGTCACTTCGCGGCCTGCTGCGGCCTCGGTCAACTTTTCAAACTCGCCCGCGGCGATCACCTCGTAAAGACTGGCCTGATCGGGGAAGGCGTCGTTCAGGGCAATTGCACCGTCATTGGTGATCGCGCCGAAAAAAGTTGCTCCGTATGCGGTGAATGTTGCAAAGCGCATCAGGCCTCCTCGGCGGCGTCAATGCCACCCATGCACAAGTATTTGAGTTCCATGAAGTCATCCAGCCCATGGCGCGACCCCTCGCGCCCCAGACCTGACATCTTAACGCCTCCAAAGGGCGCTTCGGCAGTTGAGATCAGGCCGGTGTTGATCCCGACCATGCCATATTCCAATGCTTCGGACACGCGCCAGACACGGGCCATGTCGCGCGAATAGAAATACGAAGCGAGGCCGAATTCGGTATCATTGGCGGCTACGATAACTTCGCTTTCCCTGTCGAATTTGAACAAGGGCGCGACTGGGCCGAAGGTTTCCTCGGTCGCCACCGCCATGTCTGCGGTCACGCCAATCAGGATGGTCGGCTCGAAGAATGTGCCGCCAAGGGCGTGCGGCTTGCCGCCCAGTGTTACTGTTGCACCCTTGGCGGTTGCGTCTTTGATATGCTCAGACACTTTCGCGACTGCGGCTTGATCGATTAGTGGGCCAAAGACGGTGCCCTCGTCAAAGCCGTTTCCAGTCGGCAGTTTTGCGACCTTAGCGGCCAGTTTTTCGGCGAACGTGTCGTAGACCCCAGACTGGACATAGATGCGGTTGGCGCAGACGCAGGTCTGGCCGTTGTTTCGGAACTTGGCGATCACTGCCCCTTCGACTGCCGCGTCCAGATCTGCGTCGTCAAACACGATGAACGGTGCGTTGCCGCCCAATTCCAAACCTAGTTTCTTGATCGTAGGTGCGCATTGCGCATAAAGCATCGCGCCGATTTCGGTGGACCCGGTAAAGGTCAATTTTTGCACGATTTTGCTCGAGGTCATCTCACCTCCGATGGCGCGCGCTGATCCAGTGATGACCGAGAACAATCCCGCAGGCAACCCGGCTCGCTCGGCCAAAACCGCCAGCGCGATAGCCGAGAACGGCGTCTGGCTGGCAGGTTTGAGCACCATGGAACAGCCTGCCGCCAGTGCCGGTCCCGCCTTTCGCGTGATCATGGCATTGGGGAAATTCCACGGCGTGATCGCGGCAACAACCCCAATCGGCTGTTTGATTGTGATGATCCGCTTATCCGGCGCGTGGCCCGGGGTGACGTCGCCATAGGCGCGGCGAGCCTCTTCAGCGAACCATTCGATGAAGCTGGCGCCATAAGCGATTTCACCCTTGGCCTCAGCCAGCGGCTTGCCCTGCTCGGCGGTCAGGATAGCGCCAAGATCATCCTGGTTTTCGATCATCAGTTCATACCAGCGGCGCAGAATTTGGCTGCGGTCCTTCGCTGTACGCTTAGCCCAGCCCTTCTGTGCACGGTGCGCTTCGGCGATTGCTTCGGCCGTTTCGGCCGCCCCAAGATTGGGGACACGTCCGATTAGATCACCAGTTGCCGGGTTGGTCACTTCCAGAGTGGTGGATACCTCGTTGGCACCGACCCATTTGGACCCAACCCGCGCCGCTTCGATAAGCAACGTGGGGTCGTTGAGACGTAAGTCTGTCATTTGCAGGATTCCCGTGTCTCGGCCTCAGACCGAAAAACTAATATTTGCCTGACCCGTTCCGGAACTACCGAAATACGGCGTGTAGATGTCGATCTCGCCCTTGTAACTGCCCCATCCCAACGCACCAAACAGCAGGGCAGTGTCGTTCATCGCACACTCGCCCGTACATTTCTTGGCGTAGTCAGGCAAAAGGTCCAAGAATTCTTGGAACCGGCCCTGCTCCCACAATTCGAGAACGCGCATATCCATCTGGCGGTTGAACTCGCCATTCACTGCGTTCAGACCCTCGACCGAGCGCTCATTCGGCGTGAAGTCATGACTTAGAGACCCGGAGGCCAGAATAGAAACATTGCGGTCCGAGCGCCGAATGCCTTCTGCGATGGCTTCGCCCCAAACGCGGTTCTCGGCGATGGATGAGAACTGGTTGACCGCAACCGGCAGTACCCGGGCATTCACACCGTCATTGATGAAATGCATTGGCAAAAGGGTACCGTATTCCATGCCCATGTCGGGATGCGAATGACCCAATGCCCGTTCCCCACGTTCTCTCAGAACGTCGAGGATAGTTTCACCAAGATCGTGATCACCGCGATAGTCGAACTCCATATCCGCCAGCATGTGCGGCAGTTCATGGCTTATAAAACGGCCCTTGTGGCGCTCTTTTGTGTTCAGGTGAAAGCCCTGATTGGTGATCCAGTGCGTGTCGAAGATGATGAAGGTGTCGACCTCGCGGTCAATCGCGTCCTGACGCAGACGTGCGTAACCATCTATCGCAGGTTGCCGGATACCTTTGTATTTCGGCATCGTGTGGGACATCCAGATGCTGGGCACATGTGTGATCTTAGCAGCCTGTACAATCTTTCCCATGACAGTTCCTCCTCACTTAAGGTGGCGTCTGACCGCTTTGGAAGGGAGAGCGGACGACCAGACGTCGTTTGGTCCGACTCTTAGAGAGTTCTTGGACCATAGATGTGCGCGCGTATCCTAACTTTTTACGAGCGGTACCTTGTCCAGACGTCGCTCGAGAGGCGTTACTTTCCCAACTGCATAATCTTGTGCTGACCAGTGGCAAAGCCCACGTGTTTCTGCTCCATATAGAAGTCAAAGCTCCAATCACCGCCGTCGCGACCGATACCTGACGCCTTTACCCCGCCAAAAGGCGTGGGCAGGTGGCGAACATTTTCCGAGTTCACCCAGATCATCCCAGCTTCCAACTTATCGGTAAAGCGCAGGGCACGTGTAAGGTCGTTGGTCCAGACATAGCCGGTTAACCCATAGGGCGTGTCATTGGCGATCTGCAGCGCTTCTTCTTCGGTTGAGAATGGAATGGAAGTTAGCACGGGGCCAAATATTTCCTCTCGCGCGATGCGCATGTCGTTGTTGGCATTGGTAAACAATGTCGGGCGTACGAAAAACCCGCCATCACCAACCTTGACCCCACCGGCCGCGACGGTCGCACCATCCTCTTTTGCGATGTCAAAGTATGAGGTCACTTTGTTGTAATGCTCCTCGGTGACCAGCGGGCCGATCTCGGTCTCAGGGTCCAAGGGGTGCCCGACCTTGATGTTGTTCACACGCTCGACCAGTTTGGCCTCGAATTCTTCCTTGATAGTGTCCTGCACCAGCAGCCTCGAGGACGAGGTGCAGCGCTCACCGTTGATCGAGTAGATCATGAAAATCACCGCATCCAGAGCCCGGTCCAGATCGGCGTCATCAAACACGATAACGGGGTTCTTACCGCCGAGTTCCAGGTGCATCCGCTTGAGCGTATCGGCACCCTGCTTTGTGATGATGCTGCCTGTCCGGCTTTCTCCGACAAATGCGATGGCTTTGATCAAGGGGTGCTCTGTCAGCGCCTTACCGGCATCAGGGCCAAAACCGTTCACGGTATTCAGCACGCCCTTGGGCAGCCCTGCCTCTTCAGCGATTTCCACCAACAGGCGGGCGGACAAAGGTGAGTCTTCGGCTGGTTTGTGGACCACGGTGCAGCCAGCGGCCAGAGCGGGCGCGATTTTCCAAGTCGACAGCATGAAGGGCGTGTTCCACGGAGTGATCACACCAACCGGGCCGATAGGTACACGAGTGGTGATATTCATTAACGTCGGCGATTTCAGGTGTTGCCCGTCGCGAGCCTGCACGACTTGATCCGCAAAGTAGCGAAAATTCTCGGCACCGCGCAGCGCCGCCTTGGACATGAACCGCAATGTCTGACCCGTATCCCAACACTCACACAGCGCAATTTCTTCTGCCCGGGCTTCGATCGCATCGGCAACGTTCAACAGGATCCGGCGGCGTTCGGTGGCGGGCATGTCGCGCCATTCAGTAAAGGCGGCATGGGCCGCTTTGACCGCTGCGTCGATATCGTCGGACGTGCCGTGTGCAACGTCGCAGATCACTGATTTATCCACCGGAGAGGTGGATTGGAAAACGCCCGCTGCGCCATCCCGGTCTTCGCCTGCGATACGGTTCTTGATGCCCGTTTCTTTGAACCGGGCCAGAAAGCCTGCCAGTTTCTCGATATTCGTATCCAGTACGCTCATGCGTCAGGTCTCCTGCTTTGTCGCAGCCAAATGATTCCGGATTGTGCCGGTCTTGGGCGAAAGGTCTGGGTCGATGTCACGCATCTCTAGTGAAAGCGCGATAGAGTGTTTCGAGAAGGCCGGTTCCAGATACGCTTCAACCGCGTTAAAGATACGCTGTGTGGCGTCCTTCTTAACGTCGTCAGGACGGCCAGCGCGAAGGCGGATTGAGATGTCCACAAAGCCATGCTTGGGATTTCCATCCGCAATGGCAAAATAGTCGACACGCGTGGCGCGGACGCGAATTCCCGGCATTGGAAAAGCTTCAATCCCCGCAGCGGTGTCTCGTATGCATTCGCACAAGCCACCGATGTCGACCCGATCGTCCAGATTGCCGGAGTATTCGACGTGGAAGTGTGGCATGACCTCTCCTTTACTACTTAACATGTTTAGTAAATTGCATCGCGACCGTCAAGAACTTGCTTTGTTAATCTTTGCAATTCCTGAAATGGCGTTCTAGAAGGCTGGAATGAACCGACAAAGCCATACCACGAGAACCTCTCGCGCTCTTCCGATTGCCCTGCTGCGCGCACGCGAAACCGTTATGGCCCCAATTCGGGATATGCTGCAGGGGATACAGCTGACCGAGCAAAAGTGGCGTATCCTTCGTGTTCTGGACGAAATGGGCGAAGTGGAACAAAGCACTATTGCAAATGAGGCCTGCCTTTTGCTTCCCAGCCTGACGCGAATTCTACGCACGATGGAGACTGATGGGCAGATATCCCGCCGTCAGGGCAGCACAGACAAGCGCCGCACCATGGTGAAGATCACCGATGAGGGGCGTCAAATTCTTGAAGAGAACCTTGCGACTTCGCTGGCGATTCACAATACGATCGAGGCGCAAATGGGGCAGGAAAAAATCGACAACCTACTGGATCTACTTGAGGAATTGCAGGCCGTAAAGGTGTGACCCCGACCTTGAAGACCGGGGCCAGCGTGATCACTACAGTCTCGCTAGTCCTGTATCCAGAGCGGACAGGATCTTGGCTACGTCATCAGACGTGATGACCAGCGGCGGAGACAATATGATGTTGTTTCCAGATACACGGACCATGACGCCATCTTCATATGTTGCTTTTTGAACCTGCAGCGGAAAATGTTTGGCAATTGGCGCCTTGGTCGCACGGTCCGAAACCAGCTCGAGCGCGCACATCAGACCTTCACCCCCTCGCACGTCACCGACTACGTCGTATTTGTAGGCCAGTTTTTTCAACCCGGCAAATAACTCATCACCCCGTGCAGCTGCGTTTTCCCATACCCGCAGGCGGTTGATCTCGGCCAGCGTGGCCAAGGCTGCGGCCGCGCCAACCGGGTGCCCGGAATAGGTGTAGCCCTGATCGACAGAAGCTCTGCCGGTAGTGTCGCTTTCGAACACCTCCGCAACCGCGCCAGAGATCATTGCCGCGCCGAATGGGAAATAGCCATTGGTGATGGCCTTGGCCGTTGTCATGATATCGGGCTGCACCCCCCAATGTCGCGCGCCACTTTCGCTGCCTGTACGCCCAAAGGCAGTAATGATTTCGTCCGAAATCAGCAGAATTCCGTGCTTCGAGCAGACCTCACGCACCATGGGCATAAAGCTCTTGTGCGGCGGGATCACTCCGCCTGCGCCCAAGATTGGCTCCATAATAAATGCGGCGACGGTGTTTGCACCCTGGAATGCGATTTCGGCCTCCAGCGCTTTTACGCAAAGCTGCGCAAGACGCTCAGGGTCCGTCTCATCGAACGGATTGCGATAGGTCCAGGGTGCTGGCACGTGGAAACAGCCCGGCATCATCGGCTCATAAGCCGCGCGGAACTTTTGATTGCCATTGACCGAGGCAGCCGCGAAATGGGTGCCGTGATAGCCCTGTTTCAGGCTGATGAACTTGGTACGGCCAGCCTCGCCGCGTACTTTGTGATACTGGCGCGCCAGTTTCAGCGCGATTTCAACCGAATCCGATCCACCCGAAGTAAAGAATGCACGGGTCAATCCGTCAGGCGCAAAGAACTGCGCCAGCTCATAAGACAATTCGATCGCCTTGTCGTTGCTTGTGCCGCGAAAGGTTGAATAATAGGGCAGCGCGTTCAGTTGATCGGTGATGGCCTGCTTTATCGGATCACACGAATAGCCCAGATTGACGTTCCATAAGCCACCCACTGCATCCAGCGCCTTGTGACCATCTACATCAATGATGCTGACCCCTTCACCTCTGGTCAGAATGGTCGGCGGGTTTTTCTGGCTGTCGGCCGGGTGCGCCATTGGTTGCCAGAAATGTCGGGCGTTGTTTTCCTTCAGAAAGTTGGAGTCTTTCATGTAGCGTGTCTCCGGAGATTAAGTCCGCCCGTCAATCATGGGTGGAATTCGGTTGGAAAAGTTTCGGGCATCTGGCCGCCAAAGTTTGCGGTCAGTTCTTTCGAAAGCGTGTGGAGTGAGGTCAAAATCAGCGGCTGCCGCGCGCGGGTTGCACGAATTTCGGGAACGGCAATCGCAATGGTTCCAATCGCGATCTGATCAATACCGAAGATAGGCGCCGCATATCCGAAGACACCATCTTCAAAGCTGCCATTACTATTGGCCCAGCCCGCCTGACCGATTTGTGCAACCCGGTCACGAATAATCTTTGGGTCCGTCATTGTTGCCTCGGTAAATCGGGTGAGTGTGTCGGATTCCAAGCGTTCCAGAAGGAAAGCGGGACCGAAGCTCAGCATGCATAATCCCGAAGCAGTCGCGTTGACCGGAATAATTTCGCTAGGGTCGAGACTTACGCGAACGCTGTGCTGCGTGGTTTCAACCACCAACGCGGTTTGTAGAGTGTCTTTCTCAAGCAGGGTAAGGTGCAGGCTTTCGCCAACCTCATGCATCGCGGCCTGCATTTTCTGGCGTGCACCATCAAGGCCGGGCTTGGCGATTTCGCGCAGGGCGGCCAACCGTAGAGCAGCTGGTCCGATGGCATATGATTTCGTCTGCGGATTCTGCTCGATCAGGCCGAACTCTTCCAGTGCTCGTAAGTGGCGGAGGGCGGTCGCCTTGTTCAAACCAGCCAGGCGCGCAATGTGACTCAGCCCGATTTCCGGCTGAGAGCTTGAAAAGTACTCTAGCATTTTCAAGGCATTAAGTGCGGTGCCCATTTGTTTTGCCTCCTCCCGGTCAGGTTATACTTGACAGAATTAACTTAACAACGCAACATTATTATTGTTAACGCGGTTCATTTATTGAACCACTAACGGGAGGTGTCAATGAAGAAATTTCTAGCAACCGCCGTCTTTGTAGCGTCCGCAACCGCTGCACTGGCAGAGTATCCAGAGAAACCGGTAACCTTCGTGGTTCCATGGCCTCCGGGCGATCTTGAGGACGTGCTAACGCGAATGATCGCGGACGAATTTCAAGCCATGTACGACGTCCCGGCCGCGGTCGTGAACAAGCCCGGCGGCGGCGGCGGTCCGTTCCCAGGTGCAGTTGAAGTCGCCACCGCCCCGGCGGATGGTTACACCATCGGCTCTTTCGTCATTGGCGTTCCCGTCATTGGACCGGAAATCGGTATCCCTGAACTGAACCCGAACCCGTTCGATCCGATCGGTATTTTTCTGACTTACCCGTTCGTAATCGCATCCAGCAAGGATGCGCCGTTCTCGAACTGGGAAGAACTGGCGGAACACGGCAAGGACAACGATTTGGCGCTTGGTCATTTCGGCTCGGTCTTGCCGCCCACGCAGGTAACCTTTGCTGCTGCTGTAAGCAGCGGATTTGATTTTGCAAGTGAAGCAGCCTTTGACGCGTTGGATTGCAACACGCTGGCATCGGGTGACGTGGACGTCATCAACACCACTTTGCAACTTGTACTACCTTGCCTGGATGACGTGAACATTCTGGCGAGCATAGGTGGCGAGCGGATTTCGCTGATCCCAGATACGCCGACGATCGTCGAGCTCAACCCGGATCTGCCGCTGGCATTGTGGAACGGCCTGTTCGTTCACAAGGATACTCCACCCGAGGCACGCGAAAAAATCACCGCAGCAGCACAAAAGGCGTTGCAGTCGGACAAGGCCAAGCAGCTTGCTGAGGAAACCGGTGCATTGATCTACTGGCAGGGCCCAGACGCATCCAATGCTCAGATTGAGCAAGACAAATCCTCTTTCGCCAAGATTGAAGAAATTCTGGGCGAGTAAGATCCAGATCGGGCGTGGGGCACTGCCTCACGCCTCTTTCAGTTGGGAGGAAACGATGATTGCAAAGACTTTACAGGACATGTTCAAAAGATATCGCCGACCCGGCGATGTCGTTTTCGCCGTACTGTTTCTGGCATTCGCAGTGTTTCTTTTGTCCCAGCTGGGTGATCAGACCAAGGTCGTCAAACGAACCAAATGGTTCGCGCAGCCGGGTCTTTGGCCCACAATTGCAATCTGGTGCATGGTGGTGTTCGGGTTTCTGCATTGGCTTAGCTCGGCCTTGTCAGACCGGATCAGCGGCCGCTGGACCGAGGTCGGGTTCTGGCTTCGGTCGTTCGAATATGTTGCCTATTTCCTGATCTATGTGCTGGTGGTTCCGCAGCTGGGATATCTGCCCTCAACCATGTTGTTCGCAGTCTTCCTGACCCTGCGCGTGGGGTTTCGTGGTGCAAATGCTATCGGAATAGCTGCGTTGTTCGGCTTTGTGGTCACCATCGTTTTCCGTGGCTTTCTTCAGGTCAAAATCCCCGCCGGAGCGGTCTATGAATACCTTCCGGATTCCGTGCGCGCCTTTGCGCTGACCTATCTGTAAGGGGCCACTATGGAAACGCTTCTTTCCGGTATTTCAATCCTGCTGCAATGGCAGGTTATCGTGGCCCTACTGATTGGTTCGATCGGCGGCGTCATCATCGGCGCATTGCCCGGGGTGGGTGCGGCGGTGGCCATCGCAATCTTGTTGCCTGCCACCTTTGCGTTCGAGCCCATCGTAGGACTAACCCTATTATTGGGCATCTATGGCTCATCCATGTATGGCGGAGCCATTCCCGCGATTCTGATCAACACCCCCGGCACAGCGGTAAACGCGCTGACCACTTATGACGGATATCCCATGACCAAACGGGGGCAGGGCCACCGTGCGCTGTCTCTGGCGTATTCGGCCTCGTTCTTCGGGGGCGTGTTTGCGATCATCTGTCTGATGGTGTTGTCACCGGTTCTGGCCCTTGTCGCCCCACATTTTGGCAGCCGCGAGATTTTCCTGGCCGCGCTATTGGGCATCATTCTGGTTGTGCTGGCTCACCGGGGGCAGATTTTTGCCGCTGGTATGTTGGCGGCCTTCGGCATTTTCCTGAATTCTGTGGGGCTGGAGCCCGTAAAATACACCCGCCGGTTCACCTTTGATCAAAGTTGGCTGGCTTCCGGCATTGATCTCATTGTGGTCGTGCTGGGTCTGTTTGCGATTAGCCAGGCATTTCTGCTGCTATTGGAAAAGAACCACGCGCCAGGCGACACCCATGTAAGTGGCAATATCTTTGCCGGCCTCAAAGAACTTCTGGGCGTGAAACGCGTCGCCACCGTGTCCTCAAGCATCGGTGTGTTCATGGGCATGGTGCCGGGCACGGGCGAGTTTACATCGCAATTTTTGTCCTACACCTATGCTCAAAAGACGTCAAAGAACCCAGAAAAGTTTGGTGATGGTTCACCCGAGGGACTCGTAGCGTCCGAGGCAGCGAACAACGCCGTTCCAGGCGCTGCGATGATTCCTCTGCTGGCTCTGGGTATTCCTGGCGAGGCGCTGACGGCAATGATGCTGTCGGTGTTTTATGTCCACAACGTGATCCCCGGACCGCAGCTGTTCGAAAATCAGATGGATTTCGTATTGGCCCTGTATATGGCGCTGATCCTGCTTAACGTGATTGTTCTTGTGTTCCTGCTGTTTTCGACGAACCTTCTGCTGAAGATTATCCAAATCCCGACCCGGTTCCTTGGTGTCATGATCCTGATTTTGGCATTCGTGGGGGTCTACAGCTTGCGCAATTCGATCACCGACTGCGCCATCGCGGCTGGATTTGGTGTCTTTGGTCTGATCCTAAAACGGCTGGACCTGCCGATTGTGCCCATCATTTTGGGCATGGTTCTTGGCGGCATCATGGAAACTAAGCTGCGCAGCGCTATGGCACGGGTCAAGACGCCGCTCGACTTCATCGACCGGCCCATCGCGGCCATTCTGTTTGGCCTGATCGTTCTGATCCTGATCCTGCACTGCCGAACGCTGTATTTCGAATTCAAAAACAAACTGCGGCCGGAACCTACGATGCAACCCGTGGATTCCGATAGTCCGAACCAGCAAGGATAAGCGACCTATGGATCAACTTGCCATCGACGCACTACGTGGTCAGCCCGTGCCGGCCCGGAGCCTTCTGATTGATGGGCGTCACGAGGCTGCAGCGGCAGGAGGGCAACTGGATGTCATTTCTCCAATTGACGGTCAGGTTCTAACGCAAATTGCCGAGGGCACCCCCGCGGATATGGAGCGGGCTATTGCGGCGGCCCGCACGGCGTTTGAAGACGGACGCTGGTCGCGGGCTGCACCTTCTGTACGCAAGAAGGTGTTGTTGAAACTGGCCGATCTGATTGAAAAACACGCTTTGGAACTGGCCGTTCTGGGCGTGCGGGACAACGGCACTGAGATCAACATGGCCATGAAGGCCGAGCCGATGTCGGCTGCGGGCACGTTCCGCTATTATGGCGAGGCCATTGACAAGGTCTATGGTCAGATCGCGCCGACGGCTGAAAATGTGCTGGGTCTTGTGCATCACGCGCCTGTCGGCGTTGTAGGGGCGATTGTGCCTTGGAACATGCCGATGATGATCGGTGCGTGGAAGATCGCGCCGGCGCTGGCGGCGGGTAACTCGGTGGTGTTGAAACCTGCGGAATCGGCCTCGCTATCGCTTTTGCGATTGACCGAATTGGCGCTTGAGGCAGGTGTGCCAAACGGTGTCCTAAATGTCGTCACAGGCAAAGGCAGCGTGGTTGGCGAAACACTGGCCCTGTCGATGGATGTAGACATCATGGTTTTTACCGGCTCGGGCGCGACAGGGCGGCGGCTTTTGGAGTACTCCGCGCGCTCGAATTTGAAACGCTGCTACTTGGAGCTTGGCGGAAAGTCCCCCAACATCGTGTTCAACGACGCCCCCGATCTTGCGCAGGCGGCCAAGGTCTCCGCCGCAGGTATTTTCCGAAATTCAGGTCAGATTTGCGTCGCGGGATCGCGCTTGCTGGTTCAGGAGGATATTCACGAAGATTTCGTCGCCGAGATTGTCAAACACGCGCAGGCCTTCCGCGTCGGCGATCCACTGGACTTGAACACACAGATCGGGGCAGTGCACTCATTGCCGGAATTGGAAAGCAATCTGGATTTCGTCGCCCAAGCCGAAGCGGAAGGTGCTGAGCGCCGTGCCGGCGGTGACCGAATTCTGACGGAAACGGGCGGCTATTATATGGCACCCACTGTAATGAACTGGGTCAAACCTACCGACAATCTGTTCCGCAATGAGGTCTTTGGTCCGGTTCTGGCCGTGACACCGTTCAGGGACGAAGATGAGGCACTGCGCCTGGCAAATGACAGCGTTTATGGATTGGCCTCGGGCGTGTGGACTGCAAACCTGAGCCGTGCACATCGCATGGTGGCGGGCATCCGCTCAGGTGTCATACACGTCAATACTTATGGCGGCTCGGACGGCACAGTGCCCTTGGGTGGTGTAAAGCAGTCGGGCAACGGTCACGACAAGTCTTTGCACGCAATGGAAAAGTACTTCGATCTGAAAACAGCCTGGATTCAGTTGTAAGACTAAAGCCTGCGAGGAGAAGATTACCATGGGCGAAAAGACTATCTTGCTGATCGGCACCTATGACACCAAAGACCCCGAGATGCGCTACATCGAAGAATGCATCACTGCGCAGGGTGGCAACGTGCTGACCATGGATGTCTCGGTTCTTGGGGATCCGACCACGCCCACAGACATTTCCAAACATGATGTGGCCGCGGCCGGTGGTATGACCATAGATGAGGTGATCGCGCTCGGCGACGAAAACAAGGCTTTTCGCGTGATGTCGCAGGGCGCTGCAGCACTGGTTGCCCAGGTCTACGCCGAGGGTAAATTTGATGGGATGCTCGCAACTGGTGGCACGATGGGCACCGATCTGGCGCTGGATTGCGCGCAAGCTTTGCCAATGGGTGTGCCGAAATACATTGTCTCCACCGTCAGTTTTTCACCGCTGATTCCGCCACACCGTTTGGCGCCGGATATACAGATGATCCTGTGGGCGGGCGGGCTTTATGGTATGAACTCGGTTTGCCGCTCATCGCTAAGCCAGGCCGCAGGTGCTGTTTTAGGCGCAGCCCGCGCCGTCCAGCGCCCCCGGCGAGATCGCCCGATGATCGGAATGACCTCGTTGGGCTCATCCTGCCTGCGTTATATGAAAACCCTGAAACCCGCGTTGGAAGAACGGGGATACGAAGTGGCCGTGTTCCATTCAACGGGTATGGGCGGTATGGCATTTGAGAAACTTGCGGGTGAGGGAGCTTTCTGCTGCGTAATGGATTTCTGCATGCAGGAATTTGCCAACATGCTTGCAGGTTCGTTGGTGTCCTCGGGGCAGGACCGGCTGACAAATGCCGGGCGCGCAAGCGTGCCGCAAATGGTGGCCCCAGGCGCGCTGGATCTCTTGGATTTTGCGGGTTGGCAGGACATTCCCGACCAATATGCCGACCGTCCGTTCCACGAACATAATCGCCTGATCAAAAGTGCGGTGTTCAATGCAAAAGAGCGACGGGCCGCTATTCGAGAAATGGCCGGTCGTCTGAAACAAGCCACCGGCCCAACCCATTTTTTCCTGCCCACCGGCGGTGTTGAGGAATGGGATCGCGAAGGCCAGGAAGCGCATGACCCGGAAGCGCTTGCCGAAATGGTTGACGAGGCCCGCAGCGTGATGCCTGCAGTTGCACCAACTACGGAAATTGACGCCCATATCAATGACGACGCATTCTGCGATGCTGTACTCAAACAGTTCGATAAATGGATGAATGAAGGGGTGGTTAAGACGACATGACCAAAAAAGCCAAGAACATCCTGTTTATCATGTTCGATCAGCTTCGGTTCGACTACCTGAGTTGCACTGGGCATCCAAGTTTGAACACGCCTCATTTGGATGCGCTTGCGGGCAAGGGAGTGCGGTTCTCCCATTGCTATGTTCAATCGCCCATCTGCGGTGCCTCAAGGATGAGCTTTTACACAGGGCGTTACGTGCACAGCCACGGCGCCGCCTGGAATAATTTCCCGCTCAAGGTCGGAGAGGTCACTCTGGGCGATCATCTGCGCGAACGTGGGATGGATAGTTGGTTGATCGGAAAGACGCATATGAGCGTGGATCAGGCAGGGATGGACCGTCTGGGCATTTCGCGCGACGGAGTGATCGGAGCGCGTGTCGCGGAATGTGGTTTTGATGTTTTCCTACGTGATGACGGCTTATGGGGTGAGGGGCCGCAAGGCTTTTATGACAAAAGACGTTCACCCTATAACGAGTATCTGAAAGGGCAGGGGTATGAGGCTGAAAACCCCTGGCAGCACAATGCCAATGCCGGGGTTGATGAAGACGGTGGTGTCGCTTCGGGTTGGTTTATGCGGCATGCTGATAAGCCTGCAAACATTAAGGAAGAAGATAGCGAAACGCCATGGCTGACGGGACAGGCGATTGAATTTATAAAAACGCAGGATGCAAATTCCGCTGGGCCATGGATGTGCCACCTGTCCTATATCAAGCCGCACTGGCCTTACATTGTTCCAACGCCGTATCATGACATGTACGGGGCAAAAGATGTTTTGCCGGTGGTCCGTTCGGATAGCGAACTGCAGAATCCACACGCTGTCTATGAAAAATTCATGAAGAACGAAATCGGCCAAACCTTTAGCAAACCGGGCGTGCGTGAAAAGGTGATACCCGCCTATATGGGGCTGATCAAACAGGCTGATGATCAGATGGGCCGCCTGTTCAATTGGCTAGAAGAAAATGGTCATATGGATGATACGATGATTGTCGTGACTTCCGACCATGGGGACTACCTCGGTGATCATTGGATGGGTGAAAAGGATCTCTTCCATGATCCGTCGGTGCGCGTTCCTTTGATCATCTATGATCCGTCACCAGAATCAGACGCAACACGTGGCACTGTTTGTAGCGCGCTAGTCGAAAGTATTGATCTGGCAGCAACATTTGTTGATCTGGCAGGTGGCGATGTCCCGGATCACGTTATCGAAGGCCGCTCGCTACTGCCGTTCCTGTATGGCCGAACCCCCGCGGCATGGCGCGAATATGTGGTTAGCGAATATGATTACTCCGCCACGCCCGAAGCCGCGGCTTTGGGCCTTGACCCCAAACAGGCACGCCTGTTCATGCTGGCGGACAAGGATTGGAAATTCATCTTTGCCGATGGTGGGTTTCGCCCGCTATTGTTCGACCTGAAAAACGACCCTAAAGAGTTGAATGATCTCGGTGCCGACTTGGGCCATGCCGAGGTTATCAACATGTTCATGAAGCGCTTGTCAGAATGGGCGCGCCGTCCATCGCAACGTACAACGGTTTCAAATGACACGTTGCTAAAGAAGCGAGACGGGAGTGCGGCCGACGTCGGTATTTTTATTGGTGTTTATGATGAGCGTGAATTGCCCTACGACGCAATAGAGAAAACGATCAGGCGTCGGTGAAACTTACTGGGTTTTGTCCGCTGTTCCGGCCTCCAAATGGATTGCGATTTTGCGGTTGCAGCTAAAGTCCGGAAAGCGGGCTGCGACCGCAGCATTTGAAGACCGTGCTCAAGGTCGTGTGTGGGTGGCACCTGCATTGCAAGTGTTTTCTGTGTTGATGGCGGCGGTCCGTCAGTACAGTCGTGTGTTCGGCCAGTTCACGCAGCCAGTGTATTTGGCCGCCGGCCATGATGAGTTCCGCAAGCAAGGTTCCTATCGGCTAATCGACCTCGATTGGGGCCGCGACGTTGGTCGGAGCGTCCTGGCTTTTGGTTGACTTAAGTCCGCATCATCTCTTCAAACGTCTTGCATCTCTGGGCAGGTCGGCCTTGTCAGGCGGTCGGCTGCCGGTATTCCTGTTGTTTTGTCAGCATCACCCAGATTATCCTGGCGCTCCGGATGCTTCCTGCCCATCAGCGCCCGTGACGTCATGCCGGTGATCAGGAGTTTTCGGATGTATCGGTCGCCTTTCTTAGTGATCTTGCCTAACTTTTCCTTTCCGCCGCTGGATTTGTTGAGCGGCGTCAGCCCCAGCCAGGCTGCAAGGTCGCGGCCGGTCCTGAATTGCTTAGCATCACCGATGTTCGCCACAACGGCGGAGGCGGTAACCCCAGCAAGAGAAAGCATAGTGTGTTTAATGCTCAGGGTGATGATGCGCTAGCTTTGGTCGATGAAGCTTGGAAAAAACGCGGAGCACCTGATCCAAATGATCCATTAGCATATGTGGTCCCAATGGGTCGGACGATAGGAACGGCTGGCGAAACCAATATTCGGATTGTTACTATGACCAGAAACGGCAGCGAAATCAGGACAGCTTATCCATGGCCCTAAAGAAACATTGGTGTCCAAACTGTGATCAAGGTTGGGTTGTGCCAGTTCGAATAAAATCTACTGGGCAGATCGTCTATGTATGCGAAGAATCTGAAGAGACTTGGTTGTCAGAGGAAGACATTATGCCAAGCCCTTGGTCGGAAGTTCCGAAGCAAGGTCATTACTGTTATCTCAATAATCTGATGGAGGCAGCGGGCTTAGGCGCGACTGAATACGAGGGTCTTGTATGGCTAGAGGTGGAGTGAATGTGCTCTTTCGCCTAGTTCAAGCTTTCCTGATTTTGCTGTTTACAGTCTTTGGAGCAAGTTCGGCTTGGGCTATGCCTGACGGCTGGTCTGAAATCTACTATCCGGTCGCTGTCAGCTACGACGATAGTCGACCAGGTGATCTTGCATTTGCGGCCAGAGCACCTCCCCAAGAGCTAAATCACGTGAGCGCGAGCTCTCCCGCCATTTTTGATCCTGCAGCAGTAGGTTGGTTCGGCCATGCTTTTGGTACGGCCAATCAATCGATCAACCTCGGCCATTTGACCCGGCTCGCCGGGCCTAATGTAGCGCCTACCGGCGCACTGAACTCAGTAAACTATCACGCTGTGGCGTTGGATGTTTCGATCGCAGGTGCTCATCTAACGAACGTGAGCAGTAAAGGCGCGCTGCACCGCTGGAGTGTTGCAGAGGAAGTATCAGCGTTTTTCCACTCCACAATTGCCACAAATAAGGGACCGTTGCCACCGCGTGTCGATATTTCTGATGACCTAAATCGTATCAATCGATCTGATGTTGATGCTCAATACCTCTACCGAGACCCTGATGCTGGTCATGGAATCGAGATTACGCTTAAAAATGGCTCCTTGGAATTCAATGTCGCAGCGGGTGGTGATGCGGCGGCGCTCGGGTCAGGGACAGACATGTTCAATAGTGCAATGCTTCGCCTACAACGTGATGGGGTAAAGGTTGATAGAGTGCAAGGTGTGTGGATTCCAGGTACGGGCAGCGATAACTATTCGCAGTTCATCAATAATGTGAATTCAGGTATGACTCGAACTGACGCAGCGAGGAATACATGGACTGGACGCATCGCAGCCAGCCATGGCTATTCGGAAGTTGTTGAGACGACCAGGCCTGGTAGTAACGTTATCGATTTTGAGTTCGTGAGGCCGTAGTATGAAACGGAACTGGGCAAGTAGAGTTGACGATGGCGCTAAACCGTCGGAGCTTTTGTTAGAAGTACTGGAAATTGACCCTAGTTTATCAGGAGGCCAACTTGCTGGGTTTATGATGGAAGAATTTCCAGGCATTTACAGGCATGCAGGGACTTTTGTATCCCGATGGATTCGGCCAGGTGCAACTACTACTCACGGCCTAACCACAGCAGATATGGACGAGCGTGTGCTCGAACTGATTGCCGAATGGAAAGCCATGCGTAGAGACAATTAAAGGGTGTAAACCTGAGGCTTGAGTATTCTTCGCCAAATTATTGGCTTGATTACTACGATGCTGCTCTCGATTTTGAGTGCGGCGGCTATGCCGATGGTACCATCAGAGCATATCCGAAGTATTGACATGGAAAACGCAATTCAAAGAGCAACTGTATCCCTCATTCAGCAGTTTATAGGTCGGCTAGACGATGAATGGCTGGACGACTATCAATCGACTGCTGAACACGGCGAATGGGGCGTAGCATTCGAAAACCTGTGTGAGCAGCTGTTTGAATTCGACGTTTTGCCAGACGAGCAGGAATTTCAAACAATCTGCGAGATTGGTGAAAGCATGAAGATCGATCCACAAAGATGGAATTTTCTTGCCCCCCAAAAAAATTGAGTATGTTCGGCCAGTTGCGTCATATCATCGGCTTGGTCGTTGCAGTGTTGATCACCGCTTTCGTCCGCGTTCCACTCGGAAGATGCAATGTTGCGTGCGGATACCGTTATGAGAGGGCAACCACTTCAAGACGCAATAGCCGCAAACCCGACCGCTAATACTCATAGGTTTACATTTGACGTTGGCGAGGACGTTGGCAGAGGGTATCGACGCATTGGATCAGCTAACCCAAACAATGTCGGGCGAAATGGGCCACCGGAAAGGGTTGATGGACTAACGCACGTCCAAGTCGCAGTGGAACGAAATCCAACAACAGGGGAGTGGGAAACAATAACAATGTTCCCATCGCTACCATGATGAATTACTCGCAAAAGTTTCCTAATCTGACACACCTACTTGATGTAGCTTCTATCGGCTTAACAGAGAACGAGCTGAAAGGTCTTGTTAAGCGTGAGACAGAGCGTCACTCAGCTTTGAGACTCGAAATCATTAGTTCCTTTGAAGCCCCCAGCTTCTCTTGGAGGGAAATATTGAACCACCCTGATGTTGGTGAGGTTTATGAGGCAGAAACAGATGAGGAAGCACGTGAGTTCGCAATAAAAATGTTCTTAAAACCTGCAACAAGCTAACGGCCCTTGACCCAGTCCCTGGATCCGGGCCGTTAGGCTGTAGAATCCGTTCCTTTTTCTTTATCAAGGACTTCTTTGTTCCACGCACCATTGGCAGCGTCATCTTTGAAGTTGGCACCGCAGGTGCAGGTACACTTATCAAATTCGGTGGCAAAACTTGCCTGCGCGTCGGTGACAATCTCCTGGCAGCAACCGCAGATGGTGCGGGTGAGGTGAACGGTCTACCGCGCAAGATCGTCATCGACAAAAGTGGAGCCAATACAGCTGGCATCAAGGCGATCAACAAGATGCTCAAAAGCTATGGTTGCCCGATCCCGATCGAAATGGTCAGGCAGAAATACCTCATTAACATCATTGAGCAAGATCACCGTTTCATCAAACGAAGGATCAGACCCATGCTGGGATTCAAATCTTTCGCTTCAGCCGCATCTGTCCTGGCAGGCATAGAACTGGTCAACATGATCCGCAAAGGCCAATTCACACCCGGCCTCCGTCCGTTTCAGCAGTTCGCCCAACTGGCAGGGTAAACCGCTCACCAATTCCACTAATGCTCTGCCATCTGAAAAGTTTGCGACGGAACCCACGCCGTATGCCGCCCCTTGGGTCTCAGGGTCCGAGATGGCATCAATCAGGAATTGTGCAAGTGCCAACAGGGAAACTGCTGTTCTGTTTTCGGGAAAAGCATCTCTTTGGGCACGGTATGCCGTCACACCGGGTTTTTGAGAAATCCCGCGCGGGCCGAGGTCCAGTTTAGGCCAGAGTTCTTCAAGATATCCTCCATGCGATCGGCGCTGCGTACAACGTTCGGCACAACGAAACGAAGGAGCTTTCCGAGCAGCGTTTGGTCTGGAAATAGCAAAGCCGTTGAAGTCACCAAGACCCGCTTGAGTCTGGTCGCCGACGCCGCTTTGACGATGGCGTAAAAAGATCGGAAATACACAGAAGTGGCGGCTTTTGTTGGCAGCTCACCGCCCAAGGCCGAAACAACGGCGCCGTGGTCGCGAAACACTGATGCGAGAAACTCAGGATCAGAGTGATCACCGACCACCACGTGCAATCTTGGGTGTCGTAGATCGGGCGTTTTGACTGCAGAACGAACGACCGCTGTGACCTCCATGTCCCGTGCGTGCACAGCTACGAGCACAAGCTTACCTGTCCGCCCATTCGCGCCCAAAAGAACGAGTTTCAAAGTCTTCTCCATTCAATCGGAAAGTGCGTTTGCGACCTGCATTAGGCGGAGAGGCAAATCTTGTTGCTGTCAAGATCCCTGACGTAGGCCGAGAAGCGCGGTCCACGTTGGTTCGGTTCGCCTTCGCTCGTGCCACCAAGCTCGATGGCCAATGCGTGCAGCCTTACGACCTCTTCAGCCGACCCGACGCTGAAGCCGACCATGGTTCCGTTGCCATTCGTGGCGGGTTTTTCGTCGAACGGGATGGCAGCTGCAAAGGCAAAATTAGGTCCGAGCCAGTAAGTCATTCTGTCGGTGGGCGAGACGCGCTTTAGGCCTAATTGACCAAAAAGCTGGTCATAGAAGTGCGTTGCGGCGGCCATGTCGTTGGTACCGACGACGAAGTAGTTCATTTGCATGATGGGATGTCCTTTGAGATTGCGCTGAGTCTTGTGAGCGTCACTGACCGGTCAGTCTGAAAAACTCGATCAGCTGACCGTTGGGGTCGGTGATCTTAAGCAAGTGGATGCCCGGCTCTTCGATGATCTCCGGCGCGGTCACACCGGCAGAGGTGGCGCGGGCGTGCAAGACCTCCAGATCGGCGGATTGCAGGTAGGGAACCGCGCCCGAACCTGCCTCGGACCCCGGTGCGTACTTGTCCCGTGACACGATTGCGAACCAGCCACCAGCCACATCGAACGCCACGAATTCGGGTAGCCCGATTGTCGGTTCACTGTCGAACAGGGCGCGGTAGAAGGCCTCCGATTCCTCCATGTTGTCGGTCGGCACATAGACGCCCATGGCCATGATCGGCGCAGTTCCCCGCTGCTCCGCCGACTCCGCAACGAGTGCTGTTGGCATAACAGCGGCGAGGGTTAGAGCAATGAAATGTCCCATCTTCTGATCTCCATTTTATAATGTTTTTCCTGCATCTACCGCGCCTATGCTGACAGCGTGTTGTCAGCATATTGTCAGTATGCTCTGTTTCATCGAAAGGAGATCACATGAGGCGCGGCGACAGGCTATTTGAAGTCATCGAGATCCTGAGACGTGCCAAAAGCCCGATCTCTGCCCAGTCTATTGGTGAGGAACTGGGCGTGACCAAGCGCACGGTGTATCGCGATGTTGCAGCGCTGATCGGACAGGGCGTACCAATCAATGGCGAGGCCGGGGTCGGCTATGTGTTGGAGCCGGGCTTTCATATGCCACCGCTGATGCTGACCCCGGACGAAATCGAGGCCGTTACGCTTGGCATGCTGTGGGTCCAGACCCGAGGCGAACCCGAGCTTGCGCTGGCGGCTGAGAAGCTAATCACCAAGCTGGAAGCTGTCGCACCTGACAAGTACCGGACGTCGTTTCTTCAGCCGGCCGTAAGCGTTGCGCCCGTCGCGCAGCCGGTTGAAGTACTCGGCGCCGCGGCCATTCGTCTGGCCATTCGGCGCCGCCAAAAAATAGCTCTGAAATATTCGGACCACTCAGGCCAACAAACTCGTCGTGTGATCTGGCCCATACTGCTGGGTTATCGGGACACCAGTCGCATCATCGCTGCATGGTGTGAGATGCGAGAAGGCTTTCGTTACTTTCGGACAGAACGGATCATTGAGGCGGAGGTCCTCGAAAACAGTATTCCTCGGCGAATGGACCTACTTCGCGCAGAGTGGCGTAATGCGACGGATGCAGAACGTAAGCGCTATGAAGAGGGGGCATAAGACAAGGGTTGCCGAAGGACCGCATTGGGGAAGCAGCAGCGCAGCGGAGCGCTGCTTAAGCAACGACAGGATTTGGCCGTCAGTTGGATCAACAAAAAAGCGTTAGGGGCAATGCTGTGCTCGCTCCGAGGGCAGTTTCGAGCCAAAGCCGTTACCGCTGAGGCACTGGATGCGCTGACCAACTAGATTACAGCGGCCATTGAAGAGAATGTTGGGCCAGACCAAGTCTTGGTGGCTACATTACAAAAAGACTGAGAAACATCGAACGCCTCTACCTAAAGACAAGCCCAAAAATACATTCGGTGTCCTCTAGTTAGTACCGTGTGACCTCGACTGCGACTGCAGCAAATACCACGCCAATCAACAGAGCCTTTGTATTCATTGACGGACGGCTGGGTAGTTTAACCCGAAGAGACAGGGCTATTATCACACC
>NZ_JBXWMK010000015.1:0-72723 GCF_059609785.1 Ruegeria sp. YTSC003 | reverse complement strand
ATCAAACCAACCAGATGAGCCACATCCTCTCTTAGATCAGAGCGCCATCTGTCCCAAAATCCCTGACGACGGACAGTCGGCCCTGAGCCCGAATGCGTGCAAAAATTAGCTAATGATTGACTTGCTGTTTTTTGCGGAGGAGTTCATCAACACTAAAATTTTTAGGTTTGCGGCACCGAAACGGCTCCCGAAAACAATCGAAATGACTCTTTGATTGATAGGCATTCGATTAGCTTGCATTGTTGCATGGCAGCTCTTTATTCGGAAAAGGACCACCCATGTCTCGACTTTCAGAACGCAGAGATTTTGCCATCGAAGTTTGCGAGGAGGCTGGGGTAATTGCCGAAGAGTATTTCGCGGATCGAGGTAATCTTGTCGTTGATCAAAAAGGTGCTCAGGACTGGGTGAGCGAGGCGGACAAGAATGTTGAAACTTTTATTCGTCAGAGGATTGCAAAGGCGTGGCCCAATGATGGAATTCTCGGTGAAGAGCACGGGGCTACTGTTGGTAAAAGCGGTTTTGACTGGGTGATTGACCCAATTGATGGGACAACGAATTTCGTCAACGGCATACCTGCATGGACTATTGTTCTGGCTAGTGTCACGGAAGGACATACTGAGGTCGGTGTGATACGTGATCCAAATGTGGATGAGACCTTTGTAGCGATGCGCGGAGAAGGTGCGACGCTTAACGGATCCCCAATGCGCGTTGCGTCAGGGGTGGCGCTGCGGGACGGAACAGTCGCCGTGGGGTATTCGAACCGGATTAAGACCCGGCATGTTTTACCTATTGTCGAGAACTTAATCGAGCACGGGGCTATGTTTCACAGAAACGCCAGTGGAGCGTTATCATTGGCCTACGTCGCTGCTGGGCGACTCTTGGGATACGTGGAAGAACACATGAATGCCTGGGATTGTCTGGCTGGGCAATTGCTGGTCTCGGAAGCGGGTGGCATTGTTGAGGATCAGAACGCCGATGTGATGATCCGCGAAGGTGGGCGCGTAATCGTGGGTACACCAGATGTGTTCGAGACCTTGGTTGAAATCGCAGAGAACGCTTGGAACGACTAACGTTTATGCCAACGAAACCCAACCTGAATAGGGTTTGAGCGTCAATAGATCTGCCTGCCAGAAATGGCCTTGTGATGGCTGATCGTGCTTGCGGTCTATCGAACAATCCGAGAGTGCGCACCACAGCAATGTGCCGACCGCCCCATGTGTCACGATTGCAATATCTCCGGCGTCGTGCATTTGGATAATCTCGGTGATTGTCCGATGAATGCGTTTCTGCGCCTCGACAGCTGTTTCCCAACCGCTATAGCTAACTTCCGGCTGGGCAAAGAAGGCATCAGCCGCTGCCTCGAAATCGTCTCGAGGCAAATAGCCGGTTGCGCTGCGGTCGTTTTCACCGAGACCCAAGTGACAATTCACGGGCAGCGTTTGTGGTGCAGCAAGAATCTCACCCGTTTCGCGGGCCTTTCGCTCGTTACTGGTCCAAATCTGCGTGACATTCGACAACGCCTCGCAGGAAGCAAATTCAGTCGCGCGTTTACGGCCCGTCACACTCAGGCCCCAATCTGTTATCTGGATGGCCGGATCGATAGAGACTTCGGGGTGTGTGATGATCGTGAGATTCGGCATTTAGTCAGGCAAAAGCACGGGCCCTTTGTCAGCAAAACCCATCATGATTTCAGTGCCGGGTTCTAGCGGTGCGTCGACATCATCTTGAACGGCAAAAACCTGACCGAATGCACCTTTCAATGTATATTCCATCCGAACGCCAACATAGGTCGCCTTGGCCACTGTGGCTGGAATACCTTGATCTGAACCGATCACCAAACGTGAGGGTCGCACGGCGATGGTTGCCGGTCCTTCGGACAGACCGCGACGTGGCAGCGTGTGGCGATAGCCTTCGACTTCGATGGTTGCCATGCCGCCATCAATATCTACGATTTGGCAGCTCAGTAGGTTTGCCTCACCGATGAAATCGGCAACAAACTGGTCATTTGGGGCATCGTAAAGCTGGCGCGGTGTACCCATCTGAGCGATCGCTGCATTGCGCATAACAACAATCTCATCCGAGACCGCCAGTGCCTCTTCCTGATCGTGTGTGACGTAAACAACTGTCAAGCCAAGGTCTTGCTGTATCGCCCGAATATCCTCACGCACCTGGCGGCGAAGCTTGGCGTCGAGGTTGGACAGCGGCTCGTCGAACAGCAGAACTTGCGGCTCAAGCACCAGTGCGCGTGCGACGGCAACACGTTGTTGCTGGCCGCCGGATAGCTCTGAGGGAAGGCGGTTGTCAAACCCCTGTAGGCCAACCAACTCCAAGCCATACAAGGCACGACTGCGCGCTTCATCCTTCGCAAAGCCCGAGAATGTGAGGCCATACTTCACGTTCTCTAACACGCTCATATGAGGGAACAGCGCGTAAGACTGAAACACCATAGATACATCGCGGTCGGTGGCTGGGAGTTTGGTCACGTCCCGATCACCGATCAAGACCTTGCCCGAACTTGCCATCTCCAACCCTGCAATCATGCGCAGTGTCGTTGTTTTTCCGCAGCCTGACGGACCAAGCAGCGTAACGAGCTTTCCTGCGTCTACGTGGAGGTTGATGTTATCGACGGCGACCACATCCTTGCCGAACACTTTCGACACGTTCTCAAACCGTACCGGGGCGGCCTTGGAACCGATTTTGGTGTCGGTCATGGCGATGTCTCCGTTCCGTGCTGCGTGCGTCGACCAATCTGGACCCGGCCAACGAGAAGTTGCAATAAGCCGACCGCCGCGAGCATCACGAAGATCAGCGTCGTCGAATAGGCGATAGCAAGGCCATAGTCGTTATTCTCGACCCGACCGATAATATAGCTGGTTGCCATGTCATACTCCGCGCTGACCAGAAAGATGACGGCCGAGATTGCAGTCATGGCACGTACAAAGCTGTAGACAAGCGCAGCAAGTATCGCAGGGCGCAACAGCGGGAGGATGACACTGCGGAACGTCTGCCATGAGTTTGCGCCAAGGGTCAGCGAGGATTCATCAAGGCTGCGGTCCAGCTGCGACATGCTCGCGATGCCGGCGCGAACGCCAACCGGCATATTGCGGAAGATGAAGCTGACAACGAGGATGACACCTGTGCCAGTGATTTCGATTGGCGGAACGTTGAAGGCAAGGATGTAGCTAACGCCGATGACCGTGCCGGGGATGGCGAAGGACAACATTGTTCCGAATTCGAAAGCGTTCTTGCCTGCAAAGCTTTGCCTGGTCAGCAGATAGGCCGTTACCAGCCCAACGGCGGCAGTCAATGGTGCAGCAATGGCCGCGATCGTGATGGTCGTCCAGAAACTGTCCCAGGCGGCTCCGGTCCAGCGAATTTCCTCTTCTTCAAAGCGGACTGAGAATGCAGTGATGTAGTGCTTGATCGTCAGCGAATTATCGACCCCCCACAGCTCAACTACACTGCCGTAGATGATCATCGCATAGACAATAATTGTGAATAATGCCCAGCCAAAGGCGATGAGCAGTACAGGCACCGAAAGGCCGGTTGGCATCAGCGGATGCACGCCCGCATCGCCTTTGCCGGTGACTGTTGTGTAGCTCTTCTTTCCCAACCAGACGCGCTGCGCGTAAAAGGCGGAAAGGGTAAAGAACAGCAGCACCATTGCCAGAACCGCAGCGCGCCCTTGATCGTATTGAGCGCCGACGATGGCAAAGAATATCTCGGTCGACAGCACGTCGAAATTCCCACCCAAAACAAGCGGGTTGCCGAAGTCGGCCATGCTTTCGATGAAGCCCAGAAGAAAGGCATTGGCAAGACCGGGCCGCATCAGGGGCAAGGAAACCGTCTTGAACGTCTGCCATCTGCTGGCCCGCAGGGTCTGGGCCGCTTCCTCCATCGAGGGAGAGACGCCTTCAACCACGCCAATCAGCACGAGAAACGCAATCGGCGTGAACGCGAGTGTCTGCGCGATCAGGATGCCTGGCATTCCGTAAAGCCACCGCGTCGGCTGTGTGCCGAGTAATTCGGCAAAGAACCGGGTGACAGAGCCGGACAGTCCAAAAAGAAGGATGAGCGCGAGGCCGATCACGAACGGTGGAGTGATTATCGGGAGAACGGTCAAAGCCCGTAACGCGCGTTTGTAGCGGAAACCCGAGCGCGTCACGACCAACGCGAAGCATAGGCCGAGGATCGTTGTGATGAAGCCAACGAGGATGGCCAGGAAAAGTGAGTTCCAGGCCGCACCGCATCGGGCACCTTGAAAACACCCCAGTCCCCACAACCGGTCGTCGAAGAACTTCGAGAAGAAAACCGCAATGGAATAAGCGCCGTCTTCGGTGATGAAAGCAGCGAAAAGCATCTTGGCGATGGGGAAAAAGACAAAAGCGGTGACGATGGTAATCACACCGCCAATAGCGCTTACGACGAAGACATCACCATTAATGGCACCCCTCGCCGCGATACCTTGAGTGAGCAGGAACAGAAAGCTCGAGGCGCAGATCATTGCGCCGTAGCCCATGCCGAACTGACGGTCGCCAAAGTCGCCAATCATCGTTTCCAACCAGTCGAAGTTGAATCCTCTGATGCCAATGCTGAAACCCTGAACGATCAACCAGCCGAAGCCGAGCGCTCCGGAGAGTACCAGAATGCGGGCATAAATCGGGTCAGATTTGGCGCGTTTCAACACCAAAAGCGGTAGGGCGAGAGCGATCAGGAGTGGAGCGAGCCATAGTTTCTCACCTTGTCCAATCAGAAAAGCTGCAGGGGCATAATCCTCATCGAATGGGTAGCCGTCCAAGAGCCATTCGAACGACCACAGGCCGCCGTCGACCATGTACCAGGGCAGCAGGCAGAATCCGACCCACCCGGCGATGATCCAGAAGATCAGGACCGGATGGGTCGTTTTTGATGTAGTGTCAGTCATTTACTGCGGCAGAACCGAAACCTCTTCGTCCCATTTCTGCAGCAAACGCTTCCGTTCGTCTGATGAACCATATTTTTTGAAGTCATAGTCAATCAGCTTGATCTGATTCATATCAGGTGCGCTTTCTGAGGTCTCCGAACCCTTGTTCGATGGCACCTGAAACGCATTGACCTGAAGGGCAAGATTCTGAGCTTCAGGCGACAGGGCCCAGTCATAGAACTTCTTCGCCTCTTCTTCGTTGCGGGCGCCGTCGATGATCGACATTGAGCCAATTTCGTACCCCGTGCCCTCGCATGGTGCGACGACCTTGATCGGGAACCCCGACACGGCCTGCTTTACGGCGTCATGCATGAAGACGATACCAATCGTGTTCTCGCCACGACCGGCGGCCTTGATCGGCGCAGAGCCGGACTTGGTATACTGGTTGATGTTCGAATGCAGGCCTTTCATGAACTCAAAGCCTTCATCCTCACCAAAGATCTGCACCATTGAGGCCAGCGTTGTATAGGCCGTCCCTGAAGAGTTCGGGTTCGCCATCTGAACGTGTCCCTTGTATTCGGGCTTCAAAAGATCCTTCCAACAGGCAGGTTCGGGCAAGTTGTTTGCAGCGACAAGGTCGGCATTGTAGCCATACCCAAGCGCGCCTGAGTAAATGCCGATCGTCTTGTTGCCCGCGCTTTCAGCCTGGGATATCGCCCAATCGTGAAGCTGGTCGCGCATCGGCGATACGTATTCCATCGTCAGGCCTTCTTCGGCGGCCTGCAGATGCGGGTCGCCCGTACCACCCCACCAAACGTCACCTTTCGGGTTCGAGCTTTCGGCACGGATTTGTGCAAATGTCTCGCCCGAGGACTTTCGGGTCATGTTCACGTCGATGCCAGTTGCATCTTCGAAGCTACGTGCCATCAGCTGACACCAATCCTCTTGAGCTGAGCAATAGAAAGTCAGCTTTTCAGCATGCGCCGCGGACAAAGACGCGGCCAAGGCAATCAGAGATCCGACGGCAGTGGATGTTAGTTTCTTCATTATTTTTCCTCCCTTAGGGTTTAATTCGCCCGGGTTTCCCGGTTCTTTTTTGCCCTTCCTCATGCAGCCTTACGAATTTTCTTTTAGATAGTTGGGGCTTCCTGATTATCTGTCAAAACCTTTGGAAAATGCGTCAGGATTTTTTTGCAACCACCAACTTCACCAAGAGAAAACCAACGATGCGCCCGGTCTTTCATTTTGAAATTGATCAGCCTGCGTATATTGCCCTGTCCCGTGAAATCTTTGATGTCATGTGAATTTTCACTACGAAATGAGGATTATGCAACAAAAATTATTGCAAAATGCCCGAAACCCCACAAAATTGAGTTCTGAAAATATTCGAGTCGTTGAATGTCCAAAACCAAAACGCGCGGTAAGAAATCTGAAAAAAGTCCTGGTCGGGTAAAAAAGTCCGACAGACGCCAGCAAATCCTGCTGGAATTGAAACTACGCCCGCACGTTCGCATCAACGAGTTGGCACAGCGTTTCAACGTTTCGAATGAGACCGTTCGCCGGGATTTTGAAGCCCTGTCCAATGAAGGCCTGATCGCGCGTGCGCACGGTGGGGCATCAGCCCCAGTGCAAGGGCATTATCCAAGTCTGGAAGAACGGACCGGCGCACAGATCGAAGAGCGCGAACGGATAGGAATCAGCGCGGCCGAGCTTGTTCAGGACGGTGAAACGGTCATGGTCGATTCCGGCTCGACGACTGTCGAGATGGCACGCGCGCTGGCATTTCTCGATATCCATTGTACGGTGATCACGAATTCAATCCCCGTGGCGATGACCCTTGGCCATGGTGCTGCCCAGGTCTTATTGTGCCCCGGAGAATACCTGGCAACTGAATCTGCAACGATCGGAACCGAGACACTGGAATTCCTGTCTCGTTTCAACGTTGACAGGTGCATGATCGGTTCCTCGGGTTTCTCAGTAGAAGGCCCGTCAGAGACGGTAAGGGGCTTTGCGGCGATCAAGAGGATGATGCTGGCGCGTGCTGCGAAACGCCATCTTCTTATCGATTCCGGGAAATTTGAGCGCAAGGGTCTGTCTCAAGTAGGCGATCTTGCCGAATTGGATTCCATAGTCACCGACACAAAACCAACCGGGGAACTGCTCGATGCAATGGGTGGTGCCGAGGTCGATATTCTCGTTGCCGGTTGAGAACGAAAAGGAATGACTAACTGCGGCTGATTAAGGCCGCACATAACTGGGAGGAAAACATGAAGATCAACATCAAACTATTGGTTGGGGCATCTGCAATTGCGCTACTGTCGCTTTCGGGGACAGCCTCGGCGCAGGATTGTCCGCGCGGTGACTTGGACGAGCGTTTTTGTGACTCCGACGGAGATTTGATCGCGGATATCCCAACAGATCCCTCCGAGCAAATAGACCCTGACACCTTGATTTTTGCATATACACCAGTCGAAGACCCCGCCGTTTACAAAACCGCATGGTCAGACTTTCTTGAGCATTTGAAGGCGGAAACCGGCAAGGACGTCGTCTTTTTCCCGGTTCAGAACAACGCAGCTCAGATCGAAGCGATGCGTTCGGGGCGTCTGCATATTGCGGGCTTCAACACTGGTTCCAACCCTTTGGCTGTAAACTGCGCCGGGTTCCGGCCGTTCACGATCATGGCCTCGAAAGACGGTAATTTTGGCTATGAGATGGAAATCATTACCTTTCCTGGTTCGGGAATCGAAAAGGTTGAGGACATCAAAGGCAAGCAACTGGCCTTTACCTCCCCCACATCCAACTCAGGTTTCAAAGCGCCATCAGCAATTTTGAAGAGCGACTTTGATTTGCTGCCGGAGCGTGATTTCGAACCTGTCTACTCGGGTAAACACGACAACTCGATCTTGGGCGTGGCCAACAAGGATTACTTGGCGGCTTCGATTGCCAACTCGGTAAAGTCGCGGATGATTTTGCGCGACGTGATCAACGAAGATGATGTTGTTACGATCTATAAATCGCAGACTTTCCCGACCACTGGGTTTGGCACTGTTTACAACCTGACGCCCGAGCTGCAGGAGACAATCCGCAATGCCTTCTTCAGCTTCGACTGGGAGGGCACGACACTTGAAGCTGAGTTTTCGAAATCGAACGAAGGCCAGTTCCTTGAGATGACCTATCAGGAATTCTGGGATGTCATTCGTAAAATTGACGCAGCAAATGGCGTCTCCTACGCCTGCCAGTGACCTTTGGCCAATACTGCGGGCCCGAAAGGGCCCGTTATTCAACCTAATCTGGGGCATTTTATGCTGCGTCTTCAAAAGCTGACGAAAACATACAAGACCGGAGATCAGGCGCTGAAGGCCATCGATCTTGAGGTGCCCAAAGGACAGGTGCTTGCATTGATTGGGCCCTCGGGTGCGGGCAAATCGACCATGATCCGGTGCATTAACCGGTTGGTTGAACCCACAAGCGGTGGTGTCCTTTTGGATGATGTGGACCTGACCAAACTCGGATCGGGCGCTTTACGTAAAGCGCGCCGTGAAATGGGCATGATCTTTCAGGAATATGCCTTGGTCGAACGTCTCACGGTGATGGAAAACGTATTGTCGGGACGGCTGGGATATGTGGGATTCTGGCGCAGTTTCCTGCGGCGATATCCGCAGTCGGACGTCGACGAGGCTTTCCGCCTGCTTGATCGGGTGGGGTTGTTGCACATGGCTGACAAACGAGCGGATGAACTGTCGGGTGGTCAACGCCAAAGGGTCGGCATTTGCCGCGCATTGATTCAAAACCCGAAACTGCTGCTGGTCGATGAGCCAACTGCCTCGCTGGACCCCAAAACCAGCCGTCAAATCATGCGCCTCATAACAGAATTATGTCAGGAGCGAGGGTTGGCGGCCATTATCAACATCCATGATGTGGCTCTCGCCCAAATGTTTGTTCCGCGAGTCGTCGGCCTTCGCTTTGGTGAGATTGTGTATGACGGCCTTCCAACAGGTCTTACCCCAGAAAAGCTGACCGAGATCTACGGCGAGGAAGATTGGGAAGCGAGCATCGAAAAAGTGGACGAAGATGAAGATGAAGATGTCGAGGCCGCAGAATGAGCCATCGAGAACTGGACGACATGCTCGGAAAAGGCTGGCGTAAACCTGCCTTTGTCAAAAACCCTTTGCTCCGCTGGGCATTGTTCCTTGGGTTTTTTGCCTACCTGATCGCCGCCTATATGACCATCGAAGTTGATTGGGGTCGTGTCTATGAAGGACTGGATCGGGGGTGGGCATTTGTACTTGCGTTTACCAGCCCGGACTTCGTTTCGCGGTGGTCAGACATTTGGAGCGGTCTGCTGGAGAGTATCATTATGACCGTGGCTGCGTCGGTCGTGGGCATCCTGATTTCGATCCCGATAGGGTTGGGCGCGGCACGCAACATCGCCCCTTTGCCAATCTACATGATTTGCCGGGGCATTGTTGCCATCAGTCGAGCCTTGCAAGAAATCATCGTGGCCATTTTGCTGGTGGCTATCTTCGGTTTTGGTCCGCTGGCCGGATTTCTGACCCTTTCCTTCGCCACCATTGGATTTCTCTCAAAACTTTTGGCCGAAGACATCGAAGCGATGGACAAGGTTCAGGCCGAGGCAATCAAGGCCTCTGGCGCGCGTTGGCCGCAATGGATCAACTATGGCGTTCAGCCACAGGTTATGCCGCGACTTGTGGGCCTTTCCATGTACAGGATCGACATCAATTTCCGAGAAAGCGCAATTCTTGGCCTGGTGGGCGCCGGCGGAATTGGTGCGACGTTGAACACTGCGTTCGATCGATATGAGTACGACACAGCAGCAGCCATTCTCATCCTGATCATCGGGATCGTCATGGCACTTGAATACCTTTCGGGAATTATCCGCGCGAGGGTTCAATAATGCCGGTTCTTAAACAAAACGATACTCAGATCTGGCGCCGACGGACGACGGGTCAAAGTCTTGTTCGCTGGTTTGGCTGGCTTTTGGGTGTGGCTGTCTTTGTTTATTGCTGGCAATTCATCTCGGAATCGACGACCTGGTTTTTCGTCTGGGATGCACCCCGCATTGCCAACGATATCTGGACCCGCGCAACGCCTCCCAAATGGGACTACATCACACAGCTGGGCCGCCCGATTTGGGACACACTGAACATCGCCACCCTGGGTACAATCATCGCCTTGTGCATGGCAGTGCCGGTTGCCTTCTTGGCCGCGCGCAATACCACGCCGTCGACATTGTTCATCCGCCCTGTTGCTTTGTTGGTCATTGTCTCGACTCGCTCTATCAACTCGCTGATCTGGGCCCTTCTATTGATCGCAATTATTGGCCCAGGCGTCTTTGCGGGTGTTATTGCAATTGCAATCCGTTCTATTGGTTTCTGCGCAAAGCTTCTGTACGAGGCCATAGAGGAAATTGATCACGCTCAGGTCGAAGCGATCACGGCGACTGGTGCGTCGCGCTGGCAAATCATGGCTTACGGGATCGTTCCGCAGATATTGCCTGCATTTGCCGGCATTGCCGTTTTTCGTTGGGACATCAATATTCGCGAGTCAACGGTTCTGGGCCTAGTTGGTGCCGGAGGCATAGGGTTACAGCTGTCAGCTTCGCTCAACGTGCTGGCCTGGCCGCAAGTCAGCCTCATCCTGATTATAATTCTCGTTGCGGTTTTGATTAGCGAATGGGTCTCGGCAAAGGTTCGAGGGGCGATCATTTGACCGGGTTCTCTGCGCAGGACGCTTTCGATGCCTATGAGGCTGTACGCCACCGACTTCCCGAAGCTAGACCTACTGAAGTGAAGTATCGTCAGGTTGAAACGCTTGATGACATAGCTCATGAGTTCGACGTGTTCCTCCTCGACGCATTCGGGGTTCTCAATATAGGTGATACGGCAATCCCGGATACACCGGATCGGGTCAGGTCACTGAAAGCCGCCGGCAAACATGTTTTGGTCGTTTCAAATGCTGCTGGGTTTCCTCACACAACTCTGTTGGAAAAATATTCCAGGCTTGGTTATGACTTTGCGCCCCGAGACGTGATCACCAGCCGGGCGACGTTGCTATCAGAAGTAAACGGTCAAAGTGGGTTGCATTGGGGCTTGATGGCGACCCCCAGCGCCGGTCTTCGCGATTTGGAGGGGTTGAAACTATCCTATCTGGAGGATGACCCAGAACCCTACGGAACTGTCGACGGATTCCTGATGATCGGGTCAGCGGTTTGGACTGAAACGCGTCAAGCCATGTTGGAGACCGCCTTGCTAGAGCGTCCCCGCCCGGTAATGGTCGGAAACCCAGATATTGTTGCTCCTCGCGAGTACGGATTTTCCAAAGAGCCCGGTCTTTTTGCGCACCGGCTGGCAGACCGAACGGGTGTCGCCCCTCAGTTCTTTGGAAAGCCTTTCGGCAACATCTATGATCTCGCTTTCCAACGCCTCGGGCACATCGACAAGTCCCGAATTCTGATGGTTGGCGACAGCCTGCACACTGACGTTCTGGGCGCATCCAGCGCAGGCATAGATTCGGCACTCATCTCAGGATATGGATTCTTCGCAGGGCATGATGTTGAAGCAGCGATCAAGAAGGCGGGGATAGTACCAAACTTTATAGTAGGCCGGCCTTGAGTTTAGAGCATTCATTTTCGATAGATTTTCCGTTCAACTCGAATGTCCTGTAAGCCCGCATAGTGTTGAATAAGTCGACCTTGGAGCTGCCGATGGGCGAAGCCCAAAGCAGCTGGTCCGTTCCTCTCAGCCTGTTGGTTCTGGTTGCGGAACCAGTTTTGCGAGTTTCCGAAGGTTTTGGGCCGTGGCTGCGAGTTGGAACTGTTCATATGCGCCCTTGGGTCCTCTCAGCCGCATCATCGACACGCCTATGTATCGCTTTAGATGTGCAAACAGCATCTCGACTTTCCGCCTCTGAATGAACGACGTCATGTAGGCGTCGGTTTTTCGGATATCGCGGGCAACGTCGCGAGCCGCTTCGTGGACGGATCGCATCACGCGTCGCCCCGGATCACCTGGGCAGCATTGCGGTTTGAGCGGGCATACATCGCAGTCGTGTTTTGAGGCGCGGTATCGGATGAAACCATCTTTGCCGCCGTTGGGCTTTCGTGGTTTTGAGAAGTTCCGGCGATATGTCCGCAGTTCCTTGTTACCGGGACATGTGTAGCTGTCAGTTGCTGGATCGTAGACGAAGTCTTCACGAGAGAACGTGCCGTTCGTTCGTTTCGATTTATCCCAAACCGGGATGTGTGGGGCGACGCCACGTTCCTCCACCAGCCAGCCCAGCATCTCAGCTGAACCGTAGCCGGTATCGCCGGCGAGCTTTTCCGGGGTCATGTCAACCACCGAGGCAGCGTTGCCATGTTTGACGATATATTTGAGGCCCTGACCCGCAATTAAATTAGAAAAGCTTGGGTGTAGGCTTGGCGCAGCATTGGACTGCGCCGACCGAAAAGCGAAGCGGACACCGCCGAGCCAGGCAATTCCCATACTCCATATTCCGGCCCAAGCCGGTAGTCGCCAAGACGGGTCATTCCCAGGTCCTGACACACCTGAGCCCCACCTGGCGAACAGCTAATAGAGCCGAGTCCATGCAGAACAATATCGCGACGAGCCAATTGTTCTAGGTAGGTTACAAAGGACGACAACAACAAAGGCGCAGCACTTTCGTGACCACGGCTAACAATTAAGGCAGGGCAATAGCCGAAGTATGTGCCCGGCAGGATAGGCTGTCGTACTCGCTCGACGGATAGATTTGATTCACGCAGTCTACACGCACGAAATTCGGCTTCATCTTCAGGGAATAGCAATAGCAGAGCCCATTTTGCGACCATCCGACCATCCCTGATAACCATTTGCCAATGATCGTCGTAGGTTTGATAGATCGGCAGGAAAACTCTCTCATCGGCGGCCAGCTCCTCGGGTAATCGACCCAATTCCGTGTCCGCGGTTGAGATCATGTGGCAGATCGCCTCCCGGTATGACCCGTTAAAATGCCTGTCCACCAGCGCATCGTCCAGCAATTGGTACTTTGTATCGACAAAATTACCCTGTCGTGCCTCCCAATCCAGCCGACAAGCTAGTATCTCGTCAATGCTCCACCCCAACCTTTCCGACAATCTGCTCTCCAGGTCGCCTCGAATGAACGACAGCGAGCGTTCATATTTGCCGATTGCATCTACACTTACATCTAACAACGCTGCCAATACCTCTTGTGTGATGCGACCGTGGGTGCCGTTGTCGGAACGCCAGCGGCGTAGCTTTTCAGCAAACAGAGAAGGTTGAACTGGCATACAGACCCACAAACGTTGGAGGACTTCGTGATTTAACATGCCTGTTGAGGTCTATTGTGCCAAGAGACTTACGGATGACTTACGGGTAATCCGTATCATGTCAGTGGTTGGTTAGAGATGAGGTGAGCAGGGTCGATCCATATCAATTACAAATGGAACCCTACCAATGTCTCGACGTATCTCCTCGCTTCCAGGGGCAACAGAACTTCTGTTTCCCTGGTTCTGGCCAAGAAAAGACAATCATAAACCCGAACCGCATTTCGACGATGGCCAACACAATCGTTAAGGCTATGAACCTGGCCCTGCAGCCAGGCCCCGCCGATGGTTTTCATTCGACCGTTCAAATTGGCTCTGAACCGTTAGCGAACTCAAATTTAATTGCGCAATCTATGAGTTCGACGAGTCGTTGGCTTTGCGCCTGCGGCGAATGTCTGGAATGACGGGCCGCAACGCGGCATCGCGATAAAGGAACCAAGGTCCGGTAAGGGCCGCGAGCGCCTGTTACCTATGCCAGCCAAATTTGACTGCGGCTGCATTTGTCTCAAATATCTTTGGCGAAATAGTGCAGATGTGGGCGTAACGTGGGTTGATCCTTGTACGTTGTCGTTTCTATCGGACCGTCCAACTCTACAAATCCTAGCTTGGGATACAAGTTTCTCATTTCTATATTGGGTGTGAGCGTGTCCGCAATCAGCCTTTTGAGACCCATATTGCGCGCAGCATTCTCACGCGCCTCAATCAATGCACGGCCAGTGCCCATTCCTCTGGCTTGTTCGGTAACAAAAACTCTTTTGAGCTCGCCGGTATCTGGCCCGAGACACTTCATCATTCCGCAGCCGACAATCTCACCGGCTTCAGACCTTGCAACAACCAGACATCCCTTCGGAGGCAGATAGTCATCCGAGTTTTCCCAGAATTCAGCGAGCGCACTTTGGGGTGCCGCAGGATCAATATCGAAGCCTATGGCCCGCATCCTTTGGACGATGAGTTCATAATACTGCGATAGGATCTTATTGAGCTCGCCCTTAGCTGGCAGCTCCTCACAGTTCTCAATTCTTACATCTTGCATGGGTCATCCACCTGTCCCGAAAGAACTCAATGCAAATAGGATAGGCCGGAAAAGAGGCGACGTCATCTTCGTCCGCAGTGCGGCTTTCTTTCCAGATCAGTTTCTGCATTCGGTAGCCGATGTCCGCTTCGGGGAAGCTGCATCGCGGCGTCCAGCGGATCGGCCGATGTCTCCTACGGGCCGCAAGCTCCACAGGATTTGTGAGGCTACCTCGGTAGTGCTGCATCGCATCCGGCGACTGCACTGAGCCCAAAGCAGTTGTTACAAAATTGGCTTTGAGCAAAGGACTTCATCTGGAACTTAGTCCAGCGTGTTCTTGTAGACTTTGCCGTCTTTCATGATCAGATCGAAATTCTCATGCGGGTCTGCGATCAGGTCGATATCTTGCAGCGGATTGCCGTCCACCAGGATCAAATCTGCATAAGCGCCCTTTGCGATCACACCCAAGTCACCTTGTTGATAAGGGTGGCGCGGGCCGGAGAGTTTGAGCAGTTCAGCATTGGTTGAAGTCGCCATTTTCAGCACCTCGTATGGCGTGTACCAGCGCTGCAATTTGGCAAGGAACGCGCCTTGACGTTCGGCCAGTTTGGGATCGAACAGGATGTCGGTGCCGAAAGCGACTTTCACGCCAACTTCTTTCGCCGTTTTGTAAGTGAAATCTGTACCGTTGGTGACGTCGATCCATTTCTGCTGGCTAACAGGGTCGTCGAAAGAAAAGCCATCCTCGTCATCCAGCAGGGGCTGCACTGACAACCAAACTTCATTGTCGCGCATCAGTTCCATCGTTTCGCGGCTCATCAAAAAGCCATGCTCGATGGACTTAACGCCTGCGGCAACGGCAATTTCCACTGCCTCGTCCGTGAAGACATGAGATGCAACATAGGTGTTGTAGGTGTCGGCCACCTCTACGAAAGCCTCGATTTCGGCCTTGGTGTATTGGCGTACATCCAGAGGGTCATAAGTGGATGACACCCCGCCACCGGTGGAAATCTTAAGCTGGCTTGCGCCCATGCGCATGATTTCACGCGCGCGCTTGACCACTTCCGGAACACCATCAGCCTGCGCCATCAAACCAACGCTGTACCAGTACCATTGCGAATCCGCGCCGTTCGTCGGAACCGCTTGGTAGGGGCGATAGTCAAAGTGGCCGCCGGTTTGTGTTACGGGTGGGCCGGACGGCAGGATACGGGGGCCTTTGATCTCGCCTGCGTCAATCATCCGTTTTATGGCAAATGAATTGCCGCCAACGTCGCGCACCGTTGTAAAGCCGCGCATTAACGTGCCTTCGGACCCGATGGCACCACGCACCGCGACCTCAAGAATATCGCCGGTCACAACCACACTCTGCGGATTGCAACAGTAAAGCGTGTGCCAGTGTACGTCGATCAGGCCCGGCATCAACGTGCGCCCGCCGCCATCGATGACGATACCATTGGCGACGGCGAGGGGTTCTGAGGACACATCTGTGATCAGATTGTCGGTTACAACGACATTGGCATTTTCAATCATTTCCTCATTCACACCATCAAACACGTTGACGTTTGTGAACAGTATCGGGCCCCTATCCTGGGCGAGCGCTTGCGAACTGGTTATTGCAAGAACAATCGACGAAACCGCCGCAAGTTTGGGGAAATGCATTTTCAATTCCTCAGAAAATTCTGTCGGAGACACCATCCCAGCGGAAGCAAGCTTTTTCAAGGATTCCGTCACTTTTCCGCAAGGTCGGCTTTGTCCGCAGAGCAGACATCCCGGTCTTACAAAAACAACGCCCCGCGTCTGGAGGAACGCGGGGCGTATGGTGCGATAATCCAGAGAGGAACGATTATCGCGGCGTATTGCCGTCGCCTTAGTTCACGGCTTTGGCGTCGACCACGTCCTTTTCAATGGCATTGGCCGAAGAAATCTCGATCCGGCGCGGTTTCAGGGCCTCAGGCACTTCGCGCTTCAGGTCGATGTTCAGCATGCCGTCTTCGTGGTTGGCACCGGTGACACGCACGTGATCGGCCAGCGCAAAACGGCGTTCGAACGCGCGGGTGGCGATGCCACGATGCAGATAGCTGCGCTCTTTGTCCTCGGCGGCTTTTTTGCCAGCAACGATAAGGGCGTTTTCTTTCACTTCGACCGACAGGTCATTTTCCGAAAAACCGGCGACTGCAACCGAGATGCGATACGTGTCGGCATCGGTTTTTTCGATGTTGTAAGGCGGGTAGCTCGGCTGAGCCACATCATTGGTCAGCACGCGATCCATCATATCGGCGATCTGGTCGAAACCAACGGTGGCGCGGTGCAGGGGTGCAAAATCAAAACTACGCATGTGTCATATCCTCATATCAGAGCGATCTGTGTTCTGCCCTCCGTTCGGACGGGCATCTGGTTGATACGGGCCCCGTTCGTGGCGACCCGACACAGTTCACATGGGTAGCATTTTGATCGAGTTCAACCCCCGCCCGAGCTGATGAATTTCGCGCCGGAATTCGACTTGTCGGATCCGACTTGCAGCCGGCGGATCGTTGCCTGGGGGCGCGGGGCATCGCGCCGCAAGTCCGCCTTGAGTTCGGCAACAATTCCAGACAGTTCCATCCCGTAGCCGGCCACGCGGCCCCCGTAGGTTCCGATTGCTGAGACAACTGACAGGATCTGCCAGCGCGGGCCATTTCTGGCCAGCAATGCCGAACCGGACGAGCCAAAAGTGATGTCGCAGTTGAAGGTGATCAACCCTTGCTGGCGACCCAGGATACGGCAGGACCTTTCCCGCGTGATCGCCTCGGACCGGCCGCGCCCGTATGAGGCTAAGCTGACCTCGGTTCCGGCAACGCGCCCCGTGTGCAAGGCAAACGGATTGGCGATAGAATAAGGGATCGGCTGTTCCAAACGCATCAGCGCAACATCGGCGCGGACATTATTCGGTGACAGCGGGGCATTGCTGACATATTCCGGGTTCACGGCAATCTGCATGACTTTGCGATCTGCCAGCGCCTCACCATGGCTCAAACCAGCGCGAAAAGTCACCTTTCCCGGCTCGTAGGTTTTGCCGCTAGCCTTGTCCAACGCACAGTGCGCAGCGGTCAAAACCAGATCCTGCGCAATCAGGGTGCCTGTGCAAAACCCGTCATCGCCGATGTCCAGACGTCCAACCGCCTCCCACCCGTAAAGGTCATCGCGGTCCGTCAGTTTGCGCTTGGCGGTCTGGGCGTAAGTTGCAGAGGCGGAAATTGAAAGAAACAAAAGAAAATTCAGAAAAAAGCGACTCATGGTTTTATGAACCTTGCTCCAATATTGCGGCGTGTCCCTCCTTGGGAGGAAGATACGCCAAATCCGCGGCCAGCCGACAATTCTGCCTGCAGCAGTTCCAATGAATCTTCGACCGCGGTGCCGACGGCCACGCGCTGCCCGTTGAATTCGGCCTTGGCTGCGACGACCGAAACGATGCGCGGCCGGTCCCCTTCAAAGGAAAAGACCGGTGCGCCCGACGACCCGAACTCGACGTCACAGGACAACACCAAAACGTTGGATGTGCGCGTCATGACCGAGCACACTTCTTGCAACGAGGGAGCCTCGGCCCGATCCTGCGCGTAGGACACGACCCCCACTTCGGCACCTCGGGCCGGACGGTTTCCGGTCTCGAACGGAATTACGCTCGTATTGCGGATCGGTTGCCACAGCTCGATCAGCGCGATGTCATTGTACAGCCGCGAGGCCGTTGCCTCGGTGCTGTATTCGTAGTCTGGGTGAACAACAGCGCGACGTGCGGCCCGATAGGCCGATGCACGTCCAAGACGCCAGGCGGCCAGAAACTCGACCTCTGCCAGGTCGATCCGCTGACCAGTTACCTTATCGAACAGACAATGGGCAGCCGTCAAAACCTGGGTCGGAGAAATCAGTGTCCCGGTACAAAACCCGGCGCCGTCCTTGATATCCAGGCGCCCGACCGCCATCCACGCGCGCCCCGCATCGGTGGTGTCCAGGCTTTTCAACCCGGTATCCTGGGCTGCGGCGGACAATGGCGTCAAAGCCAGTGCCAATGCTGTGATCCAGTTTCGCAAACGGCACTCCGGCTTTGCTGTTGACGTATTTTCCTACGTCTCCGGTGCGGCAAAAATAGGGCGATGACGCCCGCGTCCGTTTAACGTGGCGAGTGGTGCGCAGTTGCATCAGCATGGTCTATCTAAGGACCGGAACCTCAGATTTGGCTGGTTCACGCAAGGCCCGCGGCACCGGCCCGCCGGTTGCCCAATCCAAAAGCTCGACCGTGTGCAGCACGGGAATGTTCGTGCCAGAGCCGATCTGCATCATGCATCCGATATTGCCTGCCGCGATCACGTCCGGCTTTTTGGCTTCCAGCGTTGTGACCTTGCGGTCCTTCAGCTTGCCCGAAATCTCGGGCTGCATCAGGTTGTAAGTCCCTGCGCTGCCGCAGCACAGGTGGCTATCTGCAGGCTCTAACACGGCGAAACCAGCCTGTTTCAGCAGAGTTTTGGGATGAGCTTTGATCTTTTGACCGTGCTGCAGAGAACACGCTGCATGATATGCAACGGTCAGGCCCTTGTCTTCGCCCTGTGGCAGCTCCAGCTGGATCAGCAGTTCGCTGATATCCATTGCAATCGACGACACCCGCGCCGCGTCTTCGGCCATGGGATCATTGCGAAACATATGGCCATAATCCTTCACCGTCGTACCGCAGCCCGAGGTGTTGATGACGATGGCGTCCAGCCCGTCGCCGTTCATTTCTGCGGTCCAGGCCCTGATATTGGCTTTTGCGGCCTCATGACTTTCGCGAGTCTTGCCCATGTGATGGGTCAGGGCGCCGCAGCACCCTGCCCCTTCGGCCACGACGACTTCGCATCCCATCCTCGTCAAAAGTCGAATAGTTGCGTCGTTAATGTCTGTATTCAAAGCTTTTTGCGCACAACCCGTCATCAGCGCAACGCGCTTGCTCTGCGGTCCTTTAGCCGGAAATCTCTGCGGGTCGTCATTGCGACTAACGGGCGGGATATGTTTGGGTGCCATGTCCAGCATGGCACGCAACCGGGCATCAGGCATCAGAAAGCGGAATGGCCGCCCGAGCTTCGCCCCGATCAAAGCCCAGCGGAACCGCATCGGATAAGGCAGGATCTGAGCCAACACCCAACGCAGCGCACGATCCGAGAAGGGGCGTTTGTAGTTCTCTTCGATGTATTCCCGCGCGTGGTCGACCAGATGCATATAGTGCACCCCCGATGGGCATGTGGTCATACAGGCCAGGCAAGACAGGCAGCGGTCGATATGCTTGACCGTTTTCTCATCCGGCACACGCTCGTTTTCCAGCATGTCCTTGATCAGGTAAATGCGCCCCCGTGGACTATCCAACTCGTCCCCCAGCACCTGATATGTCGGGCATGTGGCTGTGCAAAACCCACAATGGACGCAGTTTCGCAGGATTTCATTTGATCTTTGGATCGCGGGATCTTGCAACTGCTTTTCGGTGAACGTCGTCTGCATCGGCTTACCCCATCAACCCCGGATTAAACAAACCGCGGGGGTCGAATCTTTGACGAATACCCTTGGTTAGAGCCGCAATACCATGCGCCTCCGGTTGAAAACGCCCCAGTTCGGCAAGTGTATCCTGTCCTGCCCGCACGATATTTGCGTGACCGTCAAACGCGCCTAATTGCGCCCGCAGATCAGTTCCAACCGGCACCAAGGCCCAGATCAACCCGCCACCCCAATCAAACAACGTCCGATCTGCCCGGATGCGCGCAACGATGTCCGGCGCATCCGAGGGTTTGACCGAAATGCGCCAGACATCACCGCTTTGTTCGTGGAAACCGGCTGCATCACGCAGGTCGGCCCACAATGTGCCAGGATGCTCAAGTTCGGCAACCTCGCCGAAAACAGACAGTAGGGATTTCAGTTGATCCGATCGGTATGTCACCGAACCCGCAAATCCTTCGAGGCGCAGTAAGGCGCTTCCCATATCCGGGTCGTACGCCGCTCCGCTGACGTCAAAAGGGGATTTCAATGCGGCGGACAGCGCTGCAACTGCCGTGGTCACATCGGGCACCTGAACGGACAGCGTAGCCGAGATTTCGGGCTTGGGTAGTACTTTCAACGACACTTCGGTCAAAACACCCAAAGTGCCCCAGGATCCCGCCATCAGCTTGACCAGATCATAGCCGGTGACGTTCTTCATGACCCGGCCGCCATTCTTGACGACCTGCCCCATGCCATCGACATAGCGCACGCCCAAAAGGAAATCACGACATGCCCCTGCCTGTATCCGCCGTGGCCCTGATATGTTGGCCGCCACGACACCGCCTATGGTCGGAATGCCGCTGGTCCCCAACAGTCCCCGATGATCCATAGGCTCAAAAGCCAATTGCTGACCTTCTGCATCTAATGCGGCCTCGATCTCTGTCACCGGCGTGCCGGCTTTCGCCACCAGCGTTAGCGCACCGGGTTCGTAAAGTGTGATGCCGGTTATTCCGCTTGTTTCAATCACCGCATCTTGTCCCGCAACACCGCGCGTACCGCCTCCCTTGATGCGGACCGGTTCGTTCAGCCCGGCCACCAACTCGGCCAGTTCGGCTTCTGTCTTTGGTTTCATGACAATTCTTCTTTGTTAGAGCCGATTATTCAGCGGCAATCTGCGCGATGCGTCGGGATTCAGACGCATTCAACGGAAAAACCTTGGCGGGGTTCAGCAACCACTTTGGATCGAACACATCCTTTACGGCCATCTGCGCCTCAAGGTCCGCAGGCGCGTATTGATGGTGCATCAGATCGCGCTTTTCGATCCCAACCCCGTGCTCACCTGTCAGGCAGCCACCCACATCAACGCAAAGCTTCAGGATATCGGCTCCGAACGCCTCACATTTCTCCAGATCACCCGGCTTGTTGGCATCAAACAGGATCAACGGGTGCATGTTGCCATCGCCTGCATGAAACACGTTGCCGACCGGCAAGCCGTATTCTTCGCTCATTTCACCAATCCGGCGCAGCACTTCCGGCAAGGACGATACCGGGATCGTGCCGTCCAGGCACATGTAGTCGTTCAACTGCCCCATCGCACCAAAGGCCGACTTGCGCCCCAGCCAGATTTTCGCGCTTTCCTCAGCCGATTGGCTTTCGCGCAGCTCCACCGGGTTATGGCGCTTGGCGATGTCGATGATTTTTGACAATTGATAGTCCATCTCGGCCTCGGACCCTTCGACCTCGACAATCAGCAAAGCGGTGCAGTCGGGGTAGCCTGCATGGGCGAAGTTTTCGCAGGCCTTAATGCACAGGGTATCCATGAATTCGATTGCAACCGGCAGGATGCCCGACTTGATAATGTCCGAGACGCATTGCCCGGCAACTTCGTTGTCATCAAATCCCATGAGCACGGGTCGTGCACCTTCGGGTTTTCGCAATATCCGCAATGTGGCTTCGGTCACCACGCCCAACTGCCCTTCTGACCCGCAGATGACTCCCAACAGGTCCAAGCCGCCAGAGTCCAGGTGCGCGCCGCCAATCTCGACCACGCTGCCATCCATCAGCACCATCTTTACGCCCAACAGGTTGTTCGTGGTCACGCCGTATTTCAGACAATGCGCCCCGCCCGAGTTCATCGCGATGTTCCCGGCAATGGCACAGGCAAGCTGTGAGGACGGATCCGGCGCATAAAAGAAGTCGTCTTCCTCGACCGCTCCAGTCACACTCAGGTTGGTGCGGCCTGATTGAACGCGAATGAAACGGTTGTCATAATCGACCTCCAGCACCTCATTCATCCGGGCGACGCCAAGGATGACGCAATCCGCCGTTGGCAAGGCGCCACCGGCCAATGACGTACCCGAACCGCGCGGAACCACAGGAACACCTTCTTCATTACAGATGCGTAATACGTCCGAGACCTCTTGCGTGGTCGACGGCAGAACCGCCAGCATCGGAGGGCACCGATATGCCGTCAGCGCGTCACATTCATAAGCACGAGTCTCGGACGGTTCGTGAATCACCGCGTCCTCGGGCAACACTTGCAACAAACGTTGTAGAACCACGGTCTTGCGGCGCAGAATGTCAGGGTTTGGCGTTGGCATTTCCATGGCTGATCCTCTATTTGGTAAAATAATATTACCAATTTCCCCATCTGGCAAGTTCTCATGTCTGGCCCTAAGGTCGCAGCATGACTTGGATTGATCGCGCACAACTGTTTTCACCGCTGGATTATGCGGCCATTGCCGTGTTGCTGATCACTTGGCTGTGGATCGGATGGCGGATCGAAAACCCGTCACCCAACAAGCATTCCGTCACAGTGATGATGGATGACTATCGTCGAGAATGGATGCGGGAAATGGTCACCCGGCAACCCCGAATGTTTGACGCGCAGGTGGTCGCGGCGATGCGGCAGGGCAGCACATTTTTTGCCTCGACCACGATGATCGCCATCGGGGGCGGATTGGCCCTGCTGGGCAATACCGAAAGTCTTGCCGGCGTCGCCAATGATCTGGCCATCGGTAGCGCACCGGCCATGGTGTGGGAGATCAAGATCCTGATCATCATCCTGCTTCTGGCCAATGCATTCCTGAAATATGTGTGGGCGCACCGGTTGTTTGGCTATTGCGCGGTTCTGATGGCCTCGGTGCCCAATGAACCGTCGGACCCACAAGCCTATCCGCGCGCAGCACAAGCGGCCGAGATCTGCGTCACCGCGGCGCGCAGCTTTAACCGCGGTTTGCGCGTGACTTATTTTGCCCTGGCATCCGTTGCTTGGATACTTGGCCCCGTGGCGCTGATGCTGGGCACGGCGATCACATTTGGTGTCCTATACCGGCGCGAGTTTGCGTCGCATTCCCGGCTGGTCCTGCTGTCCCAACCGCGCGACACGGATTCGTGATCGCGAAGCCGACGGACACAGCCTAGGATCGCCTCATGCGGTATTTGATTCTCAGCCTTTTTCTCGCCAGCCCAGCGCTTGCCGACCCTTCTATGCTTGAAAACGTGGCGGCCAGCCAAAGCGGCGACACGTGGCGATTCGACGTGACGATCCGCCATCCCGATACCGGGTGGGATCACTATGCCGATGGCTGGCGTGTTCTGGACATGGACGGCAATGAACTGGGTATGCGCGTATTGCATCACCCGCATGAGAATGAGCAGCCCTTTACACGCTCACTATCCGGGGTGGCGATTCCAGATGGCGTGTCTCAGGTTCAGATTCAGGCGCGGTGCAGTGTCGATGGCTGGGGTGACGAGACGACGTTGGTCACACTGAACTGATCTTCAGAACACACCCAGCGCCAGACCCGCACCCAACGCAGCCCCAATATCACAGCACTCATCCAGTTGGTTTTGCGGGATGGTCTTTTCGGCCAGAATAGCTTCGGGCGTTTGCGCATGGGTGCAGATGATCAGCGGCGACTGAACCTCTTTCAAGCGCCACCCAGTGGCAATCCGCGCGGTTTGGCGGGCCGCATTCTCGCCATCAGACCCGGCACAGATCATCTGGGCATAGGGCCGTCCTTCGATCTTGCCCAGAACAGGGTAGTAGCAGCGATCAAAGAACTCTTTCATTAAACCTGAAATCGCAGCCAGATTCTCGGGCGCGCAGAAGATAAACCCATCCGCGGCCAGCAAATCCTCAGGGGTCGCCTGATCTGCAGTTTTCAGAACCGTTTCCGCTTCGTCCCGCGCTCCTGCCGCGGCGGCTTGGGCCATTTGACGGGCGCCGCCGGTGCGCGAATGGTAGACGATCAAAAGCTGCGCCATGTCAGACCCGGTGATAGGGACCGCCCGACAGGATGGTCGCGGCCCGGTAAAGTTGCTCGGCCAGCATCACACGGACCAGCATATGCGGCCAGACCATCGACCCGAATGAGATGGAAAAATCGGCCTCGGCCCGCAGATCAGGGTCTATTCCGTCCGCACCGCCAATGATCAATGCCAGATCCTGCCGCCCGGCATCGCGCCAGCCACCCAGTTTTTTTGCAAAATCAGGCGAGGACATCACCCGCCCACGTTCATCCAGTGTGCAGATCACCGCACCTTTGGGCAGGGCCTTGCGCAGCAACGCGGCCTCGGCCCCCATCCCTGCGTTTTTTTTGTCCTCAACTTCGATCACCTGTGCAGGACCAAGGCTCAGGCTACGGCCGGTCCGGTCAAATCTGGTCAGATAATCGTCAAGCAGGGACTTCTCCGGTCCGGCACGCAATCGCCCGACCGCACAAATGCTTATACGCATATTTCTCTCGCCTCCGGCCTGTTAATGCAGGCCGGGATAGCGCCTCAGTTGGCCGAGGCGCTGCCGCCCTGAGGCAGCCACATCTTTTCCAGCTGATAGAATTCACGCACTTCGGGGCGGAAGATATGGACGATCACGTCGCCCGTATCGATCAGCACCCAGTCGCCGGCATCCTTGCCTTCGACCTTCGAGGTGAAACCGAATTCCTGCTTGATGCGATCCGTCAGCTTTTCGGCCATGGCCGAGACCTGACGTGTCGAACGCCCGGACGCAATGACCATGTGATCCGCGACAGACGACTTGCCTTGCAGGTTGATCTGCACGACATCTTCGGCCTTGTCATCGGAAAGTGAGGAAAGGATACGCTCAAGCAGCTTGTCGCTGATTGACTGAGAGTGGGCCATTACATTGGCCCCGTCATCGGCGGGCAAACCCGCCTGTGTATGTAGAGACAGGACATAGTCCTCCTTTGTTGCGCGCCGCCAAACCCCGGCGCAGGGGTACTAATAAGGTAACAAGGGGAATGCAACATTTCAATGAACGGGCGCTTTTGCGTCCGCACGGGTGCTCACTCTTTGGCGATCTGTTGCGAGTCTGCGCCGTCGGGCAGCAGCCGAACCTCGCGCTGGGGGAAAGGAATCGATATCCCCTCGGCCTTGAAGGCGTCCCAGAGGGCGAGGTAAACATTGCCCCGAATATTGGTAAGCCCCTTGGTCGGATCGCTGATCCAGAACCGCAGCACATAGTCCACGCTGCTGTCGCCGAACCCGGTTATATGGCAGACCGGCTCATGTGAACCGCCGCTGAGAACACGTTTCACCGATTTAACTGCCCGGATCGCGGTTGCGCGCACCAGGTGCGGATCGTCGTCATAGCTGGTGCCGAAATCCAGATCCAACCGCACATATTTGTCCGAATGCGACCAGTTCACGACCTGATTGGTGATCAGATCCTCGTTCGGGATCAGGTATTCACGCCCATCTCGGGTGACCACTGATACATAGCGCGCGCCCAGCGCATTGATCCAACCAAAGGTATCGCCCAACGAGATCACGTCGCCCGGTTTGATCGAGCGGTCCATCAGGATGATGATCCCGGAAATCAGGTTCGACACAACCTTTTGAAGACCAAAACCGATGCCCACGCCGATTGCGCCTGACAACAGCGCGATGCCAGTCAGATCAAACCCAAGCGTGCGGATGGCCGCCATAAAGACAGCGCCGTACAGTAGAACCTGAATGCCTTTGGCCAACAGAACCTGCATCGAAGGCGTGATGTCGTCGTTCCTCTGCAATCCCCGCTCGGCCGTGCGGGTCCCGATGCGGGCCAACGTCAGCAGCACGCCGATCAGCAATACGGCCTTGAGAATCCCCAGCGCCGAGATGTGCAGATCACCAATGGAAATCGCCACGCCGTCCAGAAACTCGGCCACATCATCGGTCAGATTCAGCGCAACCAGCGTTGCATAGACCCACATTGCCCATTTGAAGACCCGCCGCAGCGTACGGTTGCGGACAAGTCGCGCCACCAGCGCGATCGCCAGCCAAGCGGCGGCCAATGTCGCGATCACGCCGATAATGTAACTGTGCGACGGCCAGGTCACATTCTGCATGAACAGGTACAGCGTCCAGGACAACAAAACGAAATAGACCAGTGTTAGGCGCTGCATCAGCTGAACCAGAGTGCGCAGCCGCCATTTGGGCCAGCCGGTGCGGGCACGTGCCCAGGTTTCCCACCGGTTTTGCGTCACCAGTTTGAGCACATATGCCAAAGCCCACAGAGCGAGAATGATGATCAACTGGTGCCGCCGCCAACCCGGCGTGACGATCAGATCAACAAGTTTGCCGAACTGCACGGAAAACCCCGCGACCATGTTTTCATAGAGTTCCGACAGCGAGCTGGGGATCAGGTCTTGGTTCATACAGGTCTCCTGAACCGCAGCTTGGACAGCAACTCGGGGTGATGCAAGCCCGAGGCCGGATTGAACCTTGATTGACGGGCACACGCGATATATCTGAGGCGCATGAGAGTCTATTTGGCCCCTGCTCCGACACTGCAAGACCGCACGCGCCTGCGTGAACGGTTCTTTGGGGCCGCCCGCACGGTTCTGGCCCGCCTATAAGCGGCGCCCAGCCACTCGCCAGCTATTTCTCATTACATACGGGAGAGGACCGATGTCCCCCAAAACACTCTATGACAAGATCTGGGATGCCCATGTCGCGCACGAAGCCGATGATGGCACCTGCCTGCTTTATATCGACCGCCATCTGGTGCACGAAGTCACCAGCCCGCAAGCGTTCGAAGGCCTGCGGATGGCGGGCCGTCCGGTGCGCGCACCGGAAAAGACCATCGCCGTGCCGGATCACAACGTTCCGACCACTGCGGATCGCGTAAACGGGATCGAAAACCCCGAGTCGCGCATTCAGGTCGAAGCACTGGATAAGAACGCCAAGGATTTTGGTATTCACTATTACCCGGTGAATGACGTTCGTCAGGGCATCGTGCACATCGTCGGCCCCGAACAGGGCTGGACCCTGCCCGGCATGACCGTGGTTTGCGGCGACAGCCACACCGCCACCCATGGCGCGTTTGGCGCACTGGCCCACGGCATTGGAACGTCCGAGGTTGAACATGTTCTGGCCACGCAAACCCTGATCCAGAAGAAATCCAAGAACATGAAGGTGGAAATCACCGGCAAATTGCAGCCGGGCGTGACCGCGAAGGACATCACTCTGGCCGTTATCGGCGAAACCGGCACTGCCGGTGGCACCGGCTATGTCATCGAATATTGCGGCGAAGCGATCCGCGATCTGTCGATGGAAGGCCGAATGACCGTCTGCAACATGGCCATCGAAGGCGGCGCCCGCGCTGGCCTGATTGCGCCGGACGAGACCACCTATGAATATGTCAAAGGCCGCCCCCACGCGCCGAAAGGTGCCCAGTGGGAAGCCGCTCTGACCTGGTGGAAAACGCTGTTTACCGACGAAGACGCGCATTTTGACAAGGTCATCACCCTGCGCGGCGAAGACATCGCGCCGGTCGTCACATGGGGCACCAGCCCCGAGGACGTGCTGCCGATCACTGCAACCGTTCCGAACCCGGAAGATTTCGAAGGCGGCAAGGTCGATGCGGCCCGCCGGTCTATCGAATATATGGGTCTGGAAGCCGGTCAAAAGTTGAGCGATGTGGAAATCGACACCGTATTTATCGGCTCGTGCACCAATGGCCGTATCGAAGACCTGCGCGCAGCGGCCCAGATTCTGAAGGGAAAAAAGATCAAGGACGGTCTGCGTGCCATGGTCGTGCCCGGTTCGGGTCTGGTTCGCGCACAAGCCGAGGAAGAAGGTCTGGCCGACATCTTCAAAGAAGCAGGGTTCGAATGGCGCCTGGCTGGATGTTCGATGTGTCTGGCGATGAACCCCGACCAGCTGCAACCGGGCGAGCGTTGTGCTGCGACTTCGAACCGCAACTTCGAAGGCCGTCAGGGCCGCGGCGGACGGACCCATTTGCTGAGCCCGGCAATGGCTGCCGCAGCGGCAATCACAGGACGGCTGACAGACGTCCGTGAATTGATGTAAGGTCCCCTCATATCTAGATATTTGAGGGATTAAAAACATGAGTGACTGGGTCAAATGGCTCCTGCTGGGGCTTCTGTCCATAGCGTTCGGTATCTTTGTACTGGGCGCGCCAGTTGTGGCATCCGTCGCGGTGACGGTGGTAACCGGTGTGTTGCTGCTGATATCAGGCGCGCTGCAGGTTGTTGGCGGCTTTACGGTTGAAGGCACCGGCAACAAAATTCTGTCACTCATCATGGGTGCTGTGATGCTGTTTCTGGGCTGGTCCTTCCTGGACCACCCGTTGCAGGGAACCCTGACCTTGGCGACCGTGATGCTGATCCTGTTCATGGCAGGCGGCATCGCGCGGGTTATTCTGTCGTTCCAGATGAAAGGAACACAGTTTTTCTGGCCCACGATGATCTCGGGCATCTTGTCGATCGTCCTTGCCGGTATCATCTGGACTTATGTAGGAAGCGATCCTCAGGTGCTGCTGAGCATTTTGGGTATCTTCCTGGGCATTGAGATGCTGTTCAACGGGTTCGGCCTAGTCTTTATGGCGGTCTTCATCCGGAACGCACCCAACGACGCAACAACAGAAGCGAAACAAGCTTAAACGCGGGACACGGGCGCGGCCCTCTCCTGCAGGAGTGTAGACATGGAAAAGTTTGACAAAGTCCACGGGGTGGCCGCCCCAATGCCGCTGATCAATATCGACACTGATATGATCATTCCGAAAGTGCACCTGAAAACCATCAAACGGTCCGGCCTTGGCGTCGTGCTGTTTGATGAGATGCGTTATCATGATGACGGGGGCGAAAACGAAGAGTTCGTTCTGAACAAACCCGCCTATCGTCAGACCGAAATTCTGGTCGCGGGCGACAATTTTGGCTGTGGCTCATCTCGCGAGCACGCGCCATGGGCGATCAAGGATTTCGGCATCAAGGTCGTGATCTCGACCAGCTTTGCTGACATCTTCTTCAACAACTGCTTCAAGAACGGCATTCTGCCCATCGTGGTCGAGGAAGAGCACCACGCGATCCTGATGGAAGATGCCCACAAAGGCGAAAACGCTCGCATGACCGTGCATCTGGAAGATCAGCAGATCACCACCTCAGATGGCGTTGTGATCGAGTTCAGTGTCGACCCACATCGCAAGCACTGCTTGCTGAATGGTTTGGACGATATCGGCCTGACGATGGAGAAAGACCATCACATCGACAAATTCGAGGATCACGCAAGCCAAGCCCGCCCCTGGGTGTGATTCCAGCAGCGAATCCGAGGATACTCAACCTATCGGGGTCGCCTAGGCGGCCCCTTTCGCGTTCTTGGGGTTGAAGTCCCGGCAATCACAACATGTAGCGGCCACTCCCCAATACACGCCTAATTTGCGGCACGGATGATGCAAAGGTGCACCAGTTTTGCCATCATTTTGCCCAAAATCACATGTTTTCTACGCCTTGGCTTGAGCGGATTGTCGCTTATCGTCAATGTTGGCGGTATTGGTGGTCTCTGGCAAAAAATGTCGGATGCAAGATGGGACAAAGCCGTCAAAGAAATAGAAACGGTCAATCCGTTTTGAAAGGGTTTGGATAGTGATTGCGCGCACAACAGGGGCGGCGATTCGGGGAGTTTTGGTCGCACTACTGGTGCTGACACCTGCGTTGTACCTGCCAGTAACGTCTACGAATGGGACCGAGATTGTCGTCTTTCTCGCCATTCTCGCGTTTTTCCTGACATTCGCTGAATACAACTCTGCCTTTCCCAGCTTTATCGAGTTCCGCGACGCGCCGCCCGTGAACCGTTTGCGCTTTGTCGGGCTGATGTCGATGGTCACCTTCCTGACGTTGATCTGCAAAAATGCGTATACGCCGACCGGCCTGACGACGACCTTCTATTCCTTTGGCTTGGGCGTCGCAAATGTGGTCGACTTTCCCTATTCGCCAGTACGGCTGATCATCCTAATGCTGCCGACTGATGCAAGCGCACCCTTGATCGAACTTGTCCGTATTTCTGCCAGCGTCGCGTATGTCGCTGCTTTGGTGACGATCGCCAGCTTTGCCTACGCGGTGAAAGTGCGCGGCTGGCCGACCGGAAACGGCGCCTTCAATGTCTGGACCAACCTTCCGCTGTTCGACCCCACCAAAGGCGGTGATGTGGTAACACGCCTGCAGCGCGACGGACGGCTGAATATTTGCATCGGTATTCTGCTGCCGTTCCTGATCCCGGCGCTGATCAAACTGCTGACTGACTATGCCGATCCGATCTCTCTGAGCAATCCTCAGACGCTGATCTGGACGCTCAGTGCTTGGGCTTTCCTGCCCGCCAGCATGATCATGCGTGGCATGGCGACCCTGCGCATCGCCAACTTGATCGTCGAAAAACGGCGCGCTTATTCCACAGCCGAGTCTACCCAGACCGCATGATCCGCATCCTGATCCTGCTGCTGTTGCCCGTTATGGCGCAGGCAGAGACGATCCGTATTGCCACCTTCAACACAGAACTCAGCCGCGATGGCCCGGGGTTGCTGTTGCGAGATATTCGCCGCGGTGATGATCAGGTGATGGCGGTTACTGCGGTTCTGGCTGAAACCCGCCCCGATATAATTGCTTTGCAGGGGATCGATTGGGATTTTGAGGGGCTGGCGCTGGCGGCACTGGCAAATCGGCTGCGCGAGGCCGGATTGGACTATCCCCACACATTCACAGCCCAACCAAATTCCGGCCTGGAAACGGATCTTGATCTGGACGGAGATGGTCAAACCCACGGCCCCGGCGACGCGCAGGGTTGGGGTCGCTTCACCGGACAAGGTGGGCTGGCCGTGATGTCTCGTTACCCCATCACTTCGGATCAGGTTCAGGACCTGTCCAACGTGCTATGGCTGAAACTGCCCGGCGCTGAACTGCCCCAACATGACGCAGGCCCCTACCCGTCAGAACCGGCGCAGAACGTCCAGCGGCTCTCATCCGTGGCGCATTGGATTGTGCCCATTGAAACTCCGGCGGGGCAGCTGGATTTGATGACTTTTCATGCCTCACCCCCCGTGTTTGACGGACCCGAGGATCGCAACGGCCTGCGAAACCGGGATGAAATTCGCCTTTGGTCCGCAGTCATGGACGGGGAAGTCGGGCGCAAACCCGGTCGTCTGTTTGTTATCGCGGGTGACGCCAATCTGGACCCAGTGCGGGGTGATGGAAGTAAAGAGGCGATCCAAGAGTTTTTGAACGACCCCCGCCTTCAGGACCCTTCACCCGAAGACCCCTCAGGCGACTTAACCACGGTGGTCTGGAAAACGGTTGGTCCAATGCGGGTCGATTACGTCTTGCCATCCGCCCAATGGCAAGTGTTGGAATCCGGGGTGCACTGGCCCGCCGCAGGCACTGAAGAACGCAAAACCGCCGAACGCGCCAGCCGTCATCGGCTGATCTGGGTCGACCTGACACTGCCTCGCTGATACGGGACTTTGCGCCATGATCTGGCCTGCAAAGCAGACCTGACGCAATTTTCAGACGCTAACGGAAACAAACCTGTATTTTCCTTGCCGTCAGGCGGGATCGTCTCATTGACCCGATGCCGCACAGGCGCTAGGGCCTGTGCTGTAAAACGCAAGGAGATCCTTCATGTCCAACCCCTCGCTCCTCATCCTGCCCGGAGACGGAATTGGCCCCGAAGTCATGGCCGAAGTGCGCAGAGTCATCGACTGGTTTGGTGCGAAACGCGGCCTGGAATTCGACGTGAGCGAGGATCTGGTCGGCGGTGCAGCCTACGACGCGCATGGCAAGCCCCTGTCGGACGAGACCATGGCCAAAGCGCAAGAGGTCGACGCGGTTCTTCTGGGTGCCGTTGGCGGCCCGAAATATGACGATCTAGACTTTTCACTGAAGCCCGAGCGCGGCTTGCTGCGCCTGCGCAAAGAGATGGACCTGTATTCCAACCTGCGCCCGGCACAGTGCTTTGACGCGTTGGCCGATTTCTCGTCGCTGAAGAAAGACATCGTTGCCGGTCTCGATATCATGATCGTGCGCGAGTTGACCTCGGGCGTCTATTTCGGTGAGCCGCGGGGCATCTTCGAGGAAGGCAATGAGCGTGTTGGCATCAACACCCAGCGCTATACCGAATCTGAGATCGAGCGCGCCGCGCGCTCGGCATTTGAGCTGGCAATGCGCCGGAACAAAAAGGTCTGCTCGATGGAGAAGGCCAACGTCATGGAATCGGGCATCCTGTGGCGCGAAGTTGTGAACCGTGTGGCCAAGGATTACCCCGAGGTCGAGCTGAGCCATATGTATGCCGACAATGGCGCGATGCAGTTGGTGCGTGCGCCCAAGCAGTTCGACGTCATCCTGACAGACAACCTGTTTGGCGACATCCTGTCGGATTGCGCGGCGATGCTAACCGGCTCGCTGGGTATGCTGCCGTCGGCAAGCCTGGGTGCCCCGATGGCGAATGGTCGCCCCAAAGCGATGTACGAACCGGTCCACGGTTCGGCCCCGGATATCACCGGTCAGGGAAAAGCTAACCCAATCGCCTGTATCCTCAGCTTTGCCATGGCGCTGCGCTACAGCTTTGATCAGCTTGAGGAAGCAGATCGTCTTGAAACAGCGATCGAGAAAGTGCTGGCCGACGGTGTTCGCACGGGCGACCTGCTGGCAGATGAAGGCGTCACGCCGGTTTCGACCACGGAAATGGGTGATGCGATTTTGGCCGCCCTTGACGACAGCCTCTGATCAGGCGCTCATTCAATTCAAAAGGCGGTGCCCAGCGCACCGCCTTTTTTTTAATTTCCACCGAATATGTTGTTCAGCAGATTGTTGATGGCCCGATCCAACCCGGTTTGGGTCTTTCGGCGCTGCTGCTGCGGTTGCGCTGTTCTGACCGGTGGGTCCGGGGCGAGCATCGGCAGCGGCGTCGGTGTCATGCCTTCGGTCACGCGCAGCATGGTTTCTTTCCAGATTTCAGCCGGCAATCCGCCTCCGGTCACACCGGATAATGGGGTGTTGTCGTCATACCCCATCCAGATGCCCGTGACGTAATCTGCCGTGAAGCCGATGAACCAGGCATCCCGCGCAGCCTGCGTCGTGCCGGTTTTACCCGCCACCTGCCAACCGGGCAGTTGTGCACGCGCACCGGTGCCTTCGGACACCACACGCTCCATCATCCACGTCAGCTGCTTGGCAGCTTTGTCGTTGATGACCCGCTCACCAATGCCCGTTGTCGTCACCATGACCGGGGTTTGATCGCCCAACAGCTTCAATTCGGTCAGACCATAGGGTTCCACCGCCGAGCCACCGTTCAGGATGCCCGCATAGGCCCCCGTCATCTCGATCAACGTGCTTTCCGACGCGCCCAGCGCCAATGCGGGGCCCTGCGCCAGATCGCTATCGATGCCAAACTCGCTGGTCACGGTACGGACATTGTCCAACCCGGCAATCTCAGCCACTTTCACCGCAGGGATGTTCAGCGAGTTCTTTAGCGCGTCCGCCAGCGTGACGCGCCCATAGAACTTGTTGGTGTAGTTCTTGGGGCACCACTGACCGGACCCCGGAATATTCACGCAGTAAGGTTCATCCACGACCGTATCCAGCGGTGAATACCCCAGTTCCAGCGCGGTGGCATAAACAAAGGGTTTGAATGATGACCCCGTTTGCCGCAGCGCTTGCGTGGCACGGTTGAAGGCACCGGACACGCGGGTCTTGCGCCCCCCAACCATGCCGCGCACAGCCCCATCCGCCGACATCACCACGATCGCGGCCTGAGCCTTGGAACCTTCGCGGACCTTCTCCTGAAAGATGAATTGCAGCGCCTCTTCGGCTGATTTCTGGATACGCTGATCCAGCGTGGTACGGATTACCACGTCTTCGGTCGTGTTGCGCGTAAAGAACTCGGGTCCACTCGCCATCACCCAATCGGCGAAATAGCCCCCCGCTCGCGCAGCAGCGGCTTCTGACAGTTGCGCGGGATTGCTGCGTGCACTGCTTGCTTGTGCCGAGGTCAGATACCCCTGTGCCTCCATCAGGCCAACCACCAGCCGCGCCCGATCCTGCGAACGTTGAAGGTTATTCGTCGGTGCATAGCGCGTCGGTGCCACCAGCAGACCAGCCAGCATAGCAGCCTGCGACGGGCTGACCTCAGCCGCCGAAATCCCGAAATAGCGTTGGCTTGCCGCCTCGAACCCGCGCGCACCCGCGCCCAGGAATGCCCGGTTCAGATAGATGGTCAGGATCTCGTCCTTGGAATACTTGACCTCCATCGCCATCGCATAGACCGCCTCTTTGGCCTTGCGCCAAAGCGAGCCTTGACGGCAATCGGACTCGTAAGCAGCTTCGGATTCCCATTCACTGGGCTCATAAGGCACACCCAGACACAACAGCTTGGCCGTCTGCTGCGTGATGGTCGACCCACCATGCCCCGACAGCGGTCCGCGCCCTTCGCTCAGGTTGATGCGCACAGCGCTTGCGACACCGCGCGGGCTGACGCCGAAATGGCGATAGAACCGCTTGTCCTCGGTCGCGACGACCGCGTTCTTCAGATGGGGCGATACGGTATCGGCCGTGATCACCCCACCAAATTGGTCCCCACGCCAGGCAAAGACCTTGCCGTCCCGATCCAACAGGGTCACCGACCCGCGCGCCCGACCGTCTAGCAAAGCATCGACGTCAGGCAGAGAGGAGTAGACAACCCCAACCGCCAAAGCCAACAGCATGGCAGCCACCGCGCCCACACGCCAGGTCACGCCCCAGATCAGTCGCCACAACCAACGGAAAAGACGTCGAAAGAAACCGCCGCCACCGCCGGACGTCTTGCGGGTTTTCTTCCGGGCGGTTTTGCGAGTCGACGTCTTGCGCGCCGTCGCCTTCTTGCCGGCGGGCTTTGTCGTCCGCTTTGTTGCAGCGGGTTTACGCCCCTTTGAAGGGTATCTTTTGTCTGCAACAAGCGATGTCTTGCGACGCCTGGACTCAGTCATGCTCAAACTCTGCCCGGTTATCATTTTGAGGCACCATACCCTGCCACCGGCGCGAAGTAGAGGTATGAAATTCCGCTAACCGGCCTCAATAGTTTGCCTGATTTTTGGGCATCAACGTTTTTTTGTGCAAAAATTGTGCACCTCACCCCCCTTTTCCCCTGCGTTCTCCCACCCTGACCGTTTCTTACTGCGGTCAGTCACGCTCTCTTTCTGCAGGTGCAAACAAACCGGTTCCGCCGGACAGGAAGAGGGGACAGACGTGAAACTGATCATTGCGACAATCAAGCCGTTCAAGCTGGAGGAGGTGCGCGAGGCACTGACCGAGGCCGGCGTGCGCGGCATGATGGTGACCGAGATCAAGGGCTTCGGCTCGCAATCGGGCCACACCGAAATCTATCGTGGCGCCGAATACGCGGTGAATTTCGTGCCCAAGATCAAGCTTGAAATCGTGGTGCCCGCCACGATGGCCGACCAAATCGTCGAGACAATCACCAAAACCGCCAAGACCGGCAAGATCGGTGACGGCAAGATTTTCGTCCTTGATGTCGAGCAGGCGCTGCGCGTGCGGACCGGGGAAACGAACGAAGAGGCGCTGTAAGCGCCGCCACTCACATACATTCGAGGAAGTCACATGAACCTGATGAAATCTCTCATCCCAGCCGCCGCGCTTATCGTGCTGCCGCAGATGGGTCTGGCGCAAGAGGCCGCCGAGGGCGAAGCTGCGCTGCACACCCAGTATATTTTTACGACCCTGCTGTTTCTTATGGCAGGCTTCCTTGTCTTCTTCATGGCTGCAGGATTTGCCATGCTCGAGGGCGGTCTGGTGCGTTCCAAGAACGTCGCCATGCAGATGATCAAGAACATCGCGCTGTTTTCTATTGCCGCGATCATGTACTGGCTGGTCGGCTTCAACACGATGTATCCGGGCGACTTTAATGGTTTCTTTGCCCTTGGCGGTCCGACCGTACTTGATGCCGTGGGTGTTGCGCCCGCAGACGCGGCGTTAGACTACGCGTCTATCGGCTCGGATTTCTTCTTCCAGCTGGTCTTTGTGGCGGCAACCGCGTCCATCGTGTCCGGTGCCGTGGCCGAGCGCATAAAGCTGTGGCCTTTCCTGGTCTTCGTCATCGTGCTGACTGGTATCCTCTACCCGATCTCGGGGTCGTGGAAATGGGGCGGCGGCTGGCTGGATGCCATGGGCTTTTCCGACTTCGCCGGTTCGACAGTTGTGCATTCGGTCGGCGGCTGGGCCGCTCTGGCGGGCTGCCTGATCCTTGGCCCGCGTATTGGCAAGTATAAGGACGGCAAAGTCCACCCTATGCCCGGTTCCAATCTTGCGCTGGCAACTCTGGGAACGTTCATCCTGTGGCTGGGCTGGTTCGGTTTCAACGGCGGATCGCAACTGGCGATGGGCACCGTAGGTGACGTATCCGACGTGTCGCGCATCTTCGCCAACACCAACATGGCCGCCGCATCTGGTGCTATCGCAGCCCTGGTCATGACGCAGGTGCTGTACAAGAAACCTGACCTGACTATGGTGCTGAACGGCGCGCTGGCCGGTCTGGTCTCGATCACTGCAGAACCGCTTGCCCCGACCCTGTTCGGAGCGCTGTGGATCGGCGCAGTTGGCGGCACCATCGTGGTCTTCGCGGTTCCGATGCTGGACAAGTTCAAGATCGACGACGTTGTCGGTGCCATCCCGGTTCACCTGTTCGCAGGCATCTGGGGCACCATTGCCGTGATCTTCTACGGCGAAGCAAACCTGATCACACAGCTGACCGGTATCGTAGCTTATGGTGTGTTCACATTTGTTGGCGCGTTGATCCTGTGGACAATTCTGAAGGCGACGGTCGGCATCCGCGTCAGCGAAGAAGACGAGATCAACGGCCTCGACATGGCAGAACTGGGTATGGAAGCTTATCCAGAGTTTTCGAAAGGCTAAGAGCCTGCCACTCGAAAACAAAAAAACCCGGGCGTTCGCGCCCGGGTTTTCTGATTTATTGGCTTGAATCAGACACCGACGTCAATGATCGCCTTGGCCAGAATCGGAACTGTCGTCGCGTTCAAGCCGGCAATGTTCAACCGGCTGTCACCGACCATGTAGATGCCGTGGTCCGCGCGCAGCTTTTCGACCAGTTCCGGTGCCGCCCCCAGACGCGAGAACATGCCGCGGTGCTGGGCGACAAACCCAAAGCGATCGGACCCACTTTGGGCCTGCAGCTGGTCTGCCAGTTGTTGGCGCAAGCCCAGCATGGACAGGCGCACCTCTTCCAGCTCAGCCGCCCAGTCGGCGCGCAAGGCTTCATCATTCAGGATCGTCGTCACCACCCGTGCGCCGTGATCCGGCGGGAACGAGTAGTTCTGACGGTTGAGGAATGCCAGCGTGGACTGGTTCAGAGCTGTCTGCGCCGGGTCATCACTGATGGCCATCAACAGGCCGGTCCGCTCGCGGTAGACACCGAAATTCTTCGAGCAGGACGCTGCAATCAGGCAGCGCTTGACCGACGAGGCCACCAGTCGGGTTGCCTGCGCATCCTCTTCCAGTCCGTCGCCAAAGCCCTGATAGGCGATATCGATCATTGCCACGAGGCCGCGCTCGTTAATCAGGTTCACGACCTCCTGCCACTGCACCATGTTCAGGTTGGCGCCTGTCGGGTTGTGACAGCAGCCGTGCAGCAGGACTACGTCGCCCGCATTCGCGGTTTTCAGGTCCTCGATCATTCCGTCGAAATCAACGCCACGGGTTTCGCCGTCGAAATACCGGTATTGGACCGTCTCCATCCCCAGATAGTTCAGGATCGACAGATGATTGGGCCATGTCGGGTTCGACACGAACACGCGGGCCGAGGGGTTGGCCATGCGGATCATCTCGAATGCCTGACGGCAGGCACCGGTTCCGCCGGGCGTCGCCACGGCAGCGATGTTGCCGCGTGGAACCGAGGTGCCTAGGATCAGGCCAATCATCGCATCGGCATAAGCCGGGTCGCCCGCCAATCCGGTGTAGGCCTTGCTTTCTTGCTCTTCCAGGATGCGCTTTTCGGCCGCTTTCACCGCACGCATCACCGGGGTCACGCCCTCGGCATTTTTGTAAACACCAACTCCCAGGTCGATCTTTTGATCGCGCGGGTCTTCGCGATACGCCTGCATCAGCGCCAGAATCTTGTCGGCAGGCTGCGGTTTGAGGTTTTCGAACATCAGTTCTCTCCGGTTGCGACGGGCAGGGTCGGGAAGGCACCCCATTCGGCCCAGGAGCCGTCATAAAGCGAGTGGTCTTTCTTGCCCATGCGCTCAAGCGCAAGGCTGAGGATTGCGGCGGTCACACCCGACCCGCAGGATGTGATAGCCGGTTTCGACAGGTCCACACCTGCGGACTCGAAGATGGCGCGGCATTCCTCGGGGGATTTCATCGTGCCATTCTTGTTCAGCAAAGTGCCAAAGGGCACGTTGCGCGATCCGGGAATGCGGCCCGTTCGCAGACCTTCACGCGGTTCTGTTCCGGTTCCGGCAAAACGGTCAGCAGAGCGTGCGTCGATGATCTCATGATCTCCCAGCTTGGCGGCGGCAGATACCTGCGTGACGTCACGGACCAGATGGTTCTGGACCCGGACGGTCATGTGGCGGTCGCGGATCACCGGCGGCAGATCTTCGATCTCATGCCCCTCGGCCTGCCATTTCGGCAGACCACCATCCAGAACGGCGATGTTTTCCTGCCCCATCAACCGGAACAACCACCATACACGGGCGGCAGAAATCAAACCGGCCCCATCATAGACGACAACCTGATGGCCGTCGCCCACGCCCATCGCTCGCAGGCGGGACATGAACTTTTCGACCGGGGGCGCCATATGCGGCAAGTCCGAGCGGTGGTCCGAAATGTCATCGATATCAAAGAACCGTGCGCCGGGGATATGAGCGGCGGCGTATTCGGCCTTTGCGTCGCGCCCTTGCTGTGGCAGATACCATGACCCGTCCAGTACCCGCAGATCCGGGTCCTTGAGATGGGCAGCAAGCCATTCGGTAGAAACGAGGGTTTTCGGATCGTCCTGCATAAAAGCCTCCCCTAAACGCGTTTGGTTTTTCCCTATACGCGCGCGCATGCGGGTTCAAGGCTGGATGGGATGATGACGCTAACGGACGCCTCTGAACCTGCATGTGCGAATGATTGGGACTATGTTGGGCAAAACCAACTGACGCGAGCGCTCTCAGGAACCAGACCTGCGCGCGCACCCGTTTGACCACATGCATACTCTGGGTTGCAAACACCCCAAATAGTGATGCGTGTAAGACTAAAGCCCCGCTTATCGGGCTTATGTCCGTGTGTAATTTATCACTCCACCAAGGGTTGAACCCAAAAAAACGCACTTTCCGCCCCAAAAAGGTCGGTTTTCCCCACGTCAATGTACCCCGGAGTATCTGTGAAAGCGCCCGAACTCAGGCCGTGGAAACAGCCAATACAAATCGGCGCTGAAGCAAAGGAAACGGGCAATCAGGAAAAGAACAAACGCTTTCCCCCGCAGTCTGTAAAATTTTAATCGGCGCGGCACATCTTTCCTACCATTTTGTAAGCGAAAGAAAAAACACAACGTCACTAGGGTGATAGAACAAAAAACCGGGACCCTGGAGCACGTTGAAAAAACTCACTCTACAGGAGAACGAAATGAACACCCCTGGAATTAAGTTTGGCCTCATGACCCTGGGTCTGGCTGCCTTGATCTCACCGATAAGTGCTGCGGCGCAGGTCGCGTGCGAATCGTACACAGTAGAAGCAGGCGAAACGCTGGCGACTATTTCCGAAACGGCATATGGCTCTCGGGATTACCAGATCATCTTCAACGCAAACAGAAACGTCATTGCCGGAAATCCGAACAATCTGACCCCTGGTACCATTCTGAATTTGCCATGCGCTGACGGCCGACTGACCGCCACATCGCAGTTCAACGAAGTTGTTGAGCGTGAGGAAGAAAAAGCCGCAAAAATCAAACCCAGAAACGTTTACGAGCCACCGATTCGTCTTTTGGCCGGGAACGATTGGGCACCCTATACGGACGAAGGTCTTTCGGGTGGCGGTTTTTTGATGCGGTTGTCGACAACGGCCCTGCATCGTGCTGGCAACAAGCGCGAATACAATCAGGGTTGGGTGAACGATTTCAACTCGCATCTTTACACACTTCTGCCCGCCGGAGCGTATGACATCGCCGTTGCCTGGGTTGTGCCAGATTGCGCAAAAAACCCCGATGCCATGGGTGAAGACAGCCTTTATCGCTGTAACGGGTTCTACGCATCACAGCCATTGTATGAATCGGTCGTTGGGTATTTCACACTGCCCGACAGCAAATATGCTGGCGCAGCCTCCATCGAAGAGCTTGAAGGGGCCGTATTTTGTCGTATGGACGGGTTCTTTACCAATGACCTGGAAGAGGCCGGCCTGGTCGAACCCAAAATCACGCTTGTTCGCCCCCGCACCCCGGAAGAGTGCATCGAGGCGGTCATGAACGGAACCGCGGACGCCACCGGGATGGCTATTCAGCAAGCCAACGGTGCAATTGCGGCTTTGGGTATGGAGAACGAGGTGGTTCAGAATGAGAATTTCACCCATCTGTCCACCATTCGCCTGCTGGCCCATAAATCCAACCCATACGGGCTGCAGTATATCTCGATGCTGAACAATGGTCTGAACGAAATGCGGCAGTCGGGCGAGTGGTACGATATCGTTTCCAGCTCGCTGTCCGAGTACAGCTCTAAGCTGCAATCTGCGTCGAACTGATTGGTTCGTGCAAAAGAACCCGTACACAGCGCGACCCGCGCTGTGTACCACCTCGACATAAAGTCATAGCTTTGTACTTGGGTCACATATTTGTTTCATGTCGCCCACCCTTTCCAGCGAGCGCGTTGCCTCAGGTGACCTCGGCTGGTTGCGCATAGTGATGCATGTTCAAAAACGCAGCGCCATTCGTCCCCGCCCTGTAACCATGCGGCAGATCGGCTGCAAAGCGCAGGCCCTGCCCGGCCTGTAGCGGTACCCAGTCACCATCACGCAGAATCTCAAGCGATCCGTTCAGCACAAACACTTCTTCGGTCACCCCTGCGGCATGGGCTGCGGATTCGTGGCTTTGGTTTGGGGCAAGGTCGACGTGAAACGTTTCGGCGCCCAGCGCAGGATCGAAGGGAAAGACGATCTTGACCTCAATGCTGCCGGGAAAGGTCACCGTGTGAAACACGTCGGGCATGGCGGTATCCCGCAGGGCCGCCGTTCCGATCAACGCACTAAGTGGCAACTGAAACCCTTTGGCGATTTTCCACAGCGTTGCGATGGTCGGGCTGGATTCGCCTCGTTCGATCTGACCCAGCATGGCTTTGCTGACACCCGTCATCTCGGCCACTTTGGACAAGCTCAACCCCGAGGCCGCCCGCACATCGCGTAGTTTTAACGTAATTTCGTCCGGTGCCATCTTGATCGTCTCTCGAATCCTCTTGTGCGTTATAGCGCACATGTGGTACGTGCGCTATAACGTACGCAACCCGAATATCGCAACCGGGGCAAAAGGGAAACAGCATCATGCCAATGTACCGATCCAGAACCTCAACCCACGGCCGCAACATGGCCGGTGCCCGCGGCCTGTGGCGCGCCACCGGCATGGGTGACGACGATTTCGGCAAACCGATCATCGCCATCGTCAACTCGTTCACCCAGTTCGTACCCGGCCACGTGCACCTGAAGGATCTGGGCCAGATGGTCGCGCGCGAGGTTGAGGCCGCTGGCGGTGTTGCGAAAGAGTTCAACACAATCGCGGTGGATGACGGTATCGCCATGGGCCATGACGGGATGCTGTATTCCCTGCCCTCGCGCGAAGTGATCGCGGATTCGGTCGAATATATGGTCAACGCACATTGCGCTGATGCGATGGTCTGTATCTCGAACTGCGACAAGATCACTCCCGGCATGCTGATGGCTGCGATGCGCCTGAACATCCCGGCGATCTTTGTCTCGGGTGGGCCGATGGAGGCCGGCAAGATCGACATCGCCGATCTGGACGCCAAGAAGATCGACCTTGTGGATGCGATGGTCGCCGCCGCCGACGACAGATTCACCGACGAACAGGTCCAGCATATCGAAGAAAACGCCTGCCCAACCTGTGGCTCATGTTCCGGTATGTTCACCGCAAACTCGATGAACTGTCTGGCCGAAGCTCTGGGACTGGCGCTGCCGGGCAACGGTTCCACGCTCGCAACGCATGCCGACCGTAAAGAGCTGTTCCTTGAGGCCGGTCGTCGGATCGTTGAGATCACCAAGCGTCACTATGATCTGGATGAAAAAGGCTTCCTGCCACGCGAGATCGCAACGTTCGACGCGTTCGAGAACGCGATGTCGCTGGATATTGCCATGGGCGGTTCGACCAACACGGTTTTGCACCTGCTAGCTATCGCGCATGAGGGTGAGGTGCATTTCACCATGACCGACATGGATCGCCTGAGCCGTCAGGTGCCGTGTCTCTGTAAAGTCGCACCCAACACCGAAAATGTTCACATGGAGGATGTGCACCGCGCCGGTGGCATCTTCTCGATCCTTGGCGAACTTAGCCGGGCCGGGCTGCTGCACGAACATTGCAGCACCGTACACTCAGGCACGATGGGTGAGGCGATTGCCAACTGGGACATCAAGGTTGCCAACAACCCGGCGGCGCAGGACCTGTTCAAGGCCGCGCCGGGCGGCGTACGCACGACACAGGCCTTCAGCCAGTCGAACCGGTACAAGGAACTGGACACCGACCGCGAAGGCGGTGTGATCCGATCCAAGGAACACGCGTTCAGTCAGGATGGTGGCCTGGCGGTTCTGTTCGGCAACATCGCGCGCGAAGGATGTATCGTGAAAACGGCTGGCGTTGATCCCAACAGCCTGACGTTTACTGGCTCTGCCTATGTCTGCGAAAGCCAGGATCAGGCCGTGAACGACATCCTGACCGGCAAGGTCAAAGAAGGCGACGTGGTGGTGATCCGCTACGAAGGCCCGCGCGGCGGTCCGGGGATGCAGGAAATGCTCTATCCGACGTCTTACTTGAAATCCAAGGGTCTGGGCAAAGCCTGCGCCCTGCTGACCGATGGGCGTTTCTCGGGTGGCACCTCGGGCCTGTCGATTGGCCACGTTTCACCAGAGGCCGCCGAGGGCGGCGAAATCGGGCTGGTCAAGCAAGGCGACAAGATCGAGATCGACATCCCCAACCGGACGATTCATCTGGCCGTGTCTGACGAAGAACTGGCCGCCCGCCGCGAAGAGCAGGACGAAAAGGGATGGGTGCCCGCCGCACCGCGTAAGCGCAAGGTGTCAACCGCGCTCAAGGCCTATGCCAAGCTGGCGACAAGTGCCGCGAAAGGTGCCGTGCGCCAAGTCTAACGAAGCGGTTTCCAAACCACCCAAACTGCAATAACTTCAAAGGTCTCGCTAGTTCGTTTAGCGAGACCTTTTTCTTTTGTATTCAACGATATCCATAGCACAATCGGTGAAAAGCATGACATTCTGGCGCCCGCATAACGGTATCCGTGTCAAAGCCATCGGCTTGCATTGGCGGGGGGACCGCCTTCTTGCTGCCGAAGTCCCAAATGACGACGGCAGCATCAAGGGTGTCCGTCCGTTGGGTGGATCGGTCGAATTCGGCGAAACATGGCGTGACGCGCTGAAACGTGAGTTCCAGGAAGAACTCGATGTGACAGTGGAAATCACTGGGCAACCGCTGGTGATCGAGAACCTGTACCAGCATGAAGGGCATCAGGGGCATGAGATCATCTTTGTGGCCGGGATTCAGTGCCCCGAGCTTTTGAACTGGCCCGACGCGCCGATTTCATTCACCGAAGACAATGGCCTGAGTTGGACGGCAGGATGGTTCAGTCTGGATGCTCTGGATATCGGCGGTCCAGAGCTATACCCGACCGGCCTGAAAGAGCGGCTGATCGATCGCTGATCAGTTCGTCTAATCGCCCAGTTTGGCGTGAACTTCGTCCAAATCAATCTCCCCAATTGGCATCTTGTTGCCCGGGTTCTCAAAATCGTATTTGAACAACTCGAAATCGTGTTTGTAGATTTCGTAGACCAAGTGCATCGAAAGGTCGTCAAAGTAGTCCTCGACCGGATGCGCACGTTTGGGCCCATGGCCTTCGGATTCATTGAATCGCGGGATTTCGGACAAATTCACAGCGTGCGGTGTCTCTAACCGATCAAGGACACTTTGCATTCCTTCATTGAACTGCTCAGTCCAGAAAATCTGATCGTACTGCCCACCATTCACGATGAAGGTCGAAACATGGCCGGACATGGCCGACCAGTGAATGTCAGGATCCATCGGACGCCGCCAGCGGATCGTATCACGAGCAAACAGCAAAAACCGGCGGAAACTGGCGATCTGATCAAACTCACCCTTACCGTCATCACCGCCAACCTCGATCCCGTAGTTGTAGATCAAGGTCGGCACCAGATTGCCCCGATACCGCTTGCCATTGCGCTGAATGCCGCAGATCTTGTCAAAGAATGAGCTTAGAATTCGGGTGTAGGGGTTGCGCACGCACGTAAAGGCCAGGGATTTGTGGTCCCGCACATTGCCCGAGATCTGATCCTGACTTGGGCCGAAGGCCCATTTGTGCATCCCGTCCTTCGCGTCATGGATATCACCGTCAAAAAACTGCCCGTGATCCGAATAAAACATGATCTGACCAATGGTCGAACAGGCGCATTTCGGCACCACACGGTAAACCATGCTCTCGCTTTCGGTCATCCATGTTCCGGGAAAACCCATCTGCTGTGCCTCCTTTGCTGATCTGGTCTCAATATTGACGCGCCAGCATTTGAAACCAAAAAACCAAAAATATTCTATTTATTCAATCGCTCATCCTCAGTATCACGGTTGGAAACGGGCAGAAACGGAAAACAATAGGCCAATATGGCAAGAATTGCCTACATTTTGCTATGTCACAAAGACCCTGACGCGATCATCGCGCAGGCAGAGCAATTGACCGCAGCCGGGGATTGCATGGCGATCCACTTTGACGCGCGGGCCAGTGCGACTGCTTACGCACGCATTCGCGAGGCTTTGAGAGACAATCCAAATGTCACCTTTGCCGCCAAGCGAATCAAATGCGGCTGGGGCGCGTGGTCACTGGTTCAGGCCACGCTGAATGCCCTGCAGGCCGCTGTGGATGCGTTTCCCCGCGCCACTCATTTCTACATGGTGTCGGGTGACTGCATGCCGATCAAATCGGCTGAGTACATCCACGACTTTCTGAACCAGCACGACGTTGATTTCGTCGAAAGCCATGATTTCCTGGAAAGCAACTGGATCAAGACCGGCATGGTCGAGGACCGGCTGATCTATCGGCACTATTTCAACGAACGGACACAGGCCAAGCTGTTTTACGGGTCGTACAATCTGCAAAAACGGTTTGGTCTGACGCGCGAGATTCCGTCAGACGTTCAGATAATGATCGGCAGCCAATGGTGGTGCCTGCGCCGCAGGACCATCGAAATGATTCTGGATTTTCTGCAAAAGCGCCCCGATGTAAAACGGTTTTTCTCGACCACCTGGATTCCGGACGAGACCTTTTTTCAGACTTTGGTGCGCCATCTGATCCCCAAGACTGAGATCGACAACCGCACGCCCACATTTCTGATGTTCTCGGATTATGGCATGCCTGTGACGTTCTACAACGATCACTATGACTTGCTGCTGTCCCAAGATTACTTGTTCGCCCGCAAGATCAGCCCCGAAGCCCATGAACTGAAGGACAGGTTGGGTCAGATGTACGCAACCGAAGGGATGACGTTTCACATCTCGGACGAAGGCCGCAATCTTTACAGCTTTCTGACCGGGCGCGGCCGGGTGGGGCGGCGTTATGCGCAGCGGTTCTGGGAGGCGGGCAATTCACTGGGCCCCGAGCGCGAAGTGTTTCTGATCGTGAGCAAGAAGTGGCATGTTGCCAAGCGCCTGGTGGATCAGATCGTCTCGGAAACCGACATTCCATGCGTCGAATACCTGTTCAACGAAGAAGACACTTCTTTGCCTGATCTGGGCGGCATTGAATCGTCTCTGGCCAAGCGCACGCGGCACCGGCGCGCGGTGGCCCGCATGCTGTTTGAAAGCTTTGATTCCAACAAGCTGGTCTTGTGCGTGGATCCCGCAGATCTGGATATCATTCAGGATTTCTGCTCGGTTCAGGCCCGCAGCCATGTTCTTGAAATCGAGTGCGAGTATTCCGACGACTATCTGATCGGTCACGCTCGCCGGGTTGGGTTGGCCGGGGACAGCAGTCCTCGGGAAACCGTGGCCCGTCTGATCCCGGCGCTGCGCAGTTCACTAGTGCACGAATCCGAATTGATCCGCGAGGCAGAGTTTGACGGATACCTGCGTATCCGCGAGACCAACTCAAATATTGAGAATGAGACCGCGATTGCCGAGTTTCTGGGCGTGTCGCGGGACAAGGCGCAAGCCATCATGAGCCTTGATTATCTTTTTGCCGATTAATCTGAAACGTCCAGCGGCGCTTTAAAGCGCCGCTGGATAATTGGTTCAAATGTCGAACTTGACGCCCTGCGCCAAGGGCAGCTCAGCCGAGTAATTCACAGTGTTCGTCTGACGACGCATATAGGCTTTCCACGCGTCCGAGCCGCTTTCGCGCCCGCCACCGGTTTCCTTCTCACCGCCGAAGGCTCCGCCGATCTCGGCACCCGACGGGCCGATATTGACGTTGGCGATGCCGCAATCCGACCCGGCTGCGGTCAGGAACTGCTCGGCCTCGCGCATGTTCAAGGTAAAGACGCAAGAAGACAGGCCTTGCGGGACGTCATTCTGCAGCTCAATCGCATCATCAAAATCGTCATAGCCCATGACGTAGAGGATGGGCGCAAAGGTTTCAGTTTTTACCACCGCCGTCTGGCCTGGCATTTCGACAATGGCCGGTTCCATATAGACGCCCGCAGGCACACCCTCGGTTACACGACGTCCACCGTGTACGGTGCCGCCTTCAGTCTTTGCGGCCTCAAGCGCAGCGGTCATGGCCGTGCCCGAGGCTTCGTCTACCAACGGGCCTATCAGCGTGCCTTCGACCAGTGGGTTGCCGATGGGCAATCCCGCATAGGCTTTTTTCAAACGGCCGACCAATTCTTCGCGGATCGAGTTGTGTACGATCAGGCGACGCAGCGTGGTGCAGCGCTGACCGGCCGTACCGACGGCCGAGAACACAACCGCACGGACAGCCATTTCCAGATCGGCCGAGGGGCCAACGATCATCGCGTTGTTGCCACCCAGCTCTAGAATGCACTTGCCAAAGCGTTGCGCCACGATGGGCGCAACGGCGCGACCCATACGGGTGGACCCTGTGGCCGAGATAACCGGAACGTCTTCGCTTGCGACCAAGGCTTCGCCCAGCGCTGCGCCACCGATCAGGGTTTGCAGCAGATTGTCCGGCGCATCGCCAAACCGGGCCAACGCGCGTTCAAAGATTTTCTGGCACGCCATCGCGGTCAGCGGAGATTTCTCGGACGGCTTCCAGATCACCGGGTCACCACAAACCAGCGCCAATGCCGCATTCCACGACCACACTGCAACCGGGAAGTTGAAGGCCGAGATCACGCCGACCGGACCTGCCGGATGCCACGTCTCCATCATCCGGTGACCCGGGCGTTCGGACGCAATGGTCAGGCCGTACAATTGACGCGAAAGACCAACGGCAAAGTCGCAGATGTCGATCATCTCTTGCACTTCACCCAAGCCTTCCGAGGTGATCTTGCCAGCCTCCCAGCTGACCAGAGCACCCAGATCGTCCTTGGCGGCGCGCAGTTCCTCTCCCAACAGGCGGATCAGCTCACCCCGGCGCGGGGCCGGTACTGTCCGCCATTCTTTGAACGCCGTTTTAGAACGGGCAAAGATGGCTTCCATGTCGGCAACGGGCGTCTCATGCACGTCGGCCAATACGCTGCCATCAATCGGAGACGTCACTTTGAGCGTGCCGCCGGTCAGTTCGGCCTCGGTCAGATCCAGATTGGCGAGGGTTGTTTGGGCTGTCATCACGATGTCTTTCATATCTCAGGCCGCCTTGTTCTGTTCGGTTACGTCGCCGGCGCGATAGAGCCGGCCAAATTCGGTGTTCAGGAAATCGGACAGGTTCACCTGTTCCTGCCGGACAAAGCCCTTCGCAGGCAGCGCGCCGGTCCGCATCAGATCAACCACGCCCAGAACTCCTGCGGCTGTGGTGACCTGAATGGCGCTCCAGATCTGTCCGTTAATCGTGCGGGCAAAGCTCTTGTTGATCAGGGATTTCTCGCGCAGCGCGCCATCGATCATGCCTTTTGCGGTGCAATAGACCAGCACCACATCCTGATCGGTGCGCGGCAGCGCGGTCTCAAAAATATCCTTCAGCAGATCGCGGCGATGTTCCAGGCCAAGGTCCTTGAGAAGCAGTTTCAGGATATCGCAATGGCCCGGATATCGGATTGAGCGGTAGGACACCGCCCGCGCCTTGCCGTCCAGTGTTTCGGGCAAAGTGCCCAAACCGCCTGAGGTGTTGAAACATTCGTACTCCACCCCGTCATGGCCAAGCAGCTCATAATCCTCCAACGGAGCGGTTTTGACTCGTTCACCATTCACGATGGCATCGCAAGGGTTGCAGTATTCGTTGATCAACCCGTCGGTGGACCAGGTCAGATTGTATTTCAACGCGTTGGTTGGATAGAGCGGCAGCGCGCCCACCCGCATATGCAGGCTGTCGATTTCATCGAATTCCGCCGCCAGCGATGCCCCCGCGATACCGACAAAACCCGGTGCCAAACCACATTGCGGCATGAACGCCGTATCACTGCCTTGTGCCAAGTCACGCACCGCATTGGTCGCGGCGACGTCTTCGGTCAGGTCAAAATAGTGTGCACCAGCGGCCTTGGCCGCCTTGGCAATTTTCGGCGTCAGAAAGAATGGGGCCGCCGAGACTACGGCATCGAACACACCCAGACCTTCGGTCAGTTGCACTTCGTCGCTCACATCAATTTGCCGGGTCGAAATGCCCTGCTTGTTCAACGCTGATAACGCAGCCAAATCCCGGTCGGCCACTGTGACCGAGTAGTTGGCCGATGATTTCAGCAAGGTCGCGATCATCTGACCGATCTTGCCTGCTCCGATGACACAAATGTTCCAGCTCAAAACGCGCCTCCTTTTTCGTTTTTAAAAGTATGAGGCCGCTTCTGTCCGAAACGCAGGGGCAATCTTGACGAAATCGCGGTCATGCTTGTCATATTGACGATAATTTTGTCAATTCGTCGCACCACCTGTACGAGCTTCCGCACTCGGCGGCGCGATGAACGACATGATCACCCTATGGCTGCAACGCAATTGGCCCAATCAACAACGCCAGTGATTTTTATATTCAGATATTATACAGTGCGCTCAATTGGACCCTTTTGTTCGCGCATATCAATGTGTTCAATCGGTCCGCCCAGCGCGGGAAATTACGTCAGGCCGGTTTTTTTATTCTGTATGACCGATGGGTGCCTGACCCAAGAACAAGCTTCTGCGTTGGGTCTTTGACAATTTTCACGGCGAAGTTCAGGGGGGACAAGACGTGCCTAAAGATCCAATTGAAAGCTCTCAATCATTCAACCCATCCCAAGACGATTTGAAATTGATAGATGAGGTCCTGCCATCCAAGGATTCATCAGTCATTCATTCGAAATTCGAATTCTACGAAGTATCCGAAGAGACGGTCCTGCCCTCTGAGGGTATGTTTGTGGTCCTTGGCGGCATGGTTCAGCTTCGGCAGGACAAAGCGGTTCTGGCGACCGCAGACAGCGGGGACTATTTTTACGAAGAACATCTCGAAATCGAGGACATTCCCGTCAGTCTTCAGGCCCTGGCCACTCCGGGCACCCGGTTGGCCTATCTGCCCAAACACCAATGGAAGGCAATCCCGAAAAAGATCAAAGATGCCTGTGAAGATACGCTATTTGGCGATCTGGTCAGCGTGCATCTGAAAAACTATCAACAGCCGATCAATTGCTGCAGCGTGACTGCGGCAGCCCTTAGCATGTCGGCGCTTGGATTCAGCTACGAAGTCAACGACATCTTTCGCGAATGCGGCTTGCCAACCTCGTTTGTCGTAAACGACGGAATATCGCTGGGCGAACTTTTCGATGTTGCCTGCACATTCATCCATACCCAGGACCTGCGCGATGTCATTCAGGTGCAGGCCTATTTCATGGATGAGGCCACGACATCCGTGGATCTGCTGCTTGAGGCAATAGACGAATCCAATCGGCTGGGTGGAAAGAACGATATCCTTGTGGCGAACTTTCAGGTCGGTGTCGCACATGGCAAGGAAAACATGCCGGGCGGCCATTTCGCCATTATCGCAAAGTGCAACCCCAGCACCGGCCTCGTTCATATGATGGACGTTCACCCGGAAAAGTACGGCAAGCTATGGGTGACAACCATTGATCGACTGTGGGCCGGGATGACCGACCGCGACGGAACATCGATGCGATCACGGGGGATGCTGCGGTTTTCGGCGCTAGACGCTGTCAAAACATACCTGCAAACCCTGAAGCAGGACTGCAATTATGTCGACAGTACGGAATACCTGGCCAAGGACCCCAAAAAGCGGCGTAACCTGTTCCGACGGGCCAGCCCGAACATGAACTCGATGGGCGTTCTTGCCGAAAGCCTGGCCATCCTTGGGGATGAACAGGTTGACGAGGATAAACTGCTGAGAGCAACACAAACCGATCTGGCCGAGGCGCTTAGCCGCGTGTCGACCGCCCGGCAAATGCACGCGATGGCGCAACGGTACCTCAGCCAGGAACCGGACGTGCATCTGGGCAGCACTTTCCGCAGCTATGCCAATCGTTCGGACAAAAGCATCAAATCACCCGAAGACTGGTTCCGCCACCAATTGCTAAGCCTGAACGATGACAAAGGTCGTCACCTGATGATCAATATCGATTTCAACAAGGTACTGGGGTCTGAGGTCATTCGCCCCCCGAAGAATGCGTTCCGCGAAACGGCCCTGTTGGAGGAGTTCTGGTGCCTGTGTATCGCATATAAAGAGGCCACCGATATGGTGACGGTTGTGGACATGAGCCCCGCGACCTCACAAGTGTGGCAAGCGCCACGCGGACATTTGTTCCGCGGTCTTCGGGACATTACGAAACCTGCGTTGCTGGTAATCGAAGAACGTGAAGCCCCAAAAGATCCGTCCGACGTAGACCATATCACCGAAAAAAACCCGCTTGTTCTGTTCTATGCGGATGAAGACCCCTGGTCCTACATGCTGCGCAGTATTCTGGCCAATATCGGCATCACCGACATCAAGCTGGTTGATGTCGAGGGGCACGGGGCAAATGTCATGAAAATGCGCAGGCAACTGATCGCTAGAACCGGCAAGGAAACGGTTCCATATCTGTTTTTCCAGAATGTGTTTCAGGGCACGCGCAAGGACATCGTAGACAGAATCCTTAATGGTCAATTTCAAAAAGACATCAAGAAGGCCGGATTGCCGGTTCTGCTGCGCAATGAATCTCCCAGCCTGGACAAGAACATCTTTGGCTATCCCAAGGGTGGGCTGACCGATGCCCCCAGCGAAAAACGCAACGTATTGCTGTGTGCCTGCGGGTCTTCTGCCGCAGACAAGGTGCCGCAACTGGTAAAGAAAATTACCGCCGCTGGCCACAACGTGAAACTGATCCCGTCGGTTTCCGCTGAGAAGTTCTTTCGCGATATCGAGATCGAAAAGGGCGTCGAGATTGAACGGGGGTACGAGCCGGAAAAGGTCGAGGACTATATCTCGCACAACGACTATTACCGCGATGACGACGAATGGAACTTTCGCTACACCAAATTTGGAATGCCCCTGCGCGCCTCGCATCTTGCCTTGTGTGACTGGGCCGATTGCGTGATCGTGGCGCCCGTGACCTGCAATACAATGGGCAAGATCGCCAATGGGATTGCCGACAACCTTCTGACCTCGGTCTTTGTTGCCTGGCAGTACCGGAACAAACCGGCGATCCTTTGCCCGGCGTGTAACACCAACATGTGGAACAATGTCACTACCCAAAGGAATGTCGAAAAGCTGCGCGATCTGGGTGTTGATCTGGTCGGTCCCCGGAAAGGGCGGCTGTCAAACGGCATGATGGGGATTGGCATGATGGCGACCCCGGACCAGATCATGGAGGTTCTGGACGAAGCGTTCGAGGAACTGGCCGATCAGGAACACAACATCTGCAAATGGGCGCAAGAAGCCGCCGCATCGGATGAGTTCGAACAATGGAATCGTGTGTTCGAGGCGATCGACAATGGCATGGCCGGGATCGACATCGTGGATGACCACAATGGCGACACGCTGTTGCACTACGCAGCAGGCGGCGAAGGCGAGCTGAACGAAAACGGGCAGGACCTGGGCAAACCTGATCTGGAGGCTGCACAAGAGCTGATACGGCGCGGTATCAACGTGAATGCGACCAACGACCATGGGTTTACCAGCCTGCACGTGGCGGTGATGAACAACTCGGTCGAAATGGTCAAAACTCTGCTGGCAGCGGATGGCATTGATGCCAGCGCTTGCATCCATTTCCTGCAAAACGCCCATGAAATCGAAGACGCCAAAATATCAAAAGACGTGCTGGCCATGCTGGATGACTGGGCCAACAGCCACACGCTGACCGAGATTGAGGAAGAGGGCGAAGACGATGTGGTTGATGACCGTGAGCGCACCTATCTCTACTTTACCTATGGTTCGTTGAAGAAAGGCTTCCCGAACCACGAAGCCCACGCCGATGTGCTGGATGATTTCGTTGGCAAGGCCGTGACGCGACAGCGAATGCCTCTGATCGTGCCGCATGAGCCGCATTGCGACAATCCGAACTGTGGCTTCCTGCACAGGATGGCCACGCTGGTCGACCAGAAAGGGCGCGGCCATCCAATATGCGGAGAAGTGTATCGGGTGACCTCATCGGGCCTGAAACAGCTAGACCAGCTCGAAGGTTACCACGGACCCGGATCACCCGAGAATGTCTATGTCCGCAAACGGATCAATGTGCTGATCGACGGTGTGAAAAAACCCGCCTATGCCTACGTGATCGCGCAGCCCACCAAGTATCTGGACCAGTTGGATCAGGGCGTAGCCGGGGTTGTCGGGGAATACACGCTGGACATGGCGACAGGCACACAAAAACCCGGGTGGCAGCCGCCCACCTAGTTTTGAACCTGTATCCCGGCCTCATCCTTAGGGATGTCCTTGAGGCTGAGGTTATAGGCCGTGATGATCACCATGCACGACAGGACAAAGGGCCAGAAGCAGGCCTTGGGAATCAGGTTGTCTTTATAGTGGATGAACCACAGGGACGGCACGGCCTCGGCCGCAAAGAAGTAGGTGTTTACCGACACTGCCAGCAGCAGGAAATACATCAGGAAAAAGAACGATTCCATGTAGATCACGGGCGATCCGGCGAACCCTTCGCGCAGTTGTACATGTGCCAGCAGGATCACGAAAAACAGGACCGAGCAAGTGCCGATAACGCTGGACGTACTGAAATCGTGCCGTTCCACCAGATTGGGGCGTCGCGTGACCGTCATGACGGCCCCGAACAGCAGCATCGTCACAACAATCAGGGGGATCATGTGAACGATAAAGGCATTCGCAAAGTTCCGTTTGATGACGAAGTTATAGTGCAGCTCGGGCAGGTTGGTCTGATATTCGTTCTTTCCGATGCCCAGGGTCGTATCCAGATCGGACAGGCGATAGTCGAAATATGTGTTTTCACGCTCCCACGTTCCCATGACGATCCGGTTGTCGATGCCAAAGATATCGTCCGGCCCAGTGGCCGGATAGGCCGAAAAGTCAGGGATTAGAGCCACATTTACGTCAAACTCACCCGGCCAGAAACGGACCCAGACGGTTTTGTGGTCAAACGGATAACTGGTATAGTCAAAGGCCTGGCGCAAGGTCTGTTCAAAGTACCAGCCGATCAACTCGGACCCGCCCTGATCTATCCTGTAGGCTTCTTCAATCAGGCCACTCGCTGCCTCGGCAGCTTCCGGCAGGATGAACCCCACTTCGCCTTCGGCTGGTTTGATGGCGTCATGCACACCATCCTCATAATGCTGCCAGATATAACCGCTGACATGCACATCGCTGGCACCGGTAAAACTGAAAGATTTGATGAATATGCCAGTTTTGACCTGATAGCTTGGCAAATTTGGAAGGTCTTGCAGATAAGCGTCGACCGACGCCTGATCTGGCAGTTGCGTCGGATCCTCGTCAAAATGATTCAGTTCAATCCAGAGTTTGAACAGAACAAGGGCCAGACCCAGCGTAACAAAACCCGAGATCAGCCAGACTTTCTTTTCTATGCTCATTCAGCCCCTCACCTGATTAGTCCAGCGGCCCGACCAGCGATTGTTTGATGCCCAGGTCCTGAAACCGCGCCTTCAATTCATCGAATCCTTCATGTGCCGTCAAAGGAATACCCCAACCCCCACATTCAGCCAGTGTTCGAGCCTGCAGGATCGACAGATCGACCATCGGCAAAGGCTCATCTGCAGTGAAAGCTGCCAGGGCATCCGCGTATCGCGTGGCTTCGTCCCACTGCTTTCGCGCCAGCATGACGGCAGCGGCGTCCGTATAGAAATGAAGATGGCTATGGCCAACACAGCCTTCGGCGATGATCTTCTCGCCAAGCTTTAGGTTATCATCTTGCGTCGCGGGGTCCTCTTCGGCCATGGCCAAAGCTGACAGCGCTTTTGGTCCGACGAAATTCCGACCGTGTTCAAGGGCAATGCCGACCGCGCGGCGACCGGTTTCACGCGCCTGTTCCAGCTGCCCGGCATAAACCTGCGTGCGGGCAAGATGTTCCAGCGCCTGCGCCTCTAGGCGTTTCGCTCCAACGCGGTTCGCGATCTCGGCAGACAGGGTAAAGACGTCCAACGCCTGATCTATTTCCCCTAAGAAAGTGTGCGCAACGCCCAAACAGGTCTGCGCCACGCATTCTGGGACAAAGGCGAAGTACTTCTGTGACACTTCAATGGCTTCCTGCGCATCCAACTTTCCTTGCGCTACATCACCGGTATAGCTGCGCGCGACGCTCAGATTGTGCAGGTTCGCGGCCAGATCGCGGACCAAACCCTTTTCTCGCGCCCGTTCGACTGCCTGCGTGTAGAACCCTGTCGCAGTTTGCATCGTGGCATTCATGAAATTGGCATCGCCAAATCCACTGAGCGCACCAACCTCAAGTCGCGCGGATTCAAGCTTTCTGGCCAGTGTTAGAGCCTTTTCGTTACTCTCAAGCGCCTTTGTCACCTGCCCCAGCGGGAAGTATACATTGCCGCGCACATAGTTGATCTGAGCAATGTCGCGGTCAGACCCGCAGCGTTCCGCAGCTGCCTCGGCAATGTCCAGACTTTCCAGAGCTTCCTGATACAGGCTGGCCTGCCGCGCGGCCTGCGCCAAGCCGATTTGCGCCCGGCAGATTTGTTCATCCGTCTCGGCCAATTCTGCGGCCTCTTTGAATTCACGCAGGGCATCATTGGACAGGCCCTGCAACCGGTGCGTCTCACCCCGGGCGCAGAACAGATCAAAGCGAACCCCTGCGGGTGCTGGCAGTTCCAGCCCCCGTTCGATCAACGGGCTGGCATCGTCGAACTGAAAAACCTGTATCAGCTTGTCCGCGGCTTCCAGATAAGCCTGGGCCGCATGGGTCGCACCCGCGCGATCCAGATGCTGTGCCCGCAGAGTGGCGTCACGGTCCTCAAACCAACTCGCGGCCTGACGATGCAGGCGGGCGCGTTCAGATTTCACCAAAGTTGCATAAGATCCGTCGCGGATCAGCGCGTGGGCAAACATCAGATCGGCCTCAGCCTCGCGGATCAGGGCAGAGCGGATCAGGGTCGAGGTATCCAGATGCCCTTCACCCAGAACAAAATTCAAAACTTCGGGCGAGAACCTCTGCCCCAGCACGGATGCCGCCTGAATCGACGTTCGGCTGGTCCGGTCCAGCGAATCCAGACGGGACTGAACAATGCCCTGAATGCTGCCGGGAACGGATTCCTGTTTCAGCACATCGATATTGCGCAATAACTGTTCAAGAAACAGCGGATTGCCTCCGGCGCGTTTCACGCAGGCGTCTAACAGTTCCGGGTCGATCCCGGTGAACTCTTCGACCAGTTGTCGGGCTTGTTCGTCCCCCATTGGCGCCAGTTCCAGCTTGGATATCAGGGCACCATCCGTCGCAAGTTGCCATTCGCGGTCGATCGGATCGCCTTCCACGCGGCTGGTCATTAGCAACACGCAGGGCAGATTGCGCGTCATCGCCGCGATATGGGCGCAAGCTGTCAGGATCTCGGGTGAAGCCCAGTGGATATCCTCGATATGGATCAACAAAGGCGTTTTTTGGCTGCGGGCCGAAATCAGGTCGTCTATAACCTGACGTCGCCCCCGCAGACGGGTTGCATTGTCCATCACCGCATAGACCTCGGCCAGACCGGGGTCTTGTTCAAGCTCTAGCAGGGCATTCAGGTGCGCGGCATTCGCCGCTGTTACCCAACCCTTGCTAATTGCATCCTTCGCGACAGATGCACAGGTTTCCGTATCATCCGTCGGCTCCAGCCCAAGAATACTGCGTGTCACGGATTGGATGGCTGAATGCCCCTCGCGCGCGCCGAAATCCATGACCACGCCATTGTGGATGGAATAAGACAGGCTGTCGGCCAGCTCAGCCACCTGTTCCGACAGGTGCGTTTTGCCAATACCCGGCTCGCCCAGTACGATATGGACTTCACCCTTACCGTGCCGCTGGCATCGATCGAACGTTGCCGAAAACAGGGACAGCTCTCGCTCGCGGCCCACAAAGCGATGCCTGCGCGACCGGATGTTGCGCGCCATCCGGTCCAGCCGCCACAGCTCAACCGGATCACCAAGGCCTTTGATTGCCTTTTCGCCCATCGACTCACCAACAAAAAGCGGCCCTAACGCACGCTGAATGTCATGTGAAACCAAAGTTTCCCCCGGCGCCGCCATGTCAGTGATGCGCGAGGCCAGGTTCACACCATCACCGGTCACGGTGTATTCCGTATGCGCCTGACTGCCTGTTGTACTGGCAATAACCTGCCCTGATGCAATCCCGATATGGCAGGTCAGCGGAGGGTTCAGGCCAGGCAGAACCGTGTGAATTTCCAGTGCTGCCCGCGCGGCCCGTTCGGTATCATTCGTGTGCGAGATCGGCGCGCCGAACACTGCCATGACCGCATCGCCAATATGCTTGTCGATCCGGCCACCGTATTTTTCGACGACCTTGTCCACCCTGGTGAAAAACGCGTTGAGCAGCGCGTGCATGTCTTCGGCATCCAGTTCGCTGGTCAAACGAGTAAATCCGGTCAGATCGGCGAACATGACCGTTACCTGCCGTTTCGCAGGCTCCAGGGATTCCTGAGGCTGAAATGGCGGGGCAATTTCGAACGTCTCAAGCTCGGCAATCGCGCGCAAAAGCCGCCGACGGTCGCCGACAGCAGTGACTCCGATTTCGATCAGGTCTTCACCCGTCAAATCGGGTAAAATTCCAAAATCAATTTTGTTATCCAAAAAGGCTTGCGCGTAGTCAGATAATCCAAGTGCGCTTAGCCAGTCCCTAAGGTCCTGAGACATTTCGCCCCTCTGAAGCCCCCAACTCCAAAGACAGACGTAGCACAACAAACCCGGATGAGTCTGCAAAGTTTGAATATTTTAATGTATATGCACACCCAATTGCCCGAGTGACGGGCAATTGGGTCTTTGGAATTAGGTCTCGGCCTCTAGCCCATCCGTCGACAGATCGTCGAGTTTCGGCATCAACCGCAGCAGCTCGCTTGCATATTCGGTCTGCGGGTTGGCGAAGAGTTCGTTGGTTTCCTGCAACTCAACCACCTTGCCCTGCTTCATCACGGCCACCCGGTCGCACATTTGACGTACCACCGGCAGGTCGTGGCTGATAAACAGCAACGTCAAGCCCAGATGTTCCTGTAGGTCTTTCAGGATGTTCAGGATCTGTGCCTGAATGGACACGTCCAGGGCGCTGGTTGGTTCGTCACAGATCAAGAACCGCGGCTGTGTCGCCAAAGCACGGGCAATCGAAATACGCTGCCGTTGACCGCCTGAGAATTCGTGCGGGAATTTCAGCCCGGCCTCATGGCCCAGTCCCACCTGATCCAGCAATTCGTCCACGCGGCGTTTTACATCGGACCCTTCCATCAGCTTGTGATGACGGATTGGTTCGGCCACGATATCGTCTACCCGCATCCGGGGGTTCAGCGACGAATAAGGGTCCTGAAAGATCATCTGAATGTTTTTGCGATACGCATCCAACGCGGCCCTGTTGGTCAGATCACTGACCACCTGCCCCTCAAAGGTGATCGTACCGCCATCAACGGGGTACAGCCCCGCGATCATCCGCGCGATGGTAGACTTGCCAGAGCCGGATTCACCCACGACCCCGAATACCTCACCCGCACGAATGTCAAAGCTGACATCGTCAACGGCAGTGAAATAAGTGCGGTCCCACGGCAGCAGGCCTTTGCGCTGCAGGAACTTCTTGGTCAGATTGCGAATCTCGAACACCGGTTTGCTGGTGTCATTGTCCACCTTGGGCCAGTGCCGGGCCATATCGTCGATGGCAAAACGGGTCTCACGCCCTCCATAGCTGATCTGCGGGAAGCGGTGCAGTTTCAACGTGGGGCGCGGGACAGCGGCGATCAGTGACTTGGTGTATTCGTGCGTGGGCTGACCCATGACTTGAGACGTCGGGCCGGTTTCCACCACCTTACCCGCATACATAACCGTCACCTTGTCCGTGGTATCCGCGATCACGCCCATGTCGTGGGTGATCAGGATAACGCCGACCTGCCGTTCTTGCGCCAGTTCCTTGATCAAGTCCAGGATCTGCGCCTGAACGGACACGTCCAGCGCCGTGGTCGGTTCATCCGCGATAATCACGTCTGGCTCGGTGCACAGCGCAAGAGCGATCACAACACGCTGCCGCATCCCGCCTGAGAACTGGTGCGGATATTGGTCTAACCGCGTGTCCGGGTCAGGAATGCCCACCCGGTCGATCAGATCACGGGCACGCTTGTTCGCCTCGGCATCCGTTCCGCCCAGATGGGCCTGGATCGTCTCGGTCAGCTGTTCGCGCACGGTGAACAGCGGGTTCAACGAGGTCAGAGGATCCTGGAAGATCATCGAGATTTTTTTGCCGCGCAGGCCGCGCATTGCGACTGCATCCAGGCCGCTGATCTGGTCACCGCTCAGCTTGATGGTGCCGCTGGCAATCCGGCCGGGCCGGTCCAGCAGACCCATGATGGCCGCTCCGATTGTGGATTTGCCCGCACCGGATTCGCCGACCAGACCGTGGATTTCGCCCGGTTCAACGGACAGGTCCACGTGGTCCACAGCGGTGAACAGTTGGCGGCGCGTCGGGAATTCGACCGTCAGGTCGTTGATCGTCAGAAGGCTCATGTAATCACCGCAGCTTGGGGTTCAGCGCGTCGCGCAGCCAGTCGCCCAGGAGGTTGACAGACAGGGCCAGCGCCAAAAGGGTGCAGGCCGGGAAGAACAGGATCCACCACTCACCCGAGAACAGGAAGCCCTGCCCGATACGGATCAGTGTTCCCAGCGACGGCTGGGTCGGCGGTGCACCCACGCCCAGAAAGCTGAGCGTCGCCTCGGCGATAATCGCCAGCGCCAGCGAAATCGTGGCAATAACCAGAACCGGGCTGAGGACGTTGGGCAGTATATGGCGGAACATGATCGGAATTGGCCCGCGCCCGATCAGACGGGCGGCCTGTACGTATTCCTTGTTCTTTTCCACCAGCGCAGCGCCGCGTACGACCCGCGCAAATTGCACCCAATCAGACAGGGCAATCGCGATGATCAGAACATAAATCGCCATCTCGTTGCGGTATTCGGGGGGCGTAACCCCCTTGGCGATACCAAAGATGAGCATCGCAACCAGAATGGCCGGGAAAGTCAGCTGCACATCGGCAATTCGCATGATGAGCGTTTCGACCCAACCGCCAAAATACGCCGCAACCAGCCCAAGGATGACACCGATGATCAGCGCCAGCATCACCGCTGACACGCCAACAAACAATGAGATGCGCATGCCATATAGAATGGTCGAGAATACGTCGCGTCCCTGATCGTCGGTCCCCAAAAAGAAGGTTTCCTGCGTAAAGGCATTGGGCGTGCCCGGCGGCGTAAAGCCGTTCATCAGGTTCAGCGATGCCGGATCGAACGGATTATAGGGCGCGATGACCGGGGCAAAAACGGCAGCCAGCAAAAGGATCAGCACCACCAGTGAGGCGATCAACGCAACAGGAGAATGCCGGAAGGACCACGCAAAATCGCTGTCCCAGAACTTGGCAAATCGCGATTTGGTGGGGGCGGTCGGGGTTTCGATGGTATCGGTCATGTGGCCCTCGCGTCGACACGCAGGCGCGGGTCAATGGCATAATAAAGAAGATCGACGATCAGGTTGATCGAAACGAACATGACCGAAATCAACATCAGATAAGCGGCCATGACAGGGATATCGACAAACTGGATCGCGTTGATGAACAGCAGGCCAACGCCCGGCCACTGGAACACCGTCTCGGTGATGATGGCGAACGCGATGATCGAGCCCAGCTGCAGACCGGTGATCGTGATCACGGGAACCATAGTGTTCTTAAGCGCGTGGCGGAAGTTGATCACCCGGTCCGACAAACCGCGAGCGCGTGCAAACCGGACATAATCGGCGCGCAACACCTCAAGCATTTCCGACCGGACCAGGCGCATGATCAGGGTCATCTGATACAGACCCAGCGTAATCGCGGGCAGGATCAGCGCCTTGAGGCCAGAAGTCGTCAAGAAGCCGGTGGACCAGTTGCCAATCATAACGGTCTCGCCCCTCCCGAAGCTGGGTAAGAGGTCTAATTCAACCGAGAAAATGTAGATCAATAAGATCCCGATCAGGAAGGTCGGCAGGGACACCCCGATCAGGGAAACGGTCATGATGACATTCGCAGCAATCCCTTGTCGTCGGATGGCTGTGAACACGCCCAGCGCAATCCCCATGGTGATTGCCAGAAAGCCGGAAACAAAAGCCAGTTCCAGTGTGGCCGGCGCGCGCTCGGCTATGATGGTCGAGACAGGACGTCCCTGACGATAAGACACGCCAAAATTGCCTTGAACGGCATTTTTCAGGAACTTGTAGTACTGAACCGGAAAAGGCTGATCCAGCCCCAGTTCAGCCCGCAGCCGGTCGATATCGGCTTGCGTACGCTCCTGACCCAGCATGTTGTCGATCGGATCGCCGACAAACCGGAACATAGAAAATGCGACCAGACCCACGACCAGCAGTACGATCACGGACTGGAACATCCTTCGGACGATATATGCGAACATTCACTTTCCCCATTGATCCGCTTCTCTATGCACGCGTCGACCGGATGGTCAAGGTATCGCCAACGGGAAGGTATCAAAGCGATCCTTATTTCCTGCGTCATTGGTTTTAAGCAGGGTTTAATGCGGATTGGCGGTGCCGAACCGGCCCTCGCCAATCCAAGTTTCAAGCGTCTTCAGTTCACCGTCACCCAGCGCAGCAAAAAGAAGTTGTCCGGGCGCTGTGTCAGCTCGACATTGCTGCGCGTGCCCCAGACCAGTGGCTGCACATACATGGGCACATAGACCTGTTCGTCCTGAATGATCTTAGCCACTTCGTCCAGCATGGCCTGACGCTTCGTCTCATCCAGCTCGGATTGGATGGCAGGAAGCAGTTCATCCACGCGTGCGTTCGAGAAGCCGCCGAAGTTCCAGCTGCCCAGCTTTTTCTCTTCGTTTGGCGTCGCGACAAGGAACCGAACAGGGTGCTCGGCGTCAAATGTGCCGGGACTCCAGCCCAGCAGGTACATGTCATAGTTATCTTCACGCAGCTCAGGCCAGTAATTGCGCACAGGCATCGCTTCCAGCTCGGCCGTGATCCCGATCTGGGCCAGCATGCTGACTACGGCCTGACACACCGCTTCGTCGTTCAGATAGCGGTCATTGGGGCATTTCAGTCCAAATGAGAACCCATCGGCGTAGCCTGCCTCGGCCAGCAAAGCCTTGGCACCCTCGACATCAAATGCGGGACGATCGGCATGAGCCGCGGAATAACCGCTCATGGCCGGGCTCACCAATTGCGAGGCCGCTTCGGCATTGCCGCGCATGATGGTGGCCAGAATGGCATCGACATTCACCGCCTGCGCCACCGCCTTGCGGACGCGCGGGTCGCGGAACGGATTGGGTTTGCCCTCATCGTCGGTATATTTCAGCGTCTCAGCCTCGTGATCAAAGCCCAGCATGATCACGCGGGCCTCGATCCCCTTGATGACTTCGACATCACTGTCTTCTTGCAGGCGCGCGACGTCCTGGATTGGCACCGGGTTGATCATATCCACATCGCCCGACAACAGCGCCGCAACGGCGGTCGCAGGGTTCTGGATCGGGTTAAACTCGGCGCGGGTGATATTGTGTTCGACATCTCCCCACCAGCCCTGGTGAGGTTCCAGTACGGTTTTCAGACCCGGCTCGCGCTCGGTGACTTTGAATGCACCGGTGCCATTGGCATTGATCGTCGCATAATTGCCGGCCTCTTTGTCTGGGACGGCGGCATCATTCGCCTCGGTCCAGCCTTGATCCATGATCATCCAGTTGGCAATCGAGGATGGAAACAACGGGTTCGGCGCGGTCGTCATGATATCGACAGTATAATCGTCGACCACGATCACCTCACTGACCGGCGCAAACCAGCTTCGCGTATCCGCGGCTTCGCCCGAGGCACGCTGATAGCTGAACAGAACGTCCTGCGCATCAAAGGTACTGCCATCGTGAAAGGTCACACCCTCACGCAGCTTGAAGCGCCAGCCGTCGCCTTCGCCAATCGGCTCCCAGCTGACAGCCAGGGCGGGCTGAACGCTCATGTCCTTGTCGCGCCGGACTAGCCCTTCGTAGACGTTGTTAAGAAATCCCAGAACCGGAGCCGAATTGACCGCGTGCGGGTCCATGGTTTGCGGGTCCGTGGTGGAGGCCCATTTGAAATCTGCAGCTTGAACACTGGTGGCAGCCAGCATTGCAATGCCAATGGCGCTGTTCCTGAGGATCATTGTTATGTCTCCCTGTTTCTGTGGTCGAGTTTTCTTGGTTTTTGCCGCATGCGCAAGGAAATCTCAGATCGCAACAAAAAACAGGGCGCGAAAATCGCGCCCTGTCTGATCGTCAAAGGTTTTGACTTACTTAATGGTGAAGTATTTGACCTTGGGCTGGTCTTCGGCATCCACTTCGATGCCGACGCCGTCAGCCATACCCCAGTTCAGAACCTGGTGATGAATGGGGATGTAAAGCGCCTCATCCTGCACGACACGCCAGATGTCGGCGATGTCGGCATTCCGGGCGTCCAGGTCGGTGTTCGAGGCGAGCGACTTGATCTTCGAGTCCAGCGCGTCGTCCTGATAGCCGGTTCCGTTCCATGTGCCGATGTCGTCTTCGCGACCGTGGACAAGGAAGTTGAAGATGTATTCCGAGTCATATGTCGGAACACCCCAACCCAGCATGTAGAAATCTGTCTTGCCGTCGGTGATCAGCGGGAAGTGCTGGGCCTTGGGCTTTGCGTCCAGATTCACGGTCACGCCGATCTGGCCCAACATCCCAACGGCCGCCTGACAGATCCCTTCATCGTTGATGTATCGATCATTCGGGCAGTCCAACCGGAGCGAGAAGCCATCGGCATAACCTGCCTCTGCCATCAGTTCCTTGGCTTTTTCCAGATTAGTGGCGGATTCGCCGTCCATCGCTTCGGTCCAGCCGTTCACGAATGGCGGTGCGATCATGCCCGCAGGCTGCGATTGGCCGCGCATCACGACCTGCTTGATCGCATCACGGTTGATCGCCATCGACATCGCCTGACGCACACGCACATCGGCCAGAGGATTCTTGCCGTCTACGTTGTCTGCTTCGATATCGTCCGCACCCTGGTTCATGCCAAAGAAGATCACACGGTTCTGTGGGGCTTGCTTGACCATCAGGCCATCGGCACCATTGACGCGGTCAATGTCTTGCACCGGCATATCCTGCAGGAAGTTCACCTCACCCGACAACATCGCCGCGACACGGGTCGCAGCGTTCTGGATCGGGGTATAGACAATCTCGGTCACTTCCATGGGGAACTGGCCGATGCCCCAATAGTTGTCGTTGCGCACCATCACGGTTTTGACGTCAGGCTCGCGGCTTTGAAGGACATAAGGCCCCGTACCGTTGGCATTGGTGGTGGCATAGGTGATCTCGCCGCCTTCGAAATCCTGCACATTGACTGTGTCATTCGCCTCGGCCCAGCCCTTGTCCAGAATGAACAGGTTGGTCAGGTTCGATGGCAGGATCGGGTTCGGACCGTCTGTGACGATCTCGACGGTATAATCGTCAACCGCACGCACTTCGGTGATCGAGCCGATCAGCTCTTTCATGTCGGAATTGGGTTGCTTGGCCCGTTCAAAGCTGAACACCACGTCTTCGGCGTTGAAGTCTGCGCCGTCATGGAATTTCACACCCTCGCGCAGCTTGAAGACCCAGACATTCGGGTCATCAGCCTTGGGACCCCACTCGGTCGCCAGTGCAGGTTCAAACGCGCCTGTTACGTCGCGGATGATCAGCGGCTCGTACATCTGGTGACGTATTGTGTGTGACGGGCCTTCGTTTTGCGAGTGCGGATCCAGCGTCAGCGCGTCACCAGCACGCGCCCATCGCAGCGTTTCCGCCGATGCGGCACCCGCCATCAATGCGGTCGCACTGGCAGCGATCATCAGGTTCTTCAGGATCATTATAATCTCCCCGTTTTTTCGTTAGTACCGTTCCATGAAACGGCAGACCGGTTTTGCCGGTCTTGGTAGTGCTGATCATCCAGATCATTCTGAAGGTTGCAACACCAGATTGTGAACTATTTGGATTTCTGATCAAATTTGAAAAGCCGACATATCGCGAACGCCTGATTCAGCGCAAAATGACCGAGCGCTGATGCGGATCATCCGGGAAAACGCGCCCGGATTGGACGCATTGAAAAATATGCCGGAACACAAGGCCCGCCTCGCCACCCGGCGAAACCGGACCAAAATATTTGTGGCCGGTAGGCGTGTCATAGGCCGTATTGATATCGTCGCAATCAACCTGAAATATGTTGTGCGGGGTTCGGTCGATGTTCTCTGGCCCGGTATGACCCAACCGGCGAGACGCAACTTTGTTCTTGAGGTTCGCAGCCTTACTGGCCCGCAACGCCAGATCGTCAGAGGCGAAATAGACAACCACATTCCGCGAAGCATGGCTGACCAGCACACCGGGCTCATTTTCATGCACGGATTCATTAACGACATCTGCAGCGACCATGAAGGTATTGCGAAACAACAGGGGCACGCCCGACGCCAGATCGTACCGATCCCATTCTATCAGCGTTTGGCGCAAAACCCGATTGCCCATCGAATGCGCCAGAAGGTTGATCCGTTTCAGACAGGGGGCGATTTCGGGCTCGTTATCCTCACTGTTGCGCCATTCCAGAAATCGCTCCAGCACCCGCGCAAAGGAAAACCCGCTTTGGTCCGCGGATTTCTGGTCATCCCAGTATTTCTGAACGATCCCTTGCTTGGCGTCGCTGGGCCAGATCAGGGGTAACACCATCACTTCACTGGGTTTGGCCTGATCGCACAGACGCTGAAGCTCAGCCGTGGTTTCGAACACATCCTCCGGCAGGTTGTTGAACCCGTGAAGATACAGCAGGATCTGGCGGCAATTGTTGTCACGCACACGCCGCAGCAGCTCTTTACTGGTGATTTCGGTGTGATGCTCATCTTCGCCCTTTTCACAGTAAAACACCGAGTTTGAAGGCGCGTTATTGTCCAGATCAAAGGTAAAACGGCGTCCTTTACGGGTGCGAATACTCTGGGTCGGAAATCTGTTCGTGATAAAAAGCATGAAACCCCCTCTTTTTCAGGATGGAATCAGCCTAACAAGAGAAGAGACGCTTTGATCATCCTGAATCTCCTAAATCAAGTGTTGGCTGACCGTTATCATACCAGCTTCAACCTGAGAATGCCGAATTCCAGAAAATCATCCATATTATTATCATTACCACTAAATTGTTTTTTTTCAGTATCTTGATTGATTTCATCTCATTTGGAGTCATGGAACTGACTTGGCTTGAAGCGCCTCAGATCAGAACGAACGCCTTAGATGGCCAGCATTTGGTTCGGACCTGCATCCAACGGATCGGAACCTCGAATAATTTCGTAACGATGGGGTTTTCGGCACACACACCCGCATTTACAATCGGCAAGCAATAAAGCAGGTGAAGTACACACCGGTTTGCGAGTATGAGGGCAAAGGAATGAAGATTGCAGTTGTAGGTCTCGGATATGTGGGATTGTCCAATGCGGTGCTATTGGCTCAAAACCACGATGTCACTGCAATCGACATTTCAAAAGAGCGGGTTGAAATGGTCAATTCCGGCCAGTGCCCCATCGTTGATGCCGAACTGGAAGACTTTCTTGCAAACCGAGCCCTTTCGATCAGGGCAACCACAGAACCGGCCTTCGAAGACGCCGAGTTTGTGATCGTGGCGACCCCGACGAATTATGATGCCAAATCCAACTACTTCGACACCTCAAGCGTCGAAGCCGTTGCCCGGCAAGTGAACGCGATCAACCCCAAGGCCACGATCATCATCAAATCGACGATCCCAGTGGGGTATATTCAGGCGCTGCGCGCCGATCTGGACAGCGACAATTTCATTTTCTCACCGGAGTTCCTGCGTGAAGGGCGAGCGCTTTATGACAACCTCCACCCGTCCCGCGTGATCGTCGGCGAACGTTCGGACCGGGCGCGGGTGTTTGCCGAGCTTTTGCTGGAAGGTGCCGTGACCAAAGATGTGGACGTCCTGTTCACCGACCCGGATGAGGCCGAGGCGATCAAGCTGTTTTCCAACACCTACCTCGCCATGCGAGTGGCCTTTTTCAACGAGCTCGACAGTTACGCAATGGCTGGTGGCATGAACACCCGCCAGATCATCGAAGGCGTTTCACTGGATCCGCGCATTGGTGGCCATTACAACAACCCTTCCTTCGGGTATGGAGGCTATTGCCTGCCAAAAGACACCAAACAGCTTTTGGCCAACTACAACCATGTTCCGCAAAACCTCATTCGCGCCATCGTGGACGCAAATCGGACGCGAAAGGATTTTTTGGCCGATCAGATTCTGATGCGAGGCCCGCGCGTCGTTGGTATTCACCGGTTGGTCATGAAAGTGGGCAGCGACAATTTCCGTCAGTCCTCGATCCAAGGGATCATGAAGCGACTGAAAGCCAAGGGAGTCGAGGTCATTGTTTATGAACCGGCGCTGGAGGGGGAGGAGTTTTTCCGGTCTCGTGTCGTGCGGGATCTCGAAGCCTTTAAGTCCGAAGCCGATTTGATCGTTGCCAACCGGCACAGCCCCGAACTTGAGGATGTCGCGGGCAAGGTGTTTACCCGGGATTTGTTTGGCGCAGACTAAACGGTTGTCACTGGCTGCGCGCCTTCGAACCTTGACTTGATTGACCTGCGTTTAGGCCAATACCATCGCATGGATACCGGACGCTGTAGTTCCGGTTGCATGTACACGCGTTGTCCCCACCGGCAGGATCGAAAAGTCCGACACCTGAACTGTACGGGTTTCGCCCCGAACGGTGGTCAGAACAATCGCTCCGCCGAATTCGACGTAGAGACCGATTGCTACATCGGCCAGATCCGAATTGTCCGAAGCGACAACGGGAACAATGTCACGCGCAGGGCCGGACAGGCTGGAGGCTCGGTTGCTGAATGGGTTGGTCATCTTGATTCATGTCTCGCTGTCTGTGTCAGTCAGCGGCACGTTAGGATTATCAGTTTAACGATCCGCCAGCGCACCGCGCGTTGCGCCGTCAGCCCCCCCCCCGCGCAAAGAAAAATTGCGCGGCGGAGTACTTGATCCTTGCCGCGCAGTTTTGAATGAACATTACACTGAAACTTCAGGCGCGGTTCAGCCTTTGGCCCCCTGCCCCCGCGCGTATTTGTCTTCGTAGCGCACAATATCATCCTCACCCAGATATGTGCCGGTCTGCACTTCAATCAGGACCATCGGAACCTTTCCCGGATTCTCCATCCGGTGCGTGGCCCCGAGAGGGATATAGACAGACTGGTTTTCGGTCACCAATTGCTCACGATCATCGATTGTCACACGGGCGGTACCCTCGACAACAATCCAGTGTTCGGAACGGTGGAAATGGCATTGCAGGCTCAGCGATGCACCAGGGTGCACATGGATACGCTTCACCTGAAACCGCTCGCCAACCACCAGGCTTTCGAACCACCCCCACGGGCGGTGGTCCTTTGGGAATTCCGTCGCCTGGGGCGCGTTTTTTTCCTTAAGCGCGCTCACCGCCTTTTTGACGTCTTGCGCCCGCGATGCATCGGCAACCAAAACCGCATCATTCATCGCGACAGCGATGATATTGTCCAGTCCGATACCCACGATTTCCAGCTGCTCGCTATCCGACCGCAAAAGGGTGTTGTGGCAATCAATCGCTGTTGCGCCCCCGCTGGTCACCACGCCTTGTGCGTCAGGGCCGCTTTCGCGCCATACGGCGTCCCAGCCGCCCAGGTCCGACCATGCAGCGCCGAAAGGCACGACCGACAAGTTTGTTGCTTTTTCCATTACGGCATAGTCGATCGAAATGTCTTCGGCCTGCGCCCAGCTTTCAGGGTTGAGGCGCAGGAACCCCAGGTCCGGCGTTGCTGTTTCAACCGCTTCCTTCACCGGTTTTATCAGATCGGGCGCATGGGCCTGGAAGGCTGCGATGATATCTGCCGCACGAAACAGGAAAATGCCCGCGTTCCATTTGTAATTCCCGGCCTCCAGCATTTCGGTCGCACGGGCCAAGTTCGGCTTTTCGACGAATTTCTTCAACGGAACAGGCGCTCCGTCACCGCCCGAACCCGCGGCCAGCTCAAGATATCCATACGCCGTTTCCGCATGTGTCGGAGTAATGCCAAACGTCACCAGTTTGCCTTGTGCAACCGCCTCCAGACCACGGGCAACAGCAGCCTGAAATTCAGCAGCATCCGGTACAACGTGATCGGAAGGGGCAACCAGCAATACAGCGGCCTCATCCTTGGCATAAGCATACAGTGCCGCCGCAAGAACCACTGGCGCTGTGTTGCGACCCTCAGGTTCGATCATGATTGTTCCGGGATCAATGCCGATGGCCTGCAGCTGTTCCGCAACAATGAACCGAAAGTCCGAGTTGGTCAGAACCACCGGCGATTCAAATTCCAATTCCGCGTTTGTTCCGGACAACCGGCGGGCAGACGCCTGAAACAGAGTCTCTTCGCCGACCAATGGAACGAATTGCTTCGGGTAGCTCTTTCGGGAAAAAGGCCAGAGGCGCGTGCCGGAGCCTCCACAAAGAAGGACAGGACAGATCAACATAAAAAGCTCTATGATTTAACGCGGTTCCTAATTTTCCTATTGAAACCGTCATGACCTGACAAGGCCCGGCTTGGTTTGACCGAAAAAAAGGATGCCTCGCGCCACGAACGCCGGTGAGGGTCCGAAACTGCGCACCTTTTTAATTTCCTTGTGTTTTCAACAGTGTATTTGCGTTAAACCCGCTAAGAGCCGGCACTGATGAATGTTGGCTCACCACCGTCCAGGCAGACCGCGCTTAATACGCCGGTGGCAAAGGCTCCGGTATCCACGGCAATCCGTCCACGCCGGACTGTAGGTTGATCGACAATTGTGTGTCCGTAAACAACCCACACTCCGTCCCGCCTGTCGGTTGTCCGAAATTCTGGGTCGCCCCATATCAGGGTTTTTTCGGGTTGCTGATCGGCGGGCGTATTCGGATTTGCACCAGCATGCGTCACAAGAACGTTTCCGGAATAGTCAAAGGCCCTTAGTTCCGATACCCATTGGACCAGCTCTGGTCCCATTTCCGCCAACAGATTGTCACGGCAGGCAACCAGCTCGGCAGCGGCCATTTCAGCGCGCACGTTCCGCACATCAAAAGAAGCCAGCGTCTGCAGACCTCCATAGCGCAGCCAGCGCGGGCCATGTTGTTCAGGGTCACGCAGGAAATTCAACATCATGTCTTCGTGGTTTCCCTTCAGACAGATGAATTCCGGGCGGTTTTGGATCAGACGCAGAACGTCAGCACTGTTTTCGCCACGATCGACATAATCTCCGACAAGGATGACCCGATGATCCCTTGGGATCTTAGGTAACAGATTCTGCAACTGTCTTATGCAACCATGCACATCACCAATGACACAGGTTGGCCTGTCCGGCATCGGAGCGGCAAAGACCGCGCGTCGCCCGAAACGTTGAATCAGAGATGACAGCACGTTAGGGGGGCCTCCTGAGTGGCTACTGCGACCGGCTAGCACTGAATTCAAGAGCCGGTGGTCAAGACCCAAGGCGTCTAACATTTGCGCGCAGGTCTAAGCAAGCTTCATTCAGGCGGTCCGGCAGGCAGGAATTCCCATTCTGATGATCTCGGTGCCTTTTATCCTGAAAACGCCGTTGATGCGCTTACGCCCTTTTTCCATGAACCACGTCCTGAGCGGTTCTGGATGGTACGCCGCCATGACCTGACTGAAATAGTCAAAGTCTTCTGGAGCAAGCCGCCGACCACTGCGCGAAGGTCCATGGAATCCAAATGTCGTGTCAGGGTTCACACAGGTTCCAGGAAGGCCCAGAAACATCGTGCAGGTCGAAAAGCAAACACGTCCCCGAATTTCGACCTGAATGTCGTTTTTTTGCAGGTTTTCGATCTCGATCAAACGGTCATGCAGATATCCGCCTCGGTTGCTGCCAACAACCATCAGCCCGTCAGCTAACGTGGGCGAAGGGACAGAAGTCGCCGAAGTCAGTAATCCTGCAATCAGCGCCGCCACCATAGCTTTGATTCCGCGGTGCGTAGGTTTGCAATTTGCTCTGGCCGGCGCTCGCTGAGGGCGAAAGAGATTCCTTTTATCCAGCATTTCGAAGCCTCCAATTCCAGTTGCGGACCGGATCAGAGGTAAAACTGCGTGGTGCGTTCCCTGTGAGTGGGAAAAGTCTAAATTATGTTTTAAATCAAATGTTTAACTATATTTTTCTTAAACTTTTCTGATTGCCGACCGGCCTATCACCGGAGTTGGTTCAGCTCTGATTCACAAATGCAGTGGGGACTTCGTTCGTATCGGCAAAAGCGGCGCAGCAACTCAATCCCATATTGCACTTGGAGGACATATTAGAAGAAATTTTCAATCGCGTCCAAAAGCCGGACGGGATGAAATGGGTTTTACCGCCCAAGCGGTGATCAAACGATCCTTCGTCAGCGTTCTCAAATCTCAAAAGCGACGTAAACGGGTCTGAGAAAGATGATCAGCTATAAAGTGGCTTGTTGTTCACCTGGTGGCGTTCCACCAACTTGCGCATAGCCGAATGTGCGAACGTCTGTTTTGACTGATGCCGCGCAGCGGCAAAGAGAACTTGTCCAAGGTTTGGTTTGGGCCGACTGCGGAATTTTTTTCATATTGGCACTACGCGGCAATATGGACCGCCCCCAATGTATAAGGGAGATCATTTCTTACGAGTTAGATGCAACACTTACGCATTGGCGCTCTCCACCCCGAGATGCGCCTATTCCGTAGCCGCAGCTGGTGGAGCTTCATCACCCCCTGCATCCTCGTCGCCTGACCTCATCATGAAGATAGCTAAGACAAAAGCAATCACTGCAGCGATTATTATGTAGTTCCTGTTCATCTCTATTCTCCTAGAACTGTGAGCAGCACTCACGGCGATGTGATGCCACAGGTTTAGGCAATGGCCTGCTTGTCGGGTGCCGTATCGGAAAGCTGCTCGTAGTGTTCGACCGCGGACAAGTACTCTTCCAGCCGCTTACCTTCGTCAGTATCAGGCTCAGAATCCCACAGGTATTCAATCTCCCGGAGCGCAGCACGGTACTCAATTACGGTGCGAACAATGGTCATGGCATTACCTCAAAGAATAAATCAATGCTTGGACTCATACCTGAAAACGCGCGATTCTGGTAGGTGCTCAGCCAAGGGGTATGTAAAATACAGGTAATTCTCTAGCACGGAGTTCGATATTCGTAGTTCTCCGATTTCTGTCCAGACTGTGTACCGGGACCTAAAAGAGGCACATGGAGACGTGCCGAACCAACCGGCCTGTTTCCAGATGACTTTGCCATCAGTTTTGTCGGTCCAGCAAATGATACAATAGACGGACGCAATCAACTTGCCCCAATCGCTTGTTCGATAGTCTTAAGCTGGTTGGAAAAGAATGAAAGTGGAGCTTCTGGGCCCCGATAGGACGCTTACGCATAGGTGACGACGGAACACGGGAAACTGAAACCCATGAGGCGGGACAGATCAGGCAGACTCAACACAGCATCATGCTACAACGGAAAACCCGTTTCGACGCCCTGACGATGCCCTACGACGTTGCAGGCTATTCGGCTGGCGAGTTTGAGACGTTAAGCGATTGATCTGGGGGATCAATTGCAGTCTGCCCGGGCTGCGTTGGGATTATCCGACCTTAAAGTTTGGTTGCGGGAGTAGGATTTGAACCTACGACCTTCAGGTTATGAGCCTGACGAGCTACCGGGCTGCTCCATCCCGCG
>NZ_JBXWMK010000014.1:0-95093 GCF_059609785.1 Ruegeria sp. YTSC003 | reverse complement strand
TAATCAAACCAACCAGATGAGCCACATCCTCTCTTAGATCAGAGCGCCATCTGTCCCAAAATCCCTGACGACGGACACAACACACCGCTTCCACGTCTTGCCCCGCTCAACAGATGTGAGACGCAACGATAGATGTCCGAGGCTTGCCGGACTGGTTGCCGGTTGTGCAAACCACCTCCCGTCTGGGCAAGCTATGCTACGAGGCCAAGACATGACTTCACCCGCAAGAACCGCCCCAACAAGGAGCCCAGCCATGAAGATCATTTGCATTGACCAGGATGAAACCGGAGGCTCACGATTTTTGGATCATGCCTGGGTTCTGGAAGAAGGCAGTTTCACGCCGCCCTCTCCATCGGGATACCGCATCTCGCCACCGTTGGACGCCGAGAGAATTCTGATGATGCATCATCCCGCAGGTTATGTGGATGCATGGCACACCGCGCCAGCCGTGGTTCTTGGGACGGTCCTGCGCGGGACCGTGCGCATAGAAACCAGCAATCTGGATACGCGGATTTTGCAGGTTGGGGATCAGTTTCTGGCGCGTGATCTTCAGGGGAAAGGTCATCGCATGTTTGAGGTGAATGAAGGACCTTATGATCTGGCTCTTGTTGTACTCACACAAGCACCCGTCGCGGTCGATTGTTTCCAATGAAGCTGTATTACTACCCAGACGCCTGTTCGCTTGTCGTCAATATTGCCCTGCGGGCGGCAAACATTCCGTTTGATTTGATCGAAGTTGACTACGCTTCTCGTCAATTGCGGGATGGTTCCGACTTTTCCAAAATCAACGCAAAGGCCTATGTCCCGGCATTGGTGCTGGATGATGGGAGTTGCCTGACAGAGGTGATTGCCATTCTGGACTGGATCGACTTCAAAGCACCAAAGGCCGCGCTGCTGGGCCTGCAAGGGACCACTTGGCGACAAGAGGCCATGACTTGGCTTGTTTTTGTTGCGACAGAAATCCACAAAAGCTTCAGCCCGCTATTTCGCCCGAACACCCCGCGAGAGTTCCTTGTGCCCGGTCAACATCACCTGAAAAACCGGTTGTCCGTCATTGAGACACAATTGACGGGGCGGCAATATTTGTGTGCAGACACTCCCAATGGTGCAGATTATTACATGTATGTTATGTCTCGCTGGATATGCGACTCTGGGCTTTGCACCCGTGATTGGCCTGCCATACGAGCCCACGCAAATCGGATCGAAACGCTAACCTACGTTCAGGATGCGCTTGCCTCTGATATCAGATGACGCGGAGTCTGTTCTCGCAAGGTTTTTGCTACACAAGAGAAATGAACCATGGATATCGCGGAACTATCGGCCCGCCTGATGGGTATGGATGACGCCACCTGGCAACGACATGCGAACCCGTGGAGTGGTTGGTCGCGCATGACAATCCTTCCGCTCTTTTGCCTGGCTATCTGGAGCCGAGTCTGGCTGGGCTGGGGCGCACTTTGGTTCGTTCTGGCCGTTGTCATTTGGACCTGGCTCAATCCACGCTTGTTTGGCCCGCCGCAGCATCACGACGCCTGGATGACCAAAGGTGTGCTGGGTGAGCGTATTTGGCTTAATCGCAAAACGGCGTCGATCCCCATCCATCATGCACAAGTCATAAGTCGTTTGACATATGCCGCCGCGCTCGGGGTCGTCATTCTCGCAGTCGGGCTTTGGCGGCTCGAATTGGGTTGGGTATTCGTAGGCTCGACGCTGGCTATAGGTGCAAAGCTCTGGTTTCTGGACCGCATGGTTTGGCTGCTGGCTGACACGAGTGACTGAGCCCTCAATGCTCATTTCTGCAGACAGAACTGAGGAAATCGGTGCATCAGCTGAACTTGACCGTCAATGTCTTACCAGCGCTTTCGCAATCTCTCGCAGGTGTCTGTGCCCTGTTCCACAGCAACCGCCGAAAATGTCCATATGCGGGTAGCGTTCCGTCAGGCTGAACAGTTGTGAGCCAAGTTCGACAGGATCGCCATCCTCAATGTGGTGCAATTTGCACAGGGCCAGCTTCTCCATCTTCGACGCATTCGGGCGCACGCCGCGCAGCCGTTTGATCCAGTTTCCGTTCTCAAGGGCCGGTTCGTATTCAAGCGGGTGGGAACAATTGACAATGTAGTACTCCGGCGCCGCCTCTCCGGCCTGCATGTCGATTTCAACTATGGCCTCGGCAAGCGTGGGGCCTGATTTCAGCCTGCACGTACTGTCGAGCGTCAAAGAAACCGACAATGGCAGACCGATCCGTTCCGCCGCGCGTAGGGCACCAACAGATTCCTCGATATTGTTGAATGTCAGTGCGCTGACGAAATCCACATCTGCCCGCTTCAATGTCTCCAGTTGAACGGCGTGATACTCTTCGGCGGATTCGGCGGTGATTTCCTGATTGAGGCTATAGGCATCGCCGCGTGGCCCGAGAATTCCGCCAATCAGAAGGTTTGGAATATCACCTTCATACCCTTTTGAAATTTCGCGGAGAAGCTCAATTGCGGCAATATTTGCATCTGCCAAGCTTGACGCTGAATAGCCCAGTTTTGCACCCCAGTCCGGGCTGGCGCGATAGTCAAAGCCGGTCAGCAGAAACGACAAGCCAAATTCGGCAGCAACATCAAGCTGCTGAGAAATCACATCTCGCATTGCGGAAACAGCCCGAGGATTGTCCATAAGCGGTAGCATTGAAAACTCAGGCAATTCAAACCCATGGCGATACATGATTTCTGTTTCTGTACCGCCTTCGGTCAGAAAGAACTCGCCGGAACCCATTGGTGGAAGTGGGGATTGAACGGTCATATTAGACCTCCGGCTGAATGTTCTGGTTAAAGCGAAACCGGTTTTCAGGGTCATATTTGATCTTGATCTTGACCAACCGCTGATAATTCGCGCCAAACGTAGCCCGCGTCAACGCGTCCCCGTCCTCTCCATGGCCAGGAAAGTTCAGATAGGCCCGGCCGTGATGACCGTACGGTTCAGCGCTTTCCCAGCCCTGACGTGACCAGCCAATATTGGCCGCATCGTCACCCGGATCTGACCACACGCCATCCAGGGAATACATCCAGCCCATGGATCGGTCACCAAAGGCCGTTGCCTCTGCCGCGACTGCTGCCGTGGCACCACCAAAGTTCCACAAAGACGAGATCGAGTTGTCCGAAGGGGCAGCGGAAGCGTTCTTCATCGCCAGATCAATCATTTCATCCGACAATTCCGACAGGTAGCGCGCCTTCCAGTAGCACCGATATTCTCCGGCTGGCATCAGCGTGTCAAAGAGCTGTTGCACATCACAATAATTCATTCGGCTCGAGAAGTCGGTCACCATATTGCCGAGTTCACTAAGGGGTTGCAGCAACGCCTCTCCCTCGGCGGCATCTCCGTTGTAGACACAAGCCAAAGTATAGACGCGTTTTCCCCAGCTTTCCTCTGGGAAGTCTTCACCGCCCGCCGTTGAAAACTCGCACAGTGATCCAACTAGATCACCGTGTTTCGCCAGAAAGTCGCGCCATGCCCGGATGGGTCCAGGCCCGTCCTCAACAGCATAGATCGGGGCAGCAAACATGACTTCGGGGCCGATGGGATGCAGGGCAAAGTCAAACCGGACAACCACTCCAAAGTTGCCGCCACCGCCCTTGAGTGCCCAGAGCAGTTCAGGGTTTTCTTTTGCATTCGTGTGAACCAACTTACCATCGGCGGTCACCACATCTGCCGCAACAAGATTGTCAATCGACAACCCATGCTTGGCCCTCAGCCAGCCGATCCCACCTGACAGGGTCAATCCGGCAACACCGGTATCCGAGATCAGGCCACCGGGTGTTGCCAAACCATGGGCCTGGCTTGCTTCGTCCACGTCCCGCCAAAGCGCTCCGCCTTCCACCGATGCGGTGCGATTGTCGGCATCCACAGTCACGTTGCGCATCAGTCTGAGGTCGATCATCAGACCCTCGTCGCAAACTGCATGGCCCGCAACATTGTGGCCCCCCGCGCGAATAGAGATTGGAAGATCGTTGTTGCGCGCGTGATTAACAGCGGCGACAACGTCATCTGCATTCCGGCAGCGTACGATCATTGCAGGCTTCCGGTCGATCATCGCGTTCCACACGGCGCGCGTCTCATCAAACTCTGCCATGCCGGGCATCAATGTCTCAGCTTTGAGTCCGACAGGTGATAAATTCTGGTCTGTATCCATACTGTTCATAATGCAATTCCCTTTGTGATCTTCTGGGATGCTATGCCACTGGCGGCACCCACATCAGTGGCAAGATGGCCAAAGATGCGGCATACTGGACAAACGAATATGGCAAACTTGCCAAAACCGTGCCATTTCAGACAGGAGGGTTATATGGACACCGCCAAAAAACCGCTCATCGTGCTGCTCGCCGCCCCGGAAACATCCGCATCGGTCCTCTATGGGCTCTACGATGTCCTGATGTCAGCAGGTGCAGTTTATCCGGATATGGTGACCGGTGCCCCGGGTGATGAACTTCTGGATGTCCGCATCGTATCCGCAGATGGCAAGCCTTTTCACTGTATCGGCAATATCCCGGTGGAGCCACAAAGCTCCATTGGCGAAATTGACGATGCCGACGCTGTTGTGATCTGCGACCTGTACACATCGATTTATGATGTGCCCAAAGGTCGATATCCACGCGAAGTCGACTGGCTCAAGCGGATGCACCAGCAGGGGGCGTTACTGACATCGGTGTGTTCCGGCTCCTTGTTGCTCGCGGAGTCCGGGTTGCTGAATGGCCATCAGGCGACTGCACATTGGGCCTATCGCGATATGTTTCAGCGCCATTTTCCCAAGATTACATTTCGCAATGAAACAGTACTTTGCCTGGCAGCTGAGGCTGACCGGATCGTAACCGCAGGTGGGGTCACCGCCTGGCATGACCTCACGGTCTATCTGATTGCACGATATTGTGGTTACCAAACCGCGATTGAAACCGCCAAGGTCTTCCTGTTCAGTGGGCACGCCGAAGGTCAGTCACCCTATTCGGTGATGACCCGCCCGATGGAATCAAACGATGGTCCGATCTCTGATTGCCAGGTTTGGATCGCGGATCATTACGCCTCTGCCAAGCCGGTTGAGAAGATGGTTGAGCGGTCGGGGTTGAATGCACGGACCTTTTCGCGAAGATTTCGCATGGCGACGGGCTTTGCCCCGATCGAGTATGTTCAGGCGCTTCGCGTCGAAGAAGCCAAACAAATGCTGGAGACTGATGAGCTTTCAAATGACGATGTCGGAGCGGCTGTTGGATATGAGGATCCGGCATCCTTTCGGCGCGTATTCAAACGCGGTACCGGTTTGTCGCCGGCGGCATACAGGAAGAAATTCCAGCGTATCTCTCAAATCGCCCGTCCGCATTGAGTATTGCTTAAACCCGAAGTGAACCAAAGATCTTTCACACAAGTGCTACGAACTCACAGATAGTTTGCCGCTATGTAAGTCTGCAGTTTCAGATTTGGCGGGGCCCGCATGAATGACCCGTTGTCCTGCTGCGTCGCAGCGCACCAGTTTGTGCTACTTCGACATTTCTTATGATGCGAGCGTACGCAACGAGAATTCGACAGTTCCGTTGTGGGCTCACTCCTGCCATTCTCTGCGGAACGCTTCAACTGGTGGTAAGAGCCCTGACCGGCCTTTGCCCAGATTTCACGCATTTTCTAAAGCGGCATGATAATCCGGCCCAAACCGGACTTCCGGCAACCACTCTAGATGCTGCGGTCGCAGCCCGCCATTGCTGCCGTTCATGCACGACGCAGCATTCCTAAATGATCTGTTTTGTAGCTGGGGCAAAACAAACCTTGATGAGTTTTAACATGGAGGTACGATTGAACTGCGCCGATCTCTGTTGCTTAACGTCATGTCCACGCCCGAACTGGGTGGTATCAATCCGGTCTCAAACCCTCTATGGCTGCCTGAAACCAAGTGAGGACACCCAATGCCTAAATCCAAAAAGCCCAAGGCAAAGCGCCCGGGTGCAAACCCTGTCAAGAAGCCTGCTTGGCATCAAGCGCTCAACGGCACTGCCGGACGACATGGGGAGAGGCCAACTAAGACTGGCAAAAAGGCACAGAATAAATCGGCATAGGCCGACTGCAATTTTACAGTGACTTGGTGAGATAGCCGCATTGGGCATCTTGGCAACTGCGAAACAGGAGTTGCGCCGGTGGTAGAGCCAGAAACATTTGCGTTCCTTGCGGATCTCGGAATGAACAACCGCAAAGCCTGGATGGACGAGCACCGCGAAGAACGCGACGACGCCTTGCGCAATTTCGCTGGTATCGCAATGACACTGCACGACTATGCTGATCGCTTTGATCCTTTCGTCGCTGAGGCGGGGATCAAACCAAAGCGAAGCTACACCAAGTTCTTTCAGGAGCCGCGAGACCGCATCGGGCGTGCACTATACCGCTCGGACGTGGATGTTTTTGCCAATGCTGGTAATCCCGCAGAGGACTTCGGATACTACCTCCACATCGAGCCAGGGAATTGCCACGCGGGTGCAGCATTATTCCAACCATCCAAGGCCGCGCTCGCTCGTTTGCGGATGCGTTTGGTCGATGATCCGAACGGCATGAGTGCCATCTTGGCTGGCCCTGAGTTCAAAAAGACTTTCCCAGACGGAATTGTCACGCGAAAGGCGTTGGGCACTGTGCCGGAAGGCTTTGCAAGTAGCGACCCCGCCGCACCCTATTTGAAAATGGCTGGCCTGGGATGCCGCAAAGATTTGCCGGACGCTCTGCTGCTTGAAGACGAGGTAATCGATCTGCTGGTCGTGATCTTTCGGGCCGCCAGCCCGCTGGTGCGCTACTTCGACTGAGCCACATCAGAAAATTTGTGCGAGCGGAGTTGTTTTCGTGTGATAACACTACATCCTTGAATACCGACAGCGATCTCGATCCAAATAGCCCGTTGATACGTAAAACCCCCGATGCCATCGGACAACGGGGGCTGTTTTTCAGCGTCGGGAAATGACCTATGTCACCCTTCGCGTTCCATCTTCTTACGTGCCAGCTTACGGGCGCGGCGGATCGCTTCAGCTTTCTGGCGTGCGTTTTTCTCGGACGGCTTCTCGAAATGTTGCTTGAGCTTCATTTCACGGAAAACGCCTTCCTTCTGGAGCTTTTTCTTAAGAACCCGAAGGGCCTGATCGACATTGTTGTCGCGAACACTAACCTGCATGTGGTTTACACCACCTTTCTAGTCTGAAGTTTGCAATGATTTGCAGGAATAGGCCAAATAGCAATCTTGTCCTGGATTGTACAGCATAACGGGTGCAGGTTGGGTTGAGGGTAATCGTCATGCTCATGGCATCTGTCATTCAGACTTGATGGTATCAAGTTTGCACACGGCCCATTTCCCTGTTTGGAACCATTGCGCAATTCAGCACGGTCACGGATGTCACGCTGGACGATTTGAAGATTGAGCTGTTTTTTCCGGCCGACGACCAAAGTGCCAAATTTCTGCGTGATCTTGCCCACGTGGCTGCCAATTAGATGGTGGTTTGACTAGAGCCCACCACGTCCCGGCGAACCCCGTTCATTCCTGACCTTGGAAGGGTTCCTGCCATTGCGGCTCAAAGCCGACATCCATCGGCTTGTCTCGATGCTGCAGTCGCAGCCCGCATAGCTGCCGTTCGTCGCGCGTGCAAAATCCTGTAGAACGGTAACTCACAGTCTGCGGACCTTTGAGACATTCGACACGATGAAGTTTTGGCGGCGTTTTTTGTCGCTGTGCGCAGAAAGCGGATTTTGCAAAGTTTGTCGACGTGCCCCTTCCCGACACTTATCTCGCTATCAGGTGCAGCGGTGCGGCTTCCTCCAATAGCCCATTGAAACAGGCTGTAGCGACAATCTTGGTATGAGCGGGCAAGCTTAGATTTTGAACGGATTCTCAGGGGCATGACGGCAGCGGCGACTCTGATGCCGTCTGTGATTTCCAAAGCGCTAATGGCCGCCTTGCTATCTAAAACTGTGATTTCGTGATATCCTGGTATCGCCTTGGGGGGATGTTATGGGCGATTTCTTTTGGATTGGAACAGCAATCGGCGCTGCCATTGGATTGCTCAATATGTTGTTCATTTTGCGTTCTCGCCTCGGTCAGACCGGGTTAAATCAAGCCAAGACAATTTGGCAAGGCCTGTGGGTATGGGCGCTTTGGACTGTGTTCGGAGCCTATGTTCTGGCGCTCTGGCTTCTGGGCGTTGTTCTCTTGGGCTTATCGCGAATTTTGCGACGGGGATCCGAGGCATGATAGTGGGGGAAGTCAAAACCGCCGCTATCATTGGTGCGGGGGTGTCTGGGCTTGCTACTGCAAAATGCCTGACGAAGGTCGGCGTCCACTGCAAGATTTTTGATCGCAACCCGTACCTAGGCGGTGTCTGGGCTGATGGCTACCACGATTTTGGCGTTCAGGTGCAAAAGGACCTGTACGAGTTCCCGGATTTTCCGCTTTCCGAAGAAGCGTCTCATTTCACTCCGGGGCCAGTCTTTCAGGAGTATCTGGAGGATTATTGCGATCATTTCGGAATACGAGAGTGCCTACGGTTAGGCACCCGCGTCACCATGATTGAGCGCAAAGGTGACCGGTGGTCACTTGAGGTTGATGGTTCCGGAAGTTCTGAAAGTATTGAGGCCGATCTCGTTGTCGTTGCAGCCGGGCTCTATTCAGAGACACCAAATGTCCCGAACATTCCCAAACGTGAAGATTTTGGAGGAGAAGTCCTTCACGCGAGCGAAATCAAAGACATATCGCAACTCAAAGACCATCGTGTCGCTGTAATCGGTTACGGAAAAAGTGCCACAGATATAGCGGGTTCGGCTGTGGGTGTCGCGGAAAAGGTTCACCTCGTTTTCCGAACCGCACACTGGCCTGTACCGCGCAAATTGCTGGGTGTTCTTCCCTTCAAATGGGGAATGCTTACACGCCTTGTTGCAGCCCTGATCCCTCCGTATGTCAGGCCCAGCCCAATCGTGCGCGCTATCCACTCAATAGGATATCCGTTGCCCTGGCTGTTCTGGCGTGTCGTAGAACTGCTGCTCAGTACCCAGCAACGATTGCGAATGCAAATCGCGCGTGGTGAGACCCTGATGCCTGAGACGCCTGTCGAATTCGACGCGTTTACGGAAGTGACCATGGTTCCACGTCCGGAGCTCATCAACTCTATCCGGTCAGGTAAGATTTCTGCGCATCGAACAGGTGTGAGTGCATTCTCTTCCAACGGGATCGACCTTGCGGACGGGGATTCTCTTGAGGTCGATTGCGTGGTCTTCGGCACGGGCTGGAAGACCGGCTACCCATATCTACCGAAGTCGATACTCAACTCTTTGGATGATGGGCCGGATGGGTTCTATTTATACCGCCATGTCCTGCACCCCTCGGTGTCAAACCTTGCATTCGTGGGTCGGGCGTCCTCCTTCATGAGTGTGACGACCTTCGCGCTTCAGGCCAAATGGCTTGCGGAAGTCGTTGCAGGTCGTGTGCTCCTACCGGATGCTGAGGTCATGCAAAGCGATATCGATGCGCTCAAGTCCTGGAAACAATCCTGGATGCCAGAAGGGCCAGCACGTTCCGCCACACTTCTGCTTCACATGTGCCACTATCACGATGAACTCCTACTCGACATGAGTGCGGACCCGTTTCGCAAACGCGGTTTCCTGGCGCCGATTTCTGAACTGATTGTTCCTTATCGTGCGGCCGACTTCCGAGACGTGGTCTGACCGTTTTGTACGCGAAGCCCCTGATATCCCTTAGACACTCCTTTACAATAGAACCGCGGGAGGATTTTTGTTTGGAACGACATCTGGCAGCCATACTTGCGGCTGATATTGTTGGTTAGCCGTTGTCTTTACGGATGCTTGCTCACACAGCATTTGCTCCCAGACGCAACGCGTTTACCGCTGCAAAGCAGAGGATTTCCCGTTTCGGGTTATTCATCCATCGACGTGAAAATGGACATAATCCGGGTGTGTCGCAAACCCTGTGCTCGGATTGGCGAGAGCGCGTTTGTCTGTGCCTCGGATGTTGACCAAGCATGACAACATCTATGCGACCGACTAAGTTGCCCTCATGAGACGCCGTCTTGCTGTAATCCTGATGGCCGATATGGTCGACTACACGTCTGCGATGGGATCTGACCAGGCGGGTGCTATCGAATTGATCCGTGAACTCAGACAAAAGTGGTTGGAACCTGAAGCCATAAAGCGTGGCGGCGAAGTTCTGAAGCGTCTGGGCGATGGTTGGATATTCGCGTTTCCCTCGGTAACGGATGCGGTCGAGACAGGTCAGTCGGTACAATCGGCGTTGGCCATTCACGAAAGTATCCAACTCAGGATCGCCGTTCATCTCGGCGAGATCGTCGAAGATGAAGCAGATATGTATGGCGCCGGCATAAACATTACCGCGCGCCTTCAGACCGAGGCACCGCCTGGCGGCATGATGATTTCGGAAGACCTACGCAGACAGTTGGATGAAAGACTTGCAATAGGCTTTAGTGACGCCGGTACATTTCAACTCAAAAATGTCGCGTTTCCGGTAACCGGATATCAATGGCGGCCATCCAATCAACAGACGAGACGCATCGATGCTGTGCCAGTCATTGCGGTCGAAGATGTGAAAGCGGCACCTGATATCCGCGAGACACGCGAAGCCGCAGCTGATTTACAAGATCAACTTGTCCACACCCTATCGCGACGTACCGGCGTCAGGGTTCTTGCTGCGGACGAAGCTGCCGAGTCTGATGCGACATATAGCCTTAGGTGTCGGCTCCGGTCCCGTGGAACGATTGCAAGGATCACCTGCAGCCTTGTTCGCCGCAGCGATGGGCAGGTTACATGGTCGCGGGTAATCGAAGGGGATGCGCAGGATCTGTTTGAGGTCTCGGACCGGGCCGCTGAACAGCTCTCGGACGCGTTGCGACTTCAGATCAATGCATTTGACGGCGAACGATTGGCCGATTTACCTGATGATCAGTTAAGCGCCAGCGAATTGAGGACTCGCGCGGCACTACTGATCTATCGCACCACGATTGCGGACTATCTTCGCGCGGTGAACCTTTTGGAGCGGGCACTACGCCTCGACCTGCAGAACGCATCCGGGCTAGCGATGTGGAGCGAAGCTCAGATGTGCATGCTGGATGCGCATTACAGGAATGCAGATACAGATCTGCTGAAACGTATTACGGAAAACTCTTACAAGGCCGTTCAGCTTTCACCGCGATCCGATTACCCTAGGTATGTTCGGGCGCTGATACGTGCACGCCTTAAAGGTGACGTTGAAGGGGCAAGGAAGGACATTGAACGGCTGACCCAGCTTAATCCTGGCTATGCGCTTGGAATAGAAGCTCGTGGGTACATCGAGCTCATCGCTGGCAATTGGGAAGCCGCTTGCAACTCATTGACAGAGGCAGCGGTCCGCTCCGAAGACGATCCCTATCTACCATACCGACTTTATCCGCTTGCAGTTTCGCGGATGATGGCAGGACAGGCTGATCTTGCGCTTTCAGCAATTACGGAAGCAACCGAACTGCGGCCAACTTGTCGGCACTTCTGGCTTGTCAAAGCCTGGATACTCAGGGAATCCGGAAACGACAGGGAAGCGGTTGAAGCTAATCAGTCGGCAGAAATCGCGTCGGGTAAGCCGGATGTGCTTGCACCGAACTTAAAGTTGCCCAAAGCTGTTCGAGAAGCGATTGGACTACCCGACAAGCCGATCGAAACTTAGCACTTCGAGATGCGCTTTCAGTACACCAAGAATCTGGATATACCCGCTTGGTGATCAGCCGATTGAGGCCGGGATTTATTTAAGCACCAGCTTGGCGCTGTGCCGAGCGGCCCGTTGCGGTCATTCATCCAATCGGAACCAAGTTGCGGTGCGCCCGTCAAAGCCGCCATTCGCTGCGTTCGCAATAGTGGGGTCACTTGATCCGAGAAAGCAGTTGAAACACCGGCCTCAGTTTGGCGAACTCGGCAGTTGTTCGTTCCGTCAGATTCGACTTTAAAACAAAGGCTGGGGTCTCGGTATCCATCCAAACTGCAAAGCCCTTGCGCCGCAACGCTTCCTCATGGGGGTGGTCTTTGTCAAAACCGGAGGGAACGCGCTTCAACTCCGGCTCACCGATCCTGTAACCCCGTTCTCGCAACTCTGTGGTGGTCTGCATTAACTCTGCCCCCAAGGGTCCCACCATGGCGTCGCGGAATGCGTCCAACGATCCTTTTTCATACTGAAAAACCCCACAGCCGAGGGAAAGCTTTTCTGGGGAAAGGCCAAAGAACCACATAGGCGGCTGTACCGCTTGCCCTGTCGGTATGAACGCGAGGTGCAGGTGCGCGTTATAGGGTGTCTTGTCTTTGGAAAACCGAACATCTCGGTGAATTCGAAAGATCTTGCTGCCGTGATCTTGCCCAGTAAGGTCACGTAGCGCCAACTCAATCTCTTCGGCGAACAGCTTGCTGCGTGACTTAATGTAGGTCTCATACGTCGACTTGTTCGCTGCAAACCAGTGCTTGGTATTGTTGGCCTTCAGTTCTTGCAGGAAGCCTACTGCCTCGGCAGCAAAGCAATCGAATTGGGCCATAAGATCCTCCATTCAGTCTTTCTTGGGCAGCGCCGCGGCATGCTCGAGGCACAGGTGCAGCCACCGCAACAAAGCAGCGTCATTGCAATCTGCTTCGTCCACACGGACAAAACCACCCAGCTTGCGGGTTCCGTGAACCACAGCGTGGGCCGTGGGGTCCTGCAATGCCGCAGGCTCGTTCACCTTTCCCACCCTGAACATGAACCGGCCCACGCCATCCTGATGTCTGCGTGCACCACAAAGCATGTTACCGTTCAAAAAAAAGCACAGGCCGCCCATCATCCGCTTTTCGGAAATGCCCACATGCGTGGCCAGAGCGTCTCGCATGCGGGTGTTAAGTGTTTCATCCACTGGCATCAGCTGCCGATCCAAAGCTGCCAAAGGATCGCCAGCGCAAGCACCAGCATTGCCATAGTCGTCAGCGCCGCCCCAACCGCGCGCCCCTTGCCATTCACCGAAGTGCTGAGGCTGAAATAGTGAATGAGGCGGGCAAGCAGCAGCACGCCACCGCAGGCAGCGACCAGCCAGGGTGCAGTTCCCGCGATCTCGGCCCCTGCTAAGGCCAACAATGCAAGTGGCACGTATTCGATGAAGTTCCCATGCGCCCGCATCAGCCGCAGTAAGCTTTCATCCTCACCATGCAGCAAAGAGATCCCGGTCTTGGTGCGACGAACACCAACGGCAATCGCCATCGGAATGCTCATCAAAACAAAAATGGCAGTGACAACCAGCGCGATCTGCGGAAACTGTTCCATGTGATGCCTCCTTTCTGATCTCGCTTAAGACGCCATGCTTTCGTAAGTGATCAGCGCGAACCGTGCCCCTTGTGGATCAGTCAGCGTGGCCATGCGACCGACTCCCGGCATATCCATAGCAGGCTGAACAATCGCGGCACCCTTGGCCTCAGCTTTGGCGACGCTGGCGTCCACGTCAGCCACGGTAAAAAAGATCGTCCAACTGCCATGATCTTCGGGCATTGGCGAAAAGCCACCAATTGCGGTTTCGCCAACAACGGCGGCTGAATAGCCTGATCCGTCCTGCATGGGCATGTCGTTGATCGTCCAGCCAAGCACCTCCTGATAAAACGATTTGGCTTTGCCCTGATCTGGGCCGGAATGTCCGATCCAGCCGGAGTTCCCGACGGTGGTCATCTCAAGAATACTCATGTGCTTCTCCCTTGGTTTCGCCCGCCACATACGGGTCTGATACAAGGACGCGCGAAGCCCAGCGATCCCTACACGTCGCGTAAACTTTCTTGGCAGATCTCAATTTTTTCAGTGATCGCAACACGTTCGGGCGCAGTTGGTCTGAGCGTCATCACCGTTTCGAAAGCGGCAATCGCGGCATGATGCTCACCTGTTTCTTGTAAAAGCCCGCCGCGCATCGCGTGGTACCAGCGATAAGTGGACAACTCCTGTGCCAAAGGCTCCATCGCCTCTAGCGCATAATCCGGACCGTGCAGCTTGGCCTGTGCTGCAATCTGGTTAAGTCGGACAACAGGCGTTGGCTGCAATGCATAGAGAGCGGCGTAATGACTTTCGATCGATGCCCAGTCCGTGTGATCAACCGAGGCCGCATGGGCATGTGTCGCTGCGATTGCAGCCTGAATAATATAAACACCCTGATGTCCCGTCCGGTGGGCCTTTTGCAAAAGACCCGTCGCCTCGGCGATGTTCGCACGATCCCAAAGACTGCGATCCTGATCGTCCAGCGCGACAAGCTTGCCTTCTGGATCAATACGCGCACGCCGCCTTGCGTGTTGAAATAGCAATAGCGCCAGCAATGCGGCCTGTTCCCCCATCGCTGGAAATAGCGCCGCTAGTAGACGGGCCAGACGGATCGCCTCTTCACACAAGGTAAATTTGATTTGCTTTGGACCGGCCGAGGTTGACCACCCTTCGCTAAACATCAAGTAAACCATCAGAGAAACTTCACCCAAGCGCGCACCCCGCTCAGCCGGACTGGGTGTTTTGAAGGCAACCGGATTGCTCGCTATCTTCTTTTTGGCACGGGTGATCCGCTGTTCCATAGTCTTGGGCTTGATGAGAAATCCACTCGCAATTTCGTCTACGCTCAACCCTAGGACCACGCGCAGTGCAATGGCAATCTGATCCCGCCGCTCGAGTTCCGGATGGCAGCAGATGAACAGAAGCCGCAAAACATCATCGCGCATTTCGTCAGGATCCGGGGTTTCGGCAGGCACCGGTTTAAACTCCTCCATATGACGCGACAGGATTGCGGCGCGGCGTTGTGATTTGCGCACATGATCAAGGCCAGAGTTGCGTGCAGTCGTCAGCAACCATGCTAACGGGTCACGAGGTTCACCATCATTTGTCCAAACTGTCAGCGCCTTCAGGCAGGCATCGGCAAACGCCTCTTCCGCAATATCGATGTCCCGAAACATCCGGATCAGGGCAGCAAGCGCACGCGGTCGGTGCAGGGTGAAAGTGGCCTCGAGCCAGTCCGACATGTTCTATTCCGACGAGATCACGCCGCCAGCCCAGGCCACCGGTCGCACCTCAAGCCTTGCTACAGGGGATGAGATCATTTTCGCGTATTCCAATGCCTCATCAAGGTCTTCGAATTCAGCAGCATAAAATCCAAGGAAGTTCTCCTTGGTCTCGGCGAATGGACCGTCGGTGATCAAAGGCGCTGAGCCTTCGGTTGGAGCAGGCTCGACCATCACGGCAGAGGTCGGCGGCATCAATTTTATCGACACGAACTCCCCGCGCTCTGATAGCGCCGATTGCAATGCGCCATGGCCCGACATCACTTCGTTCTGGCGATCTTTGGGCAGCGCTTCGAATACGCCCGGCTCCCCATAAATCGTGATTGCGTATATCATTTTCGCCTCCATGCTTCATTCACATGGTGCAAGGACGCGCGAGGACATGCAAATCCTACAACCGGTCCACAATGCAACGTCGCAAGATAGTCACTTGGAAAACCGAGATGCTAATCGAATGCTAGGCGGGTTCCCAAAGCTCAATTGGGTTTCCTTCTGGATCATTGAGCCACGCGAACTTGCCATTTGGATAAGGTGAATCTGGATCGCGACGGACTTCAACACCCTTAGACTCGAGTTGTGCAATCATTTTCTCAATGTCGCGAACACGAAAATTCAGCATAAATGCCTTTTCTTGGTTCCCGAAATACTCTGTCACTTTTTCGAACGGGGCGAATACAGTCTCACCTGCTTCTTGCTTCCAACACGGTGTTTCATAGTCGTTTGGTACGAGATCAATGCCCAAATTGTCACGATACCATGCCGCCAAGTCGACGGGCTCGTTTGCCCTGAAGAAAAACCCGCCAAAGCCCAGTACTTTTTCCATCTTCGATTTCAAACCCGGATACGCTATCGGAAAAGACTACTCCAATATGTGGATTTTGATAAGTGCGGCACATTCCTGCCGTTCATTCTGTTGCTTTAATTCTGTGCTGCAGCCCGCCAAACCAGACTTTCGTTGCGCGTGCGCAATCCGAGTTTGATCGAGGGGCAGATGTTGTGAAAAAACCGATTATCTTTTCTATCAACCAAACAACTGGCCTCGGCGTGAATCTGTCATGCCAGATCAGGATGTTGGACAGCACAGCAGTTATTTGTTGCATTGAAGAACAAGCAACACGGTCAAAATGGCAACGCAAGTAACGGGTCGTTTTTAGTGCGCCATACACAAAAGTAGTTCTTGCATTAGCAATAGCAGGCCAACCGTCACCACGTGATACGGATCGGCGACATCGCCCAAATCATTGTAGCCTCTTTTTCGGTCTTGTTGCGAAAGCGGTGGGCGATCATGGAGGGATAGGAAAAACTGTCCCCTTCGCGCAAGAAAATGACCTCTTCCCCAAGTCGCAGCTCAACTTCGCCGCTAAGGACGATGGCGTGTTGTTCACCTTCAAAGGAGTACCCTTCGAGCGGCTCGGGCGGTTGTCCTGCGCCGGGACGGAATCGTGAAAGGATCAAATAGCACTGGCCGGACAAGGTGCTGGAAAGCAATTCGTCCTCAAAGCCCAATTCATCTGTTGAGCGCGTATACATCGCAGACAGCGCCCGGCGGTTCTCGCGTCGCACGACGTGTTTTCGCTCAAGCGGACCGTTGCCTTCCTGTTTGGGAAAGAACCAATTGGGGTCAACTGCAAGCGCATCGCTGATTTCGCCAAGCAGGTCGTCCGACACCTTGGCCGTCCCAAGCTCAATCCGGCTGAGATAGGCTTTGGAACACGACACCACCTCGGAAAGGTGCTGCAAGGTCAGTCCACGCGCATTGCGCACTTCGCGAATTTCACTGCCGAGCCTTTGGGCGTCGGTCTGGGACACGTCACTTTTCATGACTTCAGAATAGATGATTTTAGTTGACTTTTCGAGCGTAAATCAACTTAGTTGAAAAGACGAGAGAAAATCAACTGATTTTCCACCGGCAGGGAGGATGTTATGCGCTTTGATTTGATTGCGAATTTTAGCCCCGGTGAGACGATTCCATGGACGCGTACGCTGGAAATGATCCTCGAACAGTGTTCGTTGGCCGAAGAGGCGGGTTTCACAACCGCATGGTTCACCGAGCATCATTTTGCACATAACGGGTATATGAATGCGCCGCCCAACCCGATCCAGATGGGGACTCACGTGGCCGCGCATTGCAAGAAACTACGGGTAGGCACGGCGCCGATCATCCTGCCCGATTGGCACCCGCTACGTGTCGCTGAAGATGCTGCAATGCTTGACAACATGACACTGGGTCGTTTTGATTTCGGCGTCGCCAAAGGCATCAATGAGCGCTCGACCATCCAGTTCAACAAGGACGCGGACCGGCGCGACAATGCCAAGGTCATGCGGCTGTATCAGGAGAGTCTGGAGATCATCCTGAAAGCCTGGACCAATGAGGCTTTCACCCATCACGGTGAATTCTATCAGTTCCCTGTGCCCGGCTGGAAAGAGACCAACCGGTTCTTTGACCCTCTGGACCCGCGTTATCACGATGAAGATGGCGAATACAAAGCGATGTATGTGCATCCACGCCCCTATTCCAACCCTCATCCGCCAGTCTGGCTGATGTCGAATGCGCCGCCCACCTTCAAACTGGCCGGAGAGCGCGGTTGGGGGGTGATCTCGATGGCGGCGGGGCCCAAGGCGACGCAGACCTGTTGGGAGCCCTACCGCCAGGCCCTGTCGCAACGCGAAGGGCGCGAGGTAAGCCTAGGCGAGGGCGTTGGTGTCTGCACAGCGTTTTATGTCGGTGAAAGCATGGAAGAAGCGGAGAACACAATCCGTGGTCCGATCAATGCCTATTACGAATTTCTCGGCGGGTCGCGTCCCAAGGGGGAATGGACCAAGCACGGCTATCTGGACGTGGGTGAAGAGATGATGCCCGAGGATGAGGATATGGACTGGTTCGACTTCCTCAACAAACGCGGGATCATCGTGGTGGGTGACGCCGAATACGTCGCGGATCGGTTTGCGGAACGGCAGGAAACCATCGGTCTCGATCACCTGATGCTGATGCAGCAATATACCGGTGTGCCGTACGAAAAGATCCTCGCCAGCTGGCATCGTCTGTTCGAACATGTGGTTCCAAAGTTCGGCACGCAATCCATCGCGCAGAAATGGATGCTGGAACATGCTTGAGATTTGGGGGCGCCCCTATTCATCGAACGTCATTCCGGTGATCTGGACAGCAAATGAACTGGGGTTGGATTATACGCTGCAACTTGCCGGGGGCAGCTTTGGCAAGCTCGACACCGAGATGTATGCGCAAATCAATCCCAACAGGATGATTCCTGCGATCCGCGACGGGGATTTTGCGCTGTGGGAAAGCCTTGCCATCGTACGCTACCTCTGTGATCGGTTCGGGGCAGGAACGCTGAGCCCATCCGATATTCAGACCCGCGCGATTGCGGATCAATGGATGGAGTGGTCGGCAAGCCGCGCCTTTGGGCCGGTGATCTATCTGTTCTTCGCAACGGTGCGCACGCAACCGGGCCAGCGTGAACCGGAAGAGATCGCCAAGCTGCGCGATGAGGCGCACGAGGCCCTGACCCTTCTAGACCGGCACCTTGCGGAACGCACCTATGTCTGCGGCGACAGCTTCACCATGGCGGATATTCCCTTGGGATGTGTGGCCTATCGTTATTTTAACGTCGAGGTCGACCGCCCGCCCTTACAGAATGTCGAGGCCTGGTATCAGCGGCTGGCGGAACGCCCCGCCTATCAGGATCACGTCATGCGCCCGTTCGGGACCAACCCTGATGAATGGGCTGCCTTGGAAAAAGCCTGTGCCAGCGAAGGGGTGCTATGATGGACGTCCGAGAATATCGCCGCGCACTTGGCGCCTTTCCGACGGGTGTTACCATTGTAGCCACCTACGACGCGGACAGAGAACCGTGGGGTCTGACCGCCAACTCATTCACTTCGGTCTCATTGCAGCCGTCGGTGATCTCGGTCTGTGTTGCAAAGTCAGGCCGGGTCTTCCCAACGCTGTCGCAATCGGATCATTTTGCGGTCAATATCCTGTCGGCCAAGCAGAAAGACCTTGCTATGCACTTTGCAAGCGATGTCGAAAACCGGTTTACCGACACCGATTGGATCCCCGGAACCGTGACCCCCTTGATCCCCGGTGTCTCGACGCAATTGGAGTGTACGGTTCACAGCAGGGTCGACGCAGACGATCACGAGATCCTCTTGGGCCGCGTCATCAACTACGCCCAGGCGCCCGTTCCGCCCCTTGTCTTTTGCCGCGGCGCGTTCTTCTCCGCGCCCCTACCCGAGGCTTCATCATGAGCGATCATCTGACCTTTCACACCCGCTTCGGCCCTGATGAATTCGACACGCAATACAATCTGCGGGCCGGCCGACCGGACTACGAAGCCACCGTTATTCCCGCGTGGAGCAACGACAGCAAGGCTGCCCGTGCGACATCCGATTGCAGCCTCGATATCCGCTATGGCGGAGGTGAGAAGCAAAAGCTGGATGTCTTCCGCTGCCCGGATGCGACCGCACCGACGTTGGTGTATGTGCACGGCGGGTATTGGCAGCGCGGCGACAAGTCGATCTACAGCTTCATTGCACCGCCCTTTGTCGCGGCGGGGATCAATGTAGTTGTGCTTGGCTATGACCTGTGCCCATCGGTGACCATCACTCGTATTTCTGAAGAAATCCGCGAAGCGATTGCTTATATCTGGCGCAATGCGCGCGATTTGGGCATTAATTCAGACCGTATCAGTGTGATGGGCCACTCGGCTGGAGGTCATATCACCCAGGTGATGATGGCGACCAACTGGCTTGCTTTTGGCGACGATCTTCCTGCGGACCTGATCAAATCCGGCATCCCGGTTTCTCCGCTCAGTTACCTTGAACCGGTGCGTCTGACCGAAGCACTCAATGCCGGTATCCGGATGACCCCGGAAGAGGCAGAAGCGGAAAGCCCGATGACCAACCACCCTCCGATCACGAATGCGCCGCAGCTGGTCGTCGTCGGTGGCTCGGAAACCGACGAATTCCACCGGCAAGCTCGGATGTATGTCGAAAAATTTGGGACCGCAGACCGCAAGGTCGGCCTCTACATCGTCCCGGACGTCGATCATTTTGACGAATTGAACGTGCTTGTCGACCCGGCAAGCCCGTTCTTCAAACACACTTGCGATATGCTTCACGGAAAAGGACCGCAATCATGACCGCTTTGACCCGAGCCCTCGTCGACGCTGTCGGCGACGCGTTTAACGCCAACGACATCGATGCAGTGATGAAGCACTTCGCAGACGACGCAACATTTGACCACGCCGTCGGCCCGGACGAACATGGCGTGCGTCTTGAAGGGGCCGAGACAATCCGCAGTGCCTTTTCCGCGTTGTTTGAAAAAGTGGATAACGTCCATTGGGAAACGCTGGACTGCGCCATCTCCGGCAATAAAGCCTATTGCGAATACCGCCGAACCGCGGAGCATAAGGATGGCACGAAAGAAGAGTTCCTGAGCGTCGACATCCTGACCTACCGTGATAGGCTGATTGTCCATAAGGACACCTATTACAAGCAACGAACAAGTTGATCTGTTTACCCCTGATGCGGCCAGACATTCGGCAGTATTGTTGGAGGGCCGCGTCGTCGCTTGGGTAAGCCAAATCACGGGCGGGCTTCGCGCTATTCTCAATCAACAAGGTCGATACTGTCGTTGCCAGCGCAAACAATGCGAAGGTTGAGCCCGTTCATGTGTCGGGCCGCCTTGGTTGTTTCGGACTCTGAACCGACTTCGAAGGCCGTGGAACAACATTGCAACCAGCGACCCAGACTACTGTCAGTCCGGCCCACAGCTGCCTTTCACCGGTTGGTCGAGACACTGCGACCGCGCCCGCATTCCGGTCATTCGCTGCAAGTGCAAATTTTGGCGCTGCACAAACTCACAGGTTGCGGACAATGCAGCCGTTTGATCTACCGCTATTGGGCGGCTCGAAACATCGGAAACAGGGGTGGGGCTTGGTCGGCTTTGATTAGACCCATCTCTTGGAAACCATAGCGCTTATACAGCGATAGATTTGTAGGGTTTGTCGACTCTAAGTAAGCAGGTCTTCCATCTTCGTCACAACGTTTGAGGCAGCATTCAAGCAACGCGGACCCCAACCCTTTTCCTTGGCGAATTGGATCGACCGCAATAAAAGCTAAATGCCAGCAGTCCTCATCGGGATGATAATTGTCCATCTGCCCGAAGGTTTCGAACAACGCATCATGCTTTTCTGATGAGACCGTCTGCTCAAAACAGGCGACAAGCCGTTCTTCGTCAGGGTGAATGCTTGGCGGAAGCCAAAGTGCGCCAGCAGTAAAATCATCGTTTCGAAACGCGCTGCCCTGTTCAAATGCACGCCCTCCAAAGAAGTCCATTACTCGCGGGAAGTGGGTAAGGAAATCGGCAGGTTCAGGATACAACCAGCGCATGAATGGGTCGGCAGAAAATCCTAGAGCAAGTCCGCTTAACAAGCTTTCTGCTTCACTTCGGGTTGATGATCTAAACATGAAATTACCTTTGGTCGTTCCACCTCGATTTTCACGTTTCAGCATGTGGGCCGCAAATACTTGTTGTCAAATGCGCAATTTATTGTCCTGCCCAAGCAACGATGGATGACTGAATTGGGCTGAGGCGTGTGGGGGCAATACAACATTCGGAGGTCGGGCGCATTTCACTTGGATGAAGACCGGCCCAAACCGGACATTGAGCTTGAACCATGATTAACTAATCAGCTTCTTGAAAGCCGCCGTTCCGACATTTGCAACATTTCCTTTGCTTCGATGGCCGAGATGGGAACATGCCTGCCGTCCTTTTAAGCGAGCAGTACACTTCGCAGTGCATCTTCCCAGAGAGTTCACAGGGGCTTGCGTGTCCAGCACATGCTGCCTTTCGCCAACAGAAGTCTGGGTTTAAGCAATGACGCTCGGTGGAGCGCTTCAGAGATCGAACGTCGTGACGTTTTCGAGTCGCATATGGAGTGCCAGAACAGTAAGGCCTACAAGTCTATCCAGCGCCTTGGCACTACACTGTTGATTCATCGCGCTGATCAGCCGGATGATCCGAGCTAAGTGGGCCGTGCTCGCACGTGCATGAATGCAAAGGGCATCATCGGTAAAGAATTCCAGTGACTTCTATAACATGCTCTCTAAACTCCGGACAGTTGTTAGTCAGAATTGACGTGGGAGTTTGGGCGCAGTTGGGCGACAAAAAGGCATCAGGGACCTCGATAAGTCCCGCGCCATCATCTGCGCCAAGTTCGGAGTTAAGCGCAGCTGATCAACAGGCGCGGTTTGAAGCCACCGCTCAGGTGATGCAGGTGATCTCTGTGACCAAGGACGACGTTCAGCCGGTTTGCGATCTGATTGTTGAGCTTGCCACAGACCTTTGCGACGCTGTTTTTGCTGGTCTGGTTCTTGGACAGGAAGGCGACACACTTCAGCGGCTCGTGGCCAGTGTTAACCTGCACCCTGACATTCAGCAGCTTTGGCGCGACGGCAAATACACGATGGAGCCGGGCAATTCTCTGGTGACTGAAACAATCCTCAGCGGCGAGACCAAACGCGTTGTGGATATGGGAGACACTGATTTCCACAAATCCGGCGATGAGCGGTTCAAGCTGATTGTCGACAAGCATGGGTGCCGCAGTAATCTGTTTGTTCCTCTAAAGGTAGATGGCGGTGCAATCGGATGCTTGATGTTGGCGCGAGACGAGGTCCGGCCCTATACCGACGATCAGGTCAAGCTCGTCGAAACCTTTGCCGCCCAAGCGGTAATCGCCATTGAGAATGTTCGCCAATTTCGCGAATTGCAGATCCGTCTGGCACGCGAAGGCGCCACGCGTGAAGTTCTCGAGACAATTAGCCGATCGCGGGAAGATGAGACGCCGGTGTTCCAGACGATCCTGGAAAATACAGCCCGGCTTTGCGAAACGGATGTCGCCACACTAAGCCTTTTGAATGAAGCAGGAACCCACCTCGAATATGCGGCCCATTTCGGTGATCAGTTGGCGACCTACGAGGTTGGCGTAGATCGTTGGTCACTGGACTCACATCTCCAGATTGCGGAGTCCGTTCGCGAGGCACGCGTTATTCACAATGTCGATTTGCGCCTGACTGACCAGTATATCAAAGGCGACCCATGGCGCCGTCAACTTGTAGACGAAGAAGGTGTCCGGTCATTTCTGACGGTCCCACTAATGTCGGCAGATGGCACGCCCGTGGGCGTCATCGGGATTTACCGACGTGAGGTTCGCGCATTTACAAACGACGAGATCTCTCTGGTTGAGGGATTCGCCGCCCAAGCCGTGATCGCCTTGGATAACACGCGACAATTGAATGAACTGCATACGCAGTTGGAGCGTCAGGCGGCAACACAGAAAATTCTAACGGTCATTAGCCAAAGCCGTGATGACGATGCGCGCGTCTTTGATTCAGTGCTTCAGCAGGCCACCAGGGTATGTGATGCAGATCAGGCGGTCCTTATTTTGATTAACGCAGCAGGGACCCACGGGCGGTTGGCGGCGAATTGGGGGCATCAGAGAACCGAATTTGATGTTGGAGACGAGTGGCAGTTGGACGAATCGATTCCAATAGCCACTGCGATACGAACAGGTAAGGTTGGTCGCATCGATGATTTGACCGACACGGATTTTTATCGCTCGGGCCATCCTACAGCTGCCATGATGGTTGAGATCGAAGGCATTCGGTCACGCGTTACAGTCCCCCTGATGCAAGGAGATCAGGCCATCGGAGCCATCGCAGTTAGCCGCCGGGAGGTGCGGCCATTTGCTGACCCTGACGTGCAGTTGATTGAAGAATTCGCCAAACATGCAGTCATTGCCATCGAAAACACGCGCCAGTTTCGTGAAGTTCAGGAACGACTTGAACGGGAAGAAGCGTCGCGTGAAATACTCGAAGTCATCAGCCGCAGCCGCGATGACGACAAACCGGTCTTTTATAGCATTCTCGAGAACGCAAGCCGTTTGTGCAAAGCACCGCTGGCCTTCTTGTGTGTCGCTGACCACGAACAAGGGCACGCAACGATTCCAGCCAATATCGGTGCGAGAACTGATTTTGATGAAGCGCTCAAAGATTTCGTAGAGCCATTAACGCGCACTGAACTGGTTGCGATCAGACCAATGATCGATGGTCAGGTTATCCGCCAAGACGATATCGCCGATGATCCACTATACTACCGGGACCGTGACCCAAAACGGGTTCAGATGGTTGAGATTGAAGGTGCTCGCTCGGTCCTTGCGGTGCCGTTGATGAAAGACGACACCGGTCTTGGGGTGATCGTTCTCTATCGCCGTGAAGTTTCGCCATTTTCGGATGATGATGTCGCTCTGGTCCAAACCTTTGCGGCCCAAGCCGTGATCGCAATGGATAACGTACGCCAGTTCCGAGAGGTGCAAGACCGTACGGCGGAGGTCACGCAAGCCTTGGAGTATCAGACTTCAACATCCGAAGTTCTGCGTGTGATCTCAGCATCTCCCAATCAACTGTCGCCCGTTCTGGACGCCATTCTCAAAGAAGCGTCGCGCATCTGCGAATTGCAGGATGCCTATGTCGCGATGCTCAACCCGGACGATGGGCTTTTTCATGTGCACTCGACGCTAACACAGGATACGGCCTTTGCAGAGTACGTCAAAGCTCACCCGATTTCACCAGCGGAGAACGGTGTAAGCGGGCGTGCGATCCTGTCGAAACGCACAAGCTATGTCGAAGATGTCGAAGCGGATGACACCTACACCTGGTTGGAAGAAAGCGGCGTGGGTGATTACAAATCATTGCTTGGACTTCCGCTTGTCAAAAACGGCGAAGTCGTAGGCGTTATCTCTCTTGGGGCGCCAATGGTCTCGGGTTTTTCCGCCAAACAGATCAAACTGCTGGAAACTTTTGCGGATCAGGCGGTTATCGCGATTACCAACGCAAACCTTTTCCACGAGTTGGAGGAGCGGACAGAAGAAGTCACGCAGGCGCTGGAGTATCAGACCGCCACGTCAGACGTATTGTCGGTGATTTCGCGATCTCCGAATGAGCTGGAGCCGGTGCTGAAAGAGATACTGAGAGTCGCCGGCCGGATCTGCGAGCCAAAATATGCTGCGATCTCGATCCTGAATCCGCAAGACAACCTTTACCATACTGACATCATGCTCGACTTTGACAGTGATTTCATGAAGTTCATGAAAGCACACCCAGTGCCGGCAGGTCATGGAAGCGGTATTGGCCAAACAGCTTCACGCGGCAAAACAGTCTACTACGAGGACACTGAAGCTGACGAATACGCCTGGAAGGAAGCCGCGCGTATTGGCAAGTATCGCTCGCTTCTGGGTGTCCCTTTGGTCAAGGATAAGGTTGTGGTCGGTGTGATCGTGCTCTGCCACGACAAAGTCGCACCATTCGATTCAAAACAGATATCTCTGTTGGAGACGTTCGCCTCGCAAGCGTTGATTGCCATCAATAACACTCAACTCTTCGAGGAAGTACGGGCGCGTACGACCGAAGTTGAAGACGCATTGGTGCGCGAACGTTCCAGTGCTGAAATCTTGCAACTGATCAACGAAGCTTCTTCCGACATCCAGCCTGTGTTTGACCTTGTCGTGCAAAAATCCGCTGAACTTTGTGGAGCGCAGTTCTGCGTCCTCGAACGCTTTGACGGCAATCTCTATCATTTCTGCGCACAATACGGGTTTCCGCAGACTACTTTGAAGGCACTGACTTCGGATTATCCCTTGGAAGCTTCCAAGGGTCATCTGGCTCCATTGGTCGTTGAAAGCGGCGAAGTCCAGCATCTAGCGGATGCGCGGGGGCCCGAGTATTTCAGTCCAGAGCTTGCCCGAAAGGCTGGGTATCGGCGCTTGATGGCCGTACCGATCCGGGCAGAGGCGCGGATTTGGGGCGTCATAATTGTCGGTTGGGCCGAGGCCGGACCGCCGCAACAAAACAGCGTCGAGCTCGTTCAGGGTTTTGCCAATCAAGCCAGCATCGCCATCGAGAACGCACGGCTATTCCGGGAAACTCAGGAACGCACTGCTGAAGTCGAGGAGGCGCTGAAGTATCAGACGGCGACGTCCGAAGTGCTCGACGTCATCTCGCGCTCACCGAACGATCTTCCACCGGTTTTGGACGCGATCCTGGAGGTCTCGTCGCGTATCTGTTCACCGGAATACGCGTTCTTTGCAATGAAGGATGCTGACGATGGCCTATACCGCGTGGCCATGTCCCACAATGTGAGTGATGCTTTTCTCAAATTCCTGTCCGACAACCCTATCGCGCCAGAAGAGGGGTCTTGCATCGGGCGCACGGCTCTGCAAGGCAAGACGGTCTATATAAAAGACACCCGTAGAGATCCGACTTACACATGGAAAAAAGCGGCTGAGATCGGGGACTATCTTACTACTCTTGGTGTCCCTTTGGTCAGCAATGGCGTAACCGTTGGCGTTATTGTTATGGCGCATCGGCAGGCAGCTGCGTTTAGCGACAAACAAGTCAGCCTGCTGGAAACCTTCGCGTCTCAGGCCGTGATCGCCATCAACAATACGCGACTGTTCAAAGAAGTGCAGGCCCGCACTGCAGAAGTTGAAGAGGCACTGGGGTATCAGAAGGCGACATCCGAAGTGCTCGAGGTTATTTCCCGTTCCCCTGACGCTTTAGAGCCGGTTTTGGAAGCGTTGGTAGCGGTTTCGTCGCGCATCTGCCGCCTACAGGATGCTTTTGTGGCGCTAAAGAAACCCGAGGACGGAAAATTCCATTTCTTTGCCGGGCACAATCTCACAGAGAGTTTTGCCAAATTCCTCGAGTCGCATCCATTTGAACCGGGCGAAACGTCGGCGACCGCCCGGGCGCTTTTATATGGGCGCGCCGACTACGTTGAGGATACTCAAGCGGACCCTAACTATGATCCGGTCCTTAGGTCCAACTTGCAAGGATACAGGTCGGTTCTCTCTGTACCTTTGATACGCGACGGTGACACGATTGGTGTCATCAGTATGGGCAGCCGAAATAAAGCCGCCTTTGAGGACAAGCAAATCAAGCAGATGGAGACTTTTGCCTCGCAGGCGATCATAGCGATTCAAAACTCTAAATTGTTCAACGATACGCAAGTCGCACTCTCTCGCCAAACGGCAAGTGCGGATGTTCTCAGAGTGATCTCGGAATCCCCGACAGATACCAAACCGGTTTTTGAGAAGATTGTCGGACTGGCGACAGCTCTCATCGATTGCGACTTGTCGATTGCCATGCAGGCTAACAAAACTGAATACTGGCAAGTGGCGGCCGCAACTCCGGATGGTTTAGAGGAAATCACTTGGACTGAGCGCCTGCCAATTGATCCCGACGACAACCTGCCATCCCGCGTCATCCAGAGCGGCAAGACGCTGCAATTGGATGAAACGCGCTTTGATGAACTATCTCCGCGGGACACGGAAATCGTTGAGCGACAAGGATTCAAGTCGTTCTTGATGGTACCCTTGATGCGAGGGAAAGACTGTTTCGGCACTCTCGTCTTTATTCGGAGAACGTCGAAGGCTTTCAGTGATGACGAAGTAGCCATTGCCGAATCTTTCGCGGATCAGGCTATCATCGCGCTGGAAAACGTGCGTCTGTTCAATGAAACTCAGGCTTCCTTAGCGCGACAGACTGCCAGTGCTGATGTACTGCGGGTGATCAGCCAATCGCCTTCAGATACCACACCTGTTTTTGAGGCGATTGTAAATTCCGCGACACGGCTTGTTTCATGCGACATGGCAGGCGCCGCTTTGTCAGATGACAGTTTCTGGTGGCAAGTGGCTTTGGCGACGCCAAAAGGCCTATTACGTGATTTCGGACAAACCCGACACCCGTTGGACCCGAAGGATAATTTTCTGTCGTCCGTGTTACTGTCCGGGAAAACCATGCATGTACACGATTTGACGTCACAGGGCTTACCGCGGTTGGCCAAGAAGCTTCACGAAGAAAACGGATTTGAAGCTTTTCTTGGCATACCGTTGATGCGCGGAGACAAGTGTTTGGGCGGACTCTATTTCATCAGGAAATCAAAAATACCGTTTTCGGACGACGATATTGCTATGGCTGAGTCTTTTGCGGATCAGTCTGTTATTGCCATTGAGAACGTGCGCCTTTTCCGCGAGGCCGAAAAGGCCCGTGAGGTGGCCGAGTCTGCTAACGAAGCGAAGAGCGCGTTCCTCGCCACCATGTCCCACGAAATCCGTACACCGATGAATGCCGTTATCGGGATGAGTGGGCTCCTGATGGATACCAAGTTGGACGCCGAACAAAGCGATTATGCCAACACGATCCGCGACAGTGGCGACGCGCTGCTTGGCATCATCAACGAAATTCTCGATTTTTCGAAAATCGAAGCCGGGCAGATGGACATCGAGAACCATCCGTTTGACCTGCGTGAATGTATCGAAAGCGCGCTAGATCTGATCAGCGGCAAGGCTGCCGAAAAGAAGCTTGATCTGGCCTATGAATTTGACGACGCTCTGCCCCTTGCGATCAGTGCCGACCTGACCCGGTTGCGGCAGATCCTGCTGAACCTTCTTTCCAACGCCGTGAAGTTTACCGAAAGCGGGGAAGTGGTTCTATCTGTTGAACAAACCACCAAGAAACGCGGATCGCTTGAGCTGACTTTCACAGTCCGCGACACTGGTATTGGCCTGAGCGAAAAAGGTATGAGCCGTCTGTTCCAGTCCTTCAGTCAGGCAGACAGCTCAACAACCCGTAAATATGGCGGCACCGGACTCGGCCTGGCGATTTCCAAACGTCTTGCGGAACTCATGGGCGGCACCATGTGGGCACGAAGTGACGGCGAGGGGCACGGTTCGACCTTTATGTTTACGATCCAGACCAAACCTTCCAAACCTGTCAAATCATCGTCGCGTGATCTGGTAGGCATTCAGTCCGAGCTTGAAGGCAAACGCATCCTTATGGTGGATGACAACGCCACCAACCGTAAAATCTTGTCGCTCCAGACCGAGAAATGGGGCACTAAAACCACTACCTGCGAAACCCCGTCCAATGCGCTGGCCACACTCGAGAAGGCTCAAAAGTTCGATCTGGCAATTCTCGACATGCACATGCCAGAAATGGATGGTGAGGAACTTGCCCGGAAAATTCGGGCCAAGCATCCGGACTTGCCGCTGATCCTCTTTAGTTCTCTTGGTCCGCGCGACATTGACCTCGAAGACGGTCTCTTTGCTGCCAACCTCACCAAGCCGCTGCGTCAGTCGCATCTTTTCGATACTCTGGTCACGTTGTTTTCAACCGAAGATACTCCCGTGAAAGCGACCAAACCCGCAGACAAACCCCAGACTGATCCACAGATGGCCAAACGCCACCCTCTGCGTATTCTGCTGGCTGAGGATAATTTGGTGAACCAGAAACTTGCGCTTCACCTGCTTGAACAGATGGGCTATCGCGCTGATCTGGCCAGCAACGGCGCTGAGGCGGTCGAAAGCGTGAACCGGCAAGCATACGATGTCGTATTGATGGACGTGCAGATGCCCGAAATGGATGGGCTCGAAGCCTCACGCTGCATAAACCAAGATTTTCCCGGAGAAGACCGACCGCGTATAGTCGCCATGACCGCTAACGCCATGCAAGGCGACCGCGAGATGTGTTTAGATGCCGGGATGGACGACTACATCGCCAAACCGATCCGCCTGCCTATTCTTATCGAAGCCCTTTTGAATGTTCCTAGGAAAAGCAAGTAATCCATGACAAACGGTCCAATTGATCTTGATATCTTCGCTGAACTCAAGGACGCGACAGGCGACGAATTTGCCGCCGAGCTTGTGAACACCTTCCTCGACGAAGCCCCTGGCATGATCGCCGAATTGAAAGCGGCTGCCGACGCGTTTGACGCTGATGGATATCGCCGCGCGGCTCATTCCATTAAGTCGAATGCAAACACCTTTGGTGCGACTGCACTGGCCGAGTTGGCCAGAAAAATCGAGCTCGGGGACATACCAGCGACTGGCGACCTTACAGATGCGAAAGCTCTGGAGGCCGCTTTCGCCAAAGCTGCTGCGGCCCTGCGGACCCTGAACAATGACTGATACACGCGGCCATCTCCTCATCGTTGATGACAACAAAGTCAATCGGCTACTCCTGTCTCGCAATGTTGAATTGTTGGGGCACAAAGCCTCTGTCGCGGAAAACGGCCTCGTCGCGATGGAGATGTTGTCGAGTCAGTCTTATGACCTGCTTCTACTCGATATCGAAATGCCGGAAATGGACGGGTTTCAGGTTCTGGAGGCAATCAATGCGGACCCCGACCTGCGCGAATTGCCGGTGATTGTGACCTCCTCTGTCGAAGGGCTCGACAATATTGTGCGCTGCATCGAGTTAGGCGCAGAAGACTACTTGCCCAAGCCGGTGAACAAGACGCTACTCAGCGCCCGCGTCTCCAGCGGCCTCGAAAAGAAGCGATTGCGGGACGAACAAAGACGCCTGCTCGAACGTTTCGCGACCTCCGAAGTTGCGCAAGACCTGCAAGAGTCTGGCTTTGCCATCGGTGGCAAACGTGCAAACGCATCGGTTCTTTTTTGCGACATTCGCGGTTTCACAGCCCTTTCGGAAAACCTCGCGCCCGAGGCAACAATTGATCTGCTCAACACCTTCTACACGTTGATGTTCGAGGCGGTGACCAGCAATGGCGGCATTGTCAGCCTGATGCTTGGTGACGGGTTGATGGCTCTCTTCGGTGTTCCACAACCTCTGAACAATACCGCGCAAAGCGCGGTAGCTGCGGGGCATGAAATGCATAGCATGATAGAGATGCTGAATCATGACCGGCTCGCGGATGGAGAACGGAGTCTCAGGATCGGGATCGGTATCGCCACAGGCGAAGTCGTCGCGGGCTATGCCGGCACTGACAACCGGGCGACCTATACCTGTATCGGATCCGCGGTAAATCTCGCAGCCCGATTGGAAGCGGAAACCCAGAACACCGGAAGCCGGATTTTGGTTGATCAAGAGACCCTGAATCTGCTCGACGGGGTCGATATTCAGGAGACATTTGGCGGGACCCAGATCAAGGGCTTCTCCGATCCATTGGACATTCACGCTTTGTGATCTTCCGACACGAGTATCGTTTCTCCGATATCATTTCCTGTAAGATCGCTTACTACTAAACTCCCCGCCGTCGCAGCCACTCAATTTGGATTCGCGAAAACGGGTCGATTGTTTTTACGCCCGGCAATGGGCCTATTGCCACAGACAAAAATCGGGCTTTATTCGATGCGAGGAGAACAGATGAAGCGAACTTTGATAGATCACTATCATCCGGGTCTTTTGAGCAGTCTGTCCGATTCAATGACTGCTTTGGAGTAGTGTAGCATTTTCTTTGCACCGCAGCGAACGACCGGTTTCCGCCCGACCTGCAATACAGCAGAGCTAGGGGACGTCGCCCCCCGCGCCCGCAATACAATTAGACAGGGCCGTATCCTCGGCGAACGCCTGTGGGCCGCACTACCCTGTCGAATTGTTTTGCACTTGCTACCCCCAACCCTCGCTGGGAGCAGGTTTTGGAGACGAGCGCCCTCAAGGGCTTCGCTCAAAACCAGTTTTTATGGGGAAACATGCTCAACGCAACCAATTGGCAGAAGGCAAAGCTATGCGGCGCAAAGGAAAATTTCTGTCGCAAAAAGCAAAACTATTTGTCGCCACATAGTAAATGTAGAACATCACGAATATTTGGCTCAATTGACAACCAAAACCTCAATAAATCGGTAAATCGCGTCATTCAATTCTGACCCAAACGTCAAGTAATTCTGACCCAATATGCATACCGGCCATTCATCGACACAGAGGCCAATGCCTCACAGGAACACGTTCTTCCAGATGTTACGCGCGCACTAATTTCTGCTCTTGAGGCATAGCATCAGCAACCGTATCGTACCCGGTTGGTCTAGAGCTCCCAGCTTAACCCTGTCGCGTCTTCAGTCACGTCCTAAAGCCTTGTCATGACGGGTTTATCATACGCGTGGGGGTTCAATGTACCCTTGCCGTCTGATCCTCCTCCACTGAAATGGTCCACCCCAATAGTAAGGAAACGGAGGATCAACTCTGCGGGACAAGTCAGGTAATTTCAGAATGGTGTATCGTTAATCTGCTGAACGGCCTTCAATAACCTGACAAAGACCAATTGACTGAATGCAAAAAACTGACACAACTAAAGCAAACAATCTTCTAAGCAACAACAGCAGTATCGGCACTGAAAACCGTGATCAAACAAAGAGATATCGAGCGTGAAGTCGGGCAAACATTGCAAAGGTTACGGCAGGAACGCAATCTGATCCTCTCTGAGCTGGCGACAACATCGCAGGTCTCGACCTCGATGATCAGCCGGATTGAGAACGGTAGCGTCTCTCCGTCTCTTGGCACGCTACAGGCTTTGGCGGACGCGATGGATGTTCCTCTGATGGCCCTGTTTGCGGACACCGAAGTTTCGGCCGACGTACATCACGTCAAAGCAGGCGAAGGTCTCATGTCCCGGCGTATTACGCAGGGCCACGTGCATAACTACCTGTTGCTTGGTAAACATGGCGGGCCGGGAGGTCTGTTTCAATCTGCCCGTATCATCATTTCAAAGGACCAATCTGGGACATTGCCCAGTTACCAGCACGAAGGCTGTGTTTTTCTCTACATGATAATGGGCGACGCTATATACAGGTGTGGCACCGAGGATTTTGTTATGGCAACTGGCGATACCCTAAGCTTCGATGCCAAGCTGCGTCACGGGTTTTGCAAGATCGTGTCGGATGAGATCGAATTCATCACTGTATCAACTCGCCCGCAGTAGATTCAGACCGCGATTTGGCACCCTCAGGCCGTATAACCTACCCGGACCGTTTCATATTCTTGTATTATGTGAAACTATGAATAATCCGACCGCATATCCCAATCAGGCACTGAGCCCCCATGAAAATTACCTTCAAACAGGTTGATGCATTTCGAACCGTCGTCTCCACCGGAACTGTAACCGAAGCAGCAGCGATGCTGGGAATCTCGCAACCCGCTGTCAGCCGCCTGATCTCGGATTTCGAGGCCGAAGTCGGTTTTCAGCTGTTTCAGCGCTCGGGCCGCGTCCTGGTACCCACGGATGAAGCACGCTTGCTGGTGGAAGAAGTTCGGCAGGCCGTTAGCGGCATGGAGCACATAAAGGAATCCGCCAATGCCATTGGCAAGTTCGGTCACGCGCGGCTTAACCTGGTGATCACGCCGGGGGTGTCCTCTCAGCTTGCTCCGGATCTGCTTCAGGAATTTTCTGCTACTTGGCCAAAAGCCATGGCCCGAATGGAAATCGCGCCCAGCGATGACGCCGTCGAATGGATGGTTTCGCAGAATTACGATTTCGGGATCACGACAACCCAACCCGCCAACCCGTCCTTTGACAGCCTGGTTATCCGGAACAGCGACGTCTGTTGCGTCGTTCCAACCGGCCATCCTCTGGCAGAGAAAACCATAGTTCAGGCGCAGGACTTGGCGGGTAAGAGCTTTATCTCATATATGCCGTCCTCACGCTTCCGGTTTGAGATTGACCAGTTTTTTGAGGCCAAAGGCATCTCACGTCAGATGCAGTATGAAACCCGCACTACCGACGCAGTGTGCCGTCTGGTCGCCCGCGGCCTCGGAGTTTCGGTTGTCGGAGCAAGCCTGGATTATCTCAAAACCATTCCCGATTGTGTCGCGCTGCCTTTTGCGGCGCCTCTGACGTTTCGGGCAGTCCTGTTCTGGTCCAAGAACAAGCCCTTGTCCGCCGTGGGACAGTCCTTTTTGAAGATCGTGCAATCGCAGATCAGCGACGATTAAGCGCCTCGCGAAAACTGGCTCGCGCCTGCGCGCTGTGAATATAGGCGTAGTCCCGAGGGTAAGGGGCACCTGCCGTCAGTTCCATCGAGACGAATTGCGGGCCGGTGGATGACAGAACCTGAGGCACCGCAGCTGAAAACTGATCCAGCTCCGTAAAGCGCTGCACACTGGCATACCCGGCGGCCCAGGCCATGGCGGCGAAATCAACTCTATCCGCACCAGGCAGGGGATGCGACCCGTTCACCTCATAGACCCGGTTAGCCGACAGAAAATGATAGAGGTTCGTCACCCCTGCATTGGCAATCGTCACCAATGTCCCAAGATTCATCAGCAGGCTGCCATCGCCATCCAGAACGATGACCCGCCTGTCAGGATTGGCCAGCGCCAGACCCAGACCATGGGACGACGCCTGCCCCATCGCCCCGACGGCCACGTAATTAAGGTCGCGCGGGTTCAGGGCAAGCCAGTCGAAACAGCTCTGATACACGGCAACAACAATATCGTCCTCGCGGATATGAGGGATCAGGGCCTTAAGCGCTGCGTCGCGGTGCATGGTCATGATGCCTCCGGTGCTCGGCCGATCAGGAAAATATGGGGTCTTGAAGTTGCATATGCCGCTTCAATCGCCTGCGGGATATGAGCCTCGTCCCCTGGCCATTCGATCAGGGAATGTGACAGTTCCATCGCATCCAACACTGGCCGAACAATCCGCACCCCGTAAGAGGCAGATTGGTCGGGGTGAATATGTGGCTCCTTACCCTGCAGACCGACCATCATAACGACCGGCAGTTCATAATCGACGCCAATGGCCCGGATCGCATTCAATGAATCCATCAGCCCCGTTTGCTGCATCATCAGGATCGCGCGCGTGCCGTTAAAGGACATCGCCCCGCAGATGCTGACGCCCTCATCCTCCTTGCAGATCCGGGTCAGGCGAAATTCGGGATCTCGCGAGATCGGCCAGAGCAGCCCGTCACTGGTAACGATGTCCGGCAATGCCACGATTTCACCAACACCCGCCGCTTTGATAGCAGCGATGATAGCCGCACCTGAAGGATGCTTGACCTGCGGCGTATATTCGGTCGGTAGAGGGGACGCAACCATCAGGCACCTCCGTCCAGAAATGCGGCAAGCCCATCCCGTGCCGCCTTCAGTTCATGCCTATGACCGATAGTGATGCGAACATAATCACGGTAGGCGGGTGAGGCGAACCGGCGCACAGCAATTCCCTGTCCCCGTAGGTAGTGATCGGCCGCTTCCGCAGATTTCACAGGGTCCGGAAAATGAACCAGTACGAAATTGGCCTGACTTGGGACAACATGCAGACCCATTTCCGTTAGCGCGGCGCTAAGCCAGGCTCGGTTGTTCAAATTAGCCTCTCGCACGAAACGGGTATGTGCCGTGTCTTCCAGTGCCGCAACAGCCGCTGCGACCGAAGAGGACGCCACCGGGAAGGTCAGGCCGATCCGGCATACATTGTCCACCACATCGCTGGCCCCGTACATCCAACCAACACGCGCCCCAGCCAGCCCGAATATCTTGGAAAACGTCCGGCACATGACCACGTTTTTGGCAGCCTCTACCAACTTATGCGCGGGCTCATAATCCGCCGTATCGATATATTCCTCATAGGCAGCATCGATGATCAGCAGAACGTTTTCCGGTAACGCGGCATGCAGGCGCCGCAGCTCTGCGCCGTTCAGATAGGTGCCTGCCGGGTTCTCCGGATTGGCGAGGTAGACGATCCGGGTTCGTTCGGTCAACGCATCAATCATCCGGTCGACCGAAGGTTTGAATGCGTCATCCGCGACTGACACCACCTCGGCATCGTTGGCAAAAGCATAGTTTGGCACCTTGAGATAGCCATTAGCGCTGCGGATCAGCTCGGTGCCCCGCCCTAGGTAGGCACGGGCCAGACGGGCCAGCAGATCGTCCGATCCCTGTCCTGTGGTGATCCGGGCCGCATCCAACCCGTACTGCGCGGCAATCGCCGGGGCCAGGATATCGTCAGGGTTTTCCAAATAGCGCTCGACATTGCTGATTGCCGCACAAGCGGCAGCGCGGGCAGACGGGCTAGGACCAAACACGCTTTCATTCGAGTTCAAAAGGATCGCAGGCGGTGGAACGTCAGCAGACGCCCCTCCAATCATATGAGGTTTAATCCTGCCTATTCCTGTTTTTGCGAGGGTTATGCCCATCCAACTCCTCCGGCACCGCCAGAGGGCGGTAATGGCAATTTTCACCATATATCACATAGCATGGAGTTCTAAGCAATTCACTTTCAAAAAAATTATGTTATGAAGACTGTGACTCAGCAAAAGAACCCGGATGACCGATACGCTTTCACCCCAACCCAGCAGGCTTCACCTGACCATCGATCTGGATGCGCCAGGTCGACAGTCCGGGGATCTGATGCTGAAATGGTCCGACAATGCCGTACCGTTGGGATACCACCCGATCCCGGTCATCAGCTTACGTGGGAAACCCGGACCTTCTGTTCTAATTTTGGGCGGCATTCATGGAGACGAATTCGAAGGACCCGCTGCGATCCTGCGGCTAGCGGCCCAGCTGAACCCATCTGACCTGACCGGACAGGTGATCCTGATCCCGGCCTTGAACGCCCCCGCGTTTCTGGCTTCATCGCGGGTTTCGCCATTGGATGGGCAAAACCTGAACCGGGCTTTTCCTGGCGCCGCGAATGGAGGTCCGACAGCGATGCTGGCGCATTATGTTGAGACTATACTGCTGCCGCGCGTGGATGCCGCTATTGACCTGCACTCGGGTGGCAAGGCGTCTGTATTCGAGCCCTGCGCCTTGGCAGCGCGGGGGGATGGCGCGGACCTGACCGCTTCCAACATGGAACTGGCCCGCGCTTTCGGGTTGCCTCTGATCTGGGTGCTGGGCGCACATAACGACAACCGAAGTGTGAATGCCGCGGCCGCGCGGGTTGGTGTCCCGATGATCGCAGCTGAACTCAACGGCGGGGGTGGTGTCGATCCACATGCCGCGGACCTTGCCGAAACCGGACTCAAACGCTGTCTGAGGCATTTACGTATCCTGCCCGGCGGTGCACCGGATCCTGTTCCGACGCAATGTATCGAAATCGCCGATCCATCGCATTCGGTCCATGCACCCGCAGATGGACTGTTCGACCGACGCTGCTCCGCAGGACAACAGGTTAAACGAGGCGATCTGGCAGGCACGCTGCATTTCCCCACCGAACCGGAACGCTCGGCTGTCGAACTTAAATTTCCCACAGCCGGGCACGTTCTGGCTCATGGCAATCGTGGCATGGTGCGCCGTGGCGATCTGTTGGCATTGGTGGCTCAACCTCTGTCCGAGGAAAGTTGAATGAAAACCTATTCACCGTTCATTTCCGGTGCCTTTGTCGATTGGGACGGTGAAACCCTGCCCAGTATCGACCCCGCCACCGGTCAGGTGTGGAGCATGATCGCCCGTAGCGACGCACAGACCGCCGACATAGCCATCCGGGACGCCGACCAGGCCTTCCGCAGCGGGCCATGGGCCAAAGCTGGGCCGACAGAACGGGCGGATATGCTTGATCGTTTAGCTGACATGCTGGAAACCCGGTGGGAAGACCTTGTCACACCCGAAATTCGCGACAACGGCAAACGCATTACTGAGGTGCGCGGGCAGTTTGCCGGGCTGCACAGCTGGTTTCGGTTTTTTGCGACAGAGGCACGCAAGCTGCAGCCCGAACCTCAGGCCAATTCCATCCCCGGCGTGCATAGCGTGGGCCACTTTAGGCCCTATGGCGTCGTGGTCGCCATCACGCCCTGGAATTCTCCGCTGATGATCCTTGCATGGAAACTGGCCCCGGCACTGGCAGCTGGCAATACGGTTGTAGTGAAGCCCTCGGAAATGGCTTCGGCTTCAACCTTGGAATTCGCACGCCTGGCACATGAGGCGGGACTACCACCCGGGGTGCTGAACGTCGTCACCGGACTGGGTCACGAGGTCGGCGAAGCACTGGTCCGCCACCCTCTAACACGCAAGGTCACCTTTACCGGTTCGGACCTTGGCGGACGAAAAGTGGCCGAGGCTGCCTCAGCCGGTGTAATCCCGGCGGTGCTGGAACTGGGCGGCAAATCTCCGCAGGTGGTGTTTGCCGATTGTGACATGGACAATGCGGTCAACGGAATTCTGTCCGGCATCTTCCTGTCAAATGGTCAGACTTGCGTCGCCGGATCGCGGCTGATCCTTGAGGCCGGGCTGAAGGACAGGCTGTTATCCCGCCTGATCGACCGCGCCCGCACATTGCAGATGGGGGATCCGATGGACCCGGATACTCAGGTCGCACCGCTGGCCAATGAACCGCATCTGCAAAAGGTTACGGCAATGATCGAACGCGCCAAAGCCGACGGTGCGATTTGCTTATTGGGCGGCACCGCCACGACTGCAGGCCGGAATGGGTTCTATATCGGACCAACGGTATTCGACGATGTGACGCCCGGCATGCAGCTCTGGCGTGAAGAAGTGTTCGGACCGGTTCTGGCCGTCACCTCTTTCACCACCGAAGACGAAGCCATCGCGCTGGCCAATGACAGCGACTACGGGCTGGCCGCCGGTGTCTGGACCACCGATGCCGATAAGGGCGCGCGGGTAGCCGAGGCAATCGAGGCGGGCACTGTTTACATCAACCATTATCGCAGCGTTGACCCTGCCTGCCCGATTGGTGGGATCAAACTGTCGGGCTACGGGCGTGAATTGGGCCCGGACGCCATAAGGGATTTCTGTCAGGTCAAATCGATCTGGACCGGCACCACGCCGGTACCCGATCCGTTTCCCTGACCACCGATACGCACGGAGGACGGCATGAACGATCATTTCTCAGCCCCCAAGGGCAATTTCCGCGGTCACGACCAACAAAAAGTCTGGCAACAAGAACCTGACCCGGAACTGACCGAGGTTGGCCCGGGCACTCCGTGCGGCGAATACCTGCGCCGGTTCTGGATGCCGGTGGCAATGACCGATCAGATTGGCGACCTGCCCTATCGCCTGCGTATTCTGGGCGAAGATCTGGTTCTGTTCCGGGAAAAGAAAGAGGGCAAGCTGGGCCTGACCCATCTGCATTGCTGCCACCGCAACATGAGCCTGGAGTTCGGCATCGTTGAGGAAGGCGGAATTAGATGCTCATACCACGGTTGGAAGTACGGTTTGGACGGCACCATTCTGGAAACCCCGTGTGAGCCGCCCGCCTCACAAGTCAAGAAAAAAGCCTGTCTGGGGGCCTATCCGGTGATCGAATACAAGGGTTTGGCCTTTGCATTTATGGGTCCCCCCGAGGAGCAACCCCCATTCCCAGTAATGGACACATTTGACGAAGATGGCGACGAGTTGGTGCCTTACCTCATCAAATCCCCGTGCAACTGGCTTCAGGTGATGGAAAACGCATGGGACCCGTTCCATGTTGTCTACCTGCATACACTGGCCGTTCGCAGCCAGTTCATCGACGCTTTTGCCGAGATGCCGATGATCGAGTTTCACGATAGTCAAACGGGCGATTTTTACACCAATGTCCGACGTGTCGAAGATATCGTCTGGGTGCGCATACATGACCATATGCTGCCGTCGTTCACGCAAAATGGCGGCCACTTCCCGGTGCCAGACGGGTCACGCTATTTTGGGCGCGGCGGGCTGTCGCGTTGGATAACCCCAATTGACGACACCAACACGATGGTCATCGCATGGCGCCACTTCCGGGATGCGGCGGCGAATGACGATCCAAAGGGCCTAACGGACAAAAACAAAGTGGGCTTTGGGATGACCGATTTCTATGGCCAGGATCCCGATCGACCCTATGAGATGCGCCAGCGGGACCCCGGCGACTATGACGCCTGGGTCAGTCAAGGGCCGCGGAACATCCATGCCCGCGAAAACCTCAGCTTTACGGATCGGGGTGTGGCCAAGGCACGCCGCCTGCTGCGCAACGCCATTCGTGCGTTGAAAGACGGTCAGTCCCCCCCGCAACCGACCGATAGCTTTGCCGGTCAGGTGATACCGACCTATGCCGGGGACACAATGCTGCGCATCCCGCTTCAGGACGGCCGCGACGATGGTGCTGTGCTCAAGGAAATCTCGCATCAGGTGGCTGAGATCTACAAATCTGGCGACCATTTGCAGGGCGAGGCGCGCAAGACGTTCATCGTCGATGCGCTGAAAAAGTATGAGGCAAGCTGGTCATGACCAATCGTGTTCCACATAATCCGGGCCGGGTCGACTGGTCCGGCGAAAACCCCTGGATCTATCTGAAACAGAACTCAACGCAGGGCCACTATGACACGCTGGCGCTGTTCTTTCGGGTGGTACTGTCGCCCTATGGTCGGGGCCATGCTGCATTGATCCTGGGCGCGCCGGATCAAGCTCAGGGTTGGCCGCAAGCACCCAATCTGATCATGACGGACAACCAACGCATGATGCGCTGGATCGTGGATGGTTGGGTCACCAAGATGCCCACCTTCATCGGAAAGGCAGGCCTCGACGCGATGAGCTGGCTGGACTGTGACAGCGTCGAAAAACGCCCCGGCGATTTGAGGTCGCGCTATTCCGAGACCCTGCGCGGCTCGGGCGTTACAGTCGAGATGATCTGGCAGGAAATGGGTCCACCCTTGCCGGTTGAGGTCACTAAGGAAAACTCGGCAACCAAAGAGCATGAGATGTATTCAGTGTTCCTTGAGGCCAAGGCGGCGCAGGTCGTCATCAACGGCACCCTGCTCCCCGGTCAGGTTGCAAGCCGCCAGTTCTTTGGCCGCACCATGTCGACCGCCTTTCTGGCCTTTTCCGAAACCTGGGTGACCCCGCAGGAGGATCTGTAATGCCGTTGAACGAACCGATCACCCCCGGAACCGTCGACTGGACAGGCGAGAACCCCGGCATCCTGCTGAAAGACGACAACAACAATTTCACCGCTATGGCGCTGTTCTTTCGCGTGGCATGGTCTCCGGTTGGGCAAGGTCAGGTGCTGCTGCTGTACGGAACGCCAGATCAGATGGACGGACCGCCCGAGGCACCGAACGTGATCCTGAGCGATAATCCCGATCTGACCGCCTTTCTGAAGGCCAACTTCATCAGCAAACTGGCCGCTTTCGCAAATGCTCCCGCTTTTGCCTCCCTGCCCGAGATAGGCGCGCAGGTCGTCCGATCCTCGGGCGATCCGATGAGCCACCGCTATACCGAAACCATCGCCGGAGAAAACCTGACAGTTGAACTGGTCTGGGAAGGGCTCGAGCCGCCTCGCGCGCTGGAGCTGTCTCCGCATGAGGTCGCTTCGGGCGAGCAGAACATGTTCTCGCTACTGGTGCCAGCACATTCGGCTCAGATCATCGTTAATGGTCACGCATTACCGGGCAAGTTGGGCACACGGGTGCAGGCTGGGTATGAAACAACGACTGCCTTCCTCTACTTCTCGGAAACATGGATCATCCCGCCGGAGGATACTTGATGCTGCATCCGGCTGATCAGCTGGCGTTCGACAAGGCCATGGTGACACAACCGGTCTGGAACCGGTTCAATACTGCGTCCGAGGCGCTGAGGTTGGACGAAAATGTCCTGCTACATGCCGGTCCCGCCTTCGCCAGCCCGGATCAGATCACCGCGCCGATCCTGAACTCGGCCTGTGTCGCTGCAGTCTGGCAAGGGCTGGCGCAGAATTTCGATCAGGCCGAGGCGATGATTAACGCAGGCGAGATCGTGCTGAAACCCGCACAAGACCACGATGTCGTGACACCTCTGGCGGCTGTGGTCTCGGCGGATATGCCGCTGCACACAGTCTATGACGCGTGGCGCGGCCAACAACGTGTTTATGCGCCGATCAATGCAGGCAGCCGCCCGGCCATGCGTTTAGGGCTGAGGTCCGAGGCGGTGCTCAACCACATTCGCTGGCTCAACACCCGGTTTCTTGATGTTCTGGAGAAAGGGATTGCCGAAGGGATCGCGCTGGTCCCGCTGGCCGTGATCGGCCTGATGGGCGGGGATGATTGCCATGGCCGGACACCCGTGGCCGCACAGGCGTTGATTGCTGAACTCAAGGATCGCACCACCAGCGGGATCACGGATGACGACGTGTTGGCCTTTATGGACAGCTCACCCTCACTATTTCTCAACCTCTGGATGGCGGCGACCAAATGCATGATGAAACTGGCGGAGGGCATTGAAGGATCAAGCTTCGTCACCGCTGCAGGCGGCAATGGGCGCGAAGTTGGCATCCAGATCTCGGGCCTACCGGGCCGTTGGTTCACAAATCCGGCCAGCCCTCCCAAGGGGGCGTTTGACGTGGATTTGCCGCAGGACCGCGCCCTTGGCGCGATCGGCGACAGTGCCGTGGTCGAGGCATTCGGGCTGGGGGCAATGGCCATAGATCTGAGCCCTGAACAAAAGAAGGGTCTGGGTGCCTATCTGCCCGACGACGCTCAAGCGCGAATGTCAGGTCTGTCAGCCGGAACGCATCCGTATTTCCGGGCCTTGGATGTTCGGCTGGGCAGCACGGCGCGGGGTGCCGTGGAACAGGGTTCGGGGCCTGTGATCGGGCTGGGCATTCTTGACCGATTGGGCGAGGCCGGTCGCTTGGGCGGTGGCATCTACGACATGCCAGTCGCCCCCTTTGCCGACGCGTTGAAAGCGCTGGAGGCATGACCGGGCTGAACCATAATTCTGCCCATGAACTTGCCACATTGATCCGGGCAGGTGAGGTGAAGCCTTCCGAGGTGATGGCGGCCCATTTGGACCGGATCACAAACCGTGAACCCGTCATCGGGGCTTTTCAAACCCTCGATGCGGACCGCGCCATGGAGCGTGCAAAGGCCGCCGATACTCTCCCCGTTGGTAGGCCGCTCCATGGCGTGCCGTTTGTGATCAAGGATATCATCGACACCGAAGACATGCCGACAGGATGGGGTAGCGACCTGTATGCCGGGTGCCGCCCCGACCGCAATGCAGCATGCGTTCAGGCTTTTTTGGACGCGGGCGCGATCCCAATCGGAAAAACCATCTCCACCGAATTCGCCTACTTCAAGCCCGGTAAAACTGCCAATCCGGCGAATCCGGCGCATACGCCGGGAGGCTCGTCATCCGGCTCTGCCGCAGCTGTGGCCGATTTCATGGCTCCGCTCGCATTTGGTTCGCAAACCGCAGCCTCGCTGATCCGACCAGCAGCGTATTGCGGGGTCTGCGGGTTCAAGCCAACCACCGGACGGTATGTTCTGACGGGTGTCATGGGCTTGTCCCAAAGCCTGGATACACTCGGCCTTCTGGCTCGTGATCCCCGCGACTTTGTGCTGACCGATGCGGTAATGTGCCAAACTGACCCCGCACCGCCAGTTGAGTTCGACGAGACTTTGCCTCGGATCAGCCTAATGCGCGGCCCGCACTGGCGGGACGGTTCGGTCGAGATGCGAGACACATGCACGCGTGCGTTGGCTGCCCTTGCCGCAACGGGGGCAGAGACCGGAGAAATTGCCTTTCCACCCGTTTTTGCCGAACTCACGCAGGCTCAGATCACCGTCATGGGCTATGAAGTCGCGCGGCAGCGCGCTGCGGAATACGCTATCGGCATGCCTGCCGTCAGCCCGCAATTTCATGACCTTGTCACAGCGGGACTGGCGGTCACCGACGCAGAATACCAAGCTGCGCTGGACCTGCGCGACCGGGCGGGTGCGATGCTGGACCAGATGTTCCGTGATGTGGACGCTCTGTTGGTCCCGTCGGCCCCCGGACCAGCCCCTGCCGGTTTGGACGCTACTGGAGATCCGCTTTTTTCCCGGATGTGGAACCTGTTGCAGGTGCCTTCGGTCGCTTTGCCGTTCGGAACCGACCAAAATGGCTTGCCGCTTGGCATTCAATTGATCGGACGAAAGGGTGATGACGCCCGCCTGCTGGACATAGCGGTCTGGGCCCATGAACACCTGTCGCAATAATCGCCTAAGGAATTATCGGCAACAGCAAAGCAAGTGATACGGGAATGCTGACGGCTGCTATCAACGTCTGCAACGTGACAATGGCCGCCATCAGCGGCGCGTCTCCACCCAAGTGCTTGGCCAGCGTGTACGAAGACGCACCGGCCGGCACCACCGAGTAGACGACGGCGATCTGCAGAACCTCCCGCGGCAACCCCACCAGCAGTCCGATCACCAGAACTGCCAGAGGGAAGACAATCATCTTGCCCGTGAAGGCCAGAATTAAGGGCAGCGCACTTGCGGCCATTGCCCGGACTCTCAGATTTGCACCGACAGCCAGCAATGTGATCGGCAAAGCGCCTGCACCCAGAACATCCGTCACATCATGCACGACCGCTATCCTGTCACCGATCAACTGGTTGGCACAGACCGCCAGAAAGATCGAAATCACATATGGGTTGCGCGCGAGTTCCCGCAGGATTGCAACGGCCAGGCTGTTGGTCCGATCGCCTTTGAGCGCACCAACCATCAGAACCACCATAACAATATTGGTGGTGGGCACGAGAATTGCGGTCGCCAGAATCGCGATATCCAGCCCCGCTGGCCCATACAAGTTGGCAGCCAGCGCAAGTCCGATGAATGAGTTATGTCGCGCACTGCCTTGCAGGATCGAGGTGGCCTGCGGCGGCGCAAAACCCATCAAACGGGCACTAAGAAGCGCAAACAGAAGCGCCACAACGAACCCACCCAGAATGGCGACCGAGTAAAGGCCCAGCGCCGACTTGTCCAACGGCGACAGGGAAATTTTACTGAACAGAAGGCATGGCATCAGAACCCAATAGACAAGCTTGTCATTCAGGTTCCAGAAATCCGTACTGGGAATGCCGCCTTTGCGCAGGGCCAAGCCCAGCGCAATGATCAAAAAGATCGGCAGTATCGAGGTGAGTGTCGAAAGCATTACAATTCGCAGACAAAACCGGGCCGGCTCGACCGGACACTGTCATGACTGGCGTTTCTACGCAATGCGATGTCGGATAGACCCGAATGCTTCAGCCGCGGGTATCAGCATCATCATCGATGACAGCCATCGCGTCGATCTCGACCAAAAGCGACGGATCGGCCAGCCCCTGCACAACCACGCCTGTCGAACAGTGATGAACACCTTCGAACCAGCGATTGATCGCCTCGTAAACGGCTGGACGGTATGAAATATCGGTGACGTAGACTGTCAACTTGCAAACATCGGTCAAGCTTCCCCCGGCCTCTTCCATCCAGCGCTGGATGTTGCGGCAGGCCTGATCTGCCTGCGCGCCCGGGTCGCCTTCGCCAACCAGTGTGCCATCCATCAGAGTGCCAACCTGTCCCTGCATGAAAACAAAGTCACCCCGGGCGCGGATCGCCTTGGAATAAGTTGCTTTCGCGTGATAGCGCGTCTGGTACTTGTGGATGTGCGTTCGAACCATGCCGATCTTCCCCTCAAGCCGTTGCGCGGATCAGATAGTCTTCGACCATATCCGCAAAACTTTGTTCGACTGCGAACTCAATACCATCCTGGCACCGCATCACCAAAGCCTTGAGGCCAAATACTTCGGTATAGGAAACCGCGTCCGTCCCGAACACGCTGTCATGCAGATCCATCGGGCAGGCAATTGACATCACCTGACCTGCATCGTGGCCGACTAAGCGAAAGAAGGTCATCGTGTCCGAGACCCGAACTATACTGATATCAGCCGGGCAGTCCGTGGGCTTCAGCCGGGCTTCCATCGCGTCTTCCTGCGCCAGTGGGGCGCGGGTGATCCAGTGGTCACGACCGATGTGAAACAGTTCGATGCCATCCTTTTCTGTTCGGCTGTTAGGGCGGTACGGCAAACTAAGTAAAGCGTCCCCAGCCCATTTCGATACCGCGTCAGGCGCGCCTTTGAGGTCGAACAGAGCCATCAGGCCGCACCGTTCAATTGTGACGTCATAACTCATCTCAGGACCTCAGCAATTTACCTTCGGGGTCGTGAAAGACCGGTTTCGTGACCGTGACCGGGATCACGTCATCCTTCAGCCGGACGTGGGCGGTTTCGCCCTGCCGCGCGTGGCCATCTTCCAGCAACGCCAGCCCAACCCAGCGGTTGTTTACCACGCTCCATACACAGGCAGTGACCAACCCGTCGGTGGCTTCTTTCCGACCTCCGGGCGTCAGTGGCGCACCTTCGGGGATTTGCCGGTTCGGATCATCCGCCAGAATTCCGACCAGCTCGCGCCGGGTACCGCCGCCTGACCTGCGCAGCTGGACCGAGCGTTTGCCCAGATAGTCAGGTTTCTTCTTGGACATCGCCCATCCCATTCCCAGATCATAGGCATCGACCGTGCCATCGACCTCATGCCCTAACGACAGGAACCCTTTTTCGACCCGCAGCACATGGCTGGATTCCGAACCCACAGGCAGGATGCCAAAGGGCGCACCAACCTCCATCACCTTGTCCCAAAGGGCCGCCATGTGGCGCGGGGCTACGTTGACCTCATAGGACAGTTCACCGGTGAAGCTGACCCGCACCACCCGCGCAGGGAAACCAGCGACGGTGCCTTCGCGGAAGGACATGAAAGGGAACGCCTCGGGCGCGAGGTCGATATCCGAGCCTACCGCCTGCAAAACTTCACGCGCCTTGGGACCACAGATAGTGGCATTATTCCACTGGCTGGTGACAGTGGTGATCAGAACCTGCCAGTCGGGGAATTCGGTTTGCAGCAGTTTTTCCATATGCTGGTTCACCGCATCCGCGTGACCAGTCGAGGTTGAAATCATCCAGCGGTGCTCATCGAGCCGGAAGGCCACGCCATCGTCCAGGATTAAACCATCTTCAGACAACATCAGCCCATAGCGTCCGTCACCCGGTTTCAGCGTGGACATAAGGTTGGAGTAGATGAAATCTAGGAATTTCGGAACGTCCCGCCCCTTCAGTTCAAACGTGCCAAGAGGCGATCCGTCATAGACACCGACGCCTTCACGAACAGCGCGGCATTCGCGGTTTACCGCCTCTTGCAGGCCTTCACCCGGTTTTGGGAAATAGCCCGGACGCCGCCAGCGCGCGCCGGCTTCATACATTACAGCGCCGCTGTCCTTATTCCATTGGGTTACAGGGGTATGGCGATAGGGGAATAGCCGCCAGCCTTCCCGTAATCCGCCAATCGCACCAAACGAAACAGGCGTGTAGGGGGATCGAAAGGTGGTTGTTCCAACCTCTTGCAGCGGCACGCCCTTTTGCATCGCAACAGTGCCAATGATGTTGATATTGCCGGTCTTGCCCTGATCGACCCCCATGCCGCCGGTCGTGTAGCGCTTGACATGTTCCACATTGTCATAGCCTTCGCGCAGGGCCAGATGCACATCGCTGACCGAGACATCGTTCTGCACGTCCAGAAAAGCCTTCCCGCGCTGTCCCGGCACGTTGACCCGCCAGAGAGGTTCGATCGCGTAGGCCAGGTCTTCGCCGCCACCAACAATCCTATCCAGCGTCAGATCACCAGCCGCTGCACCCACAGCGCGACAATTCTGAACCGCCTGGTCAGGAACGAAGGCTGCCAGATCCTCATCAAATCGCAACGTGCTGCGGGATTGCGACCAAAGATGAACGGTCGGGTTCCAACCGCCGGAACAACCCAGCACATCACAGTCGATCCAGCGACCCGCTCCTCCGGTCACGGGAACGGCTTTGACTGCGCGCACGCCTTTGCGCCCGCGTACGTCACCAGCAACGGTTGCGGCATGAACCGGAATATCCGGCACCAGCTTCATAGCTTCAGGTGGAACGGTTTTGCGACAATCGAGGATGGCCTCAACCTGCATACCGGCTGCTGCCAGATCGGCCGCCACGGCATAAACACTGTTGTTGTTGGTAAACAGCACCACACGCTGCCCGGGCGTAACGCCCCAGCGATTGACATAGGCCTGCACCGACGAGGCCAGCATGACACCGGGTCGATCATTGTCACCAAAGACCATGGCTCGTTCGGTGGCCCCGGTTGCAATCACAACTTCCCCCGCCCGCACGCGCCAGCTGCGTTCCAGAACTCCGTCCAATTCGGGTTCGCGTTCGTTCACGATCATCAGATTGTGCTCGCGATAGGCCCAGACGGTTGCATTCTGCAGATGGGTGACATTCTCCATCCCACGCAGCTCAGCCACCGCATCCGCGACCCAGTCCACGGCTGACTGCCCACCGATATACAGGTTGCGGTTCAATAAACTACCGCCCGCCTCGGCGCCCTCATCGGCCAAAAACACGCGTTTTCCGGCGCGACCAGCCTCAAGCGCCGCTTGCAGTCCGGCTGGGCCCGCCCCCGCGATCAGCACATCGGCATGGGCGTTTCGGGCCTCGAAATGGCCTGAAGCCGGGGGGCTTTCGGGTGCTGCCGCCAACCCTGCAGCCCGGCGGATCGAAGGTTCGAACAGATGCCAGTTCGGCCATTTGAACGTCTTGTAGTAAAACCCTGCGGGGATAAACCGCGAGAGCAACTGATTGACCCCGCCAAGATCGAACTCGGGCGATGGCCAGCAATTGACCGAACGTGCGCTGAGCCCGTCCCGAAGCGGCACCGTGGTCGCGGGACGGTTGCCCGAGGCATCCTCGCCGTCCAGCTCCACCAGAGTCGCAGGTTCTTCGACCCCGTGCCCCATAATACCGCGCGGGCGGTGATACTTAAAACTGCGGGCGGTGACACGAATACCGTTGGCCAGTAGGGCCGAGGCCAACGTATCGCCCTCAAACCCTTCATAGGGTTTGCCATTGAAGGTGAAATGCAAAGGGCGGTTTCGGTCGATGCGCCCGCCCGAGGCGCGGCGGTTACGTTGTGCCATCGGGTGCCTCCACAATGTCATGGGTCCGTGTATCACGCCAGATGGTGAACCATTCACCGCATCCCCGTGCGTGCCACCATTTCTCCTGAACCGGACCCAATGGATTCGGCGTCACCGTCAGATACTCGACCCATTCCTCATCGCTGACGGCATTGGGTTCTGGGCGGACCGCCCCTACCGGGCCACCATGGATAAATTCGCTTTCATTGCGCTTGCCACAGAACGGGCAGGTTATAAGCATCATGATCCTGTCCTTTCCTATCGCGCAGTGGTGGTTCCGGCTTCCATTACGAAATCCAGATGCCGGAACCTGCCCAGTGTGAAGGGTGCCATCAGCGGGTGCGGTTCACCTTTGGCCACCAGATGCGCCAGCGTCAGCCCGCCCGCAGGGATAGCCTTATACCCACCCCACCATCCGGCGGTGACAAACAGGCCCGGCACATCTGTCTGATCCATGATGGGTGAGGCATCATGGGCAATATCCAGATGCCCGCCCCACTGCCGCATCAGTTTGAGCTTCTTGAAACTGGGGAACAGCGACAGCATCGCAGTCACGGTATCCTCGAATACATGTTGCTTTATGTCTCGACGGAAGCTCTGCCCCATATCGGGCGCGCCGCCGATGACCATCTCACCTTTGTCGGACTGGCTGAAATAGAACCCGCTGTCCGGACAGTTCACGATCACATCAACCAGCGGCTTGACCGGCTCAGACACAAAGGCCGTCAGGTTCATCGTCCGCAGCGGCAGTTTGAGGCCTGCAGTTTCGGTCAGCGTCGTTGTATGGCCTGAGACTGCCACGACCACTTTCTTTGCGCGAACTGTGCCCCGGTTGGTCTCGACCCCTTCGATGGACCCATCCGCCCCGCGTAGCAGGGATTGCACCGCTGTTTGCTGATGAATCTCAATCCCGCGCGCATCAGCCGCGCGGGCATAGCCCCAGGCCACCGCATCATGCCTGTTCACGCCCGCATCCGTATGAACCATGCCGCAGATCACAGGCAGTCGTGCATCTGGGCCGCCGCCAGTCAACGCAGGAATGCGGCGGCGCAATTCTTCGGTTGTGATCTGTTCGTAGGTCGAGCCGTAGATGTCCATCACCAACTGCCGCCGCCGAAGCTCGCGTAGCTTGGGCCAGGTCTGAACCACATCGACCATGGTTCGTTTGGAATGCATCATGTTGAAATTCAACTCGTCCGTGAGACCTTCGTACATGGCGACGGATTTGACATAGAACGGGATTGACTCATCCCTCATGTAATTCGACCGAATGGTCACCGTATTTCGCGCGATGTTGCCGCCGCCCAGCCAGCCGCGTTCCAACACGGCGACATTGGTGATGCCAAATTCCTTGGCCAGATAATAGGCAGTTGCCAGCCCGTGACCCCCTGCCCCGATCACGACGACATCATAGCGGTCTTTCAGCGGCGGGCTGCGCCAGACCTGCGGCCAGTTCCGGTGCCCGGTTAGCGCATTACGGGCGAGCGAGAAAACAGAATAATTTTGCATGATGGTAATAATATTTATCACTGTGCACATTTAGTCAATAGATTTATCGACATGCAAAACAACTCGCCACGGGTTCTATTCCAATGCGGAAATTGCGGCTAAGGTATCGGAGAAAGGTGACGCAATGAGCTTTCGCGTGGAACAGTTCCATCGACGTCTCGCCGGCAAATGGTCGGCCCGGTCGCTTTGGCCCTGCTTCATCATAAACTGCCGCAGTTCACCCGCCTCGTAACGCCAGAAAAACCGGGCGCAACGCGCCTGCCCTCTGCAACCGCCTCTGTGAATGAGGTGACAGAAATGGACGTTACATGACACAAACACCTGACCTGAAAACCGTTCGGAATACCTATGCGCGCGACGGAGTCGTGCTGCTGAAACAAGTGCTGTCACAGGATTGGCTGAGTAAGCTGCGCCAGGCTGTCGATGACGAAGTTGCCAAAGGCGACCGTTACTTTGCTTACAAAAACATGCGTGAAAATCCTGGCGTGTTTCAAGACTATTGCCTGAATTCTGATATTGGGCAGCGTGTGGCAGAGGTAGCGAACAGCCCCTGGACCTCGCTGATCTACGACCAGATATTTGCCAAAGAACCGGGCACAAGAACACAAACGGGCTGGCATACGGACCAACCCTATTGGCCGGTCTCAGGCCCGATCATGACCATGTGGATTGCGCTGGACCCCGTGGACCCCGACAACGGTGCGTTGGAGTTCGTAAGAGGCTCGCATGCTTGGGGCGCCAAATACCGGCCCTTCAAAACAGACCAACTTGGGGGCTTTTTGCATTATCTGGAAGTGGACAACCCAGACTATATCGACATGCCCGATTTCGAGATGAACCGCGCCGACTACGACATCTTTCACTACCCGAAAATGAAACCCGGTGATGCGCTGGCATTTGACGGTATGATTGTACATTCAGCGATGGGCAACCGCACCTCAACCCGGCGCAGACGCGGCTATGCGATCCGGTTCGCTGTGGACGGCGCAAGCTATGAGCCCCGCGATACTGTCACCGAATGGCTTCACGACGACAGCTTGCGCCCCGGTGCGCCCTTCGCCGGGGGCCGGTTTCCAGTGATCTACAGAGCGTCGTAACAAGCAAGTGGCAAACTCCGCCCTTCTTGCCAAAAATTAGGTCGGCAGGGCGGGGTCAACTTCAAATAACCCGATCTATTGACACTACGTGTGTAACCTTCCCAGAAGGCGCCTCAAGCCGGAACTGTTGTACTCACAGGGGTGGTTTCGGCTTCGATCGCGCGATCAAGCGTTTTGCGAAACAGTTTGGCGCCCGCATCCAACCCGAGATCGATATTGGGCGTCTTGGCGTACTTCATACCCTTGTGGACTTCTTCCAGAACGTCCTTGTCCTCAAGAAAGGCCATGCGCGCACCGTCATTCATGAATTTGGACACTTCCGCATTTTCGGGATCGGAATTTCGGTGCTGAAACCAGAAGTATCTGGTGCGGTCTTCATCGATTGGGGTCATGAAATTATAGGAGATATTGATGAACGTTTCAGCAATGGGTTGCTTGTCATACCCGCCGGTCCCGACCGGCGTATAGATGGATTTGTTCAGCCCGATCGCGGGCATGCACATCTCATAATGCTGCAGCCTGTCGCAATCGCCGTCAAATGCCACCAGTTTGGCGTAATAGGGCGATGGCGGTTTGTTCGCGATCCAGCGCGAGACGACGACGCCACGGTCAGTCCGCTCGACGTTCAGCGGCTCTTCATCCGTTCCAGCGCCTGCAAAAGAAGATACATGCACCCAGGCGACATGGCTGGGATCAAGCAGGTTGTCGCAGACCCACAGGTAATGGCAGTCGATATCCAATACCCCACCGTCGGTCTTGCCCCAGCTGTCATCGTCAAAATTCTCGATCGGGAAAATCTTGTCAGGATCTGCCAGTTCCGGATCGCCCATCCATATCCAAAGGAACCGATACCGATCCACAACCGGATATGATCTAACCACCGCCCGCCGCGGGGTCATTCCGCGCTGCGTCGGGCTGTCTGTGCACTTGCCCGTGCAGTCAAATTTAAGCCCGTGATAGCCACATTCCACGACGTCCCCGATCAGGTTGCCCTTGGACAAAGGCAGCTTGCGGTGCGGGCAAGCATCCTCCAACGCGACTGGCCGGCCATCCTCCTGCCGGTAAAGCACGATATTCTCGCCCAGAAACGTCTCGGCCTTCAGCTCGCGACCGATATCTTTGCTCCAGGCGGCGACATACCAGCAGTTTCTCAGATACATTGGAATGCTCTCCAGATTGTCAGATGGCTTGTGCAAGTATGGGCGGCAAGCCGATCTTGCACCATGCTGGAATGGTAATGACTCGTATAAGTCAGGCTAATTCCCGGCGCCCGCGGCTGGCGGAATGTCCGGCTGCGCCTCAACCTCGGCACGGATCCAGTTCAGAAACTCACCGACTTTCGGGCTGTCCTTAGTTTCATGGGGTCGAACCAGCCAATAAGATAACGGAGATTGCGTCAGCTCCGGAACTGGTCGCACCAAACGTCCGTCGCACAGCGTGTCGATGACCAGAGGTTCCCGCCCTAAAGCGACACCAAGCCCCTCGATGGCCGCCTGAACAACCAAATTGGATTGCCCAAACCTCCGTGTTCGCAAGGGCCACGGTAGCGTCAGTCCGCATTGCCGCGCCCAGAAATCCCACGTTGGACTTGCGGGCCCATGATGCAGGTTCTCATCCACCAGCATCGTGTGTTGCGCCAGATCTTCGACGCCACGCAAACTTGGTATCAAAGAAGGAGCGCAGACCGGAAACAGTTGCTCAGTCATCAGAAGATCGACCTGATAGCCAGGATAATCACCCAGTCCATAGCGAATACCGATATCCGCATCCGCCCCTGAAAACGGATATTGCCCGGTATCCGTAGCAATGGAAATCGACAGGTCCGGATGAGCAAGATCAAAGTTTAAAAGGCGCGGAAACAACCAGTTGAACGCAAAACCCGGCAGACATGAAATCACGATGGTCCTGTCGGTGCGGGTCTTGTCCCTCAACTGGGTACAAACGTCCGAAATACGCCCCAACCCTTCAGAAATGGCCAGTGCCAGCAGCTCTCCTTCGCGGGTCGGGCGCGATGACCTCGCGCCACGTACCAGCAGATCGCGACCAAGCCATTCCTCAAGCGCCCGCACATGCTGACTGACCGCGCTTTGGCTGACGCCCAGCTCAGCTGCAGCAGGGGAAAAGCCGGAATGCCGGACAACTGCCTCGAAGGCGCGCAGGGCGGAATAGGGCAGGTTTACGATCATATTAGTCACCCTAATGTCAGGCATAATCACTTTCAAATAGATTAGGCGCTCAACCCGAGCCTAATCTATACTGACCGGAACCCATAGGAGACGCGAATGTCGGACATCACACCCGAGCGCGGCGCGCGAAATCTATTGACTAATTGCGCCCACGCAACGGCAGGCGACCGGTTGTTGATCGCTTATGAACCTCCCGAACATGGCTATTTCGATGCGGATAGTGTCCAAATCGTCACGCATGCCGCGCGATCCATGGGGCTGTCGGTTGATGCAGTGGATGTGGGTTTTAATCCGGACAATCCACACCTTTCCACCGACCTCCTGGCGCGGTTCGAAACCGCCGATATTATCCTGTTTCTGGCCCGTCTCGGGGATCAACTCCGGTTCTCGGAAATGCCGCAGGGCAAGAAGATCATCGTCAGTTTCGCCCTGAGCCGCGAGCTTTTTGGCTCTGGTTTTTCCAACGGGCATCACGATGCCTTCCTCGACATCAAGGCTGGGATCAATGGCGTTCTGAACAGGGCCGCCGACGTGCGAGTCACCTGCCCTCTGGGTACGAACTTTCAGGGGCGGCCTGAGATGAACCTGGATACGACAGGCGATACGTCGATCCTACGCTTCCCCATGTCGGTATTCACGCCAGTCCCGGCACACAGCTTTTCGGGCCGGGTGGCGTTGAAATTTCTGACGGGCACCGGATCAAAATACTATGATGATTATACAGTAGAGTTCGAAAGACCGGTGTTTGCGATGCTGGAAAACGGGCGTCTGACAGGGTTTGATGGCGATCCTGCCGACGCCGCGCGGGCCGAGGCTCATTATGACCGGGTCGCGGGTCAGTTTGGCATCGACCGCAACTTCGTGCATTCCTGGCATGCGGGCATCCACCCGGGCTGCGGCTACCCATGGGACATGCGCGAGAATTTCGAGCGTTGGGGCGGGTCCGCTTTCGGCAATCCGCGTATTCTGCACTTCCACACCTGCGGTGCTTATGCCCCAGGCGAAATCAGCTGGAACGTGTTTGATCCGACGATCGTAATCGACGGTGTGACCTACTGGGAAAACGGGGCTTTCCACGCCGACCGTCTGCCCGGCGGAGCCACCATTTTGGACAAACACCCCTGCGCGGCTGCCCTGTTCGCCGACCCCGATCTGGATATCGGTCTACGCCGCACTGGCTGAGCCTTCCCGCTTGATCGAACGCGTGCCATCGCGCTAAACTGATTGCAATAGGTCCACTTGACAAGGTCCTATGGTGCGGAGCACTCCCGTCTCCGGTGCCGGTACATGCGATGAGGGCACGGCCCCCGCACCGGCAAAAATGTGGAACTCACATGTCACAAGCAATCGTTACGCCCCTGTCTCAGGCACTGGCCGAAGGCAAGCTCACGCGTGAAGAACTGAAAGGACTCATGCAACGGTCCGACGGCCCCGGCCTGCGCCATCTGGCGCTTTGGGTACTGGTGCTGGCTGGTACAACTACCCTTGTCACCCTTACCTGGAACAGCTGGCTAATCTGGCCCGCAATGTTCCTGCAAGGCATCGTTCTGGTGCACCATTTCTCACTACAGCATGAATGCGTGCACTATACAGTGTTCCGAACCCGTTGGCTGAATGACTTGGTAGGTCAGATCTGCGGCCTCATCATCATTCTGCCACATCGGTTCTTTCGCTACGAGCATTGCGATCATCACACCTATACGCAACTGACCGGGGAAGACCCCGAATTGATCCCTCTGCCCGAAACAATGGAGGAATATCTGCTTTATCTGTCCGCCCTGCCCTATTGGCGCGGCAAATTCACGGAGCTGTTTCGCCACGCCAGCGGCAATCTCAGTGAGACCGAGTTGCGGTTCATTCCGAAAGTCGAACATCAGGCCGTATATCGCGATGCCCGCAGAATGCTGGCTATTTATGCGGCGATCGTTCTGGGAATGGCCATCACGGGCTGGTGGGGGCTGATCTGGTACTGGTTCATCCCCCTGTTTCTGGGCGAGCCGGTGATGCGCTTCATCCGGATGACCGAACATGTCGGACGCCCTACCGTCGCGCAGATGTCAGAAAATACGCGCACCAATCTGGTTTCGGCACCGTGGTCCTTTCTGTGCTGGAACATGAATTACCACGCGGAACATCACTATGTTGCTTCGGTCCCGTTTCACGCGCTCCCGCGCCTGCATGAGAAGCTGAAAGACCACATCCATATCGAGCCCGGCGGCTATCTGGCTGCCCACCGCGAAATCCTGCGTCAGATCCGGCACAAGGAGGAGGCGTGATCCATGACAGATGTAAAACCGTGGAAAGACGTGATCGAGGCTGCTCGGTTGGAAAAAAATTGGGTCACACGGGTCGAACTCGGATCACGTATTATCGCAATCTACGACACGCCCGGTGGTGTCTATGCCTCACTAGCGCTGTGCAATCATGGCGGCGCGGATCTGTGTGACGGGTATTTCGATGGCTATGTCATCGAGTGCCCCCTGCATCAGGGCGCCTTTGATGTGCGAGACGGGCGCCCGGTTTCAGCGCCTGCGACGCGGCCGATGAAAGTGTTTGAGTCCCGGATCGAAAACGGCATGGTTCAGATCAGAGCATAGCCCCGATTGCCCCTAACCCGGTGCCGGCAAACCCGGCATCGGGACATAACCAGGCAAAGCCTCAACACGCGCGATCCACGCGCGCACCGCCGGGTATGGAGACATCGATATTCCACCCTGATACGCCAAAGCTATGTAGGGATAGCAGGCCAGATCTGCGAGGGTGGGACGGTCGCAGGCCAGCCAGCGATGGTCTGACAAGTGTTGCTCCATGATCTTCAGAGATTTCTGCCCAAGCGCCTGCGGCTCGGCCAGATCGGTGTCGCGCTCAAACAGAACAATCGCCCGGGCCATCGCAACGCCGTGGAAGATTTCATTCACAGAAAACGACAACCATTGCTGTATGTCGCCGTGTTCCTTCGGTGTGGTCGGGGCCCATTCGCCTGCGCCGTATTTCTGCGCCAGATAGACCATGATGGCAGTACTGTCGCGCAGGATGAACCCATCATCGTCCAGAACTGGTACCTTGTTCAGCGGATTGACCTGCAAAAACGCGCTCTGGTTTTGGTCTCCGTTCAGCAGGTCTACGTCGATGATCTGGTGATCCCGCTGCAGCATGGACAGTAACAGTCGTACTTTGTGACAGCTGCCCGAAAGCCGGAAATCATAGAGGCGTATCATACTGGCCTATATGTCAGCGCTTATCTGACCGTTTTTCAAGCCGCGCAAACAATCGGCTAAGGCCGAAGCAAACCACAAAGTAGAAAGCGGCCGTGGTGATCCACGCCTCAAATATCATGCGGGATGAGGCCACAAGCTCTACCGTTTTATAAGTCAGTTCCTGCACGGAAATCAGCGACAGGATTGAACTGTCCTTGATCAGCGATATGAACTGATTGGCGAGCGGTGGCACCACTTTCTTCATCGCCTGCGGCAGGACCACATAGCGCAATTCCTGAATGCGGCTCATACCGATAGAGCGTGCAGCTTCCCGTTGACCTTTTGGGATCGACTGGATACCGGCACGCACAATTTCACCAACGAATGCGCTCTCAAAAAGGGCCAGTACTATGACGCCCGAAACAAGCGATGGGAAGCGGCGCATTTCACCGAAGAAGAACTCCCACACCTGATTGTTTTCCTGCCGCGCGATACCGCGCGCCCAGCGTTCCAGATTCAACGCATCGATCAGCTGTTGGGACAGGAAGAAGAAGAAGATGAAAACGACAACAACCGGCGGCACATTGCGCAAGAATTCCAAGTAGGTGCGCGCCAGCATGCGGATGGTCAGATTTGATGAACAGCGGGCTACACCCAGAATGGTGCCCAGGATCAACGCCAGAATTCCGGCATAGAGGCTGATGCGAACCGTTGCGGCCAACCCTTGCAGCAGCAAATTGGCAAAGTATTCCTCACGACCTGAATGCCAGCCGACAATGTAACTGGGGATGACGTCCCAGCGCCACCTATAATTGAGCGTGCCTTCAATCGACAGCCAGATATACCCGAAAAACACGAACAGAACCGCGGCGATCAGGTAGTCCGGCCATCTGAGTTTTTTGAGAAAGTCCTGCACGCGAGACGCTCCGTATCAGAACCGGGGGGCTGCATCGCTGCCCCCCGGGTGGGTCAGGGTTACTGGGCGACCTGGTCAGCCCATTCGTTTCCAGCAAACCAATAGTCATGACGTTCTTTCAGCCAACCGGAACGCCACTGCTGCGCAATCCAGTTGTTGAAATAGTTCATGGCGTCCGGGTCGCCCTTTCGCACACCAAAGGCTTCACCACGCGGATCATAAAGATTTTCGAACGGCACACTCAGCGTTTCAGGGTGCAACCCAGCCTCGCGGTTCGGAGTTGGCTGCGCTGCCATGGAAGCATGAGCGTTCCCATTCAGAACCTCCTGAGTCGAGGCACCGTCTTCATCGAACAACAGCAAGGTCGCGTCTGGGAAGTTCTGTGCAATCACCGCCGCAGGTGTTGCACCACGCCGGGCGGCAAAGGTCACTTCGGGATTGTTGAAATCCTCAAGCGTCATGCCTTCGGTCATCGACTTATTGGCCAGAATGGCCAGACCCGAATAGGCGTATGGATCGGTAAAGTTGATGGTCAGGTTCCGCTGCGCCGTCACCGACATGCCCGAGATGATCACGTCGAAATTGCCTGAGACCAGCGCGGGGATGATACCGTCCCAAGCGGTGGGCACGAATTCGACCTCAACCCCCATATCCTCGGCCAGTTGACGGCCAACATCTAGCTCGAATCCGATTAGATCTCCATTCTTGTCGCGCATCGACCATGGCACGAACAGCGACAGACCGATCCGGATCACGCCATCCTGCTTGATAGTTTCAATCACACTTTCGCTGGATAGTTCCTGCGTAGCGCTCTGCGCCCAGCCTGAGGTCGCCACACCGGTAGCCACGACCGCGCCGAGGGCAGCCCCGAGCATTCTGCGAGAAAGCTTCATCTTGGTTCTCCTTGTTGTCCGACATATTTTCTGGGTTATTGGTCGACGGCATATTTCTTCTCCAGATGGCTTACGCCAATCGACAGGATCAGGGTCACCACCAGATAAACCAGTGCGATGGTGAACCAGATTTCGAAACTCATGTATGTGTCTGAAATGATGTTGCGTCCGAAGGTCGTCAGCTCGGCCACTGCAATCACGCTGACAATGGCCGAGGATTTGATGAGATGAACGACCTCGCCGGTCATCGGCGGCAGCATGAAGCGGACGGATTGTGGCAGGATGATGTAGCGATAGGTCTGGGAGGGGCTCATCCCGATGGATTTAGCGGCCTCCCACTGGCCAGTGGGGACGGCGTTGATCCCGGCCCGAAAGATTTCAGAAATCAAGGCAGAATGGAACACGGCCAAGGTAAGGATACTGGCCGTGTATCGGTCAAATCCAAAGATCGGTCCCAGAACATAATAGAAAAGGTAGAGCAGAACCAGCAGCGGGATGTTACGGATCAGCTCCAGAAATCCAACTGCAATTGCAGACCCGATGACCAGGTCCGACAGGCGCAGCAACGCCACAAGCAGACCTATAACCATAGCCAAAATGAAAGCCGTGACCGACAACTTGATCGTCGCGACCAGCCCGATGGGAATCTCACCCCATTCAAAACCGACCTCGGTATTGCGATACAGAAACTGCGGCACCCGGTACCATTGCCAGTTATACCCCATGCCCTGCGCACCAGTATATGCACCATAGGCGATCAGCCCGACGATAATGGCATAGATCCCGACCGAAATCAGGGTCGAGTCAAAAAACCGCTTTAAAAATGGCTGCTTTGGCAGCGGCTGACCTTTTGGCCGGGAAATGCCCAGATCGCTCATGTCAATGCGCCAAGATCTGATCTAGGAACAAACGGCAGCGTTCGCTCGAGGGGTTGGTGAAAAACTGTTCGGGTGGTGAGACTTCGACGATCTGGCCCGCCTCCATAAAGACCATCGTATCTGCGACCTTACGGGCAAAACCCATCTCGTGGGTGACAACAACCATAGTCATGCCGGTGTCGGCCAGCTCGACCATCACATCCAGCACCTCATTGATCATCTCGGGGTCCAGCGCGGATGTCGGTTCGTCAAACAGCATGATCCGAGTTTCCATGCACAGAGATCGCGCAATTGCCACCCGCTGCTGTTGCCCGCCTGACAGCTGCGCTGGGTACTTGTCGGCCTGTTCCGGGATATGAACACGTTCAAGATAGTTGCGTGCGGTTTCTTCAGCCTGCGCCTTGGATATCCCGCGCACTTTCATCGGACCGATCGTCAGATTCTCTAGCACTGTCAGGTGTGGAAACAGGTTGAACTGCTGAAAGACCATACCGACTTCCTGCCGCAGCTCGCGAATTTCTTTGGCCCCGTCATAAACCTCGATCCCATCGATCACGAGGCGGCCGGAGTTGTGCCACTCCAGCCCGTTAAAGCACCGGATCAGCGTCGATTTTCCCGATCCCGAGGGACCGCAGATCACGACTTTTTCACCCTGATGGACCGTCAGATCGATGTTTTTCAGCGCGTGAAACGCACCGTAATATTTATCCAGATTGGTCACTTCAATCATCGGAGTGGCTTGGTTCATGTCGTACCTGCTTGGGTTCGGGACACCATGCGAATTTGTCTTTTGATGGACCGGGCGCGCAAAGGAGTTTCCTCCACCGTTCCTGCAAAGGCAGGCCGGCATGTCGTGGTGCCAGGCCTGACAAAACAGCCGAGGCCGGGCTGGCGCTGCGATTGTTTGGGGCAGTCGGGCAAGGCCTGAGCCTCCTCAAATACGTTGCACACTAATTAATATGGTTGCTTAATATGCAATACTCGTCAATAAAAAACTCAGAGGGCAATTTTTGATCTGCCCTCAGATAATACTGACGACCAAGGGAGGAATCGCAAATGTCTGCCTGGATCAGCATGATATCTGACGAAGATGCTGACTCGCATCTGAAGGCCACTTTGGATCTGGCGCGTACACCGCACGGCACTGTCGACAATGTCATGCGGGTGCATTCCCTGCGGCCTAACACCATGAAGGGGCATGTGATTCTGTATCGAGCCTGTCTGCACGATGAGGCGAACAAAGTTCCCATGTGGTTTCAGGAAGTGATCAGTTCGTACGTATCCACTCTCAACACCTGCCCCTATTCCTATGCTAACCACTGGTCCAACGCCCGTCACCTGATCGACGACGCCACACGCGCCGACAAGATCGAAGCCGCACTCAAGGCACATCGCCCGCAGGATGCGTTCGACGGCGCACATTTGGCGGCACTGACCTATGCGGAAAAGCTTACACTTTCGCCGGGTACGATGGTCGATTCTGATGTGGCAGCCCTGAAACACACCGGTTGGGAGGATGGCGAGATACTCGAAATCAACCAGATCGTAGGGTATTTCAACTACGCCAACCGATTGCTGAATGGCCTAGGTGTTACCACCGATGGCGATGTGGTGGGATATTATAGCAGCGACTGAAAGGACGGATCATGCAAGGAGACACTCCAGGCAGACAGATCGACCGTGCCATCGGCGCCTCGCTGAAGGAACTGCGCCAAAGTCGGAAGCAATCCGCTCGTAGGCTGGCAGAGCAGTCCGGTATCTCAGCCGCTATGATCAGCCGGATCGAAAATGGGTTGGTTTCTCCCTCAATCGACACTCTGGCGGCACTGGCCGAAGCGCTCGAAGTTCCGATTGTTTCTTTGTTCCGCGAAGCGCGTACAGATCACACTGACTACACTCTCGTGCGCCATGGTGAGGGACTGAAATCAAACCGTATCTCGGCGGGGCACAGCCACGAATATGTCAATCTTTCACTGCATTCTCGTAAAGACCTGCGATTTCAAGCGCGCCGTGTGACTTTATTGCGCGAAGGCGGACCGCCGCCCACTTATGTCGGCCACGGCGTAGTGTTTGTACAAGCACTCGAAGGCCAAGCCGTTTACCGATATGGCGAGGCCCGCTTTACGCTGTCAGCCGGCGACTCGATCAGTGTGGACGCTGAACTCAACCACGGGTTTGAGGATGTTCTGACCCCTGAGTTTGTCTTTCTGACAGTTCAGGCCGAGCGCCCATGACACCCAGTTAACATGGCTCAGGCAATCGACCTTAATCTGACCCAAGGGTCCATTGCAGGCCATTTCCGAACATTGGCGATACCCGGCGCAGTCGGAATGCTTTTCAGTACACTGTACAACATCGTCGACATCTTTTTTGCCGGGCTGTTGTCGACCAGCGCCCAAGCCGGGTTGGCCCTAGGTTTTCAAGCTTTTTTCATCTCCATTTCCGTAGGCGTCGGGCTCGGTGCAGCTATGAGTGCACTGGTTGGAAACGCTCTGGGTGCAGGCGACAACCGAGCGGCACGTCGCCTAGCGGCCCAAGGGATAACTTACGGAATCGTTGCGTCTTGCCTGCTTGCCCTGGCAGGGCTTTGGTTCGGCCCATTGTTAATCAAGCTTGTCTCGGAACCAGGCGTTTATCGTGAAGCCGGGCTTCGTTATTTCTATTGGTTGCTTTTGGCAATGCCTGGATTTCTTCTGGCTCATGGATGTAATGGCATCTTGCAGGCCCATGGCGACGCAGTGTCTATGCAACGGGCACTTATTGTTGCGTTTCTGGCGAACATCTTCCTGAATCCCCTTCTGATATACGGAATTCCGGGCCTAATCCCGGGCATCGGCTTCAACGGTTTGGCTTTATCTACGGTGATCAGCCAGACAGGCGTGATGATCTTTTTGATCCAGCAGGTTCTTCGGCGGAGGCGAATGAAACGCATGCGCGCAGCCTACTTCAAACCACGCCTGAAACGGTTTGCAGAAATTTCGCTGCAGGTTCTGCCCACTGCCTTTTCGTTTACGATCATGTTGTTGTCGGCCTTTGTCCTGCAGTTTGCGCTGAAGCTGTTTGGTGAACATGCAATTGCTGGTTATGCAATCGCTATACGGCTTGAACAGGTTTTGTTGCTGCCCATTCTGGGTGTCACGGGTGCCCTACTTCCAATCGCCTCACAGAATTTCGGTGCTCGGGACAGCCAGCGGGTGCGCGCCGCGTTGTTTTATTGCTGGCGAGTCGGGTTTTATATGTCGCTGGTTGCGATCCCGATCCTTTGGCTTGGTGGTCCCTTAGTTATGCGCCTTTTTACAGCGGACCCAGAGGTTGTACGCGTTGGTGTGGGATATCTACGAGTCGACAGTCTGATCCTGCCTTTTTACATGATGCTATTTTCAATCAACTCACTTTTGCAGGCCTTCAAAAAACCCATTTGGACCGTTTGGATTAGCCTTTATCGCCAGGCCTTTGGGGTCGCGTTCTTTGTTTGGGTGTTTATTGGCATATTGGGATTCAACGAAACCGGAGTGTGGTTCGGCACAGCAGCGGCCGTAATGACCGGCTGGGTTGTCGCAATGGCGTTGACCATACGTATTGCGAAGACAGAGATCGGTGGATTGTGGGTACCCGCCACAGAGTGAAAAAGGATGTGTCGCAAACTTTTTGTCTGGATTGACAAGTACGCAGGGTCCGACGTTTGTTCTCAGCGTAAAGTTTTTTGGTAAGCTTCAGCATGATCTCTTTGAAAAGCAACACCAAGTTGATCGCGTTGTCCTTCTCGGATCGCGCGGTCCCATGACCTTACCAACCTCATTGCCGCGGCTGAAGGGCTTCCGTTTTCCTTGCGAAATCATCGCCTATGCGGTGCGGGCATATCATCGGTTTGCTCTCAGCACGGCGGATGTCGAAGACCTCCTGGCGGAGCGTGGCGTCATTGTCAGTCGTGAAGCGGTTCGTCTCTGGGTGAACCGTTTCGGGTCTCAGTTTGCGGCCTGTATCCGACGCGCCCGGCCCCGGCCGCACGATACATGGCAAATGGCCGAAGTGGTCGTGCCGATCAACGGCGTGAAACATTGGCTGTGGCGTGCAATCGATGGCAATGGAGATGTACTCGACATTGTGATTCAGCCTGGCCGCAATGCGCAAGGCCGCAAAGCGTTTTTTCGGCCGACTGGCTGCCGCCTATGGCGAACCGCGTGTCGTGATCACGGACAAGCTGCGCAGCTATACCAAGCCGACCCAGGCCTTCGCGCCGGGCACCGATCATCCGGCGCGCAAGGGGCCGACAACCGGATCGAAGGATCACATCGGCCGACGCGAAAGCAGGAAAAGATGATGGGCCGGTTCAACTCACCACGCCATGCTCCACGATTTCTCGTCGTCCACAACCAAATCAACACCATGTTCCGCCGCCGCTTATGCCTCTGTACCGTCTTCTTCCGCCGCGCACGATCAGATGCACACGATCTTTGGAATGGCCATGCCTTTGAGCTAACAGCCTGACCGCGCCTTCCGCGGCTCCTTTCAAACGCCGTCAAACAACTTGATGGTGTGGACAGCTCCACCACGCGGCATCGCAATGTGCCAATGTTGGCGTTGTTGTACCCAACGGAAGAGATGAGCTGTCCACATGCATGTTACAACACTCGGGATCGATCTGGCCAAGTCCGTCTTTCAGCTTCATGGAGTTGATGCTGATGGAGAGGTTGTTCTTAGAAAGAAGGTTCGGCGCGACGCATTGCTCGATATGCTGTCCGGCCTGGCCTCCTGCTTGGTTGGCATGGAGGCCTGTGCGGCCAGCCACCATTGGGCCCGCGAAGTTGCCGCGCTCGCGCATGAGGTACGTCTGATCGCGCCCTCGTATGTCAAGCCATATGTGAGGCGGCAGAAAATGATATGGCGGATGCCGAGGCGACTTGTGAGGCCGTTACCCGACCGAACATGCACTTCGTCGCGATCAAGAGCGCCAATCAGCAGGCGGTTCTGATGCTGCATCGAGCACGCGACCTTTTGGTCCGCCAACGCACCATGCTGATCAACGCGTTGCGGGCCCATCTGGCGGAATTCGGGTTCGTATCTGCCCGAGGTCCGCACAAGATACGCGACCTCTGCGCCAGACTTCAGGAAGGTCACCTCGACATCCCTCAGGTGGCGCGGGTCGCGCTGCTGTCACTTGCCCGGCAGATGAATGAACTGGAAGAAGAGATCACCAATCTCGATCGCAAAATACAGGGTTGGCATCGCACGAGCGAGGTCAGCCAACGGCTGGCCACAATCCCGGGCGTCGGGGTGCTCACCGCGACGGCTCTTGCCGCCACTATTGCTGATCCCGCGCAACTCCGGTCTGCGCGCCAGTTTGCGGCCTGGCTCGGGCTGGTCCCGAGACAGAACTCCTCTGGCGGTAAGGACCGGCTGGGAAGGATCACGAAGACGGGAGATGGGTATCTACGCAAACTGCCTATCGTAGGTGACACTGCGGTTCTCAGACGTGTTATCCATATGCAAACACAAACCGCAGAATGGGTCCGGCGCTTGTTGGAGAAAAAGCACGCACGGTTGGTCAGCGTGGCTCTGGCCAACAAGACCGCCCGGATCGCCTGGGCGGTCTTGTCCAAGCAAGAAGTATACAAGCCAGCCTGAGATTTCGGGGCGTATGAGAAACGCTCCATACGAGTTGCAAGGGCAATTCCTGTGATGATGATCTTTGCCGCCGCCGGAACACCCCTTGGCATTGCCAGGGCATCATAGTCCGGCAACTTGATGGGGATTCAGCATGCGTATTTCATCAGGGCCAGCGGTCAAACGCGCCGCACAAATAGGCCGGACAAACGACCGCTACGCAAAACGATCAAAATCACAAAGAAAACCCTTGCAAAACCGGAGCTGTCCACAAATTGCGATACCTTCAAGGATTCGATTCCGGTTATTCATCCGGCAGGCGACGCGGTGTGCATGGCACTGGCCATGCGCGATAAAATGCAAGTGTTCTGCGCCAAATGGCAAAAGCTGGGCAATCGGGTTCTTTTTGGAGTTGGCATCTCGTTTGACTACAATACGGTCGGTATCGTCGGTTCAGCGGGACGATTTGATTGCACTGCCTCAGGAACCTCGATCAACATGGCCGTGCGGCTTTGCAACATGGCCACCCGCAATGAGGTACTGATTTCTCCCCGAATGTGGGCTGCCGTCGAAGGCGTTGTGGATGCCGTAGGCAAGGGAGAGGTGGAGATGAAGGGCATCAGGGAGCCGGTTGAGGCGTACGCTGTTGTTTCAGAGAAGCATCCGACGAGTTGGTAGATCGGCTACTCCATGTTCACCTTTTGGTTCTTGCAGCCCAAGCCGGTCGTTGACCACCACTCTCGGCCGCTGCGGTCGCAACATTCGTTCCCGACATTCGCTGCAGGCGCAAAAGATCCACTACATTGCCGCTGGCAACCACACGATTGCTTAGCTTTTACTCCCTGTCTATTGTAGCCCAATACGCAAAGAGCCTCGGTTCAGCAGCGTGCTTCTATCTGGGTCGAAACACCAGTATGGATGAGAACAAAGTGAATTCTGATAGCGAAACGTGGAATGTTCCAGGATTTGGCGTGCATCAAATTGCCAAGCTTCTGGAAAATCGCGGTTCGAATATTGTTGCGCTTCTCAGATCGGTCAACCTGCCCTTAGAATAAAACCTAACGCCACCTGTCGGGCGACACATAGTTCTGCCACTAACGCTGCACTAAGCTGTTAATTTCGCTTTAGCTGCAATTTCAAAAGTGCACACGTTCTTCCATTTGCGTCTCAAAGGTCTTTCATCGTGTCGGCCGAACTCCAAGAGAGTTTCCATTCGCCTAAAGTGCGGAATATATCGAGAGAAAACCCGAAGCAAAAATCGCTTCCAGAAAGCGATGTCATTCTTTTTGTACGTTAAAAGTGTTCTTTTATCGACTGCCTCCGCCACTACTGCAGTTGTAAAATGTCCGGAACGCAAAGTTTTCTTTTTGCTGGCATTTTGTCCTCACTATCCGATCGTTTCAGTCGTTTCGGACCGTCTTTGACCTTGATCTTCGGCTTTGGTAGTGGGCCCTTCAAGGTCACGGGCCAGGGGCTCTTCGAAAGAGGTTCGCCAATCTTGCGGGGATTCAGATTTAGGTCCAAAATCTTGCCCGCCACATTAACACCGCCAAAGACGACGACTTGGACATGATCTGTCTCCAATGTGGTTTGTTTCGTCGAAATACTTCCATTTGAAATACTAATCGGCGCACGCAAACATACGATTGGAGCAACCTTTTGTTTCTCTTTAGCAAACACCCAACCCTGAGTTGCATTTGGCACTGCGAGTTCGGCCTATTGCTACCATTGCCCGAAGGTTCCCGCGGTCTTTTACCTATTTGCTTTGGTCAGGGCGCAGATTCTGCGCTTCGAGCTCAGCCCGTGGGGCATCGCTATCATTGTCATCATAATGCGCTGGATCAAAATTCTGATCACCATGCGCGGAATTGAGAACCTGCTGTGGATTCCAAATGTCGGCCCGGTGTTCAAAAATATCATCATGATCCTGCTGGGGGTCTGCAGCATCTATGTGGGCCTGCAGCACCGCTTTGCCAATGAAGTCAACTGGCAGACGATAACCCCATCGCTTGGGGACTATCGCGTTAATCGGCTCATTTGGCCAGTTTCTTGCGTTTGAGGTTGGTCATGCCGCGTAGTTCCCCTTTCAAGAAACGCCGCTTCCCGCGTAAGATCATATTTTGTGCCGTGCGTTGGTACTTGCGCTACCCGCTTACCTTTTTAGATGTGGTTAAATTTCTGTCAGAGCGTCGCATCTCGGTAGATCGATCGACAGTGTACCGGTGGATTCAAAAATTCGGGCCTGAGCTGACCAGGCGGACCGAGAAGTATCTGCATCGGGCGAGTGTCGGTTGGCATGCCGATGAAACCAACATTCGGGTCGGTGGCAAATGGCACTATTTTTGGCGCGTCATGGATGCAAACGGTCAAATGGTCGACTTCCGACTAACCGTAAGGCGGGATGCCAAAGCTGCACGAGCCTTTCTTCGCAAAGCAAATGAGAGGACGGGGCTACAATGTCCAGTGTCGATCTGCACAGACAAAGCGCCAACATACCGGCGCGTCATCCGTGATGATTAATCATTCCTATGATCCGCATTTTGTCAGCATCAGGCACATCGACAAGAAGCGGCGTAACAACCTTATTAAAAGCGACCTTGAGTGGCATTGATACCATCCGAACCATCAAACGCGGCCACATTCACTACTAACAACGAGGCGTCAGAGGTGAAATCGAATTCATGCGCCAACACTTCCTAGTGCCCACCTAAGGTTCAAGCCGCATCTCACAATTTCGAAACACGCCATCTAACATAACAGTCTCGTTTGCGACGCATCCCGTCCCGACAACCGCCGAATTTAGACCGGAACTTGGTCGGTGACTGAATTCTTGTGATACATCGGACCACCCTGGTATCGAGGGAACCCATAGCCGTTGACGAACACCACGTCGATGTCACCGGGCTTAGCCGCGATGCCTTCTTTCAAAATTTCGTCACCCTCTTGCTGCAGCGCGTCGATACAACGTCGCGCGATTTCTTCCGCGCTCAGATCGCGCGAATTGATCCCTGCATCTTCGGCCGCCTCCCGGATTAGTCCCAGAACAACCTCGTCTATCGAAGGATCCTTCTCGTTGTAACCATAAAAGCCAGCCTTGGTTTTGCGGCCTTTGCGCCCCATTTCGACAAGCCGGTCATGGACCTGAAATGCGTGAGGATGCACTGCGCCGACAGGCAGCGATTTGCGCATCAGATAGCCAATATCGATGCCCGACAAATCCAGCACCTGAAACGGCCCCATCGCCATTCCGTACTGGCGCAGCGCGGCGTCAACCGGTTCAGGTGATCCACATTCCAGCATCAACAACCCAGCTTCGCGCTGATAGGCTTGGTACATCCGGTTACCAATGAACCCGTGGCAGACCCCAGCAATCACACCCGTTTTTCCCAGCTTTTTCATTGTCGCTGCCAGCGTCGCCGTTACCGCCGGGTCCGTCTGATCGGTGCGAATGATCTCGACCAGCTTCATGATATGGGCAGGACTGAAGAAATGAAGGCCGGCAACGCGCTCGGGGCGATCGGTCGCTTGGGCGATCTCGTCGATATCAAGGTACGAAGTATTCGTCGCCAAAATGGCACCTGGGTGACAGATCTTATCCAGCCGTTTAAAGATTTTCTTTTTTATAACAATGTCTTCGACCGCTGCTTCGATCACAAGATCGGTCAAAGCCATATCGTCATAGTCGGTCGTGGGTGAAATCAGCGTCAAAATGGTTTCGGCACGGGCTGCGCTCATCTTGCCGCGCTTGACCCCTTGTTCCAAATTGCCCCGGATTCGGTTGATTCCGGACTGTGCCGCTTCGTCCGAGATTTCGACCAGAGTGACGGCAATGCCTTGGGTGGCAAAGACCTGCGCAATCCCTGCTCCCATGGTTCCCGCCCCGATTACCGCAACACTGCCGATCTCGCCTGCTTGCGACAGATCCAGCCCCTCTACTTTGTAGGTTTCGCGTTCGGCAAAAAAGATATGTCGCAATGCACCAGATTGCGTGCTTTGGCGCAGGGTTAGAAACAAGTTGCGCTCTTTGTCGAGACCAGCCTGAAAATCCGGCCCGGTGGCAGCCTCAAGTGCGTCGATAACCGCCAAGGGCGCATCGAAGCCACGCTTGCGTTTGGCACACATGGCCCGCCATTGATCGAACAGCGCAGGATCAAAGCTGTCAGCCGAAATCGGCAGGTTGAGCTTGAGAGGGGCAGTATCGACCCCGATCAGCGCATTTGCATAGGTGATCGCTTCCGGTTCAAGATCGTCTGCTATCTTGTCAATCAGGCCAATTTCAACGGCTACTTTGGCAGAGACCGGCTTACCTTCCACCGCCAAGTTAAGCGCTTGTTCCACGCCTACCAATCGCGGTAGCCGCTGCGTGCCACCCGCACCGGGCACGATTCCAAGCATTACTTCGGGCAACCCAAAGCGCGCATTCGCGGTCGCGATCCGGTGGGAACACGCCAACGCAAGTTCCAGTCCACCACCAAGCGCCTGACCGTGAATTGCCGCAACAACAGGCTTAGGGCAGCTTTCGATGAAGGACACCAGATCGTTAAGATGGGGCGGCATCGGCGGTTTGCCGAACTCCCTTACGTCTGCCCCTGTCATGAAGGTCCGGCCGGAACATATTAGCACCGCAACAGCAATCTGCGGGTCGTTTGTGACCTCGTCAAATGCTTCCAACAAACCCTGCCGCACTGTCTGGGAAATGGCGTTCACCGGGGGGGCGTCGACCCGGACGATGCCAACCTGATCTTTGCGCGTCAAAGTAACCGCATTCATGACTTTCCCCTTCGATCAGCCTTTGGTTTGCCTTGTATGTTTAGCTGAAGCACCAAAGTCGTGGAAAATACTATGGTGTGATCACCGCCATAATAAATTATTATAATATTGCAGAGCGACAATCATTGTCAGGGCATCATCCTGCAATAAGTTTTTACTATCTTAGACAGCTGTAAATAGTATTTTCTTGTCTACAACTAGCCCTCTACCCTTCCTTTCAATCTTGCTGTGCCTCCGCATTTCGAGGCCTGGATCGGATAATGCGAGGAATTGAACATGAACCTGGGAAATCTTGTAACACGCGCCGCCCTGTTCTGGGCCGACCGGATTGCCGTAAAGGACGAACGCGTATCACTGTCCTATGCGACACTGGAAGAGCGTACAAACCGGCTTGCGAACGCGTTGTCGGATGCAGGATTGACCAAGGGTGATCGTGTAGCGGTTCTGGCTTGGAACCGGTCCGAAATCGTCGAGGCCGAGGTGGCTCTGCTCAAAGGTGGCTTTACCCGCGTGCCGATCAATGCACGCCTGTCAGCAGACGAAGTTGTTCACGTCTGCAAGGACAGTGAAGTCAAAATTCTGCTGACAGACGAGGCGCATTTGGCAGCGGCGCAGCAGGCATTCAATGAAAACGAAAACTTGCAGCTGTTGGTGATGGGCGACGGTGGTAGTTATGAGGATGCTCTAGCTCAGGCTAAGACCGAGACCGTTTGCGCGGATGTCTCGCCAGATGACATCATGGTGCACCATTACACCTCCGGATCTTCAGGTGTGCTAAAGGCTGCGATGCATTCCCTCCGCAATCGCCGAGCAATCCTGCGTAAGATCACTTTCCGTTCTCGGCTGTATCCTGATCAACATGAAACGTATTTGCACGTGGGACCCATTACCCATGTATCCGGAATGGCGATCATGCCCTTGCTGTCACAGGGCCACACCAACGTCATCCTGTCGCGGTTCGACGTAGACACGTATCTTTCGACGCTTCAGGCCGAAAAGGTTACGCAGACCTATCTGGTCCCGACTATGATCAACCGCATTCTGGCCGCACCAAACCGAGGCGACTACGACCTCTCCTCACTTAAGTTGCTTCGGTACGGTGCGGCCCCCATTTCCCCAGCGCGTTTGCAAGAAGCGGTCGAGTTCTTTGGCCCGATCCTAAACCAGGGTTACGGCGCGGGTGAGGTGTGCTCTTCGGTTACGCTGCTGACCGAAGCGGACCATGAGTTGGCCCTGAACGGGCGGCCCGAACTGTTTAGCTCCTGCGGTCGTGCCCTCTTTGAGACTGAGGTCGCGGTGATCGATGACGAAGGCAACGAATTGCCCGTGGGCGAGGCTGGTGAGCTGGTGGTTAAGGGCGAGGATGTCATGCAAGGCTACTTCAACGCGCCCGAGCTGACTGCTCCGGTTCTGAAAGACGGGCGTTATCACACTGGCGACATCGCCTATATCGACGACACCGGCTACATCTTTATCATTGACCGCAAGAAGGACATGATCGTCACCGGCGGGTTCAATGTATACCCCAACGAAGTTGAAAATGCCCTGTTCGAACGCCCTGAGGTTTACGAAGTTTGCGTTGTCGGCGTTCCTGACGCTGACCTCGGCGAGGCAGTCAAGGCCGTTGTTGTGGCACGCGATGGTGCCAAAATCGATACCGATGCCCTGATAACGCATTGCGTGGACAAGCTGGGCAAGTTCAAGAAACCGCATTCGGTCGATGTTGTGGTCGAGCTCCCTAAAAATGACGCCGGCAAGATCCTGCGCCGTCAGGTGCGTGATGGATACTGGGCCGGTTCGGATCGGAAGGTGTAATCATGAATCAGGGGTTGAACCGCGCAACAGCTGGCCTGGAAGCGGGCAAATTTGCCGAGCTTCGCACCAAGGTCAACGACTTACTCTACAATGAAATGCTCCCGTTCGAAAAAGAGAACGGGCTGACCCATGAAACTCGGTTCGAACGTGCTCAGCTCGAAGAATGGTGGAAACGCTCGCGCGAATTGGGCATCTATGGTTGCAACCTGCCCGAAGAGTTCGGCGGCTTAGGCCTGTCTATCGATCAGCTCTGTACTCTGAAAAAGGATGCCACCCGGTCGAACGCGGCGCTTTATGGCTGCGTTTTGGGTGAAAACGGTGGCCCGATGAGGATCGGGTATATCATCACACAAGCGACAGAAGGGCAGAACGAAGAGTTCTTTTACCCGGCAGCCCGCGGCGAACGAGCAGGGTGTTTTGCGTTGAGCGAACCCAATGCCGGATCCGATGCTGCGCGTATTCAGACCAGCGCGGTCAAGGACGGAGATGATTACATCATCAACGGCCACAAACGGTTCATCACCGCCTCGCGCACGGCGGATTTTGCCATCGTCATGTGTGTGACTGACCCAGAGGCCGGAACCAACGGCGTGACGGCATTCCTGGTAGATGCAAAGTCGCCCGGATACCGGATCGAAGGACATTACCTACCCATGTCGGGTCAACACATCGACAACGACATTATCTTGGAGAACGTTCGCGTGCCTGCGCGCAACATACTGGGCCAACTGGGTGGTGGTTTCAAATTGGGGATGGAAAGGATCAACATCAATCGCCTGCTGCAATGCCCGACCATGCTGGGCCATGCCCAATTCGCGTTGGAACAGGCAGTGGATTATGCCAATCGTCGGGTGCAGTTCAAAAAGCCTATCGCCAATTTCCAGGCGATCCAGCACATGATGGCCGACATGAAGACCGCCAACTTTGCTGCTCATTCAATGATCCACGCGGCCGCCGCCAAGGCCGACCGGGGGGAAAACATCCGGACCGAGGCGTCGATGTGCAAAGTTTTCGTGGCAGAAAATGCCTTTCAGGTTGCTGACAAAGCGATCCAGATCCATGGGGCAACCGGCATGACAAAGAACCATCCAGTAGAATGGGTGTTCCGCCGCCTGCGTATGTTCCGCGTGCTCACCGGTAGTTCAGAGATTCAACGCAACACGATCGGAAAAGGCATCCAGAAAGAATGGAAAACCGCAAACCCGGAGGCCGCACAATGACGAATGAGTGGTCGTTTCTGAACGGTATGCGCATCATAGACTTGTCGCGCTTGCTGCCCGGGCCTTTTGCAACCCAAACGCTTGCCGATCTGGGGGCTGAGGTCATCAAGATCGAAGAACCCAAACACGGCGACCCGGGGCGCTTTCTGGGCAAAGACATGTTTGCCCGCCTGAACCGCAACAAGAAGTCGCTGACGCTGGATCTGAAATCCGACGAAGGCAAAGCGGTACTGACCAAGCTTTTGGAAAGCGCAGATGCCGTCATCGAAAGCTTTCGTCCCGGCGTAATGGACCGACTGGGCTTCGGATACGAAGCGGTAAAGGCGCAAAACCCGGCCATCGTCTATTGTTCACTCTCGGGCTTTGGTCAAACGGGTCCCTATCGTCAACGGGCGGGTCACGATATCGATTTTTTGGCACTGTCGGGTTATTTTGCGGTGCCCTCTCAGGTCAACGACAAGCTCGCGCGCCCCAAGGTCAGACTGTCGGACTACGCCGGGGCGATGTATGGCGCGCTGTCGCTGGCGGTTGCCATGGGATCTGCCAAGATGAGCGGCAAAGGGCAGTATCTGGACGTGTCCATCACCGATGCGATGGTCAACTGGTCCTCACCGCTTGTGCGGATTGCGCATGATCTGTGCGACGGTGATCCGGATCGGATGTCCTTTGTGATGCCCGACAATGACATCTTTGAAACCAAAGATGGTAAACACATCGCCATCGGTCTATTCGAGAACAAGTTCTGGTTGGTCTTGGCCGAGATGATGGGCGACGAATTCCCCGACCTGCGGCGCGAGGATTTCCGCACCAACAAGCTGCGAAACCAACAGAAACAGGCAGTGCATGGGTTGATGTCGGACATGTTCGCCTCGAAAACCCTGACCAAGTGGGAAGAGCTTTTTGGCCCGACCGATCTGCCCTGGGCGGTGGTGTATGAAGACATGCGCCTGTTCGAAGACCCGCATTTGATCGAACGCGGCATGTTTGGTGAGTTGGGCGAAGGCGAGGACAAGACGTTCCAGGCCGGATACCCCACCAAATTCTCCGCCGGTCTGAACGAGTTTCAGTCCGCTCCGCCCAAGAAAGGACAAAACACGGATGAGATCCTGCGCAATCTGGGCCATGACGCGGCTGCCATTCAGGCAATGCGCGACGCGGGGGTGATCTGATGGTTGATGCGTTTATTTGCGATGCCATCCGCACGCCCATCGGGCGCTATGGTGGCGGGTTGTCTTCTGTTCGGGCCGACGATTTGGGCGCTGTGCCTTTAATGGCGCTGATGGAGCGGAACCCGAACGTCGATTGGGCCGCTGTGGACGATGTGCTATATGGCTGCGCCAACCAGGCAGGCGAAGATAACCGCAACGTTGCGCGTATGTCGTCGCTGCTGGCGGGATTGCCCGAAAACGTATCCGGCACGACATTGAACCGGCTGTGCGGTTCAGGCCTGGATGCGGTTGCTTATGGCGCGCGCGCGATCAAATCGGGAGATGCAGACCTGATCATCGCAGGCGGTGTCGAAAGCATGAGCCGGGCACCTTTTGTGATGCCCAAAGCCACCAGCGCCTTTAGCCGTGCCAATGAAGTGCATGACACCACCATCGGCTGGCGGTTCGTCAACAAGTTGATGAAGGCCCAGTATGGCGTCGATTCGATGCCTGAGACGGCCGAAAACGTGGCCGAAGATTTCGGGATCAGTCGCACAGATCAGGACGCATTCGCCTTGCGCTCGCAACAGCGGACGGCGGCGGCGCAGGCGGCTGGCGTCTTCGCTGAAGAAATCACACCAGTGATCATACCTCAGCGCAAAAGTGATCCCAAAGTTATCGATACTGATGAGCACCCTCGCGCGGAAACAACCGCCGAAGGCCTGGCCAAACTCCGCGCACCGTTCCGCGAGGGCGGGTCGGTGACGGCGGGCAACGCGTCCGGGGTCAATGATGGCGCGGCGGCTTTAATCATCGCCAGCGAAGAGGCCATCAAACGTCACGGGCTGACGCCACGGGCACGGATCGTGGCAGGCGCTTCGGCAGGTGTTGCACCGCGCATCATGGGCTATGGTCCTGCACCTTCTACACAAAAACTGCTGAGCAGAATTGGCATGCGCATCGACCAGATCGACGTGATCGAGTTGAATGAAGCCTTTGCTGCACAGGCGCTGGCCGTCACGCGCGCCCTTGGGTTGCCCGATGACGCGACGCATGTGAATCCAAATGGCGGCGCCATCGCCCTTGGTCATCCCCTAGGCATGTCAGGTGCGCGTTTGGCTTTGACGGCCACAAATCAGCTCTGTCGGAGCGAAGCTTCGTTAGCACTGTGCACAATGTGCATCGGTGTCGGTCAAGGTATTTCCGTGCTATTGGAGCGCGTTTAACTGGGCATCGGAAAACGTGATAGCCGGGATACGCATATAATATTTCTGCGATCAGCAAGCCCTCGCTAATCTCGATGCAATTCAAAATCCAATGACCTCATTCGGTCGAAACTCATGTTTGGGAGGAAACAAACGTGTTCACACTTGCTAAGATCAAAACGGCCTTAACCGGCACTGTCCTGGCGGCTGCCGCTTCCATGGCACAGGCTGCGGATTTTCCCGAGCGCCCGATCGACCTGATCGTCGGCTTCAAGGCAGGCGGCGGCACCGACACCTACGCCCGTGCGCTGGCCAGCGCCGCTGACGCACATCTGGACGGTCAGCCCGTTGTTGTCGTCAATAAACCCGGCGGTGGCGGCCTTGTTGGTGGTCGCTTTGTGGCAGACCAGCCGCCCACCGGGTACACCCTCTATCTGGCGTCCGCCGGTTCGATGGTTCTGAAAAATCTGATCAAACCACAGGTTGTTTCGGAAGATGACTTCAAAATGGTCGGCACCATTGGTGAGCTGACCGCCGGCATCTTTGTCCCCACTGGTTCGCCGATCCAATCGCTGGACGAGTTGATCGAAGCAGCCAAAACTTCGGACACTAAACTGCGTTGGGGTCACACTGGTCGCGGCAACGTCTGGCACATGGCGGGTCTGGGTGTTCTGAACCCCAACGACGTCAAAGCCAAGGACGTTCCGTTCAAAGGTGGCTCAGGCGTGCGTGCTGCGCTGACCAGCGCAGATGTTGATTTTGGCGTCATGGGCGCGCACCTGGGCCGTGGGTTTGAGGACGACGTGCGCCTGCTGGCCGTGTTGTCAAACGACCGTCACCCGGCGGCGCCTGATGCCCCTTCGGCCAAGGAACTGGGCGTCGACTTCATCCCAGTTTCAACCCCGATGATCGTGATGGCTCCTGCTCGTACCTCTGACGAGGTTGTTGCGCAACTGTCCGATGCCTTGGTCGCGATCACTCAGGAAACTGCCTATATCGACACCCTCTCCAAGGCCGGCCTGCCGACTTCGAGCGTGAGCGGCCCCGATACCGCGTCGGCTATCGAAAACTCGAAGGTCGAGTGGGTCAAGTTGTTGGAAACCCTGGAATGACCGAGGGTGTTCAAATTGAAGTGGCGCGCAAGACTGCGCGCCACAACATTTTTGCCGGATTGGCCTTGGTGGTGCTCGCGGCTTTCTTTTTCTGGAAATCCTTCAACATCTCGCTGGATTTCATTGATGAGGAAGGCATCGGACCAAGGTTCTTTCCACAAGCCATCTGTGTCGCCCTGGGCTTGATCGGCGTGACCATGACTGTTTTTGGCCTGCGCGAGCAAGTCGCCCCTGCTGACAAGTCAAGCTTTGAGATCAAACGCTTCTTTGCCGACGCAGTGCCGCTCTTTGCTTTGGGAATCGCTTTTGTCTGGATGTTCGGCGCCTTTGGTTACGTCACAGCCTGTTTCGTGCTGCTTTTGGTAGCCGCGTTGATCTTCGCCGTGCGTGGCCCGGCCCTGATCCTGTTGCCTGTCTGTGCGACCGTCGCGCTCTATCTGCTGTTCTTCAAGCTGATGACCGTGTTTGAACCGGAGGCGACCATTTTCAACCCCCTGGCCCTGATCGGGCTGAAGTGAGGGATATGACATGGAACTTCTGAACGGTTTCTACACCATCTTCACCACGCCCGAGACGCTTATGTTTGTAGTGCTTGGCGCGGTCCTGGGTGTCATCGTGGGTGCTGTGCCGGGGCTGACGGCCTCGGCCGCGATCGCCATGCTGGTGCCAATCACGTATTACATCGACCCTCTGTCGGCATTGGCCTTTCTTTACGTCATCGGCAAGGCTGGACGGTTCGGGGGGTCGATATCCGCGATCCTGTTCAACACGCCTGGGACAACGGCGGCTGCGGCCACAGTAATCGACGGGCACGCGCTGACCAAGAAAGGACAGGCGGGCAAGGCGTTGAAAACGGCGACTGTGGCCTCGGTCATTGGCGACTTTGTCGGTGAGTTCATCCTGATTTTTGGCGCGCTGACTATTGCGCAGCTGACCCGAGAGCTGGGTCCGCCCGATTATTTTGCGATCTATGTCTGTGCCTTCCTGATCATCGGTTCTGTCATTTCAGACTCGGTACTCAAAGGCATCGCATCGACTCTGTTCGGGGCAACGCTGGCGATGATCGGTCTGGATCCGATTACGTCCGAGCCGCGGTTCGATTTCGGTATGGTCGAACTCTACAACGGCTTCTCGCTGGTTCCGCTTCTTATTGGTCTGTTCGTGATCTCCGAAGTTTTTGCTCAAGTTTTCCCTGCGCGCAAAGGTCAAGAACATCATGACGAAATCCGCGCCAAGAATCCCGATGACGACCGCCTAAGCTGGGCCGAGGTCAAGCGCTGCCTGCCCTTCATCGGGCGTGGTTCGGTGATCGGTTCGATGGTGGGTCTGATTCCGGGCGTTGGCTCCGCCGTGGCGTGTTTTGTGGCTTATGGTTCGTCCAGGGCGAAAGCTGCAAACAAAGATGAATGGGGCAAAGGAGCGATCGAAGGCGTCGCGGCACCTGAAGCGGCCAATAACGCCGTGTCCGGTCCGTCGATGATCCCGCTTTTGGCGCTTGGTGTGCCCGGATCGACCATTGCGGCGATGCTCATGGGCGTGTTCCTGATCCATGGCATCCAAGTGGGGCCAAAGATTTTTGAGACCTCGGGCGACATCGTTTACGGTTTGTTCGCAGCCGGTTTGATCGGGATCGCTCTATATGGTCTCATTGGCTGGTTCGGTGGTCCACTGATCGGTCGTGTGATCGACAAGGTGCCGCAGCGTCTGATCTATCCAACTATCCTGGCTGTGGCACTGATCTCGGCCTACACGGCGCGCTCGTCGATGTTCGATGTCACCGTTGCCTGCCTCTTTGGTCTGATCGGCTACTTCATGCGGACTCTGAACTTCAGCCCCGCTGCCACGATCATTGCTTTTGTTCTGGCACCAGGTGCCGAACAAGCGCTGCGCCAATCGGTGCTACTGACCGATGACGGCTTTGGCATCTTCCTGCACCGTCCTGTTGCGCTGGTGTTCTTTGCCATACCGCTGGTTGCCATTGGTATTCGGATCATCGCCCGCATGCGGACGTCGAACCAAGCGCCCACGCCGCAAACCTGAAGCCATGGGTTCGGGCGTATTTGCGCCCGGACCAACCCTGCAGGATCGCTAACATGCTGGATCACCCCCCCGAATCCTTGTCTCGGTATCTCGATGCGCTGCGCATAGAGGGATTTTCCGGTGATGTCGAAAACGATGAAGGCGCTCGTCTGGTCGCCGCCACGGACAACAGCATCTATCACATTACTCCAGACGCGATCCTGTTTCCCAAATCCGGCAAGGACGTCGCAATACTGGCCCGATTGGCGCAAGAGCATGACATTGCCCTGACAGCACGCGGTGGTGGAACGGGAACCAACGGGCAATCACTGAACGCGGGTGTGATTGTAGACATGTCGCGCCACATGCGGGGTATCGAGACCCTGGGTCTGCAGGCAGGAACTGTCACGGTTCAGCCCGGTGTCGTGCTGGATCAGCTCAACACTTTTCTCGAACCCCACGGATTTTTCTTTGCACCCACGGTGTCGACCTCTTCTCGGGCAACAATCGGCGGTATGTTTGCCACCGATGCCAGCGGCAAAGGCAGCCGGATCTATGGGCGCATGTCTGATCATGTCATCGCAGCGGATGTGATTCTGGCCAACGGGCGGCCTGTCTCTGTCACCACTCACGGATCACTTGATGCGGAGCTTGGTCAAATGGGACATGCTCTGCGTCAGGACTTGGACGACAAGGCCGCCGAGATCGCCCGACGTTTCCCAAAGCTGAACCGGGGGCTGACCGGCTATAACCTTGATCAGGCGCGCGGCGCGTCGGGTGAATTCGACTTTATCAAGCTTCTGGCTGGGTCAGAGGGGACATTGGCGCTGACCACCCAATTGACCCTGCGACTGACACCAATTCCAAAACAGCGGGCGCTGACAGTTCTGGCTTATGACGACTGCGCATTGGCGCTCAGACATGTTCCGCATCTGGTGCAGGCAGATCCAAGCGCAATAGAGTTTCTGGATGACAAGATCCTTGCCCTTGCCGCCGCCTCGCCCATGTGGAGCGAGCTTGAGGGCGTGCTAGGCCAGATCGGCGATGCAGGCGGGTTCCTGTTTGTCGAGTTCATCGGTGAAACGGTTGAAGACGTCACAGCCGGTCAAGAACGTCTGGCCCGAATTCTGAACCAAAACCACGTGTATGTCACAGCACAGGTGACCACGGCAGAACCCGACGAAATGTCAGCATTGTGGGAAATGCGCAAACGCTCTGTAGGACTGCTGGCCGCGGTTGAGACAAAGCGGATCGGGCTGCCTTTTGTCGAAGATGCCGCTGTACCGCCCGAAAACTTGTCAGCCTTTGTCGCCGAATTCGGCGCGCTTCTGGATCAGTTCGAGTTATCTTATGGCATGTTTGGGCATGCAGATGTCGGCTGCGTCCACGTGCGCCCAATGCTGAACATGCGAGAGCCGCAGGATCGGGCGATGATCCGCAAAGTCTCGGACGCGGTATCGGACCTGTGTCAGAAACACGGAGGCCTGATTTGGGGCGAGCATGGCAAGGGCGTGCGCGGCGAATATGTTGAACGCTATGTTGGTCCCGAGCTTTATGCGGTGATGCGCAAAATCAAGGCTTGGTTTGATCCCGACAATCGCCTGAACCCCGGCAAGTTGGTGACAGCCGCCGAAAGCGATCTGACGGTGATGAAGATCGACGCCGTACCCATGCGCGGCCCTCGCGATGCGGAAATCAACGAAGAAAACTTTGGCGCCATCGAACGCGCGATTGCCTGCAATGGCAACGGGGCGTGCCACAACTGGGCACCTAGCGATCCAATGTGCCCGTCCTACAAGGCTACGCACGATAAGGTTCAAGCCCCCAAGGGTCGCGCCAGCCTATTCCGCGAATGGGCGCGTCTGCGCTCAACCGGCGAGGATGCCGCCCTTGTTGAAGAGGCGCTGAAACGCAGTCTGGACACGTGCCTGTCCTGCAAATCCTGCACCGGTCAATGTCCGGTCCGCGTAGATATCCCGGCGATGAAATCCGCCTTTTTGCATCAGTACTTCCAGACCCGCGCGCGCCCTGCACGCGATCACCTGCTGCGCCACATGGAGGGGCTTTCGCTTGCCCTGCGCAAGCTGCCGCGTCTGGCCAATCTGGTGTTGGGGAAAAGCTTGACCAGGGCTGTGTTGAACCGGGGATTTGGCCTTGTCGATATCCCGCGCTATGCGCCGCTGACCGCAGAAGAGGCGGTGCAAAACGCCGGGGGTCGCATTGTTTATCCGGACACGACGCCATCGAAATGGGGTCAGAATCCGGCACTTCTGGTCCTCGACAGTTTCACTGGCGCATTCGACACCGGCGTGGTTGCGCAATCAACAGCCCTGTTGAAGAAGCTGGGATTTACTGTCTGGGCCATTCCACCTGTGGCCAATGGCAAGGCACGGCAAGTGCGTGGCATGATGGATGCCTTTGAAACGCAGCGCGATCAGACAACCGCTTTTTTGTTGCGGGTCATGCCCGACGATCTGCCCTTGATCAGCCTTGAACCCGCCGTGACCGACCTGCTGAACAAGGAATACGATCTGGGCGCGCGAAAAGTCATGTCATTGGACCTATTCCTGTCTGACATTCTGCACTCACTTCCCCAAATGCCCGTTGATGACACGGGGCGCTATACCTTGTTTTCACACTGTACCGAGAAAACAGCCGACCCCGCCACCCCCCGGCGCTGGCAAGCAGTGTTTCGGCATTTCGGCCTGACGCTCGACATCGCCAGCACCGGGTGTTGCGGCATGGCTGGTTTGTTTGGCCACGAAGCCGAACACCGAGACATGTCTAGCCAACTGTTCGAAATGTCTTGGCGCGAACCCTTAAACGTTGCCGGAACTGGCGCTTTGGCGACCGGGTTTTCCTGCCGGTCCCAAGCGGGGCGGTATGGCAACGTCAAACCCGCACATCCCAGCTCCGCACTTTTGGCGCGGATTGAAGCGCACGCACAAAATGGAGGCCGCAATGACCACCCCTAACATGATTGTCCTGATGTCTGATGAACACGCATCCAACATCATGGGATGCGCCGGACACCCATTTATCAAGACACCCAATCTTGACCGGCTGGCCGCGCGGGGCACCTTATTCGAAAACGCCTATACCAACGCGCCCATCTGCGTGCCTGCACGCGCCAGTTTTGCAACTGGTAAATATGGCCATCAGACCGGCCATTGGGACAATGCCACACCTTACACGGGCGAGCCGAAGTCATGGGGCCATTACCTGCAGCAAAACGGTAACCCGGTGGGTTCGATCGGCAAACTGCACTACCGCAACGCATCTGACCCAGTCGGGTTGGATTTCCAGCAGATCCCGATGCATCTGGTCAACGGTGTCGGCGACGTGCTGGGATGTGTACGAGAGCCGTTGCCGCGCCGTTGGAAAGCCCGCGATCTGGCCGACAGCGCAGGCGCAGGTGAAACTTCGTACACCACGTATGATCGCAACATCACCGATGCCGCATGCGAATGGATTGCCGAACGTGGCAATGAACAGGCGGGCGACAAGCCATGGACAGTTTTCATCTCGATGGTTGCGCCCCATTTCCCGCTGACCGCACCACAGGAGTTTTATGACCTGTACAAGGACATGGATCTCAAACCTTCGAAACCTGCGCGCGAGGATGACCACCCCTGGCTCAAGGCACTGCGCCATTGCTTTGTCTACGACAATTTTAATGAGGAACGCACGCAGGCCGCGCTGACCGGTTATTTTGGACTGGTCAGCTTCATGGACTACAATGTTGGTCGAATTCTGGATGCGATCGAAGCTGCTGGGCTGAACGACAACACAAATGTCATCTATGTTAGCGACCACGGCGACAACATGGGCGAGCGTGGCATGTGGGGCAAATCCAACATGTACGAAGAGGCCGCCGCCATTCCAATGATCATGGCCGGACCAGACGTGCCCGGCGGCAAGGTCAGCAAGACACCGGTGTCGCTGGCAGATGTCTTTCCCACCGTACTGGAGTGCGCTGGTTTTAAGGCCAATGACCCTAAGTTGCCCGGCCGCTCCCTGTTCCGGATTGCGGCTGAGGAAGATTGCCCTGACCGCGCTGTATTCTCAGAGTATCACGCTGCCGGCGCCATGTCCGGGGCGTTCATGATCCGCAAGGGCCCGTGGAAATACATTTATTACACCGGCTATGAGCCACAGCTCTTCAATCTTGACACCGACCCGGGTGAAGTCAACGATCTGGGGACCGCGCCCGAGTACGAAGGGACCCGTGCCCAACTGCATACTGAACTGCTCAAGGTTTGCGACCCGGATGCGGTTGACCGTCAGGCCAAAGCTGATCAGGCGGCGATCATCGCGAAACATGGCGGTGTTGAGGCGGTACTGGAGCGTGGCGGGTTTGGCGCAACCCCTGCCCCGGGCGTTAACGCTGACTTTGTCGCGTCAAACGGCACCTCGACATGACTGGGGCCAACGCAGAAATCCCGAGCTGCGCGGCACCGGATGGGGCACCGCACGCGCCGCAATTTAAAATGCCACCGTTGGCCTGCGATTGCCATTCCCACGTGTTCGGCCCGCCAGAACTGTACCCGATGGTGCCGGACAGATTGTATACCCCTCCGGAAGCGTCATTGGCATCATATGAACATTTGCTTAAAACATTGGGGTTTCAGCGCGCTGTTATCGTACAGCCCAGCATTTACGGCACCGACAATCGTGCGACGCTTGAGGCCACGGCTACCGACCCTGAACGCTACCGTGCTGTGGTCGTGGTTGACGCTTCGATCACCGAGGATGAGTTGCAGCACATGCATGATCAGGGCGTGCGCGGAGTCCGGGCCAATCTGCTGTTCAGCGGTGAAAAGGCGATGACCGAGGTACGCACTATCGCCGACAAGATCGCGCCGATGGGCTGGCATCTTCAGGTGTTACTCGACGTCAGCGCTTTCCCCGATCTTTACGCCTTTTTCTCGACCCTGCCGCTGCAGACCGTTTTTGACCATATGGGGCACTTTCCAGTGGCAGGGGGCATCGATTCAGAAGGGATTCAGGCTTTGTTGAACCTGATGGGCACAGGCAAGGCCTGGAGCAAACTTTCAGGCGCATATCGGATCACAGGTCGGGCTACGCTGCCTTATGAAGATGTCACACGCGTCGCGCAGGCATTGGTTGCGGCGAACCCAGATCAGGTTGTCTTTGGGACCGACTGGCCGCACCCACATATTCCGGTCGCTATGCCCAATGACGGCGATTTGTTGGATGAATTGGCGACTTGGGCCCCATCCGCAGAAACTCGGAAAGCAATCCTGTCAGATAATCCGGCGCGCCTTTACGGCTTCTGACCTTCGGTTTGCACATGCCGAAACGTGCCTCGGATAATACCGCTGTCAAACAGTTCGTGGCAGATATCCAGCAACTCTTGCCGAACGGCCCGCGATCCCGCGTTCAGCGGCTGATTGCGTGGCCAGGTCAAGTAAACTTCGCGGATCAAATCTGGCTTGACCAAACGTTTTGCAGAGATTTCCCCGCGGCGCCAAAGTGCATCAATTGACGGCCACGGCAGCACACCCGACGTTACACCGCTGCGGATGTAGCTAAGCCTCAGCCGGGCGGATTCTGTTGTGACACGCAAGTTCAGCGCTCGACCCATCTTTTCAGCCACATCTTCGACAATTTCGCGGACAGCATGAGACTGCTGGCTCAAGACCAATGGCGTAGAGAACAAGGCTTTGACATCGATGGTTTCATCCCCGGAACAGGGTTTGTCGCCCTCTTTGCGTCGGGTCACCAAGTATAAAGGTTCCGTATAGAGATGCAGATACTCAGCCTTGGACGCTTTTTCGCGGGTCGCCAGGATACCCAGATCCACGCGGCTGTTTTCAATCATCTCTTTCACGTTCAACGCCAGCTCCTCCAGAATTCGAAGCTCGACCTCGGGATACTTCTCGGCCACCCTTTCCAACAACAACGGCGCAACATGAACGCCCAACATCGGCGGCACGACGATCGAAACTTCACCACGGGGCGTATCCGCCTCTTTCCGGACGTCATCGGTGGCTTGCTTCATCTGCGCCACTATCTTGCGGGCGTGTTGATACAGAACTTCGCCAGCCTTTGTCGGTTTGACCCCCCGTGATGAGCGTATCAGCAATTCGGTGGTAAGTTCTTCTTCCAGATTTGCGATATGCTGGCTCAACGCGGGCTGGGCAATATGCAGTACCCTCGCGGCACTGGAAACACTGCCCTGATCAACGATTGAAATGAAATAGCGAAGCTGACGGATGTTCATATCAAACTCTAGCAATTTAAGCAGTCTAAACCACTATAGCCGTGCCAGAGAAAGAAGAAAATCTGATATCAGTTCAACGCAGATCCTGCGCAAACGATGACCGCATCTGCGCCGCCCAAATACCATCAATCCGTGTAACCACCCACAGCGAAGGAAAAGACACCAAGGGCAGCCCGTCGTGGTCGAACCGGTTCACCATTACGTCCAAATGCACTTTGCTTTGGCTGGATTGCAGCACGTTCAGATGCCCCCATTCGGTATGGCCCCAATCGCCCCCAGCCCTCGTCTTAAAATCGCTGAAATAGCTGTCTGGGGTTTCCCAGATCTTCACCGCCTCGCCGGACAATCGATAATGTGGAAAGTGGAGCGTCTTCGATATGCCCGTGGCATCACGTGCATTCAGTGCCTGCACATGGCGATGCATAACCTCTTTGGCCGCCGCAATTGCGTCATTGTTCATTTGTGCCCCACTTTCGAACCGACAGATCCAATCAGAGATCCCAGATTTAGTAAAAACAGTACCAACGCAGGAATCGGTTCAAAAATATCTTTTTGATATGAGTGTTAGAGGAAATTCGGATCACGAGCTGACTATTTTACTCGTGCACGGATTGAATAATTCCGGCAAGTTGGTTCCCAAAATACACCAAATTGGCACCAAGTCAGGGTTCAGAAATGTCCGCCAGAATGCCCAAAATTCCCTCACTCAGGCTGTTTGTTGAGGTCATGCAGGCAGGGACAATTGCAAGCGTCGCTGAGAAGATGCATTTGACGCCATCTGCGGCCAGCAGAATGCTATCGGCGTTAGAGCGTGATCTGGAACTGAAACTGTTTCGCAGAGAACGGCAGCGCCTGATCCCTACCGAGGCAGCTGAAACCTTTTTACCCGAAGCAATTCGAGCGCTCAGTGTCGTAGATGAGCTGCCGCGAATTTCCGATGCCATTCGCAATGGCGCGACCAAAGAGCAGACGATCCGGATACTCGGGTTTCCCCGAATGGCCGAGCAAATTCTCCCAAGCGCTGTTCGTCGCTATTACCGTGAGACCAAGTCCAACACTCGTGTCAGCATCAGCGTTGAGGCCCGACATAGTATCAAACGTTGGGCTGCATCGCGCATGTTCGACATTGCGCTCACGACGGTTCCCGTTGTGCATGCCGGCGTTCGCGGAGAGCCAATCATCGACTTTCCCTTGTGCGTTACTTTACCTCGGACACATGGTTTGTCTGACCAACGTGAAATTCCTGTTCAGGCTTTGGCCAATGAACCTCTGTCGCTGATAGAGAGCGGTTCGATCATGCGTCAACGCATTGCTCGGGTGTTCGACAGTGCGGGTTTAATCCCAAACGTTCGGCAAGAAAGCGGAACGGTTGACGTCGCGATCAATATCGGGCTGGCAGTCGGCAGTTTGACCATTACGGACGGCATTTTCTCCAAGGCCCTGCTTGGGGAAACCCATGTTCTGCGCCGCATTAAAACACAGCATTCTATTCCTGTTGGCTTCGTCGTTCCCGTCGACAATGAAGTCGACGGAGCCGCTGCATTCATGAAAAAAGCGATCCGAAATGAGGTTCTGGCGTATCGGCAAGAATTGGACAAGAAACTGGATGCCGACTAAACGGCAGACTCAGATCTTCTCCAGATTGACTTTCATGCCGGGAATGGGCGAGGCCGCAATAGAGCCAGAATTTCTTACGGCCTCATAACCGCCCAACTCCTCGATCCGGGCCAACTGATCAGCCTTGCTGACCGCGTTCAGCTCTTCGGGATTGACCATCGCGCACAGCAGTGCCGATAGTTCTGCCTCTTTTGGGTGGGTGTTCCCACCGGCCAGCAAATCGATTGCTTCATCAGGGTCAGTCGCCAGATTAAAAAGCTGGTTGGGCATATCGACGTGATAGATCAGTTTCCAGTCACCCTGCCGTATCAGGAAACTGGAATTTACACTTCCCATCGCATGATATTCGGAAAAACCCGTTCTCTGTGGCTGCTCGCCATTGATCACTTGCAAAAGCGAACAACCCGGCAGGCCCCCGTCCTTTGGGGTTGGCACGTCAAACAGATCCAAAATAGTCGGGAACAGGTCCACATGACCGACACAATCTGAAACCGTCCTACCCTCCGGCAATCCCGGACCAGCCAAAATTAGTGGAACACCGGCGGAATGCTCATACAGATTGGCCTTACCCAGAATACCATGAGCACCGATTGCCTCTCCGTGATCCGATGTGTAAGCTATCCGCGTGGTGTCAGTCAGGCCCAGTTCTTCAGCCATATCAATTACTTTGCCAATTTCTGCGTCGGTTTGAGTGATCAGGGCGCAGTATCCGGCATAGGCATTTCGCAAGAATGCTTCGTCCATGCCCTGAGGCAACTGATTCATCCACGCAAGATACGCCATAGCTGGATGGTCATAGCGATCAGACGCGTCCCACGTGGACGGCAAAGTCATGTCTTCCGGAGGGTACAGATCCCAGAACTCCTGTTTCGCCCGGAACGCGGGATGCGGGCTGGGATAAGAAACGATCAAGGCCCACGGCTCAGCGTTGTCGGCATTGGCGCGCAACCAGTCGATTGCGCGTTCGGTGATCTGGCGGTCATAAATCTGGTAATCTGTCTCTCCCGGCCCAGAATTCCCATAGATTGCCTTGTGACCCGCGCGACTTGGCACCCCATCTTCAGTTGCTCGCAACAACGTCAGCGGGGATCCAATCCCATCGACCACGTGCATCGTGTGAATTTCCTCGGCAAATCCATTGTCATCTTGCTCTGAACGGTAATGCAGTTTCCCAATTGCAGTGACTGGCACGTTTGCGTCGCGCAGCCGATGGTGCCAGGACTTAACTGATCCATCATACATCGTCGCGTTATCCCAGAACCCGGTTTGGTGAGGATACTGGCCGGTGGCGATCGCTGCGCGAGCCGGGCAACACAAAGTTGTGGTGGCGTAAGCGTTTTCAAAACGAACTCCACGTCCAGCAAGTTTGTCCAGGCTCGGGGTGAGCACAGTTGAATGCCCCGCTGCGCCAAGAAAGTTGCGCGCATGATTGTCCGTTACAAAAAAGATAAAATTGCCGGGCGTTGCCATGGAGTTTCCTCAGATCAAATCCATTTACGCAATGTCATAACGGCAACTACCACGCGAGTTCGTGCAAAATTGGAAACAACTGGTTCGAAATTGACCAGCTTGACTCAGGAATTCAATTGGATCTGCGGCTCAAAAGCTCCGCGGCTTGCCCCAGTTCTCAAAACATGTGCGCAAACGGCAACTTACGCCTGGAGTCTGTCCATTCAAACATTTTGCCGAACTCGCCGGTTAACACCGATACGATCGCTGATTCAGCTCGCCATGCTCAAAAATTTGCAACAGAACCATAGGCGTGCCAGTAAATCGCCGCCACTGGCCCTTCCAAAAGTTTGCGACACATCCCATTCATTCAGAGGGTACGCCACATGTGCAGGTTCAAGACCATTGCTTCAGCGGCGGCAACGCTCGACGGAAGCGAAGTGTCGCACATGATCCATAGCGGCCAACTCACGCCCGAACTTTGTCCATTTCAGCAGTTCGCTGAGCTCGCCACCTGACTCACAAGCGAGTGCTCAAACAACTCAACGGGCTCAAATCTTGGCAACAAAACCAGATGAAGGTACTGTTCAGTGGGTCAACAGCTCTGACGGATGACAGAAAAAGATGCACGCTGCCTTAGTGTGGCCCCTAAGCACCGGTACCATTGAACTCGTCAAACGCTTCCAGCGCTTTTGCGCCAAAGGCGATCGAAGGACCGCCACCCATATAGCCGATCATCTCCAATGCTTCGCAAAACTCCTCGCGGGTAGTGCCGAGCCGGACAAGCGATTTGGTGTGAAACCCGATACAACTGTCGCAACGCGTCGAAATTGCAATGCCCAGGGCGATCAGCTCCTTGGTCTTTTCATCCAGCGCGCCATTGCGTTTGGCGGCTTTGGACATCGAGTTGAACCCCTCGAACATACCCGGGGCCTGTTTCTGCAAAACGCCTATACGTTCCATTGTTTCAGTGAGAAATCCGCTCCAGGACATCGTGTCTTTCCTTTTCTTGAATGGTTCTGTTAGCTGGCAATATGCGATTGGAAGAGATGACCTGGACCGAGGTCGAGACATACCTCAAAACCCGAAAGGGAGTTATTCTGCCGACCGGGTCCATCGAACAGCACGGACCCATCGGTCTGATCGGTACGGATGCCATTTGCGCGCGCGAGATCGCCTGGGCTGCGGCCGATATCGCTAGCGCGATAGTGGCACCCGAACTGACTTACGCCCCTGCGCCGTTCAACATGAGCTTTCCGGGCACCGTCTCGCTGAGCACCGGTCTCTACGGCGATCTGGCGAGAGAGGTTATGCATGGGCTGGCCCACCATGGATTCTCGATGATCTATGTTTTGAACGGCCACGGTGCCAACCTTGAGCCCTTGCGGAAGGCGGCCCACGACGTAAGTGCGACAGTCCGAATTCGGAGCTGGTGGGACTTTGACCGGGTCAACAAACTCCGACGTGGCTATTACGGCGACTGGGAGGGTATGCACGCCACCCCATCCGAGGTCGCGATTACACAGGCCACCCATCGCGTTGTTCAGGCCAGAGTCACGAGTCCTCCGCGCAAGCTTTCTGCCGAGTACATCGCGGCCCACGCGGGTGACCGCCATGGGCCGCCCGATGAACATCGGCGCGACTTTCCCGATGGGCGCGTTGGGTCCTATTCTGAACTGGCCCGACCCGAACACGGGCGTGAACTCGTCAATGCCGCGGCGCAGGCCGTCGCCGCGGATTTCGCCAGCTTTGTTCATTGATCAGCGGCTTTCGTCCGATCTCATTTTTCGTTCCAGCCAGCGTACGAAGAAGCTGATGATCAGGACGAGAACAAGATATTCAAAGATCAAAAGCGTATAGATCTCAAGCGGTCGGTATTCCGTTACGACCAACTCGTTGGCACGGCGCGTCAACTCCTGCATCCCGATCACCGAGGCAAAGGCGGACATCTTTACAATATAGATGAACTGGTTCGCCAACGGGGGTAGAATCCGCTTAATCGCCTGCGGCAGGATTACATACTGCATCGTCTGGCGGTAGTTCAGGCCAACAGTTTTTGCCGCTTCGGTCTGACCCTTGTCAATCGACTGGATGCCCGAGCGGTAGATCTCGGCGGTGAAGGCACTATCCGAAATGGCCAGCGTGATGATCGCGCCCCAGAACGCGTCGATGCTGATATTGATACCGATTGATTTCAGAACAACCGGGAATCCGTAAAATACCCAGAACAACATCGGCAGGAGCGGTATGGCGCGGATGAATTCAATGTAGACCCTGCTTGGTAACCGCAGCCATCGGTTTGAAGACATGCCCGGCAGGGCAACCAGAAGCCCGATGGCCATTGATAGAACGGCGGCAATCAACGACAGGCTGATCGTCGACCAGAAACCCGACAAAAGAAATCGGATGTTGTTCTGACCCGTTTCTGTAGAGGGGTTGACGACGTACCATCCCCAGTTGCCCGAAGAACTACAACCGGCGAGAATGACAAGCGCACAAAGAGCGACAAGCGTTGTACGTTTCATGTGATACCCCTTAGTGCTGAAGGATCTGGCTGAGGAAAAGCTTGCAACGTTCTGATTTAGGTGCCTCGAAGAAATCTTCGGGTGTACCTGTTTCGATCACCTCGCCCTGATCCATAAAGATCATCCGGTCCGCTGCCTTGCGCGCGAACCCCATCTCGTGGGTGACGCAGATCATCGTCATTCCCTCTTGGGCAAGATCCACGATCACGTCGAGCACTTCTGAAATCATTTCGGGGTCTAGCGCCGAGGTGGGCTCGTCAAAAAGCATGATCTTGGGCTCCATGCAAAGTGAGCGCGCTATGGCGACCCGTTGTTGCTGACCACCGGAAAGTTCGGTTGGCCGCTTGTGCGCCTGATCAGGAATCCGGACTCGTTCGAGATATGTCATGGCGCGTTCTTCCGCGTCCGATTTCGACAGGCCACGTGCCTTGATTGGTCCTAGCGTCAGATTTTGGAGAATTGTCAGGTGGGGGAACAAGTTGAACTGCTGAAACACCATGCCAACCTCGGATCGGATTTCTTCGGCGGCCTTTTTGTCCGTCATTTTGATCCCGTCGACCGTGATCGAACCGGAATCATGCTCCTCCAGAGAATTCACACATCGTATGAGCGTTGATTTGCCGGATCCCGAAGGCCCGCATACAACAATTCTTTCCCCAAGCGAGACATCCAGATTGATGTCTCTGAGCGCGTGATAGTCTCCGTACCACTTATTCAAGTCGCGGATTGTGATGACCGGCGATGCATCTGACATAGACCTGCCCCTTTGAGATTGTTAGCGTAAGACTAGCTTTGCCTTCAAATTAAAACTATACAAAATGTGATAAATACAGACATAAATCTGGTTGCGAACGCGCGAACAAAAGGGGAGGAAGCGATGAAGCTGCTGAAATCAATGGGCCTGGCCGCGGGTCTTGTACTTGGAATGCTCACAGGGGCGGCCAATGCCCAATCGGCTCTGAATGACATACTGAACAATGGGGTGCTGAAAGTCGGGACAACCGGCGACTGGAACCCGATGTCCGTCCGGGATCCGGCAACCAATTCCTACAAGGGATATGATATCGACGTCATGACCCAACTCGCCGAAGATCTGGGCGTGGAGCTTGAATTCGTGGCAACGGATTGGAAGACCCTGGTAAACGGTGTCGTTGCCGGGAACTATCACATTACAGGTTCGGCCTCTATCAGCCCGCCCCGCCTGAAAGCTGCCGGGTATTCGAATAGCTATATCTCAGTTGAAATCTATCCCTTTACGACTGAAGAAAAGGCTGAAAACTTCTCGGATTGGGACTCGATCAACAACGGGGAAGTCAAGGTTGCGACCACCTTGGGGACGACATTCGAGAAAAGCGTCCGCGAGTGGTTCCCTGACGCTGACATCAAGGTCGTTGAGGCCCCGGCGCGCGGTTTCCAGGAGGTTCTGGCAGGGCGCGCTGATGTTTTCATCACATCGAATATCGAAGGTTCGACCCTGCTCGAAAAATTCCCAAACCTGCGTCAGATTGAAGTAAATGAGGCGCGTGCGCCGACACCGATCGCGATGCTGATGCCCCAAAGCGATCAGGTATGGATCAACTATGTGAACAGCTGGATCGAACTGCGTCAGTCGCAGGGATTCTTCGCGGCGACCGCCGCAAAATGGGGCCTGTAACGTTCTGACTTTGACATTGTAAAAGGCCCGCTGCGATAATCAATCGGTGGGCCTTTTCTGTGCGCTACGTCAGTAATCGAGATGTCAGGAGAGACCGATATGCGCATTGACATGCATTCCCATTACTACGGTGGTGGGCTGGTCGAGACTTTGCGCGCCCGAAAGTCGCATCCTCGCCTCAGAACACGCACAGATGGTGTCACTGTGATGTCAGCGATGAATGGAGAATTTCCGTTCACCGATGCCTATCATGACCCGCAAGTGTGTCTGGCCGAAATGCGAAAGCAGGGACTGACGCACCGCTTGCTGACCTTCCCCGGAGCACTTGGCGCTGATCTGTTGCCCGCCACGGAAATTGCACCGGTTATCTCTGCCTTTAACGATCACCTTGCCCAGTTGGGAATTGATAGCGATGGTGCACTGATCGGGTTGGCCGGAGTTCCGCTGGATGATCTTGATATTGCCTGTGCAGAGCTTCGCCGTGTTCGTCGCGATCTGGGTTTGCCTGGAATTATTTTGCCGTCGAACTATTTCAACTCTTTGGCCGAAGCTGACACATTGCGACCGCTATTGGAAGCGGCAAACGAATACGGCTGTCACATCATGCTGCACCCTGGTCTGAAAGTCGGGCAAAACCCGCCGCCGCGCCCTGCGGACCTGACGCAATATCGACTGTCCGCAGTGGAACTGCAATCCAGCGCTTCTCAGGTCGCCTTGACCATGATCATGTCAGACCTGTTGGATTCTTACCCGGCTGTTTCCTTTCAGATAGTTAATTTGGGCGGCACGCTCCCCTTTATTTTTGAGCGGTTAGAAAGCATTGCGCGGCATCGCAACCCGGATGATCCGTTCCCGACCCAGCGTCTGCGTCGGCTCTGGTACGATTGCGCTTCGCTTGGGCCACGTGCGTTGGAGGCAGCTGTTAAGCTTTTGGGCGCAGACAGAATTATGCTGGGATCGGATTATCCGATCTTCACGGACGATCCTTATACTCATGCGGTTGTTCCGGCAGCACTGACCGCCGAAGAAAAGGAGCAGGTGACGTGGAAAACAGCGAACGCATTGCTGAGCCACCTGTCGAAACTTCGCACGCAAAAATGCACCCCGGGCTAATTTCAACGCGTGACGGCTAGGTTACCTCCCATGGTAGATTGAGGTTCTCTTGCCCGCTACCGGTTCGTGAGGCGCGCCAATAACGTAATGCTGTCCTCGAGCCCGATGACTGTGAAATTGCCATCCTCAAGGATCGCAGCCTCAGTGGGCTCAACCCTGTGTCCGTCGATAGAGCAGCCCTTGTACACTGAAAACAGACACAGAACTTCGTTCGGACCCGCTTGGAGCTCATGAGTGTCCTCACCGGTCAGGCAATCCACGGATGCAGCGCACTGAACAGAATCATAGATTACATTAATATTGCGCACTGGACCCGCTATCAGCCGACACCACAATTCCAGATCGCCTGAGAACCTGAGTGGATCGGAAAACCGCGCGTTCAACGGTGTCGCCGGACCAACCAGATCAAAGCCATCTCCCTCGACAACGGTCAGGATACGAGACATGTCCGGAAATGTGGAAAATGGCCCGTCAGCTTCGACGTCAGCAAGGCTCACACGCCAGATGACGCCCTGCTCGCCACTTGCCCGTGCAATTTCTCGCGTGGTCCCCATGCCGTTTTTCCACAGGATGGGCTCCAGGGTTCTGGTTCGGACATGCTTCATTGCTGCTCGCATTTCGGGTTGGTCATAGGAAGGCTGCGTATGCTTGCTGTTGTTCGAATTGGGCGCGCCGACGGTTGCAATCCCTCGCCGCATACGAGTACAAACATTATGCAATAAATTTAGACATATTATAGGCCATTTGTCGTGCGGGTGAGCTATCAGGATATAAAATCAAACATCCTTGGCCGCATCCGCGACAACACCTGGCCGCCCGGCGCGGCAGTGCCCGGTGAGATTCAGCTTGCCAAGGAATTTGGCTGTGCGCGGGCCACAGTAAATCGAGCAATGCGCGAACTGGTTGATGATGGCGTTCTTGAGCGTAAGCGCAAGGCAGGAACACGGGTTAAAACAGCCCCGACGCGCCAAGCCCGGATCACAATTCCGCTTATTCGGGAAGAAATCACCAACCTCGGGGCCTCCTATCGGTATTCGCTTGTAGAGCGCGAGGTCATCCCCGCCCCCGGCTGGTTGCGCGCTCGGGTCAAGATCCCAAAAGGGGGTGAGGTTCTGCATCTCAGATGTATGCACTTTGCCTCAAACAAAGCCTTTCAGTTCGAAGAGCGCTGGATCAATCTTGCGACCATTCCTCAGGCACGCGATCAGTCGTTCGAAGAAATTGGGCCAAACGAGTGGCTTGTCCGTGAGGTTCCGTTTACCGAGATCGAACTGACGTTTTCAGCGACCAACGCCAATCTGGAGGTTGCGGAGTTCCTGGGGGAAAACGAAGGAACGGCCTTGTTCACCATCGAAAGAACCACTTGGCTGGTGGAGAAAAACGTAACTCACGCCAAACTCTATTTTCCTTCTGGTTACAAAATGACGACCAAGCTGTGATGGCATTCGCATTGCGCTGGTGGGCAACCTCGGAAAGGCATCTGTTGTAAACGGTTCTGTCGCAAATATTAGGAACGGCCAAAGTCAGCGACTTACTGGATACACCTATCCTGCGATCTCTGCGAATAGCTGGAAGCCAGACGTCGTATTGCTGGGGAATTGCCGCTTTCGGATCATGTTGGCGACTTCGATGCCGTCCAGTGTAGCCGAGGCGGATCTGAACGATTTGAACCCACACATGTGCCGGAAGCGACGCTTGATAAATCGATGATCTTGTTCGATCAGGTTATTCAGATACTTGGACCTGACCGTTTGGATTTTGGCTGAGCAGCCAAACCGATTGAGGATTTTGTTCACCTCTCGAATGCCCGCTGCGCTGGCGCCACTTTTGTCGATGACGATCTTGCTCGGGGTTCCATTTGTCGATAGCGCTTTGGCGAAGAACCTGGCGGCTGCTGGACGGTTCCTGCGCTCTGACAGCATGAAATCAAGGGTATTTCCTGCGTTGTCGACGGCCCGATAGAGGTACATCCATTTGCCGCGAACTCGAATATAGGTCTCATCCATACGCCATGAACTCAGTGTTGGACGCTTCTTTGACTGCGCACGAGCTGCGACGATCAGCGAGTAATTCACAACCCACCTATTCAATGTGGCATGATCAACCCGCACACCGCGCTCAGCCATGATCTCTTCCAAGTCACGATAGGACACTGTGTGCCGCAGATAGAAGTAAACAACGTACGAAACTGCATCCTTGGGGAAATGACAGCCCTTTAACGAGATCATGCTCAAAAAAACCTGTTCGAAAACTATTCGACCAGTACAAACCTCAGATCACGCAGGCTCG